>NZ_JAYROR010000073.1:0-11586 GCF_041911615.1 Zoogloea sp. | reverse complement strand
GCATCGCCCCGGTACGCGGCGCTGCGCCGGGCCAGGGCTTCGAGAAAGCGGAAACGCACCGGGTCGGCGCGATCGCCGCCCTGGGCGCGCAGGGCCGCCAGGGCGGCGTCGGGATCGCCCGCCGGGCGGTCGCTCATCGGGCGCTGGCCTCCGCCTTGGCGGAGCGGGGCACCGGGGCCATCTCGACGCGCCGGTTACGGGCGCGCCCTTCGGCGTCGGCGTTGGAGGCGACGGGCTGCTCCGGGCCGAAGGCGGCGGCGAAGATCGAGGCGGCGGGCACGCCTTCTTCGATCATCGCGCGGGTCACGGTGAGGGCACGCTGGGCCGAGAGCTCCCAGTTGTCGGCAAACTGGCGGTTGCTGTCGCGTACCGGCCGATCGTCGGTGAAACCGCTGACCATCAGGATCTCGTCGCGGGTGCCCAGGTAGGCGACGAGGGGCGCGGCCAGACTCTTGAGCAGTTGCCGGCCTTCGGGTTGCAGCGCGTCGGAGTTGAGGGCGAACAGCACGCTGCCGCTGATCCCGATGCGCCCGTTGTCGAGGGTGACGCGCCCCGAGGCGAGGGGGCCGGCGAGGGCTTTTTCGAGGGCGATGCGGCGTTGCTCTTCCTGCTGGCGCTTGTGCACCTCGGCTTCGAGGGTGGTGGCGAGTTCGAGCTGCACGCCCAGCACGCCGACCAGGATCAGCACGAAGGCGCCCAGCAGGCCCGACATCAGGTCGCCAAAGACGGCCCAGACGGGTGTGCTGTGCTCGATGTTGTCGTCGAGGGATTCCATCCGTCAGCCCTCGCCGGCGAGGTGGGCCTGGCGGCTGGCGAGCTGCTGCAGGTTCTCGACGATCTGCTTTTGCGACATCACCGACAGTTCGATGATTTCCCGCGCCTGGGCGACGTAGTAGGCGAGCTGTTCGTCGCTGCGGGCGACGGCGCCCGCGAGGGTGCCTTCGATGCGCTGCAGGGTTTCCATCAGCTTGCCGCTGGTGTCGCCGAACTGTTGCACCGCGAAGCCGAAGCTTTCGCCGAGGCTGGCGATTTCGACGGCGCCGCCGCCGAGCCGGGTCGTGGCGTCGGTGAGGCGGGCGGCTTCGCCGTCGAGGCGCGCTTCGAAGCGGTCGCCGGCCCGTTCGAGCAGGTCGGCGGAGGCGGCGACCAGGGCGTCGATGGCGCCGCGCTGTTCGGTGGAGGCGTGGTTGATGGCGTCGAGCAGGGTCGCCAGGGTGTCCATGATGCGGCTGCGCTCTTCGAGCTGCGTGTTGTCGCGGGCGATGCTGGCGGAGAGTTCCTCGCGCAGGCGGCCGACCACTTCGGCGGCGGCGCGAGGGGCTTCGGCGGCGCGCTCCATCAGGCCGGTGACGGCGGCGATGGTGGCGCCGGACTGGGCCCGGGCCTCGTCGCCGATGGCCCGGGCGGTGTCCTGCAGGGTCTGGCACAGCCGGGTCTGGCTGGCGAGGGTCTGCGTGCCGACCTGCTGCCATTCGGTGTGCAGCATGGTGGCCATGTCCTCGAGGGCGCCGCGCATCGTCGCGAGGCGCTGAGTGTCGGCGGCGGCCAGTTCGGCCTGGAGGCCGGCGTGGGCGTCGCGGACGCTGGCGAGCAGTGCGGTGGAACCGGCTTCGAAGCGCTCGACGAAGCCGGCCAGGGCGGTCTCGGTTCGGGCGCTGTGGGCGGTGGCGTCCTGTTCCTGGCGGGCGAGGGCGGCGTGCCAGGTGGCGGCGAGTTGCGCGACGCTGTCGCCGACGCGGCGGGCGAGTCCGTCGAACTGGGTCTCAACCTGCCCGGCGAGTTGCTGCTGGCGGGCCTCGGCGTCCCGTGCGGTGCGTTCGAGGGTGGCGGCAAGCTCGGCCTGGAGCCGGGCGTGGGTCTGCTCCACGCTGCCCACCAGGGTGGCCGAGCGGCGGTCGAAGGCGTCGGCATAGCGCTCGAGGGTGGCTTCGAGCTGCCCGCCGAGCCGTTCGGCGCCGGCCTCGTGGCGGGCGAGGGCGGTGGCCCAGGTGTCGGTGACGGTGCCGACGGCGTCGCCGAAGCGCGCGGCGAGGCCGTCGAGCTGGGCCTGGACGGTGTCGCCGAGGCGGGCGTGAAGCGCGCCGCTCTCGCGGGCGATGCCTTCCATCGTGGCCTCGACGACCGGCTGGATGGTGGCGCCGGCGACGCGGGCGCTTTCGACGAGGCTGTCCTTCAGCGAGCGGTCCACCGAGGCGGCGAGCTCGGCGTAAAGGCGCGCGGCATCCTGGTGGTGTCGTTCCTGGCCAGCGAGCAGGCGTTCGCCCAGCGCGCTGCCGTGACGTTCCAGTTGGGTCATCATGGCCTGCAGGGCGCTCACCATCTCGGGCAGCGCGCGGGCCTGGGCTTGCAGGGCCTGGAAGGTTTCCTGGCGCTGGTGGGCGAGGGAGAAGCCGCGCAACGCGGTGGCGATGCGGGCGTCGAGCAGCTGGCTCGCGCGCAGGCGGTCGCGCCGGACCAGGGCCGAGACGAGGCCCAGCATCGCCGAGGCGGCGACGCCTGCCACCGAAGTGCCGAAGGCCAGCCCCAGCCCCTTCACCGGCGCGGCCAGGGCGGCGCGGATGGTGTGCAGATCGGTGGTACTTTCCAGGGCCAGCACCGCGCCGTTGAGGGTGACGACCATGCCGAGGAAGGTGCCGAGCATACCCAGCAGCACCAGCATCCCCACCAGGTAAGGGGTCATCGCGGGGCCGGGCAGGCCGACGCGCTCGCCCTCGATGCGCAGGCGCACCGGGTTTCGCAGCGACGCGGGCAGCCGTTCGAGCCAGCCGCCCAGATCGGGCAGCGGGTCGGGGATCGCGGCCAGCGCGGCGGCGAGGGCGGCGGTGGCGCGGGCGAAGCGGCGCAGTTCGAGGGCGCCGGCCAGGTACACCGCGCCGATGACCGCGGTCATCGTCAGAGCCAGCGGGCTGTTGCCGGCGTAGCCGACGCCGACCCAGGCCACCGCGAGGAGGCCGACGAAAAAGGCGGTCCAACTGATCTTCTTGTTCATGGCGAATTGATTACCTCGTTGCCAAGGGCGTCCAGGAGCCCCGCGACCGGCTGCAGGCGGAGATCGAGTTCCGCCAGCAGCAGGGTCTTCATGTCCTTGCAGAAGGTGGCGAGCCAGGCGCCGGGCTGCAGCCAGCCGTCCGGATCGTCCGGGCCGGCGGCGTCGCCCCGGGCGGCGCGATGGGCCTGGTGCAAGCGGTCGAAATGCCGTGCCAGCAGCGCCGGCACGCCGGTCAGCAGCGTGCGTTCGCGGTTGCCGAGGGCTTGTTCCATCACCCCGTCGAGGGCCGCCAGCCGTTTGTGGGCCGGCGACTGGGCGGCCACGGCGGCACGCACGGCGGCGCGCAGGGGGGCGATGGCGGCGCCCATGTCGCGCTGGTGGGCCAGGTAGTAGCGCTGATAGGGCAGAAAATCCGCCGCGCCTTCGATGGTGGGGTGCCAGTCCGGCCGGGGCAGCTTGATGCGCGCCTTGCCTGGGGTGAGCAGCCCGTCGACGGCGATGGCGTCCTCGAGCGCCGCCCGCACGCGCTGAAAGGCGTCACGCTGGGCCTGCGCGGCGGGTGGCGTAGCGGGCGTCGGCGCGGGGGCACTGGGCGGGTTGATCACCGCGAACAGCGCGATGGCGTCGGTGAAATCCAGCCACAGGCCGAGCCGGTCGGCGAAGGTCTGCTTCGATTCGGGGGCATCCGCCACGGCCAGCTCGGCCAGCGTGCGGATCAGCCTGGCGCTGTGGGCGCGGGGGCGGGGCAAACCTCGCGTCATGGCGAACACCGGCTTCCAACTGCAAAAAAGGGGCCAAGGCTACTACAAAGTGGCGATCGGGTCAGCGGCACCGAAAGGCCTTGGGGCAGCGCCCGCGTCGGGTGCGGCCAGGGACGGGCGATCCGGCGGCGTGCTCGAATCTGGGCGGCGGGGCACCAATCCGGTGCGCCCACCCCCGGACGCGGGGCCCCGCAAGCCGCCGCCGGGCGCGGTGCTGGCCGCGGCGAGGGGATGGCACGCTATCTGCTTTGAGATGGGGGAGCCTGCTGGCAATGCCGCCGCAGGCGCCGAGCCTCCGCCAACGACGGCGGAACACGCGCGGTTCCGGGTAGGTGCCCGGAGCCGGCCAGTTCCAACCCGAGTTCAATCCGCGATCCGCGGGGGCCCGATGGCCGCGCCTTTCACCTGGGGTGAATCGTCCGCGGCGATCCTGCAGGCCCGCCACGGCGCCGAAATTGCAGGATTCCCTATGAAAATCATCGTTGTCGGTCATGGCATGGTAGGGCACAAGTTCCTCGAGGCGTTGCACGCGCTGCAACGTGCGAATGTCGAGGTGACGGTGCTGGGCGAAGAGCCCCGGCCCGCCTACGACCGGGTCCACCTTTCCGAATTCTTCGCCGGCAAGACGGCCGACGACCTCTCGCTGGTTGCGCCGGACTTCTTCGCCGACAGCGGCTTCGCGCTGCGTCTGAATACCCGCGCCACGGCCATCGACCGCCGCAACAAGACGGTCACGACGGCCGATGGCGACGTGCTGCCCTACGACAAGCTGGTGCTCGCCACCGGCTCGGTGCCCTTCGTGCCGCCGGTGAAGGGCAACGACCGGGCCGACTGCTTCGTCTATCGCACCATCGAGGACCTGGAAGCGATGACCGAGTGCGGTGCGCGCTCGACTCGCGGGGTGGTCGTCGGCGGTGGCCTGCTCGGCCTGGAATGCGCCAAGGCCCTGCGCGACCTGGGCCTCGAGACCCACGTGGTGGAGTTTGCGCCGCGCCTGATGGCGGTGCAGGTGGACGACGATGGCGGGCACATCCTGCGCAGCAAGATCGAGGCGCTGGGCGTACGGGTGCACACCCGCCGCAACACGGTCGAGATCGTCGATGGTGCCCGTGGCCGCCACCGCATGGCGTTCGACGACGGCAGCTACCTGGAGACCGACATGATCGTCTTCTCGGCCGGCATCCGTCCGCGCGACGAGCTGGCCCGCCAGAACGCACTGGCGGTGGGGGCCCGCGGTGGCATTGCGGTGGACGACCACTGCCGCACCAGCGATCCGGACATCTACGCCATCGGCGAATGCGCAGCCTGGCGGGACCAGGTCTATGGCCTCGTCGCGCCAGGCTACGAAATGGCGCGGGTGGCCGCGCGCCACCTGGCCGGCGAGCACGACGCGGCCTTTGCCGGCGCCGACATGAGCACCAAGCTCAAGCTGATGGGCGTGGACGTCGCCAGCATCGGCGATGCCCAGGGCCGCACGCCGGACAGCCGCAGTTTCCGCTACTGCGACGAGGTGAAGCAGGTGTACAAGAAGCTCGTCGTCAGCGCCGACGGCAAGCGCCTGCTGGGCGCGGTGCTGGTGGGCAACGCCGACGAATACGGCACGTTGCTGCAGATGGCGCTGAACGGCATCGCGCTGCCCGCCGACCCCGAGTTCCTGATCCTGCCGGCCGGCGACGGCAAGGCCAAGCCGGGCGTGGGCGTCGATGCGCTGCCCGACAGCGCCCAGATCTGCTCGTGCAACAACGTCACCAAGGGCCAGCTCTGCGCGGCGGTGGAAGGTGGCGCCACCAGCATCGGCGCGCTCAAGGCCTGCACCCAGGCCGGCGCCACCTGCGGCGGCTGCGTGCCGCTGGTCACCCAGGTCATGAAGGCCGAGATGAGCCGCCTCGGCCTGGCGGTGAACGATCACCTCTGCGAGCACTTTCCGTACTCGCGGCAGGCGCTCTACCACCTCGTGCGCGTCGGGCAGATCAAGACCTTCGGCGCGCTGCTCGCCAGGCACGGCTCGGGCCTCGGCTGCGACATCTGCAAGCCGGCGGCGGCCAGCATCCTCGCCTCGTGCTGGAACGAATTCGTGCTGAAGAAGGAACTCGCCAGCCTGCAGGACAGCAACGACTACTTCCTCGGCAACATCCAGAAAGACGGCACCTACTCGGTCGTGCCGCGCATGGCGGGCGGCGAAGTGACGCCGGACGGCCTGATCGCCGTGGGCCGGGTGGCCAAGAAGTACGGCCTCTACACCAAGGTGACGGGCGGCCAGCGGGTCGATCTGTTTGGCGCCCGCGTCGAGCAGCTGCCGCTGATCTGGGAGGAGCTGATCGCCGCCGGCTTCGAATCCGGCCACGCCTACGGCAAGAGCCTGCGCACCGTGAAGAGCTGCGTCGGCTCGACCTGGTGCCGCTACGGGGTGGATGACAGCGTCGGCCTCGCGGTCGAGCTGGAGAACCGCTACAAGGGCCTGCGCGCGCCGCACAAGATCAAGTTCGGCGTGTCCGGGTGCACCCGCGAGTGCGCCGAGGCCCAGGGCAAGGACGTGGGCATCATCGCCACCGACAAGGGCTGGAACCTCTACGTGTGCGGCAACGGCGGCATGAAGCCGCGCCACGCCGAGCTGCTGGCGGCCGACTTGAGCAAGGCGCGCCTGGTGCAGCTGATCGACCGCTTCCTGATGTTCTACATCCGTACCGCCGACCGCCTGCAGCGCACCAGCACCTGGCGCGACAACCTGGAAGGCGGCCTGGATTACCTGAAGGACGTGGTGGTGAACGACAGCCTCGGCCTCGGCGACGAGCTCGAAGCGCAGATGCAGCACGTGGTGGACACCTACCAGTGCGAGTGGAAGACCGCCGTCACCGATCCGGACGTGCGCAAACGCTTCCGTTCCTTCGTGAATAGCGACAAGGCCGACGAGCACATCGTTTTCGTGGAGGCGCGTGGCCAGATCCGCCCGGCCCGCCCGGACGAGCGCGAAGCCGCCCCCGACACTGTTGCCACCCCCGCCTGAGGAGCCGCCCCATGAGCACCGCAACCCTGCACTGGAACGCCGTCTGCGCGACGGACGACATCGTGCCCGACACCGGCGTCTGCGCCCTGCTGGCGGGCCGCCACGTGGCGGTCTTCCGCATCGGCGAAGACCGCTTCCACGCCATCGACAACATCGACCCGAAGTCGGGCGCCAGCGTGCTGTCGCGCGGGCTGGTGGGCAACCTCGGCGCGCACGTCGTGGTCGCCTCGCCGCTCTACAAGAACCATTTCGATCTCGCCACCGGCGAATGCCTCGAAGCGCCGGAGCACTCGGTGCGCGCCCACGCGGTGCGCATCGAGAACGGCCAGGTGCTCGTCGCCCTGGTGGACTGAACCCGACAATCGTCTGAATCCCGGAGGAAACAACATGGCTTACCTCGCCCCTGCCGAGTTCGTCACCAAGATGGTGGACGCCGGCGAATCCAAACTGCTGATGGCTACCAAGGACACCCTGATCCGCGCCTACATGGCCGGCGCCATCCTGGCGCTGGCGGCGGCCTTCGCGGTCAGCGTCAACGTGAACACCGGCAACCCGCTGATCGGCGCGCTGCTTTTCCCGGTCGGCTTCTGCATGCTCTACCTGCTCGGCTTCGACCTGCTGACCGGGGTGTTCACGCTCGCGCCGCTGGCGGTGCTCGACAAGCGCCCCGGCGCCACCTGGAGCGGCGTGCTGCGCAACTGGGGGCTGGTGTTCACCGGCAACTTCGCCGGCGCCCTGACCGTGGCGGTGTTCATGGCGATCATCTTCACCAGCGGCTTCTCCGAAGCGCCCAACGCCATCGGCCAGAAGATCGGCCACATCGGAGAGGGCCGCACGGTGGGCTACGCCGCCCACGGCGCCGCCGGGATGCTGACGCTGTTCGTGCGCGCGGTGATGTGCAACTGGATGGTCTCCACCGGCGTCGTGGCGGCGATGATGTCCACCAGCGTGTCGGGCAAGGTCATCGCCATGTGGATGCCGATCCTGGTGTTCTTCTACATGGGCTTCGAGCACAGCATCGTGAACATGTACCTGTTCCCGTCGGGCCTGATGCTGGGCGGCAACTTCACGTTCATGGACTACCTGATCTGGAACGAGATCCCCACCGTGCTGGGCAACCTGGTGGGCGGCCTCACCTTCGTCGGCGCGACGCTGTACTCTACCCACTACAAGACCGCGCCCAAGCGTCGCGCCGCCTGAGCGTGGGCGCCGTGCTGCCCCGCGTGATCCTCGGCCAGGCCTCCCTGGCCGGGGATCACGACACCAACCAGGATTTTCACGGCGCCCTGCTGCCTACCGGCCATCAGCGCCTCGGCAAGGGCATCGTGCTGGCCATCGCCGACGGCATCGGCTCCAGCCGGGTCAGCCAGATCGCCAGTCAGACGGCGGTGCGCAGCTTTCTCGAGGACTACTACGCCACCTCTGAGGCGTGGTCCGTCCGTCGCGCCGGCGAGCGGGTGCTGAGCGCGGTCAATTCGTGGCTGCACGCCCAGACCCTGGGCAGCGACGCCCGCTTCGAGAAGGACCGCGGCTACGTGTGCACCTTCAGCGCGCTGATCCTCAAGGGGCGTGACCTGCACCTGCTGCACGTGGGCGACTCGCGCATCTACCGGCTGTACGCCCAGGCCCTCGAACAGCTCACCGAGGACCACCGGCTGCGGCTGTCCGCCACCGAATCGTATCTGGGGCGCGCCCTCGGCACCGGTCCCCACGTGGAGATCGACTACCGCCGCTGGGAGGCCGAGCCGGGAGAGGTTTACCTGCTGGCCACCGACGGCGCCTACGCGCATCTCGACGCCGCCGCGGTGCACGCGGCCCTCGCCCGCACGCCGGACGATCTCGACGCCGCTGCCGCCTGGCTCGTCGGCGAGGCCCGTCGGCGCGGCAGCGACGACGACGCCACCCTCCAGCTGCTGCGCATCGAAGCCCTGCCCGAGGCCGGCCTGCCCCGCCCGCAATTACGCCGCGACGCCCTGGCCCTGCCGCCGATGCTGGCGCCGGGCATGGCCTTCGAGGGCTTCACCCTGGTGCGCGAGCTGCAGCTGAGCGCCCGCAGCCATGTCTGGCTGGCGCTGGATGCCGCCAGTGGCGCCCCGCTGGTGCTCAAGACGCCGTCGGTGGACCGTCGCGAAGACGCCGCCTACCTGGACGGCTTCGTGCTGGAAGAGTGGGTCGCCCGGCGGGTGGACAGCCCCCACGTCATCAAGGCCTGGTCCGGCGACCGGCCGCGCAGCCACCTGTTCGTGGCGATGGAATACATCGAGGGCCAGACCCTGGCCCAGTGGCGCATCGACAACCCCCACCCGCCCCTGACGTCCGTCCGCGTGCTGGTCGAACAGATCGCCCAGGGCCTGCAGGCCCTGCATCGGCGCGAGATGCTGCATCAGGATCTGCGACCCGAGAACGTGATGATCGACCGCCACGGCACGGTCAAGCTCATCGACCTGGCCGCCGCCCATGTCGCCGGCCTCGCCGAGGACGCCCGCGGGCCCACCACCGACGCCGTGCCCGGCACGCTCCAGTACGTGGCGCCGGAATATCTCCTCGGCCACGCCGGCAGCCCCCGCGCCGACCTGTTCGCGCTGGCGGCGATCACCTACCAGCTCCTGTGCGGGCAGCTGCCCTACGGCCTCGACGCCGCCCGCGTGCGCAGCCCGGCTGACCTGCGTCGCCTGCGCTACGTGCCGCTGCGCCACCGTCGGCCCGACCTGCCGCCGTGGGTGGACGCCGTGCTCGCCAAGGCGCTGCACGTCAATCCCGACAAGCGCCAGGCGGTGGTCTCGGAGTTCGTCCACGACCTCAAGGCACCGGGCGCGCAGTTCCGGCTTCAGCGCCGCGCCCCGCTGATCGACCGCAACCCGGTGCGGTTCTGGCAATGCACCTCGGCGCTGCTCGCCGTGGCGGTACTCGCGCTGGTACTGGCGTTGCGTCTGGCGGTGGGCTGAGCGCGCCGGCCGGGCTTCAGCCCGCCAGGTGAAACTCGATACGGCGGTTGCGGGCACGCCCTTCGGGGGTGGCGTTGCTGGTGACCGGACGGTCGGGGCCGGCGCCGGCAGTGTTCAGGTTGGCGGCGGGAATGCCCTTCTCGACGAGGTAAGCGCGGACGGCGTTGGCGCGCGCCATACTCAGGGCGACGTTGGCGGCCCGGTTGCCTTCGTTGTCGGTGTGGCCGATGAGCTGGATCTTCGGGGCGCCGAGGCGGCGGATCGCGTCGGCCATTTCGTCGAGGATCGCGCGTCCGGCGCTCGTCAGGGTGGCGGAGCCGGTCTCGAATTCGACGACTCGGTTGGAGAGCGCCTTGTCCAGCACGCCCTGGGCCGCGCCGGCGGCGACCAGGCCGTTGTCGATGGAATAGGTGGGGTTGAGCGCCGCCTGCATGTCGGCCGCCAGCTGCTGGCGCTGGCTTTCGCTGGCGACGCTGCCTTTCACCGACACCTGGGTGCCGTTGATCTGCAGCGTGCCCTTGCGGACCTGGCGCAGGTTGGGCCCGATCAGCTTGCCGACGTGCTCGGTCCAGTGGGGCGGCGGAACGACGCCACCGACCTCCAGGCGGTCGACGACGTTGGCGGCGCCGTACAGATCCCGCAGCTTGCCAAGGATGGCGGCGCGGGCGGCTTCGTCGGGCACGGTGCCGGCGGCGACGACCTTGGCGCCGGGGTCGTCGGTGGCGGCGCCGGGGCTCTGGGCGTGGGCCGCGGAATGGGTGCCGGCGAGCGCCAGGGTGGCGAGCGCGGCGATAAGGCGGATGCGATGGTTCAAGCTCATTCCCCCAGGAAGACTTCTCGGAAGGTGTTGATGGCGAGTTCGAGGGTGATGCCGGGCTGGGCGAGGTAGGCGGCCAGCTTGGCGACGCCGTAGTCGTCGGTGAGCGCTGGCTGGCTGTCGATCCACGCCGGATCGCGCAGGTCGATCAGGTGGGCCGAGGCCTCGTCGGGGCTCCAGGCGACGCGCAGCGTCTCGGGTGCGGCGCCGTTGAAGCCGATGATGAGCTGGGGGCGGCCGGCGCGCCGCTCGATGACGATCTGCAGTTCGATGTCCGTGCGGCGCAGGAAGGCGCTGACCAGGTACAGCCACAGCCCGGCCACCGCCCGGGCGTGCTCGTCCCCGGCCGGCAGGGGCAGGCGTAGATCCTTGTCGATGCGTACCGTCTGCTGCCCGACGACGGGCCGCAGCAGGAGCCCGATGGCGAGGACGATCCGCGCGACGACCTCGGGGTCGACCGCGCCGAGCATCTCGGCCAGGCCGCCGAGGGTGGTGCGACGGACGAACCCGCCGAGGGGGTCGGTCTGGATGGCGGCGTCGAAATCGGCCGCGCAGTGCAGGCGGTCGAGGGCGGCCTGCACGGTGGGGACGTCGGCGCCGCCGGTGGCGATCTCGGCGACCTGGGCGAGGCTCGCGTAGGCCGGGCCGAGGGCGGCGGGGCCGCAGCGGAACAGCAGGGTGTCGTCCCGTTCGATGGTGGCGGCGGTGATGAACGGAAAGCGGCGGCCGGCGCTGTCGGTGCTGGGGCGCAGGTGGCCGACGATCGAAACCCGGCTGCGGGCGCCGACGAAGGCGAAGTCGAACGCGGCGGCATTGTCGTAGGTGATCTTCCAGCGCGGGTCTTCGGAGAGTTGCGCCATGGCCCGGGACACCCAGGTGTCGAGCAGGCCGATCAGCGGTGAGTGCCCAGCCCCTTTGACGAAATCGCCCCGGGCGGGAATCTTGCCGAAGCAGGTGGCGCCGGCTTCGATCGGGCCGTTCATGAGCGGCGCTCCGCGCTGCCCGGCTCGGCGCTGGCCGGGGGCGCAGCGGGTTGGGACGGCGGGGCCGCCGCCGGTGCGGCGGCGGTG
>NZ_JAYROR010000072.1:0-5365 GCF_041911615.1 Zoogloea sp. | reverse complement strand
TGGACCAACTCGGTCTATGGAGGTGAGTAGCCACCGATAGGTGGCCCCAAGAATGAGGGGCCGCGTTAGCGACCCCTTACAGCCGCTTTGAGCGGCTCACATCCCGAATGCCCCCGGCTTTGCCGGGGGATGGTTACTTTCGCAAGGCTACATTCAACTCCGCGTCATCGGCACTGCTGTGTGTGGCTTGCATCGCTTCAGTTTCACGACCGGCCTCGTGGTCGGACTGAACTTTGAAGGATATGAGCGCCGGTATTGCTACGAGCATGCTGCCGATGCCCTTGCGGCGCTCGCGGCCTGGGATGGCCAGGAGCATCCCGGCGGCCCGTGGATCAAGTGCAAGGGGGCAGGGATCGATCTGTTGAATCCTTCATTTGTGGAGTAGGCCGGACGACGCCGCAGCAACGCTGGCAGATGTGCCCTTGCAGGGTGAGCACGGCTCCGTAAGGTGTTTCCGAACGGAGACTGGCTGAAAGACGATGAACTTGCCCGGCGGGCCATGCCGAGCGGCAGCCGCAACCACCGCAAGGCCGCGCGCGCCCGCGCACGGCGCTACTGGGCACGGGTGCGCTTCCATCGCGCTATGCCACCTGCCTGGCTGGCGGCCGAAGGCTGGGGGCTCGCATCGGCTGCTGCCTGGCGGCCGGGCGGTGCCGTTGATCCGGCCCTGCCGGGCGGGATGCTGTTCTGGACGACTCGCATGGGCGGGTGCGAAAGGATGGCGATGGACCTGGACGGTACCGACCACACCAAGGAACTGCTGCAACTGATCCGAAAGACCGCTCACCGCTGGAACCCGCACGAGGTGTTCTCGGATTTCGTCGAGCTGTCCTGCCTGTCGTTCAGCAACGCGGTGGACCGGCGCCAGTTCGACGCACGCGAGGCGCGCTACCTGCAGATCGCGAAGAGGTATCCGCGCGACGTATTCGAGAGCTTCCCACGCATGCTGGGACACCTGACCTTCGCGATGGAACAGCGCTATGCCGCGGGCGGACTGGGCGACGTGCTCGGAGTAGTCTACATGCAGCTCGAACTGGGCAATGACCGGGCGGGGCAGTTCTTCACGCCCTACCATGTGTCCCAGATGATGGCGCGCATGCTGGTCGGCGACGGGGCTGTTCGAGGCGGCCTCCATGGAGTCCGTGTTCCACGATGTATCCCATGCACCCGGCTTCAAGCACTACGACCAGCGCGAGCTGGAGGGGCAATTGCACTCCGAAGTCAAGGTCAAGCGCGAACTGAAGCTCGCCGACCTCAGCAGCGTTGCGTTGCGCAAGCTGGGTGCGCAATGCAAGCAACTCATCGATACCGAGAAGGATCAGTATCCGGCGACGCGCCGCTGGGCCGAGGCCCTCCACGTTCAGCACCCAGAAATCCAGGGGCTGTCCTGGATCTCCCGGCAGGACGATTCGGCTCGCGCGGTGATGCTGTTTGGCGACCGAATTCCGAAAGGCGCGCTGCATCAGGTCGGCGATTCGCGCAGTTTGCTGAAGGAAGAACAGACCTATGCGCAGTTGCTGAATCTGGCCGATCGGATTGGCGTCGACATCGTGCCGGGCAAGGGGACGCCGTAGTTCAAACCCGAGAAACTTGCGGGCGAGGGGCGTTCCCAGATCGGCTGATCACCAAGAACAATGGGAGGAGATGATGGAGTTCGCGAAGTGGTGCGTGGCAACCGAGGAGTCCGTTCAGACGCACAAGTTGCGCGGGCTGGGTATTGCTACCGGAGGGCAGGCACATGCGATTGGCGCGATCGCGAAAGCCGTCCCAGGCTACTACACGGATCCGAAACGCGTCGCGGATCTGCTGAGAAAGCTGGGCAAGCCGGCCGCTGCCGCCCATGTCGAGCAGAAGCTTCCGACGCAGGCATCCATCCGCTCCGGCGATCTGGGCGAGATCCTGTGCAACGCCTATGTTTACGAGGCCACTCCCTTCAATCTCGGCATCAAGCGTTTGCGCTGGAAGGACCATCGCAACATGTCGATGCGCGGTGAAGACGTGCTGGCCTTCAACTTCGACTCGAAAAGCGGCAGCCTGAAGATCCTCAAGGCGGAGGTCAAGAGCCGGGCAGGAATGCGCACGGCCGTCATCGACGAGGCCAGGGCGGCGCTCTGCGCCAACAGCGGGCTCCCGTCGCCGCATGCGCTCGCGTTCGTCGCTGACCGCTTGAACCAAGCCGGCGACACGTTTCTCGGCGATGCGCTGGACAAGGCTCAGCTCAAGGATGGCATCCGCGTCTCCCAGGTCTCGCACATGCTGTTCACATTCTCGGGCAACGACCCGCTGAAGCTTCTGAAAACCAACCTGCAGTCCTATGCCGGCCCCGTGCCGCAGCACTACGTCGGTCTTCGTGTCGATAGGCACCAGGACTTCATCAAGGCGGTCTTCGCGGCAATCGGCAAGGTGGGCAAGTAATGGCCGCGACGCTCGAGGAACTGAAAGCCAACATCGACGCTGCCGTGGTGCCCGGATTCAGGGCCAGGCTGCTTGCCCGCGGCCAGGCGCGCGCGATGATCTGGCGCGACGGTGCTCTACCGGAGGAAGCGCCCAACTTCGGTAGTGAGCTGTCGGACGACTTGCTGTCCTACGGGTACTCGCTGTTGCAGCACGGCCTGCGGTATGTCGATATGGGCGGCGACGCCGAGACAGCCCGCAAGAGCTTCGAGGTGGCCGCCGAAGCGCTCGAAGCCGTAGTTGCGCGGGGCGAAGCCAGCGCGGAGCGCGACTTCCACCGCCTCGTCGCGGCTGCGGCCTATCACCTGGGTCGTTTCTCGGCGAGGGCCTACTCGCTGCTGCACCAGGGGCTGGCCGAGGCAAATTTCTCGGCGATGGAAAAGGGGCTGGCGAAGCTGATGCTCCGCGATCTCGACGGCCTGGCCGGGGACGTCGGCGCATGGTTCGCCTCGGGCCAAGGGAGCGAGGGTGCGGTCGTTGCCGCGCTGGACCGGCCCGACACATTGGCCGATGGCGACGACACGGACGGCGCGGGGGCGACCGACGAGCGGATTGGCGCCGTGCTTGTCGCTCTAAAGGACAACTTCATGGCCGCGCTGGCGGTCGCGATGCTGGCCCTGGAACGCGGCGACGAAGCCTTGTTGTCGCTCGCGCGCGAGCGCCTGCAGCGCGGCCTCGAGGCCGCCGGCGAGCTCGAGCTCGTGCCCGCCTGGTGGTGTCACCGCCTGGCGATCCATCTGCTGGGGGGCCTCTGGGAGACCAGCTTCCACAAGATCCTGCCGCTTTCCGGGCCGCCCGGCGCAGAGATTGGCGACTGGGCCCGGCTGCGCAAGCTCTTCATCGCCTCGCTCTACCGCAGGAGCAAGTCCGAGGTCGAGCTCTGGCCGTCACAACTCCAGGCGGCGCGGCGTGTGCTCGACGCCGGCACGAACCTCGTGCTGTCGCTGCCCACCAGCGCGGGTAAGACGCGCATCGCGGAGCTGTGCATCCTGGCCTGCCTGGCGCGGGGCAAGCGCATCGTCTTCGTCACACCGCTCCGGGCCTTGTCTGCACAGACCGAGGTCGGCCTGCGGCGCACCTTTGCCCCGTTGGGAAAGTCCGTATCGAGCCTGTACGGCAGCATCGGCGCCAGCGGCGCGGACGTCGACGCCTTGCGCTCGACCGACATCGTCGTGGCCACGCCCGAGAAGCTCGACTTCGCGCTACGCAGCGATCCGACGCTGTTGGACGACGTCGGCCTGGTGGTGCTCGATGAGGGCCACATGATCGGCCTGGGCGAGCGCGAGGTGCGCTACGAGGCTCAGATTCAGCGCTTGCTACGGCGTTCGGACGCAGCCGGGCGGCGCATCGTGTGCCTCTCGGCGATCTTGCCGGATGGACACCAATTGGAGGACTTCGCCGCCTGGTTGACGCGCGACCAGCCCGACGGGTTGATCAAGGACGACTGGCGTCCGACCCGGCTGCGCTTCGGCGAGGTCGAATGGAAAGGCCAGCATGCTCAGCTCAACGTGAGCGTGGGGGACGAAAAGCCCTTCATCCCGAAGTTCGTGGTTCCGAAGAGACCGACCCGCGGACGCGCCAGAAAGTTGTTCCCGGCCGACCAGGGGGAATTGTGCATCGCAACCGCGTGGCGTCTGGTGGAAGAGGGTCAAACCGTCCTCGTCTTCTGTCCGATGCGCCGTTCGGTGCTTCCTCTGGCCGCGACCATCATCGAGATGCACAAGCGTGGCCACATCGACTCGATGCTCGCACAACCGGTCTCCGCGCTGGCCACGGCACTGGCCGTCGGCACGGAATGGTTCGGGCCCGATCACGACATCCTTGCGTGCCTGAAATTGGGCGTGGCGGTCCACCACGGTGCGCTGCCCACGCCTTACCGCAAGGAAGTCGAACGGTTGTTGCGGGAGGGCGTGCTTCGCGTCACGGTGTCATCGCCGACCTTGGCCCAGGGACTCAACCTCGCCGCGACCTCGCTGGTCTTTCGTGGGGTGAGGCGCGGCCGTGATCTCCTCGCTGCCTCGGAATTCCGCAATGTCGTCGGCCGGGCTGGGCGTGCTTACATCGATGTCGAAGGCTTGGTGCTTTATCCGATGTTCGATAACATGCGGCAACGGCGTAAGGACTGGCAGGAACTGGTCGCGAACCAGGCGGGTCGGGAGATGGAGAGCGGGCTGCTCCGGCTGGTCGCAGCGTTGCTCAGCCGGATGAGCAAAAGGTTGGGGTCCAGCGACGCCGGCCAACTGGTCGAGTACGTCGCGGGGCAGGCCGCGTGGGAGTTCCCGGTGCTCGCCTCCGAGTCGACCGAAGAGGCCGGCGACGCAAGGCAGCGATGGGACCAGCATCTGGCAAGCCTGGACACCGCGATCTTCAGCTTGCTCGGCGATTCCTACGTGCTGGACGCCGAAGTCGAGGCCAAGCTTGATGAGATCTTGGTGGCTTCGCTGTTCCAGCGGCGCCTTGCGCGCTACAACGAAGATGTTCAGAAACTGTTGCCGGCAGGGCTGCGCGCCCGCGCCAAGTACATCTGGCGCAACAGCACGCCCACACAGCGGCGGGGGTACTTCCTGGCCGGCGTGGGTCTGGCCGCCGGAAAGGCGCTGGACGAACGGGCGCCTGAGTTGGAGCGCCTCCTGCTGGCGGCCAACGTTAACATCGGCGTCGGCGATCAGGAAGAGGCGGTCGCGGCGATCACGGCCTTCGCCGAGATCGCGTTTGGCATCTCGCCGTTCCGCCCGGAGAGATTGATCGACGGCTGGAAGCCCTTGCTTAGCAGGCCGTTGAAAAATCCCCCGCCGACGCTGGCGTCGGCCAGTACGATCTGAAGCCATCGGCGAACAACCCAGACGAGGACGATGAGAGGCAACCAAGACTTCCAGGGGGCGATGTTCAGCTACATCAGCCTTGAAGAGCG
>NZ_JAYROR010000071.1:0-6242 GCF_041911615.1 Zoogloea sp. | reverse complement strand
CCGCACGCCGCCGCAGCTCGGCAGCCGCGCCACCTACGCCCGTGCCGGGCTGTGCCCCCTGCCCGACCGCCTGCCGTGCCGCGCCTTCGACGGCGACGCCACGCTCGACTGGATCGGCCCCGCCGCCCTCGACCCGCCCGACGGGCCGATCCGCGCGATGCCCGGCCCGCAGATCGACCACTTCACCGCGGCCAGCCTCGACGCCTTCACCCACGAACCCTTCCGCGTCACCCGCGAGCGCGACCGCATGGGCCTGCGCCTCGACGGCCCGCGTCTCGCCCACACCGCAAAGGGCGCCGACATCGTGTCCGACGGCGTCACCCCCGGCACCGTGCAGGTGCCCGCCGACGGCCGCGCCATCGTGCTGCTGGCCGACTGCCAGACCGTGGGGGGCTACCCCAAGCTGGCGGTGGTGATCCAGGCCGATCTGCCGCGCCTGGCGCACCTGCAGCCGGGCGACGCGCTGCGTTTCCGCTTCGTGGACGCCGCCGAAGCCGCCCGCGCGCGCGCCGACCAGGCCCGTCGCCTCGGCGACTGGCTGGCGCGCATCCGCCCCCGCCACGCCGCCCCCGACACCGCGACGCTGCAGGCGGCGAACCTCGCCGGCGCCGCCGTGCGCGGCGACGAGGACTGAGCGCACAATACGCGCTCCCCCACCCGCGCCGCCGCCCCGCCCGACCATGACCGCTCGCCTCAACCTCAACGCCGACCTGGGCGAAAGCTTCGGCGCCTGGACGATGGGCAGCGACGCCGAACTGCTCGCCCTGATCGACAGCGCCAACATCGCCTGCGGCTTTCACGCCGGCGACCCGCTGGTGATGCGCCGCACCCTGCAGCTGGCGCGGGCCGCCGGCACCGGGGTGGGCGCCCACGTGGCGTTTCCCGACCTGCAGGGTTTCGGCCGCCGCCCGATGACGCTCCCGCCAGCCGAACTGGAGGCGATCATCCTGTACCAGCTCGCCGCGCTGGACGGCATGGCCCGCGTCGAGGGCATCCGGCTGCGCCACGTGAAGCCCCACGGCGCGCTCTCCAACATGGCGTGCGCCGATGCGGCCCTGGCCCGCACGGTGGCCCAGGCGGTCAAGACCTACGACCCTACGCTGATCCTGCTCGCCCCGGCGCGGTCCGAGCTCTACACGGCCGGCGCAGCCGCCGGACTGGCGGTGGTGGCCGAAATCTTCGCCGACCGGGCCTACCTCGACGACGGCAACCTGGTGCCACGCAGCCGCCCCGACGCGATGATCCACGGCGCCGCGGCGTCCCTCGCCCACGTGCTGGCGATGCTGGAGGCCGGCGCCCTCGTGAGCGTCGGCGGCAAGCGCCTGCCGACGCCCATCGGCTCGATCTGCGTGCACGGCGACGGCCCCGACGCGGTGGCGACCGCCCGCCATCTGCACGACGAACTCGGCCGCCGCGGCTACGTCCTCGCGCCACTGTAGGCGCTCAGAAACGCAGGCCCAGCGACAGCCGGGTGGCCGTCACGGCGCTGAAGTTCTGGTAGGGCTCGTGGGCCAGCCGGGCAAACCAGCGCGGCCAGTCGTAGCCCAGCGTCACGCCCCAGCCCGCCACCGGGCCACTGTCGCCGATGCCGGTCTTGCGCAGCACGTCCACCGTCGCCCGCTCGCCGTCGCCCACCGGCCAGCGCGCCACCGCGTGGGTGTGCTGCTGGCGGGTGCCGAGCCGGTCATCGCGGATCGTCATCAGGTAAAAGGTGCGGCCGCTGTCGTCGCGGTAGCCGGCGGCCAGCGACAGGGCGTCGTTGGGATCGAAATTGAGATTGAAGTAAGGCCGCGTGTTGGTGCGCCCGATGCCCACCTGCACGAACCACGGCTCGCCCAGCTCGACGCTGAAGCTGCCGCCCCAGAAGCCGCCCGACGCCCATTGCAGCGAAGGCTGCAACGCCAGCGTCGAGCCGGCGATGGGCTGCCAGCTGGTATCGACGCCGGCCCGCGCCTGTTCGCCGGATTCGCGGTCGCGGTAGGCGCCCACCCAGGCCGACGAATCGCCGCTGCGATAGCGCAGGTTCGCGTCCTGCCCACCGAAATTGCCGCCGTAGCGGTACTGGCCGACGGTCAGCTTGAAGGGCGCGTCGGCCGCGGCCGCCCGTACCGCCGCGGCGTCGCCGGGCAGGCGCGCCTCGTCGTGGGCGCGCGCCGACGCCGCAAGCAGCAATCCGGCGGAAAACAGGCAGACGGCACGACGCATCGCGGTACTCCAGGAATCGGGACGCGCCCGATCATAGCGGATTGCCCGTCAGCGGCGGTCACGCCCCGGCCGCTGCAGCCACAGCCCGAGCAACATGCCGGCCACCAGCGGGAGCGCGGGCAGGTAACCGTAACCCACCGCCACCACCGCCGGCCCCGGGCAGAAGCCCGCCAGCCCCCAGCCGATGCCGAACAGCGCGCTGCCGACGATCAGGCGCCGGTCCACCGGACGGTGGCCCGACGCGTGGAATGGCGCCCCGGACGCGCTACGCCGGGCTCGCCGGCCCAGCAGCAAGCCGATCCGCGTCACCGCGATGCCGCCCACCATCACCAGCGCCAGGGACGGGTCCCAGTCGCCGGCCAGATCGAGGAAGGCGAGCACCTTGGCCGGGTTGCTCATGCCGGCCACGATCAGCCCGACGCCGAAGATCAGCCCTGCCACCAGCGCCCCCGCCAGGGACGACAGGCGTGCCCCGTTGCCCGCGGCGGCGCTCACGACGCACCGCCCGGCAGCAGGTGGCGGGCCACGAAGACCACGCCGAAGGCCGCCGCCATGAACACCAGCACCGCCACCAGCGACCGCGGGGACAGCCGCGCCAGGCCGCACACCCCGTGACCGCTGGTGCAGCCGTTGGCAAGCCGCGTGCCGACACCGACCAGCAGCCCGGCCACGAAAAGCCTGAGCGCGTCGCCGGCGCCGAAGGTCAGCGGCGCCGGCGCATCGACACCGGGCGCCAGCCACCCGACCAGCAGCGGCGCGGCCAGCAGGCCCGCCACGAAGGCAATCCGCCAGCCCCGGTCGCCGGGCCGGCGCGCGATCCCGGCGAGAATGCCGCTGATGCCGGCGACGCGCCCATTGACGAGCCACAGCACGCTCGCCGCCAGGCCGATCAGCGCGCCGCCGGCCAGCGCCGCGCCCGGCGTGAAAGACGACCAGGCCACGCTCATGCCGGCCTCCGCCACGAAGGAATCAGAGCGCCCACGTGTAGCCCACCGTCAGGATGTCCTCGCGCAGGTGGCCGCTGGCCTCGCCGCCACCGAAGCTGGCCGGAATCGAGCCTTCGCCCGACACCGTGACCTTGGGCGCGCGGGTGTAGGCCACGCTCCACTCGCCGCCGGCATCGGCGCGATAGCTGGCGCCAACGCTGAAGTGGTTGCGCACCACGCCCGGCGCGAGGATGTTGAAGAAGGTCTGACTGGCCGGCACCGGTTGCTGGGCTCGGCTCGCGCCGGCGCGCAGGGTGAGCCGCTCGTCGTGCGTGTACACCGCGCCCAGCTTGACCACCGAGATGTTCTGCCAGCCGAAGCCGGCGCCGTTGTCGGCCCCCAGCTGGCCGCCGCTGAACAGCGCCGACAGCGGGCTGCCCACCGCCTTCACGCTGTTGTATTCGATGCGCTGCCAGTCGGCCGCCAGCGTCACCGCCGGGCTCGCCTGCCAGGCCACGCCAAGGCCGTAGCTGGCCGGAATGTCGAAACCGCCGCCGCCCTCGAAGAGGCCCTTGTAGCGCTCCAGCTCGCCCATCTCGATGCGCGACGACCAGCTCGCGCCGAGCTTCACCGTCGGCAGCACTTCGCCGATCCAGCCCAGCTTGATGCCGACGCCGGTGGAGCTGTCGTGGCCACGGTCGGTCACCGAACCGGGCGCCGACGACACGAAGGCGTTGTCGAAGGACGACAGGCCACGCGCCGCAAAGCGCTGGTAAGCCAGGGTCAGCGCCGCCCCGACGGTCTGCCCCGGCGTCACCCGCCAGGCCACCGACGGCGTCACGAAGAGCTGCGACAGATCGATGCCGGCCTTGCCGCTGGCGCCGAAGGCCGCGAATGGATTGCGCTGGTAGTCGGTGTTCATGCCGCCGTTGCCGTAGATCGACAGGCCCACGGCGAGCGCGGGCGACAGCTGGCGCGCGTAGCCCAGCTCGGGGATGAGGAAGTCGCGCGTGCCGTTGGCCGAGTAATCGCCATCGGCCCCGTAGGCGTTGCCGCGGATCGACGCGCCGCGGTCGGGGCGGAACAGCGAGGCGCCCAGGTCGACCCGGTTGCCGACATAGGCGGTGCCGGCCGGGTTGGCGGCGGCGGCCAGACCGTCCTGGGGCAGCGCGATACCGACGCCGGCCAGCGCCTGGCTGCGCACGCCGTAACCGTGGGAGAAGTAACCGTTGGTGGCCGAAGCCGCGAGGGGCCAGCCCAGCGCGGCGAGGCTGGCGGCGAGGATGCGTTTGCGAATGTACATGGGGGAGAATCCTGTCCGGTGGGAAGCGGAAAATGCCCGCCCGAAGGCGCGGGCCACATTGCGCCGCACCTTAGCGGGCGCTTCCGGCCGGACCAACCAATAAAACCGGCGAACCTTTCCAGGCCGCCCCGAAAGCGCTTTGCAGCGATCGTGAAATAACAGGCGCGGCGCGCCCGCGACGGGCCACGCCATGCCGCGTCGATGAAACCAACGCGGCCGAAAGCGGCCCAACCAGACAGGCACGACAACGCGGCGTCAGCCGGCCGCCCCGCCCAGGAGGAAGCCATGAACAACGTCTCGCACATCCCGTCCTACCTGTCGGCCGAGCACCTCGGCCCGTGGGAGACCTATCTGGTCCAGATCGACCGGGTCGAACCTCACCTCGCGGCCGAACTGCGGCCGCTGGCGCCGATCCTGACCCGTCCAAAGCGGGCGCTGATCGTAAACGTGCCGATTCGCCTCGACAATGGGGAAATTGCGCATTTCGAGGGCTATCGCGTGCAGCACAACCTCGCCCGCGGCCCCGGCAAGGGGGGCATCCGCTACCACCCGGACGTGACACTCGCCGAGGTGATGGCCCTGTCGGCCTGGATGACGGTGAAGAACGCGGTGGTGAACGTGCCCTTCGGGGGCGCCAAGGGCGGCATCCGGGTCGACCCGAAAGTCCTCTCGATGCCCGAGCTCGAACGCCTCACCCGCCGCTACGCCAGCGAGATCAACATCCTGCTCGGCCAGGACAAGGACATTCCGGCCCCCGACATCAACACCAACGAGCAGGTGATGGCGTGGATCATGGACACCTTCTCGATGAACGAGGGCAAGACCGCGATGGGCGTCGTCACCGGCAAGCCGGTGAGCCTGGGCGGCAGCCTCGGGCGCAAGGACGCCACTGGCCGCGGGGTCTTCGTCGCCACCGTCGAGGCGGCGCGGCGCATGAGCCTCGACATCGCCGGCGCGCGGGTGGCGGTGCAGGGCTTCGGCAACGTCGGCGAGGCCGCCGCCCGCCTGTTCGCCGACGCCGGCGCGAAGGTCGTGGCGCTACAGGACGGCAGCGGCTCGATCCGCAACCCGGGCGGGCTCGACGTGCGCGCCGCCAAGGCGTGGCGGCAACACAACGGTAGCCTGATCGGCGCGCCGGGCAGCGAACCCATCGCGCCGGAGGCGTTCTGGGGCATTGACGCCGACGTGATGGTCGCCGCGGCGATGGAGAACCAGATCACCGCCGCCAACGCCGGATTGATCCGCGCCCGTCTGCTGACCGAAGGCGCCAACGGCCCGACCACCCCCGAGGCCGACCTGATCCTGCAGGACAACGGCGTCACCGTGATCCCCGACGTGCTCGCCAACGCCGGCGGGGTGACGGTGAGCTATTTCGAATGGGTGCAGGACATCAGCGCGTTCTTCTGGACCGAGGACGAAATCAACGCCCGCCTCGACCGCATCATGCGCGAGGCTTTCGCCGCCGTGTGGGACGCAGCCACCGCGAAGGGCGTTCCGCTGCGCACCGCGGCCTTCGTGCTGGGCTGCGAACGGGTCCTGCAGGCCCACGCCCAGCGCGGGCTCTACCCCTGAGGCGCCGCGCCCGGGCGAAGCGGCCCGGCTGGCCGGCGGCGCTCGTCAGCGCACGATCGCGGTGACGATGTCCACATCCCGCTCCACCGTTCGCGCCGGCCCCGGCGCGGGCTTTGGTGCCGCTCGGGACGCCACCGTCGGCGCGACGTCCCGCCCCTGGGGCGCCACCTTGTCGCGCCGCGGAGTGTGACGGGAAGGGGCCTCGCGCGGGGCCGGGCCGGCCACCGCGGCCGGAT
>NZ_JAYROR010000070.1:0-44248 GCF_041911615.1 Zoogloea sp. | reverse complement strand
GCTCGGCCAGCGGCGCGCCGGTGCGTGGGCCGGCACAGATCGCCCCCGGCTGGCGCGCGCGCAGGGCCGGCAACGCGGGGCCGTCGCCCACCAGCACCAGACGCGCCCGCGGCTGGCGCGCGCGGATCGCCTCGAAGGCCTTTTCGAGCAGGGCGAGGTTTTTCTCCGGCGCCACCCGGCCCACGTACAGCACCGCCAGATCGTCGGGCGCCAGGCCCCACTGGCGACGCAGGGACTCGCTGCGGCGCGCCGGATCGAACAGCGTCGTGTCGACACCCCGCGACACCACCTCCACCCGCGGGATGCCCTGCCCGACCAGCTCGTCGCACAGGGCACGGGTCGGCACCAGGGTCAGGTCGGCGCGGTTGTGGAACTTGCGCAGGTAGGCGGCGATGGGGCGCTTGAGCCAGCCCACGCCGTAATGGCCGGTGTAGCGGTGGAAGTTGGTGTGGAACTCGCTGATCACCGGCAGCCGGAGCTTGCGCGCGGCGGTCAGCGCCGACCAGCCCAGCGGCCCCTCGGTGACCACCTGCACCACGTCCGGACGCTGAATAGACCAGCGTCGCAGCAGCACCTTCTGGGCCGGCAGACCGAGTTGCAGATTGGCGTAGCGGGGCAGCGGAATCCCCCGCGCGAGCATCTGCTCGACGCCCTCGGCGATCACCGCGCCCTCGTGGGCCTGACGCGGGCGGATCAGATCCACCCGGTGGCCGGCGGCCACCAGCCCGTCCACGACGCGCCCAGTGCTCATGGCGACGCCATTGATTTCGGGCGGATAGGTCTCGGTCACCACGGCCACCCGAAGGGCGCCCTGCTGGCTGACGATTTCCTGGCAGATGAGTCCGGCACGGTCCATGCCGGCAGTGTTGCGGGCCGATGCTGCAGCGATGTGACGGTCAGGTGATGGCTCGGTGACGGCGCCCCCCGCACGCCGGCGGGGTCACACGCCCTTCACGGAAGCGCCTTAATTCGTTCATCCGGGCGACCTAGCATTTTCGGCTTTCCGCCATCCGCCCGACGGATTTTTCCCCTTCCACCCAGGAGCTCCCGCTTGAAATCCCCTCTCACCGCCCGCCCCATCGCCGTGGCGCTGCTGCTGTCCGCCCTGCTCGCCGGTTGCGGCGGCAGCAGCAGCAACAACGACGGCGCCAGCAGCGCCCCCGCCGACGAGAAGACCCCGCAGATGCGCTGCGCCCCGGCGCCCGCCTCCGGCCAGAGCTGCGCCTCCTGAGCCAGCCGCTTCCGCCCATCGACCCTTGAAGACCGAAAACCCAAAATGACCCGACTCAGCAGACGCGACTTCCTGCACAGCGCCGGCACCACCGCCGGCGCCGGTGCCGCCCTCTCGATGTTTCCCCCGGCGATCCAGAAGGCCCTCGCCATCTCCGCCAACAACCAGACCGGCACGATCAAGGACGTCGAGCACGTCGTGATCTTCATGCAGGAGAACCGCTCCTTCGACCACTACTTCGGCACCATGGCCGGCGTGCGCGGCTTCGGCGACCGCTTCCCGATCCCGGTCAAGGACGCCCTCGGCAACACCGGCAAGACCGTCTGGTACCAGGTGAATGACGCCGACCCCGCCAACCCGCGGGTGATCGCCCCGTTCCGCCTCAACACCGTGCAGACCTTCGACTACATGCGCGTCAGCGGCACCCCCCACGCCTGGCTCGACGCCCAGGCCGCCTGGGACAACGGGCGGATGAACGTGTGGCCGAAGTACAAGAACAACCACTCGATGGGCTACTTCGCCCAGGACGACATGCCCTTCCAGTTCGCGATGGCCAAGGCCTTCACGATCTGCGACGCCTACTTCTGCTCGGCCCAGGCCGGCACCAACACCAACCGCCTGTTCCAGTGGACCGGCACCAACGATCCGCTGGGCAAGGGCAACGGCCCGGCCACCTACAACGACTACGACTGGTTCGACGCCGACCACGGCGACGGCGGCTACACCTGGACGACCTACCCCGAACGCCTCGAGGCCGCCGGCATCACCTGGCAGGTCTACGAGAACATGGCCGACAACTACACCG
This sequence comes from Zoogloea sp., assembly GCF_041911615.1. GTDB lineage: Bacteria > Pseudomonadota > Gammaproteobacteria > Burkholderiales > Rhodocyclaceae > Zoogloea. The sequence continues at coordinate 42,212 of NZ_JAYROR010000070.1, read as the reverse complement.
ACAACCCGCTGGCCGGGTTCCAGCGCTTCCGCGACGCCTGGTACCAGCGTCCGGGCTACTCCCAGGCCCTGCGCGACCGCGGCGTCAGCACCCGCGACCTGGACAAGCTCAAGGAAGACGTGCTCGCCGGCACCCTGCCGCAGGTCACCTGGATCGTCGCCACCGCCGAAGGCTCCGAGCACCCCGGCCCGTCCAGCCCGGCCCAGGGCGCCGACTACACCGCCAAGGTGCTCGACGCCCTCACCGCCAACCCCGCGGTGTGGAGCAAGACCGTGCTGTTCCTCAACTTCGACGAGAACGACGGCTTCTTCGACCACGTCCCGCCCCCGGCCGCCCCCGCCTACACCACCTGGGACGCCGACCCCGCCAAGGCCGTGCTGGCCGGCGCCTCCACCGTCGACACCACCGGCGAATACCACGAGATCCTGGTCTCGTACCACAACAACGCCCAGGAGCAGCTCGCCCTGCACCGCCCCTACGGGCTCGGGCCGCGGGTGCCGATGTACGTCATCTCGCCGTGGTCGAAAGGCGGCTGGGTCAATTCGCAGGTGTTCGACCACACCTCGCCGATCCGCTTCATCGAGCAGCGCTTCGGCGTCATGGAGCCCAACATCAGCGCCTGGCGCCGCGCCGTCTGCGGCGACATGACCAGCGCCTTCAACTTCAAGGACCCGGACAACACCGAGTTCTTCAAGACCTTCCCCGACACCGTCGCCCTGGCCAACCGTGCCCGCGCCCTCACCAAGCGCACCACCCCGCCGACCCCGGCGCTGCCCACCCTGCCGGTGCAGGCCGTCGGCACCCTGCCGTCCCGCGCCCTGCCCTACGAGCTGCACACCACCGCCAGCGTCAAGTCGGCCAGCCGCATCGAGCTGGTGTTCGCCAACACCGGCGAGGCCGCCGCGGTCTTCCACGTGTACGACCGCAAGCACCTCGACCAGTACCCGCGCCGCTACACCGTCGAAGGCGGCAAGCAGCTCACCGGCGGCTGGGATCTCGCCGCCGACGCCGGCGCCTACGACCTGTGGGTGCTGGGCCCCAACGGCTACCACCGCCACTTCACCGGCAACGCCGCGGCCAAGGCCACCGAGCCGACCCCCGAAGTGCAGGTGTGCTACGACGTGGCCAACGGCAGCGTGTACCTGAAGATTTTCAACACCTGCGGCGTCGCCGCCAGCTACACGGTGGTCGCCAACGGCTACTTCGCCACCGGCCCGTGGACCGGCACCGTCGCCGCCCGCAGCCAGGCCGAGCTGCACTGGCCGCTCAAGAGCAGTGGCCGCTGGTACGACTTCACGCTGACGATCAAGGCGCTGCCCGGCTACGCGCGGCGCTTTGCCGGCCGCGTCGAAACCGGCGAAGCCTCGATCAGCGACCCGATGATGGGCGGCACCGCCATCGGCGAGCAGGCAAAACTCGGCTGATCGCCCCTTCCGTCGCAGCAAGACGGCCCGCCGCTCGCCCGGCGGGCCGTCGTGTTTCCAGCGCCCGATCTGGCGAATGGGGGCCGCGGCGGCGCATCGGGCGGAACAGTGGAATCGTTGCTGACGACGGGCATTGATTCGGGGGACATCCCGTTGGTCGGAACGGACGCGTCTGGCAATCCGGCCACCCGGCTGAAAACGTCACTCAGGATGGAATGAGCCTGCGGAGCCCCGATCCGGACCTGGGCGGCCCCCGATCTCGTCCTACTCTATTCCACCCGCCCGCGCCCGGCCTTCACGGCGCTGCGGCGAGCCTTGCCGTCGAGGCGGCGGGTCACCGACGCGCGGGTCGGCCGCGTCGCACGGCGCGCCTTCGGCACGTGGGCAGCGGCGTCCACCATCTCCTGCAGGCGCCGCAGCGCCTCGGCGCGGTTCTTGTCGAGGCTGCGGAAGGTCTGCGCCTTGATGACGATCACCCCGTCCTTGCCCACCCGCTGATCCCCCAGCGCCAGCAGCCGCGCCTTGACCGCCTCCGGCAGGCTCGACGCACGAACGTCGAAGCGCAGATGGGCGGCGTTCGACACTTTGTTCACGTTCTGCCCCCCGGCCCCCTGGGCGCGGATGGCGGTGAACTCGACCTCGGATTCGGAAACGATGGGAGCGGGGTGCATGGGTGGCACTGTACACCGCCTCCCGGCCCCCGGTTCGGCCTGGACCTGAACAAGTTCAGTTCTGAGCTGCACTTATGCGCCTCCAACCTGAACCTGTTCGCCTCCGACCTGAACTTGTTCGCCTCCGACCTGAATCTGTTCGCTTCCGACCTGAACCTGTTCGCCCTAGACCTGAAAAAGTTAACCTCCAGGCCGAGCCGGTTCCCCCCAAACCTGAGGCACTTCGAATCCCGAGGGAACCTGGCGCCTCGCCGAGACGATCCAGCGCCCTGGCGCCGCAGGCGGCTTCGGTTGGGGGCGCTGAACCTGCCGACTACCCCCTGCCCTGCCCCGGTGCTAGGATTCGCCCCCTCATGCGCATCGAACATCTCCGCCAGCGCCTTGCCGACCTGGGCGCCAAACCCGTGCACATCCAGCGCATTCTGCGCGCCTGGACGCACGCCCTGCCGCTGTCCGCGGGCCCCGCGAAGCGCGGACCGATGCTGCCCCAGCCGGTACTCGACGCCCTGCCCGCGCTCACCGCCGAGCTGGACGGCCTCGCCCGGCTGCGCTCGACGCATCCCGCCGACGACGGCTCCGCCCGGCTGCTGGTCGAACTGCCCGACGGCCAGACCGTCGAGAGCGTGCTGCTGCCCCGCGACGGCCTGTGCGTGTCGAGCCAGGTGGGCTGCGCGGTGGGTTGCGTGTTCTGCATGACCGGCCGCGACGGCCTGCTGCGTCAGGTGGGCAGCGCCGAGATCGTCGCCCAGGTGGTGCTGGCGCGGCGCCAGCGGACGGTGAAGAAGGTGGTCTTCATGGGCATGGGCGAGCCGGCCCACAACATGGAAAACGTCCTCGAGGCGATCGAGTTGCTGGGCACCGAAGGCGGCATCGGTCACAAGAACCTGGTGTTCAGCACGGTAGGCGACCTGCGCGTCTTCGAGCGCCTGCCCACCCTCGCCGTGAAGCCCGCGCTGGCCCTGTCGCTGCACACCAGCCGCGCCGACCTGCGCGCCGAGCTGCTGCCGAAAGCCCCGCGCATCGCGCCGGACGAACTGGTCGAGCTGGGCGAAGCCTACGCCCGCCGCACTGGCTACCCGATCCAGTACCAATGGACGCTGATCGAGGGCGTGAACGACACGCCGGAAGAACTCGACGGCATCGTGCGCCTGCTCACCGGCAAGTACGCGATCATGAACATGATCCCGTACAACACCATCCCCGACCTGCCCTTCCGCCGCCCGGCGTGGGACAAGGCCGCCGACATCGCCCGCCAGCTCCACCGCCGCGGCATCCTCACCAAGCTGCGCAACTCGGCGGGGCAGGATGTGGAAGGCGGCTGCGGGCAATTGCGGGCGCGGGTGCTGGGGGAGCTGCCGGTAAGAATCGTGCCCAGATAGTGCGTTCAGCCAATTCTCAGGAGATGACAGCCATGGACACTCACTTCTGCTTGACGTGCGGAACCCCACGACAGCAAGAAGCCCCCACCGAACGCACTCCATGCCCAACCTGTGGCGGAACAGCCTTGACGTCCACTTCCACCTTGCAGGTATCGTTTGGCCTCTCAAATCAGCTGACGAGCGGGCTGTATCCAGCAACGCAGACCCGAGACTGGCGAGTCCGCTGGAACACAGTTCAAGAAGAGCTTCGCAAGATCGAAGCTCCTCACGTCGGAGTCATGAGTGGACCTGCAATCCACGGCGGCGCCCAGCAACTTTTCTCATTTTTTATTCAGGTATTTCACCTCAGAGACGCACTCATTGCAGTGGAAAAGCTAGCGGGAATGCCAAGCGCCAAGGACGTCAACGAGGCAATCCGCTCCGACCCGCGCCTCAGTTTGATGGCCGACTTGGCTAACTCCGACAAGCACGTGGAATTGACAAGAAAGCCATGGAGTGGACTTAAGCCGTCGGTCGAGAGTTTGTCAGGCGAGGATTGCGATGGTGGATGGAGGCTCCGCGTCAAAATCCTTCATGGCGACAAGCACCTGGACGGGCTCTCGGTCGCGCGTGACGCCATCAACGCTTGGGCGGAAAAACTCAGGAGCTGGGGCCTCGTTTAGTTCGCGTAGGTCGGGTTCGCGCAGCGCACCCGACATCCCCTGCGACAGCCTGCCACCGATCCGTTCCAGTATCGGTTGAGTTCGTCGACGTACTGCACCAAACCGGCCGACTCTGGTCGTGGGCTGGGCTGATCCTGCGCTGTCGTGTTGCGCCCTTCGGGCTAACCCGACCTACCCGACTGCGCCACTCCTGACGCCTCACGCCTTACTCCTCACAGACCTTCCTCAGCCCTCCAGCAGCACCTTGCGCAGGCTCTCCGGCACGTTGGTCAGCACCAGGGTGTTGTTGGCTTCGTCGTATTGAACGGTGCCGGCGCGCAGGCCGCTGCGTTCGAACTCCAGCTTCCAGTCCTCGGCCGCGGCCTTGAAGCGGATCAGCGGGCGCAGGGCGCGCTTGTCGGGGACGAAGCCGGAGGCGAGATCCAGCGCTTCGTCCTGCAGGGTTTCGGCGAGCTTCTGCGGGGCGTCGGGGAAGACCTCGCCGGCGACGGCGGCCAGGTCGAGGGGCGCGCCGCTCTCGTGCATCTGCTCGAGCACCAGGTGGGCGCGCTGCAGCAGTTCGTCGCGGGCCGGGGCCTCGAGCTGCTGGGTGTCGGCGAAGTGGGCCAGCGTCTCGACGAGCTTCTTGGTTTCCTTGAGGGCGATGACCACGTCGGTGCAGCCCAGGAAGCGCTTGAACCAGCCCGCCACGTCGCCGCGGCCCTTGAGGAAGGCGATGTAGCGCTCGGCGCCGGCCTGCCAGGCGGTGATGTCGATGCGCCCGGCCACCTGCAGGCCGCCGAAATCCAGGTGCGGGCTGTCGTGGATCGCCAGCCCGTCGCCGATCACCGAACCGAGGGTTTCCTGCAGCAGGGCCACGTAAAGGCAATCGGCGCCGAACACCGTGGCGCGGGCGATCAGCACGTAGCCGCCCTCCTCCACCTTGTCCTCGTCCACCCGCTGCTGCAGGTGGGCCAGCATCTCGGCCGACAGGGCGGCGAAATCCAGGCTGCCCTCGACCACGTGGCGACGCACCAGCGCCGGCATCGGGAAGTTGCGCTCGTCCTGCTCGAAGTGGCCGTAGCCCTTGCCGGGGCGCTCGGCGAAGTGGCGGCACAGGCGCTCCATCAGACGCACCGCCGCGTCGTCCACCGGGTTGGGCGCCGGGCGCAGGTCGAGCCGCGACGGGCCTTCGGCCTCGCGGATCAGGCGGTGGATGACAAGGGCGGTGATGGCGTGGGTCGACTCGGTCATGGAAGCGTCCGGGCGGAGGAAAGGGCGCGATTGTCGCACGGCAGGCGGGCGCCGGCCGCGCCTCAGAAGCGCATCTTCCGGCGGTTGCCGGGCAACTGCGCGAGCTGCGCGCGGCGCAGCTGGTTGGCCGACGGGCGCGGCACCTTGGCCGGGCGCTCGGCGGCGGCGAGTTCGGGTGGAATGTTGGCGCCGACGCCGCGCGGGCAGAAGCCGGTGGTGGCGCAGGTGCAATTGACGCAGGGTTTGCGGTTGCTTTTCATTCGAGTCGCTCGGGGTGGGTCACTGTCCTTCACGATAGCGGGAGTCGCTGCAGAAATGCGAGCCATTTGTCGAACAGGCGGCTGCGGGAGCACAGCGCGGGCAGGGCAGACGCCGCGCCGAGGGCGCCCCATATGAGGGCCCCTGCCACATCGCCGTTTAAGAACACAAGCGCAGCGAGGGCCAACGCAGCCAGCCCGATGACCGCGAAGGCAATGCGCGCCGCCACCGGTGCGCTCCGCTTACCCGGCCGCGTGCTCATCCGAACAGGACCAGTCCCCAGACGACCACCGCATTCACCAGCGCGACGAACACCGCGGCGCTGCCGATGTCCTTGGCACGCTTGGCGAGGTGGTGGTGTTCCAGCGAGATGCGGTCCACCGCCGCCTCGACGGCCGAATTGACCAGCTCGACGACGATCACCAGCAACACGCAGGCGATCATCAGCGCCTTGCCGGTGCCACTGGCCGGCAGCCACAGGGCAAGGGGGATCAGCAGCACGGCCAGCCAGACTTCTTGGCGGAACGCGTCTTCGTTGCGGTAGGCGGCGGCGAGACCGGCCATCGAGTAGTGGAAGGCGTTCCACACCCGGGTGAGGCCGGTCTTGCCCTTGAAGGGGCTCTCGTTCATGGGACGGGCAAAAATCGGCAAGCCTGCGCGGTTCAAATGACAGGGGTGTGATCGGACGCCAGCCCGGCCAGGAAGGCCCGCACCAGGGCGGCGAACTCGGCCGGCGCCTCGTGGGGCGCGAAATGCCCGGCCTCCACCTCGGCGTAGCGGGCGTCGGGCATACGCGCGGCCATCCGCCGCAGCACCTGCGGGGTGGACACCCGGTCGTGGCGGCCGGCGACGACCAGCGCCGGCAGGGTGAGCGTGGGCAGCGCGGCGCGCGCATCGAAGCCCACCAGCGCCCGCATCGCGGCGCGGTAGGTGGCCGGCGCGATGTCGGCCATCAGGGCCACGGCGTCGCCCACCAGTTGCGGGTCGGCGCCGGGGCCGACCATGCTCGGGATGAGCTCCACCGCCACTTCGCGCATCGTGGCGCCCTCGTCGAGGGGGCCGAGCCGGCGCGCCAGGAAAGCCTGCTGCAGCGCGCCGTCGGTGGCGCCGAAGGCCGGCGTGCAGCACGCCAGCACCAGGCCGGCGAGCCGCCCGGGGTAACGGGCGGCGGTGTGCAGCGCGACCATGCCGCCCATGCTGTGTCCGACCAGCACCGCCTGGCGCAGCCCGGCCAGGTCGAGCAGGCTCCGCAAGGCGTCGGCGTAGCCGTCGAAATCCACCGGATCGATGGGCGCGCTGGCACCGTAGCCGGGCATGTCCCAGGCCAGCGCCCGCCAGCCGGGCGCCGCCAGGCCGGGCAGGATGTCGATGGCGCCGTTGGCGCCGCCGCTCACGCCGTGGAGGAACACCAGACCGCGCGCTGCGTCGGCGCCCGCAGGGCTGAACTCGATCCAGTGGGGGACGGGCATCGCGGGCGATCCGCTCAGGCCAGCCGACGGTAGGCGCCGCCCTGGAAGACCAGCGGCCGCTTGTCGGCGTCGCGGGCGAAGCGGATCACCTCGCCGATCAGCACCAGGTGGTCGCCCCCCGGGTGAGCGGCGAACGGCCGGCACTCGAAGCTCGCGCAGCAGCCGGCGAGCAGCGGCACGCCGCCCTCGCCCTCGGTGAAGTCGAGCCCGGCGAACTTGTCGTCGAGCCGGCTGGCGAAGCGGTTGGAGAGTTCCTGCTGGTCTTCGGCGAGCACGTTGATCGCGTACACTGGCGCACTTTCGAAGACCGGCACGCAGGGCAGGTGGCTGGACAGGCTCCACACCACCAGCGGCGGCGCCAGCGACACCGAATTGAAGGAGCTGACGGTGAGGCCCGCCAGGCGGCCGTCGGCGGCGCGGGCGGTGATGACCGTCACGCCGGTCGGAAACATGCCCAGCGTGTCGCGAAAGGCGCGTACCGCCGGGTCGTTCTTGGGAAGACTCATGATGAAATCGGAATGGCCGGGCGTCCGCACGCGCCGGCAATCAGTTGGGGGAGGCGCGATTATCGCCCTGCAACCCATGAGCGTCGAGGGGCAGCCCGCCGCCGCCGCGCGGAGGGCCGGTCGGTGAGCGCCTTCGCCGACACCTTGATCCGCTGGCAGCGCGAGCACGGCCGCCACGATCTGCCCTGGCAGACCCGCGACGCCTACCGGGTGTGGCTGTCGGAGATCATGCTCCAGCAGACCCAGGTGGATACCGTGATTCCGTACTACGGTCGCTTCCTCGAACGCTTCCCGACCCTCGCGAGCCTCGCCGCCGCGCCGGTCGAGGACGTGCTGGCGCTGTGGAGCGGCCTCGGCTATTACGCCCGCGCCCGCAACCTGCACAAGTGCGCCCAGGCGGTGATGACCCGCCACGGCGGCGCGTTTCCGGCCGACCCGGCCGTGCTGGCCGAGCTGCCGGGCATCGGCCGCTCCACGGCGGCGGCGATCAGCGCCTTCAGCTACGGCACGCGGGCGGCGATCCTCGACGGCAACGTCAAGCGGGTGCTGGCCCGGGCCTTCGGCATCGAGGGGTTTCCCGGCACCAAGGCGGTGGAAAACGCCTTGTGGCAGCTCGCCGAGGAACTGCTGCCGGCAAGCGACGTGGACATCTACACCCAGGCCCAGATGGACCTGGGCGCCACGGTGTGCACCCGCGGCCGGCCGGCCTGCCCGCGCTGCCCGCTGGCCGGCGACTGCGTGGCCCTGCGCGACGGGCGCGTCGCCGAGCTGCCGACGCCGCGGCCAAGAAAGGCCGTACCCGAGCGCCACGGCCGCTTCGCGGTGATCGTCGCCGACAACGCGGTACTGCTCGAACGGCGCCCGCCCAGCGGCATCTGGGGCGGCCTGCAGAGCCTGCCGGAGCTGCCCGAGGACGCCGACGCCGCCGACTGGGTGGCGCGGCGCTTCGGCGTGACAGTGCAGGCGGTGGCGCCCCTGCCGGGCCTGCGCCACGTCTTCACCCACTTCGTGCTGCACCTGGCGCCGGAACGCGTCGCGGTGATGCGGGCCGCCGCGGGCCGGGCCGAAGAAGGCGGCGCGGTGTGGCAGCCCCTCGACCGCCTCGCCGAGGCCGCGCTGCCGACGCCGATCCGCCGCGTGCTGGAAAACCTCGCCGCGCCGGCGCAGGCCCGCCTGATCTGAGGCCTTACCAGACGCCCAGCGCCACCAGTTGCTTCGTCGCCGCCTCGCTCCAGCCCCGGTTGGCTGCCGGGCTGGCCGGGCTGGGGTGAAGCACCCGGCCGAACTTGAGCGGCAGCCCGGTCAGCGCCTCCCGGGCGCGCTGTTCGGCCCAGGCGCCGACGCCGATCACCCAGTCGGGCGAGAGCGCCTCGGCCACGCTGCGCAGATGCGCGTCGCAGGCCGCCAGCAGCGGGCCCTGCTCGGCCGCCGGGAGCGTGTCGGGCGTCAGGTTGCGGCCGTTGTCGAAGAAGGCCAGCGGGCAGTAGTTGGCCACGAAGTGATCGGCAAAGAAGGCCTCGGCACTGCCGAAACGCTCGGCGAACAGCCCCCACAGGCGCCGCCCGCTCACCTCGGAACGCGGGCAGGCGAAGCCTTCGATGGGGCGCTTGGGGTTCTCGGTGGCGGGCTTCGTCACCGCGGCCTCGATGCCCATCCAGTCGCGCACGGCGGCGATCTCGCCGAAGGGCACGCCGGTCTGAACCATGCCGAAGGGGCCGGGGTTCATGCCCACGAAGATCACCTTCTTCTTCCCCTGGCCGAAGCGCCGCAGGTAGAGCGCATTCGGCGCCCAGGCGTAGTCGAGGGGGTTGTAGACGTGGGTGACCGGCGCGGCGAAGCGCATCGGGTCGAGGGTGTCGCACAGGGCGCGGGCGGCGGTTTCGAGGGGCGTCATGGGGGGCATGGATGGGAAATCAGGCGGCGGCCGGCGTCTCGCGCCACGGCGCCACCTTGAACAACAGCAGCATACCGGGCACCGCCAGCACGCCGCACAGCAGGAAGAAGTCGAGCCAGCCGAAGTATTCCACCAGCCAGCCTGCCGAGGCATTGATGAAGGTGCGTGGCACCGCCATCAGGCTGGTGAACAGCGCCAGCTGGGTGGCCGTGTAGGCCGGGTGGGTGGTGCGCGCCATGTAGGCCACGAAGGCCGTGGTGCCGAGACCGACGCCCAGCGCCTCCAGCCCGATCACCGCCGCCAGCACCCACAGTCGCCCGGCGTCGGCCTCGGCGGGGCCGAGCCAGGCCAGCCACGCAAAGCCGAAGATCGCCGCCCACTGCACCACCCCGAACACCCACAGGGCGCGGTTGATGCCGAGCTTCACCATCCACAGCCCGCCGAGGATGCCGCCGATCACGCTGGGCCACAGGCCGGCGTTCTTGGCGACGAGGCCGATCTCGGTCTTGGAGAAGCCCATGTCCAGGTAGAAGGGCGTGGCCAGCGCGGTGCACAGCGAATCGCCCAGCTTGTAGAGGAAGATGAAACCCAGCACCAGCAGCGCCGAGCGCAGCCCGTGGCGGCCAAAGAACTCGCGGAAGGGCTCGACCACCGCGTCGCGCAGGGTGCGCGGCGCACCGGCGGCGGCCAGCGGCTCCTTGACCAGCAGGGTCATCGCCAGCCCCGGCGCCATGAACAGCGCGGTGACCAGGAACACCTGCTGCCACGGCAGATGATCCGCCAGCACCAGCGACAGGCTGCCCGGCACCAGCCCGGCGAGCTTGTAGGCATTGACGTGGATGGCGTTGCCGATGCCCAGCTCCACCTCGGGCAACAGCTCGCGGCGATAGGCGTCGAGCACGATGTCGAGGGTCGCCGAGAGAAACGCAATCAGCGCGGTGAGGCCGATCACCAGCCCGAGCTGGGCGTTGGGGGACAAGGTGCCGAGCCATGCGATGGCGCCCAGCAGGAGCAGCATCGTCAGCGCCATCCAGCCGCGCCGGCGGCCCAGCAGCGGCAGCGCGAAGCGGTCGAGGAAGGGCGACCAGACGAACTTCCACGTATACGGAAACTGGATGAGCGCGAACGCACCGATCGCCTTCAGCGATAGCCCCTCGGTCTTCAGCCACGCCGGCACGAGGTTGAGGAGCAGGTACAGCGGCAGGCCGGACGAAAAGCCGGTGAGCACGCAGATCAGCATGCGGCGGTTGGCGAGGGCGCGCCAGGGGGATTCGGTCATGGGCGGAGCACGGGGTTTGGCGGCGGGAACGGAAGCGGACCACGCCGAGCCGGAGGTTCCCGCGATGATAACAATCGGTTACTTGATCTTGCCGCCGCCCGACCGAAAAATGCGGCGCGACAGGGAAAAATAACGAGGAGACCCGCATGTACACCGTCACCGTCGTCTTCCGCGCCGACCGGGAATACGAATTTCACGTCCACGGCGAAGACATCGCCGAGCTCACCAAGACCAGCGCCCAGGCCTGGCTGCACCAGGAGTTCGAAGACCTGGAATGCACGCCCAGCAACCCGATGGGCAAGGTGCTGATCCTCGACGTGATCCTCAACGTCGCCAAGTACGGCGGCGAACCGCGTTTCGCCCAGGGCGGGCCGTGGGCGCGCAGCTACGCCGCCTGCGTCGCGGTGGCCCTCGACCGGCCGAGCGTGCGGGTGGACGTGCCGGGCTTCGTGGTCGGCTAGCATTTCGCCCTTCGCCCTGCCGATCCGCCCGCCGCCGCCATGTCCGTCACCCCGCCCCGCGCGCTGCTCGCCCGGATGTTCGACGCCGCCGTGGGCGCCGCCCAGCCGGCCCGCTGCATTCCGCCCCACCTGCCCACGCCACCCCGCGGCCGCACCGTGGTGATCGGCGCCGGCAAGGCGTCGGCGGCGATGGCCCAGGCCCTGGAGCGCCACTGGCCGGGCGCGCTCTCGGGCCTCGTCGTCACCCGCTACGGCTACGCCGTGCCGTGCGCGCGCATCGAGATCGTCGAGGCCGCCCACCCGGTGCCCGACGCCGCCGGCCTCGCCGCCGCCGGGCGGATGCGGGCGCTCGTCGCCGGCCTCGACGCCGACGATCTGGTGATCTGCCTGATCTCGGGCGGCGGATCGGCGCTGCTGCCGCAGCCCGGCGAGGGCGTGACGCTGGCCGACAAGCAGGCCATCAACCGCGCCCTGCTCAAGTCCGGCGCGTCGATCAGCGAGATGAACTGCGTGCGCCGCCACCTTTCGGCGATCAAGGGGGGCCGCCTCGCCGCCGCCTGCCACCCGGCGCGGGTGGTCAACCTGCTGATTTCAGACGTGCCCGGCGACAACCCGATCGACATCGCCTCGGGCCCCACCGTGGCCGACCCGACCACCTGCGCCGACGCGCTGGAGATCGTCCGCCGCTACGCCATCGACCTGCCGGCGGGCGCCCGGGCGCTCCTCGAAAGCGGCCACGGCGAAACCATCAAGCCCGGCGACGCGCGTCTCGCCGGCGTCGAGACCCACCTGGTCGCCACCCCGTGGATGGCCCTCGAAGCCGCCGCCGCGGTGGCCCGCGCGGCGGGCGTCACCCCCGTGCTGCTGGGCGACCGGCTGGAAGGCGAGGCCCGCGACGTGGCCAAGGTCATGGCCGGCATCGCCCTGCAGGCCCGCCAGTACGGCCACCCGGCGGCGGCGCCGTGCGTGCTGCTGTCGGGCGGCGAGACCACCGTGACGGTGCGCGGCAACGGGCGCGGCGGGCGCAACGTGGAATTCCTGCTGGCCCTCGCCGTGGCGCTGGACGGCGCACCGGGCATCCACGCCGTGGCCGGCGACACCGACGGGGTGGACGGCCAGGCGGAGATCGCCGGCGCCTTCGTCGCCCCCGACACCCTGGCCCGTGCCTGGGCGCAGGGCATCCGCCCCCGCGCTCGGCTCGACGACAACGACGGCCACGGCTTCTTCGAAGCCCTGGGCGACAGCCTCGTTACCGGCCCCACGCTCACCAACGTGAACGATTTCCGGGCCATCCTGGTCGTCTGAGCGCCCCGGCCCGCAGCGCGGGATTGCACTTTCGGCCAACCGGGGTGCCATTTCCGCCGACTTGCAGGGCCACCGGCGCGCAGCCGGGCGGCACGCCCTACACTGGCGCGCCCAACCCAAAAAAGACAGGAGACAACCGATGAGCCCGCTTCCGATCAGCCGCTATCCCGTTCCCGAACTGGCCGACCTGCCCGCCGACATCCGCGAGAAGATCCTCGCCGTGCAGGAAAAGGCCGGCTTCGTGCCCAACGTGTTCCTCACCCTCGCCCACCGCCCCGCCGAGTTCCGTGCCTTCTTCGCCTACCACGACGCGCTGATGGAAAAGGACGAGGGCCTCACCAAGGCCGAGCGCGAGATGATCGTCGTCGCCACGTCCGGCGCCAACGAATGCCTGTACTGCGTCGTCGCCCACGGCGCGATCCTGCGCATCCGCGCCAAGAACCCGCGCGTCGCCGACCAGCTCGCCACCAACTACCGCAAGGCCGAGATCACCCCGCGCCAGCGCGCGATGCTCGACTTCGCGATGAAGCTCGCCCTCGATTCGGCCGCCGTCGGCGACGCCGACATCGACACCCTCAAGGCCCACGGCTTCGACGAGGAAGCGATCTGGGACATCGGCGCGATCACCGCCTTCTTCGCGATGAGCAACCGCCTCGCCAACCTCACCAACATGCGCCCCAACGACGAGTTCTACCTGATGGGCCGTCTGCCCAAGGCCTGATCCAGACCGACGCATCCCGCCGGCCGGGGGCGCGAGCCCGGCATCCGGCGGACCGACACCGCGTCCGGTCCGCCGCGCCCGGCCCAGCCCGGCACCCCGCCTGAGACGCCCGACAGCGTGTCCGCCGTCACATCCGGCACCAACCGGCGCCATTCCTTCGCATAGATCAAGGTTTCGGAACGGACCGGGGGCTAGCATCGCCCCCAGTCCTGCCATAACCACGAGCCCATCATGGATGTTTCCCGCCGTCGTTTTCTGGGCGCCAGAGCGCCTGGCGCGGCGCCGTTCCGTCCACCCTGGAGCGTGGCCGAGACCGATTTCCTCGATCGCTGCCGTCGCTGCGACGACTGCATCAAGGCCTGCCCGACCGGTCTGCTGACCCGTGGCGACGGCGCCTACCCGGTGGCCGACTTCGCCGTGGCCGCGTGCACCTTCTGCGGCGACTGCAGCCGCGCCTGCCCGAGCGGCGCCATCGGCCGCGACACCGATACCCGGCCCTGGTCCTTCGGGGTGGTCATCGGCGAAGGCTGCCTCGCCGCGCAGAACGTCGAATGCCGCGTCTGCGGCGAAGCCTGCGACGTCGGGGCGATCCGTTTCCGGCCGCGCATCGGTGGCGTGCCGCTGGCGGCGGTCGACCTGGACGCCTGCACCGGCTGTGGCGCCTGCATCGCGCCGTGCCCCGTCGCCGCGGTGACGCGCACGCCCCCCTCTTCCACCCAGGAGCCCGCATGAACATCGTCAGTCTCGTCCTGCGCATCCATCCCGAAACCCGCGCCGAGGCCGAAGCGGCCCTGACCGCCTACCCCGGCGTCGAATGCCACGGCATGTCCGCCGACGGCAAGCTGGTGGTCACCGTCGAGGATGCCGAAGGCGCCGCCATGTCCGACACCCTGATCGCCCTGCACCGGGTACCGCAGGTGCTCGCCGCCACCCTGGCCTACGAGCACAGCGGCGCCCTGCTCGGCACCCCGACCGTTTCGAATCAACCGCAAGCATCGAATTCCCCCTGCGAGGAGGCTCAATCATGACCATCAACCGACGCGACTTCATCAAGACCCAGGCCATCGCCGCCGCGGCCGCCACCGCCGGCATCTCGGTGCCCGCCCTCGCAGCCAAGAAGGAGGACGCCCCGGCCCACGCCGCCGACAACGCCGCCGCGGTGCGCTGGGACAAGGCCCCGTGCCGCTTCTGCGGCACCGGCTGTTCGGTGCTGGTGGGCGTGCAGAACGGCCGTGTGGTGGCCACCCAGGGTGACCCGGACGCGCCGGTCAACCGCGGCCTCAACTGCATCAAGGGCTACTTCCTGTCCAAGATCATGTATGGCGAGGACCGCCTGACCCGCCCGCTGCTGCGCATGAAGGACGGCAAGTACGACAAGAACGGCGAGTTCACCCCGATCAGCTGGAACCAGGCCTTCGACGTCATGGCCGAGAAGTGGAAGGCCGCGCTGAAGGCCGAAGGCCCGGGCGCCGTCGGCATGTTCGGCTCCGGCCAGTGGACGATCTTCGAGGGCTATGCCGCCTCCAAGCTGATGAAGGCCGGCTTCCGCTCCAACAACCTCGACCCCAACGCCCGCCACTGCATGGCCTCGGCGGTGACCGGCTTCATGCGCACCTTCGGCATGGACGAGCCGATGGGCTGCTACGACGACATCGAGCAGGCCGACGCCTTCGTGCTGTGGGGCTCCAACATGGCCGAGATGCACCCGATCCTGTGGACCCGCATCACCGACCGCCGCCTCACCAAGACCGATGTGCAGGTGCACGTGCTGTCCACCTTCGAGCACCGCAGCTTCGAGCTCGCCGACAACGGCATGGTCTTCGTGCCCAACACCGACCTGGCGATCCTGAACTACATCTGTAACTACATCATCCAGAACAACAAGGTCAATCAGGACTTCGTCAAGAAGAACGTCAACTTCAAGATTGGCGAGACCGACATCGGCTTCGGCCTGCGTCCCAACAACCCGCTCGAGAAGGACGCCAAGTTCAACGGCTACCCCGGCGCCGACGGCAAGCCCAAGAACAACCCGAGCGACGCCCGCCCGGCCACCTTCGAAGACTTCAAGAAGTTCGTCTCGACCTACACCCTCGACTACACCGCCAAGCTCTCCGGCGTGCCGAAAGAGCGCCTGCAGAAGCTCGCCGAGCTGTACGCCGACCCCAAGAAAAAGGTCGTCAGCTTCTGGACGATGGGCTTCAACCAGCACACCCGCGGCACCTGGGTGAACAACATGATCTACAACGTCCACCTGCTGGTGGGCAAGATCTCCACCCCGGGCTCGGGCCCGTTCTCCCTCACCGGCCAGCCGTCGGCCTGCGGCACCGCCCGTGAAGTGGGCACCTTCGCCCACCGCCTGCCGGCCGACATGCTGGTGACCAACCCCGAGCATCGCCACCACGCCGAGGAAATCTGGCAACTGCCCGAAGGCACCATCCCCGACAAGATCGGCCTCCACGCCGTGGCCCAGAGCCGCGCGCTGAAGGACGGCAAGCTCAAGTGCTACTGGACCAGCACCACCAACAACATGCAGGCCGGCCCCAACGTCAACCAGGAGATCTACCCGGGCTGGCGCAACCCCGCCGCCTTCGTTGTGGTGTCCGACGTGTACCCGACCGTCTCGGCCCTGGCCGCCGATCTGATCCTGCCGTCCGCCATGTGGACCGAGAAGGAAGGCGCCTTCGGCAACTCCGAGCGTCGCACCCAGGTGTGGCGTCAACAGGTCAAGGCGCCGGGCGAGGCCAAGTCCGACCTGTGGCAGTACCTCGAGTTCGCCAAGCGCTTCAAGATGGAAGAGGTGTGGCCGGCCGAGCTGCTCGCCAAGAAACCCGAGTACAAGGGCAAGACCCTCTACGACGTGCTCTACGCCAACAAGGTGGTGAACAAGTTCCCGAAGAGCGACGTGCAGAAAGTGAACGAGCACGCCATCAAGGGCTACACCAACGACGAGGCCGAGGCCTTCGGCTTCTACGTGCAGAAGGGCCTGTTCGAGGAATACGCCCAGTTCGGCCGCGGCCACGGCCACGACCTGGCCAACTTCGACGTCTATCACAAGGCCCGCGGTCTGCGCTGGCCGGTGGTCGATGGCAAGGAAACCCTGTGGCGCTACCGCGAAGGCTACGACCCGTACGTCAAGGCGGGCGAGGGCGTGAAGTTCTACGGCCACAAGGACGGCAAGGCGGTCATCTTCGCGCTGCCCTACCAGGATCCGCCCGAGAAGCCCGACGCCGAGTTCGACATGTGGCTGTGCACCGGCCGCGTGCTGGAACACTGGCACACCGGCACGATGACGCGCCGCGTGCCCGAGCTGCACAAGGCCGTGCCGGAAGCCCAGGTCTTCATGCACCCGGACGACGCCAAGAAGCGCAACCTGCAGCGCGGCATGGTGGTCAAGGTCCAGTCCCGCCGCGGCGAGATGACCGCCCGCCTCGAAACCAAGGGCCGTAACAAGCCGCCGGTCGGTCTGATCTTCGTGCCCTTCTTCGACGAGTCGAAGCTGGTCAACAAGCTCACCCTCGACGCCACGTGCCCGATCTCGAAGCAAACCGACTTCAAGAAGTGCGCCGTCAAGGTGGTGCGCGCCTGAGGCAGCCCGCCTGGCGCGTCGCATCTTGGCGCGCCAGGCCCCCACGACACCCGATCATGACCACCGGCAAGCAATCCGCCCGCCCCCCCGCCCCAGGCGCCGACACTCCGGCGTCGGCGGCGCGGCGCAAGTTCATCAACAGCGTCGCCGCCGCTGCCGGTGGCGGCTGCCTGCTGGCGCTGGGGGCCGGACTCTATTCGCGCAGTGCGTCCGCCCTGCCGGCCGCAGCCCTGCGCCCGCCGGGCGCCCTGCCCGAAACCGATTTCCTGGCGGCCTGCGTGCGCTGCGGCCTGTGCGTGCGCGACTGCCCCTACGACACCCTGCATCTGGCCGACCTGGGCGACCCGGTCGTCGCCGGCACGCCCTACTTCACCGCCCGCAAGACGCCCTGCGAGATGTGCGAGGACATCCCCTGCGTGAAGGCCTGTCCCACCGGCGCGCTCGACCGCAGCCTCACCGACATCAACAAGGCGCAGATGGGCCTCGCCGCACTCGTCGACCACGAAAGCTGCCTCAACTTCCTGGGCCTGCGCTGCGACGTGTGCTACCGGGTGTGCCCCGTCATCGACAAGGCGATCACCCTCGAAACCCAGCACAACCCGCGCTCCGACCGCCACGCGATGCTGCTGCCCACGGTCCATTCCGACGCCTGCACCGGCTGCGGCAAGTGCGAGAAATCCTGCGTGCTGCCGGTCGCCGCGATCAAGGTCTTCCCGCGCCAGCTCGCCCAGGGCGCGCTGCCGGCCCACTACCGCAAGGGCTGGGAAGAAAAGGCCCGCCACGGCGGCTCGCTGATCGGCGACCAGGTCGAACTGCCGATCCGCGGCTTCGACGGCTCCACCGCCGGCCGCAGCGCCACCGAGACCGTGACGGCCCCCGCCGCCCCGGCGCCCGATCTGCCGCCCCACCCGGCGGCAGCCGGCGCCCCGGCTCCGCGCCCGAAGGCGCCCACCGGCATCGACTCCCACTGGAAGCCGTAGATCATGGCGACCCTCACGCACGCCTCCGCCAAGCCGGCCGACGCCGCCTGTGCCCCGCCGCGCAGCCTGTGGCAGCGCCAGCGCTGGCTGATCCTGCGCCGCGCCAGCCAGCTCCTGATCCTGCTCGCCTTCCTGGCCGGGCCATGGTTCGGCGTGTGGATCGTCAAGGGCAACCTGTCCTCGTCGCTCACCCTCGGCGTGCTGCCGCTCACCGATCCGCTGCTGGTGCTGCAGACCCTCGCCACCGGCCATCTGCCCTACGTGGCGGCGCTGAGCGGCGCCGCCATCGTCCTCGCCTTCTACCTGCTGGTGGGCGGCCGCATTTTCTGCAGCTGGGTGTGCCCGGTCAATGTGGTCACCGACGCGGCCGCCTGGACCCGCCGCCGCTTCGGCATCAAGACCGGCCGCGTGCCCGACGCCAACACCCGCTACTGGCTGCTCGGCGGCATCCTGGTGGCCGCCGCCGTCACCGGCCGGCTGGCCTGGGAATGGGTCAACCCGGTTTCCATGCTGCACCGAGGGTTGATCTTCGGAACGGGCGGCGGGCTGTTCGTGATCGCCGGCATCTTCGTCTACGACCTGCTCGTCGCCAGCCGCGGCTGGTGCGGCCACCTGTGTCCGATGGGCGCCTTCTACGGACTGCTCGGCAAGAAGGCGCTGGTGCGGGTGTCGGCCAGCCGGCGCAGCGCCTGCGACGACTGCATGGACTGCTTCGCGGTGTGCCCCGAGCCCCAGGTGATCCGCCCCGCCCTCAAGCAGGTCGGGCAGCAAAGTCCCCTCATCCTGGCCTCAGACTGCACCACCTGCGGCCGCTGCATTGATGTGTGCGACAAACACGTTTTCAAAATGACCCATAGGTTCGATCAAAGGAGCGAGTGATGAACAAGCCGACCTTCCAATCCACCCGCCTGCGCGCGGCTGCACTGGCCCTGTGCCTGGCGCATACCTTCCTTGCTCCCGTTGCCGCCGTCGCCGCTGGCGAGCCGGCCATCAAGCTCATGACCCTGCGCGGCGCCGACATCCAGGCCAGCGATCCCGAGGGCGAAGGCACCCGCTACGGGCGCGACCAGCCGCCGCTGCCGCGCGACTTCGTGCAACAGCCGCCGCTGATTCCGCACACCATCAAGGGCTACAACATCACCAAGAACTTCAACAAGTGCCTGGATTGCCACGCCTGGGCCCGCGCCAAGGAAACCGGCGCCACCAAGATCTCGGTGACCCACTTCAAGACCCGCGACGGCGAGGAGCTGTCCAGCGTGTCGCCGCGCCGCTACTTCTGCAACCAGTGCCACGTACCCCAGAGCGACGCCAAGCCGCTGGTGGGCAACACCTTCAAGCCCGGCACCGGGATGCGCTGACGCACAGATTAGGGAGTTCGGACAAATGGATACCAACAACAAGGGCCTGATCGGACGCATCCGGTCGATGGGCTGGGGCTTCGCGGCGATGCTGTTCGTCGCCGGCATCCTGTTCTGGGGCGGCTTCAACACCGCCATGGAATGGACCAACCGGGAAGAGTTCTGCATCTCGTGTCACGAAATGAAGGACAACGTCTACCAGGAATACCGCAACACCATCCACGCCTCGAACCGCTCCGGCGTGCGGGCCACCTGCCCCGACTGCCACGTGCCGAAGGCCTGGGGCCCGAAGATGATCCGCAAGATCCAGGCTTCCAACGAAGTCCTGCACAAGATCCTCGGCTCCATCGACACGCCCGAGAAGTTCAACGCCAAGCGCCTCGAACTGGCCAAGCACGAATGGGAACGGATGAAGAAGACCGACTCCCGCGAGTGCCGCAACTGCCACAACTTCGACAGCTTCGACTACGCCGAACAGGGCCGCCGCTCGTCCAAGATGCACCAGACCGGCCTGAACGAAGGCAAGACCTGCATCGACTGCCACAAGGGCATCGCCCACCAGCTGCCGGAAGTCGAACAGGCGATCGGCGCACCGAAGGATGGCGCCACGCCGGAAGAATTCCACCCGACGACGCCGAAGCCGGAAGAACCCAAGGCCGACGCCGCGAAGGGCTGATCGCGAGGTCGAGGAGACCGCGACGCCGGGCGGGACACGCCCGGCACGGGGAGTTCGGGGGCCGCAGACGCGGCCCCCGCGCTTTTGCGCCATGGCTACAGTGGCCGGCCCGGCGGTCGTTATCACCTTCGTCATGAGCCTGCTGAGCCACCTTTTCACCTATCACGCCACCCAGGCCCGCAGCCCCACCGAAGACTTCCTCACCGAAGCCTTCGCAGAGTGGCTTCGTCTCGCCGGCGCCGCTGGCCTGCTGCCGCGGGTACTCGACGAACTGCTGGCGCTGCCGCCCGGCCAGCGACTCCCCGCCGGCGACGACGGCCGGCGGGTGCGCTGGAGCACCCAGCACGTGATCGGACCGGGCTATCGCGGCACCGGCCGACGCCCCGATCTCGTCGGCCAGGGGCCCGGCTTCTTCCTGATCATCGAGAACAAGATCGGCGCTGCCTTCACGACCCACGAAGACGCCGCCGGCAGCACCGGCCAGCTCGAGCTCTACCTCGACTACCAGCAGCGCCGGGGCGAACCCGGCGGCGGCGTGGTCTTGCTGACCCATCACACCGACGCGCCCGCGGGCTGGCGGCAACCGGTGATCGGGTGGCCGGCCGTCCATCGCTGGCTGGTCGCCCTGCAGCCGGACCTGGCCCGCCGCCGCGACAGCGACGTCCTGCGTTACTGGAGCGGCCACCTCATCGCCTTCCTGGAGGATCACGCCATGAGCGGAACCCGCATCAACCTGTCGGACATCATCGCCCTGCCAGCCTTCGAACGGCTCCAGAGCGGCATGCAAGCCCTCGGCGAGCTGGGCCGCAAAGCCCTCACCGGCTGCGCTGGCGGCGACGCCTGGGCAGGGCTGCGCGTGCCCCGCGGCTGGACCTCCGGCGACTTCGTCGAGCCGGCCTTCTACGGGGCCCTGATGACCCCGGGCGGCGTGCGCGCCCACAGCGCCGACCTCGTGCTGTGGTGCGGCGTGCTCGCCGGCGAGGCCTATGTCGTCGCGCCGCACATCGGCGGCATCCCCGAACTCTCGGTGGGCCTGGCCCTGTGGGCGCCGACAGCCGGTCCGGACGACGCGGAGCTCACCGCGGTGGCCAGCACCCTCGCCGCCACGCTCGCCGAGGCCACCCCCAACATGACCTGGCGCATCGTCCGCCAGCCCAATCCGGCCGACGACGCACTCGGCGTGCTGGTGGTGCAGACCGACCTGTCGCTCATCGAACTGCACCGCCTCGCCGGCGAGGACTTCTGGGACGAGCCGGCGCGTGGCTTCTTCGTGGCCGCCACCGACGCCCTGCTCGCCGCGGCCGCTCCGCAGTGGCCCCGACTCCACGCACTGATCGGGGACGCGACAGCCGCCCCGGCAGACGCTTGAGCCCGCCCCGACGCCGCCTTACAGCCACCCGGCATGGGCCGGACGCCCCCCGAAACGGGGCGCCTGCCGTGCCTTGACCGCCATCAAGGACTCGCCCCCCCTCGCCGTCGCACCATCCCGCCCAAGCTGCGCCGTGCAGCGAAGCCATTCAGGGAGGTTCCATGAGCGGGACATTCACAAAATCAATGGCGCGAAACATCTTTTTCGGGGGCACGGTTTTCTTTGCGCTCCTGTTCCTCGCGCTGACCTTCGATTCGATGCAGACCCTGCCCAAGCGGGACAACCGGGCCAACCTGACGCCGGCTGTCGCGGCGGGCAAGAAGGTATGGGAAGTCAATAACTGCATCGGCTGCCACACCCTGCTGGGCGAGGGTGCCTACTTCGCCCCCGAACTGGGCAACGTCTACAAGCGTCGCGGCCCCGAGTTCATCAAGGCCTGGATCCAGGCCCAGCCCACGGGCGCCCCGGGTCGTCGCCAGATGCCCAATTTCCACCTGACCGAGCAGCAGTTGGACGATCTCGTCGAGTTCCTGAAGTTCACGTCCGAGATCAACACCGCCAACTGGCCGCCCAACATCGAAGGCTGATCGCCGATCTGAAAGGGAGCTCTTCACCATGCAATATTCCTCACAGTCGGTCGCGAAGCCATACTTCATCGCGGCCATCGGACTGTTCGTCGGGCAGATCCTGTTCGGCCTCATCATGGGCCTGCAGTACGTCGTCGGCGACTTCCTCTTCCCCGCCATCCCGTTCAACGTGGCGCGGATGGTCCATACCAACCTGCTGATCGTGTGGCTGCTGTTCGGCTTCATGGGCGCGGCCTACTACATGATCCCCGAAGAGACCGAGACGGAGCTGTACTCGCCGAAGCTGGCGTTGCTCATGTTCTGGGTCTTCCTCGTGGCCGGCGCGGCGACCATCCTCGGCTACCTGCTCGTGCCCTACGCCACCCTGGCGAAGTTCACCGGCAACGACATCCTCGAGACGATGGGCCGGGAATTCCTTGAACAACCGCTGCTGACCAAGATCGGCATCGTGGTCGTCGCGCTGGTGTTCCTGTTCAACCTCACCATGACCATGCTCAAGGGCCGCAAGACCTCCATCAGTCTCGTGCTGATGCTGGGTCTGTGGGGTCTGGCGGTGTTCTTCCTGTTCTCCTTCTACAACCCGTCCAACCTGGTCATGGACAAGTTTTACTGGTGGTGGGTGGTGCATCTGTGGGTAGAAGGGGTGTGGGAGCTGATTCTCGGCGCGCTGCTGGCCTTCGTGCTGATCAAGGTGACCGGCGTGGATCGGGAGGTGATCGAGAAGTGGCTGTACGTGATCATCACGCTGTCGCTGATCAGCGGCCTCATCGGTACCGGCCACCATTACTTCTGGATCGGTGCGCCGGAATACTGGCAGTGGTGGGGTTCCGTGTTTTCCGCGCTGGAGCCGATTCCGTTCTTCGCGATGACCGTCTTCGCCTTCAACATGGTGAACCGCCGCCGCCGCGAACATCCGAACAAGGCTGCGACGCTGTGGGCTCTCGGCACCGGTGTGATGTCCTTCCTCGGCGCCGGCGTGTGGGGCTTCCTGCACACCCTGGCTCCGGTGAACTACTACACGCATGGCACGCAGATCACCGCCGCCCACGCTCACATGGCCTTCTACGGCGCCTACGCGATGGTGGTGCTGACGATCATCAGCTACGCCATGCCGATTCTGCGCGGACGGGCCGCCAACAGCGAAAAGTCGCAGGTGCTGGAAATGTGGGCGTTCTGGCTGATGACCGTCGCGATGGTGTTCATCACCCTGTTCCTGACCGCCGCCGGCATCCTGCAGGTCTGGCTGCAGCGCTACAGCGCCACGCCGATCCCGTTCATGGCCGCGCAGGACCAACTGGCCATCTTCTACTGGCTGCGTGAAGGCACCGGCGTGATGTTCCTGGTCGGCCTGCTGGTCTACATCGCCAGCTTCTTCGTGGGCGGCAACGAGAAGCGCGCGGCCTGATCGAACAGCGTCACTCCGTCATATCCGAAACCCGGCGCAAGCCGGGTTTCGTGCTTTGTGGCGCACCAGAACGCAGCGGCAACGCCCCGCCGTGGTGCCTTCGAAGCCTGCTCGAGGCGGCCACCGGCCACCGCACCCGACATGACGAAGCGATTTCCCCGCCATCGGCCGGCGGGCATGACATTTGCTGCAGGTGCACAACCCCATCCCGCGCCAGAAGGAATCGCCATGGAATCCGAATCGCTCATTCTCGGTCTGCTCGGCCGCATCCACGTGCTGATGCGCCGGCAGGCGAACCGCATCACCGACGTCGAGTACATGCGGCACAACAAGGATTACGCCCGCGAGATCGTGCGTCTCGCCGACGCCACCGGCCACGCCGAACTCGTCGAACTCTGCGCGCGCCTGCGCCTGGCCATGCAACTGGACCCGCCGGTGGAGCCTGCCCCGGCACCGCGCGCCGGGCTGCTGGAACGGCTGCGGGCGGCCCGACCGACGGCCACCCACCCGGTCGAGCGCTACGTCGGCAGCCTGCGCTGAGCGTCCTCGGGCCCGGCGCGCGCCGGGAGCTCGTCCGCGTCGAGGTTTTCGAGCCAGTCGAGTTGCCGGTCGAGCACCTCGACTGTCGCCTCGGAGGCATCGCCGTGACGGGCCAGCAGACGTCGGCGCAGTTCATCCACTGGCGCCGAGCAGGCCAGGATCTCGAACGGGGCGCCGTGCACCGCGGCCAGCCGGCGGAAGGATTCGCGCTCGCTGCGCTTGAGAAAGGCCGCATCCACCACCACCGACCAGCCGGCGGCCAGCATCCGCCCAGCCCACGTTTCCATCGTCGCGTAGGTGCGGCGCGTGGCGTCGGCGGTGTAGATGCCGCCCGCCACCTCGGCGCTGCTGCGGGCCAGCGGCGCGAGGCCGAACAGACGCTTGCGCTCCACGTCCGAGCGCAGACGCAAGGTGGCGGCGTCGCGGTCGGCGCGCAGCAGCGCCGCACTGGCGGTGGTCTTGCCCGATCCCGACAGGCCGAAGGTGATCGTCAGCCGCGGCGGCGGCGGGCCGGCCATCGACATTGCCAGCGTCAGGTAGGCGCCGGCCCGGGCCGGCGCACCATCGAGAGCCGCCACTTTGGCGCGGACCAGCGCCCGGTAGACGGCATAAAAGCGCAGCACGTCCACCGCGTCGAAATCGCCGGATGCCGACAACCATTCGTTGAGCCACCAGGCGGCGAGCGCGGGCTGCCCGTGATCGAGCAGATCCACGTAGGTGAAGGCGATCTCCGAAGCCACGTCGATCCAACGCAGATCGGCGTTGAACTCGATGCAGTCGAAGGGCGTCACTCGCCCGTCGAGCAGGACCAGGTTGCCCAGGTGCAGATCGCCATGGCATTCGCGCACCCGCCCCGCCGCCTTGCGGGCGGCCAGGGCCGGGCCGATGCGGGCGAACTCGCACCGGGTCCAGTCTTCGAGCCTTGCCAGCGGCACCGCGGCATCTGGCAGCAAGGTACGCAGCGCGCGGAAGTTGTCGAACGCCTGTGCCCCGACCGCCGCCGGCGTGCCGAACGGCGTATCGACCCCGGCGACGGCCGCGTCGGCATGCCAGGCCACCAGTCGGCCGGCCAGTTCGGAGAGCTGCCCGAAGCCGAGCTCGCCACGGGCGCAGACGTGGTCAAGCCGCTGCGCCTCGGGGAAACGGCGCATCTGCACCGCCCACTCTTCGGCGTCGTCACCGGCCGGCACCGCCGTCACACCGAGGTAGAGGGCGGGTGCAAAGCGCCGGTTCAGGCGCAGCTCCTCCTCGCAGCAGAAGCGCCGCTGCGCCGGCGTGCCGTAGTCGAGAAAGGGCAGGCTGAGCGGCCGCTTGAACTTCCAGACGCGATCGCCGGCCAGCAGCAGCCACGAGATGTGGGTTTCGACGACGGTCGCGCCGAGCCGCGTGCGCAAGGCCTCGAGCCAGGCGGGAAGCGTCGGGTTCATGGACGGCACGGCCTCCTCAGGTCCACCAGTAGCGCACGATGTGGAAGAAAATCGGCGCCGAGAAGCTGATCGAATCGACCCGGTCGAGCATACCGCCGTGGCCCTCGATCATCGCCCCCCAATCCTTCACGCCCCGGTCGCGCTTGATGGCCGACAGCACGAAACCGCCGAAGAACCCCATCACATTGACGACCAGCGCGATGACGCCGGCTTCGAGCGGGGTGAATGGCGTGATCCACCACAACGCCGCGCCCACCCCGGTGGAGGTCAGCACGCCGCCGACCAGACCTTCGACGGTCTTCGACGGCGAGATCGCCGGCGACACCTTGTGCCGGCCGAGCAGCTTGCCCCACACGTACTGGAACACGTCGCTGGACTGCACGGTAAGCACCAGGAAGACGATCAGCAGCATGTTGCGCCCGGCGTAGCCGTCGATGTCGAGGATCAGGAGCGCCGGCACGTGGGACAGGCAATAGACGCAGATCATCAGCCCCCACTGCACCTTGGCCGCGCGCTCGAGAAAACGCGTGGTGTCGGCGCCCAGCGAGGCCGAGATGGGCAGCAGCAAAAAGGCATAGACCGGAATCAGGATCGCGAACAGGCCATACCAGTCGATGGCGACCAGCGCGTACTGCGCCGGCAGGAACACGAAGAACACCCACAGCAGGGCACGATGGTCGCCCAGGCGGGTGTGGGTGAGGGAGATGAACTCGCGCAGGGACTGGAACGAGATGAAGGCGAACAGCGCGATCACACCGCCCCTGCCTGCCCAGATGGCGACGGCGATGAGCAGGATCATCGCCCACCAGGCCTTGATGCGCGCGTTGAGGTTGTCGATGACGGCATGCGGCGCGCAGGCGGCGACACGCCACTTGAGCGCCGCGCCGATGGCGCTGAAGACGGCCAGCAGGCCGAAGATGCCGCCGAAGACGGCGATCAGGTCGGAGTTGGCGTTCATGGGATCAGTCGGCCGGCGGGGCGAGTTCGAGCAGGGCGGCGCGGGCCCGGGCGAGGAAGGCGTCGCGGCCCTCGCCGTCGATCTGCGCCAACGCCGGGCCGAAAGTGAGGGAGCACAGCAGCGGCACGGGAATCAGGCTGCCTTTGGGCATCACCCGGCCGAGGTTCTCGATCCACACCGGGATCAGCTCGGCCTCGGGGTGGGCCCGGGCGAGGTGGTGGAGACCGCTCTTGAAGGGCAGCAGCGCGTCACCCAGGTTGCGGGTGCCCTCGGGGAAGAGGATCAACGATTCGCCGGCGGCGAGGGCAGCACCCATCTGATCCACCGGATTGGGGCCATGGCGCTCGGGGCGGCGGTCGATGGTCACACCACGGAACACCCGGTTGATGAGAAAGCGTCGCAGCGGCGAGGTGAGCCAGTAGTCGGCCCCCGCCACGGGGCGGGTGAGACGACGCAGGTGCGGCGGCAGCACGGCCCAGATCAGCACGAAATCGCCGTGGCTGCGGTGGTTGGCGAAGTACACCCGCGGGCGGGCCAGGGGCTCGCTGCCCAGCCACAGGGCGCGCACGCCGGTGAGCAGCTTGGCGAAGCCGCACATCAGGCTGGCGGTGAGTCGGTCGAGGGTCATCGGGTTCATCCGGTGGATAACAGACGCAGCACGATGGCGGCGATCAGGCCGGCCAGTTGCACCAGCAGCGCGGCGAGCTGGTGGCGCAGGAGCCGCAGGGCGCCGGCCGCCCGCTGCGCCACCGGACGGAGGCTGCCCGCGACGGCGCGCCCGGTCAACTGCGCGAGGGCCGCATCGAACGCCGCCAGATCGTCGCCGGGAGCAGCGCCGGGCTGCGCCCAGGTCGCGCCCCAGCGGGCGAACACGCGGGCGTCGAGCGCGCAGCGGAAGGCCAGATAGCGCTGAACCAGACCCGCCGCGGCACTGGCCCCCAGGCTGACGCCGGGTGCGTCGCCGATGCCGCCGAGCAGACCGCCGACGCTCACGAGGAGCAGCCCGAGGCTGAGCAGATCGAGCCCGCGGCCCTGACGCAGGAGATCGGCGGTCAGCGCCGCCATCGCCGCGTCGTAGCGGACGTCAGGCACCGCCGACGGTCTCCGGTGGCGGGCTCAGACGGGCCAGGGCCTGCCGCAGCGCAGGACCGACGACGACGCACGGCCGGGCCCGGCGCAGCAGCGCGACGGCTTCGTCGGCCGATGCGCAGCGGCCACTCACGATCAGCCACGCCGCCACCGCGCCGGCGCTGCGCGAGTAGCCCAGGGCGCAGGCCACCAGCAGCGGACCGCGCCGTCGCAGGTGCTCGATCTGCGCCGCGGCGTGTTCGAGCCGCCGGACCTCCGGCGTCACCAGATCAAGCCACGGCAGGCCGGCGTAGGCCCAGTCGCCACGCGGCGCGGGGAGTTCGGCGGTGAGGTCGACCAGCCCGCGGAAGTTGCCGTGCGCCATCGCGCGGGCATCCGGCAGGCGCCCCAGCCAGACGCCATCCACGACGGGATCGGGCTGAGGGTGACGACGCGTCCACAGGCGCGCATTGGCCCACGCGAGCAGGGTGTAAGGGGCCAGCAGCAGCGCCGCCCCCAGGCTGTGACGCCCGTCGTACTTCTGGAAACCGGCCGGACCGAGCAGGCCGTAGCACAGCGCCACCAGCAACAAGGCCAGCGCCAGCCAACCGAGCCACAGGCCGGCCCCGCCCACGGCGTAACCCAGCGCAGCGACAGCCAGCGCGGCTGTCAGGTAGCACGCAGCCAGGCGACGGCGCTGGGGTGAAGCGGTCAGCCGGGCGGCCACCCACGGCGCCGGCCCCGTCTCGGGCCACAGCCACAGGCACAGCAGGCCCGCCATCGCGCCGGTCGGCACGTCGACAAAATGATGCTGGTAGGTGGTGAGCACCGACATCGCGATCAGCAGCGCCCAGACGTGCACCACCAAGGCGCCCGCGCCACGGGCCGCACCGGCGAAACGCGCCCACAGGATCACCAGCAGGCTGATGTGCAGCGACGGCGCCTGGTTGTAGGGCTTGTCGAAGCCCGCCAGCGCATCGAAGAGTGCGCCGAACAAGCCATCGGTTTCGGGCCGGACAAAGCTGTAACGCAACGGGAACAGCACGAAGCAGGCCACCGACACGAGCTGGGCGGTGAGCAGACGCAGGGCGTGCAGGTCCACCGCACGCGGGGTTCGGCAGAGCAGAAAGGACAAGCCGTAAAGCAGATCGATGGACCAGTAGGGCAGGATCGTCCAGGGCACGAAGGGAATGCGCCGTTCCCAGTCGAACACCACCGCGGCATCCACCTGCCCGCGCGCCGCCAGGCTGTTGGCGAAGCCGTAGCTGAGGAAGAAGAACGGCCCCAGGAACAGCAGCCAGGCCACGCTGCGTTGCCACGGAACCGGGGCGGCACGGGCCAGGCGGGACGAAGTCATGGACGCCGCCGGGCCAGCGAGACGGTGAAGATCCCCCACTCGTCGATACGCTGTGCGCATTTCTCGAAGCCGGCCTCGGCGACGAGCTGATCCATCTCGGCCTGACTGCGCCGACGCATCACCCAAGCCTGTCCGCCCCGGTGGCTGGTGAGCGCGCGGGCGATCAGTTCGAGCTGGGGGTGCCAGGGCTGACCGGTGTAGAGCAGGAAGCCACCGGGCGCGACCGCATCCGCCATGCCGGCCAGGGAGCGACGCACCAGGTCGTTGTCCGGGAACAGCTCGTAGAGGCCCGACACGATGCCGACGGTCGGGCGCGGCGTCACGCCCGCGACCGCCGCCCGGTCGAAGGCGTCGCCCTGCTCGAAGCGGGCGATGTGGGTCAGGCCCTTTTCGCGGATCAGCGCGGCGCCGTCCTGCACGTTGAGCGCGGAGAAATCCCGCAGCAAGACCGATTCCGGCAGGCGCGCGGCGCCGGCGAGCGCCTCGAGCACGTAGCGCCCGTGGCCGGCGGCGATGTCGAGCACCCGCAGCGGCAGCCCCTCGGCGTCGAGGTGGGCCAGCGCCAGACGCAGCAGTTCCTCGAGGTGCAGCTTGCGCTGACGA
Organism: Zoogloea sp.; assembly: GCF_041911615.1. Lineage (GTDB taxonomy): Bacteria > Pseudomonadota > Gammaproteobacteria > Burkholderiales > Rhodocyclaceae > Zoogloea. The sequence goes on along the minus strand of NZ_JAYROR010000070.1, from coordinate 13,036 downwards.
ATGCCACGCCAGCCAATGGCATCGAGATAGTTGCGGTCGATGATGCGGCCGAGCGGTCCGCGGCCGCTGGCGGTATTGCGATAGACGTAATCCAGGGTGCTACCGGAATCGAAGCCCGTGCGGTGACCGAGGGCCACCCCGTCGGACAGCAGGCCGCCCAGACGCAGGCTGGCGCGGTAAGCCGACCAGTACAGCCCGCGCGGGCTGAGGGGCGCGAGGGGTTGGGCCAGCGCATCGGCTTCGTCGCGGGTGGCGCCGTGGCGGTGGGCCTCGCACAGGTCCACCGACGCGGGCGGCGCGGCGAACTGACGCAGCACGAAATCGCGTATCCGGTCGATCGCGGACTTGCGATCCTTTTCGCCGAGGGTATCGTGGTAGAAACCGTCGAGGACGTGCTTTTCCTTGACCGCCGCCCCCAGCCGCGCGAAGAACGCGTGCTGCGGCGCGTGGTGGACGACCCAGTCGGCCCCCGAGACGAGCAGCTGGGTGGGCAGGGTGATGGCCTGGGCGTCGGCCACCACCCGCTCGGCGGCGTCGTAGAGACCGAGCAGGATGTTCACCGAGATCGCCCGGGCGATCAGCGGATCGGTGTCATAGCTCGCTTGACGCTGCGGATCGTGGGTCAGGAACTTCGACTTGACGTAGCTATTGACGAAGAAATTGCCCCGCAGCTTCTGCATCAACGCGAGCCCGGCCCGCGCGAAGGGAACGTAAAGCTTGACCTTGAAGGCCGGCGAGGCGAGCACCAGGCAGCGCACCGGGGGCGCGTAGTCGTGGGCCCAGGTGGCCACCAGCACCGCCCCGACGCTCTGGGCCAGCACCGCCATGTCGGCCTGGGCGATGGCGTAGCGGTCGCGGACGTGGTCGACGAAGGTCTGCACATCGCGCACCGAGGTACCGAAGCTCGGCGAATACCCCCGTTTGCCAGGGGACAGGCCATGCCCACGGGCATCCCAGGCGAAGAAGTCGAAATCGGGCAGATCGAGTTCGTCGACGAGGTGCGCCATGCGTCCGCCGTGCTCGTGACCGCGGTGGAACATGATCACCGCCCCGCGCCGGCTGCCCTGCGCGGGCCAGTGGCGGTAGCTCAGCGATACGCCGTCGTGGGTGGTGAAGAAATGCTGGGCGAAGGAGCGGGGTTTCACGGGGGGCCCTCAGGGACGCGGACGGGCCTGGGCAACCCCGGCACGGATTCGATTGACGATGTTTGCGAGCATCGCCAGCGCGGCGATCGGCAGGATCCACAGCGCCCATGCCGGCAGGCTGCCGGCCAGACCCAGCCACAGGCCGAGGGCGCCAAACAGGAAGGCACGGTCGCTCTTGCCCATCGGACCGGCGTACTGGCGCGGCGCACCGACCATCGGCCCGAGGGCGCCGGCCATCTCGGACACGACGGAGAGGAAGATCACCGCGCCGACGCTGCCCCAGCCGAAGGGCGCCACCCACACGAAGGGCAGATACAAGGCCGCATCGGACACCACGTCCGACAGTTCATTGAAATAGGCGCCGAGGGCCGACTGCTGGCCGAACTCCCGCGCCAGCATGCCATCGACCGCGTTGAAAGCCATGCGCAGAAACATCCAGACGGGCAGGAGCAGGAAGTGCCCGCTGGCCTGCGGGTCGAGGCACAGGGCGACGCCGAGGGCGATCGACACCGCCATCGCCAGCAGGGTGACCTGGTTCGCGGTGACACCCGCGGTGGCGAGACGCCGCACGAAAGGACGCAGCAATGCCTGGAAGCGGGGCTTCAGCTGATAGATACTGACCATAAAAACAGCCCTGCAACAAAAGCGGCGCAGGCTATGACAACCGTATCACCACGTCAACCGCGCCGACGCATGAGGTAGTGGCGCATGGTTGCCAGATCGGGATTGTTGGGCAGCAGCGTCCCGTTGACTTCGATGATCGGCGTGCCGGTCGCGTCCAGCGGCAGGCCGGCGCGGCGCATGGCCTTGTCGAGGCGTCCGGCGGCGGCCTCGTCGGTGTCCAGCACAAACTCGGCGAAGTGCACGCCGAGGCGTTCGAAGGTCTGGCGCTTTTCGGCGCAGAACTCGCAGGCGCTGAGGGAATACATGACGATCCGGTCGCGCCGGGCATCGTAACGGGCGCGGAAATCGGCCTCGGCATCCCCGCTCGCGGCGCCGTCGAGCGCGCTGCGGGCATGCTGGCGGGCAACCGGCGCGGCCAGGGGCAGCGCCACGAGAAAGGCCACCGCGGTGAGCGCGAAGGCGCGCCGCGAGACCCGGCTCGGACGCAGCGCCCCCCAGCGGTTCTCGCCGTCCTGGCCCGGCCACAGCCACAGCTTGAAGCTCACATACAAGCCGGCCAGCGGAACGAGCTGGGCGGCACCCATCCAGCCGCGCCAGCCCAGGTCGTGGCAGCGCTTCACGGTGACACGCAGCAGCAGGAAGCTCGCCAGCCCCAGCGCCACGAGCAGCGGCAGCGTGCCGTGCCGGCTGATCGCCGGCATCGCGGCCAGCATCAGCAGGGTGGCGGCGACCAGGTGGGTCTGCGCGAACAGGCCACGGCCACAGCGCCCGTCGAAATCGACGCCGAGCAGATTGACGTCCTGACGCCCGGAGAACTCGACCGACGAACCCTCGGCAGCCCACGCCCGGAGCGGCGCCTGGGCTGCCGTGCCGTGCGCCTGCTCGGCCTTGGCGCGCTCGGCGGCGAGAAAGCCGGGCATATTGACACCACACGCCTGGCACAGCGTGCGCCGCGGCTGCCTGGCACCGCAGGCGGGGCACAGCACGAGGTCTTCGGTCGCGACGGGCGACGACTCGGCCGGATCGTCGAAACTGACGGTGGTGATGTGCATGTCCAGCGGATCGGGCGGGAGCGGCGGATCGATGACGACCTGCAACCCGATGCCCTTCATGCGCAGCTGGTAGCGCTCGGCCTCGATGGCGCTGAGCCCCTTGCGCAAACCCACGCGCTGCCCCGAGAACACCCCGTCGATGGTCGCCGACGAGCACTTGAGCAGCGCCTGCAACTGACGGCGGGCGGCAACCCGGTCGTAGCCCGGGAGGGTTTCGCCAAAAAAGACGATATTGAATGCGGGTTCCAAGGCGGCGCTCCGGTCGTCGGCTTCGGGTCACCGAATTTTACGGATCAAGCCCGTCGCGGGCAATGACAACCGGGTCCAAGGTGCAGATTTTCGTGACATCCGCACTTTCGGCGCAGATGCGAAGGTGGTAAGAATGCGCCCCCGCCGGAGAAGCCCATGACCAGCACGCCCTTCGACCACCGCCCCGCCAACCTGCCCGAAGCCGAGGCGCAGATCGCCGCGATCCAGGCCTTGCTGACCGGCGCCGGACGCGCCCACCGCAAGCCGCCGCCCCCGCCCGAGGCCTGCTGCGGGCGCGGCTGCAACGGCTGCGTCTGGGAAGGCTACTACGCGGCCCTCGGGTGGTGGCGCGAGGACGCCCGCGCCCTGCTGGCGGATGCGCCGAAAGCCTTGTAAAATCCGTCGCTTGCCGAGGAGCGTTGCGACCTGCTAGATCAGCGGGCCAGGCTCGGCAACCGATCAACGGCGCTCACAAACCTTGCCAGGTTTGTCGCGCCGTTTTTCTATTGCGCGCCCCGGCCGATTTTTCAAGGAACCGCCATGCAGCCCGACCGTACCGCCGAACTCCAGAACCAACTGACCCACCGCATCCTGATCCTCGACGGCGCGATGGGCACGATGATCCAGCAGCACAAGCTGGGCGAGGCCGACTACCGGGGCGCGCGCTTCGCCGAGCATGGCAAGGACCTCAAGGGCAACAACGACCTGCTGGTGCTGACCCGCCCGGACGTGGTCGGCGGCATCCACCGGGCCTACCTCGAGGCCGGCGCCGACATCATCGAGACCTGCACCTTCAACGCCACCCGCGTGTCGCAGGCCGAATACGGCCTGGCCGAGGTGGCCTACGAACTCAACGTGGAAGGTGCCCGCCTGGTGCGTGCGCTGTGCGACGAATTCACCGCCGCCAACCCGGCCAAGCCGCGCTACTGCGCCGGCGTGCTCGGCCCCACCTCGCGCACCCTGTCGATCTCGCCGGACGTGAACGATCCGGGCTACCGCAACATCAGCTTCGACGCGCTGGTGGACGACTACTACGATTCAGCCAAGGGCCTGCTCGAAGGCGGCGCCGACATCCTGCTGATCGAAACCATCTTCGACACCCTCAACGCCAAAGCCGCGGTGTTCGCCGTCGAGAAGCTGTTCGCGGATCTGGGCAAGCGCGTGCCTGTGATGATCTCCGGCACCATCACCGACGCCTCCGGCCGCACCCTCTCGGGCCAGACCGCCGAGGCTTTCTGGAATTCGCTGTCCCACGCCCAGCCGATCAGCTTCGGCCTCAACTGCGCGCTGGGCGCGAAGGAACTGCGCCAGTACGTGGAGGAGCTCTCCAACGTCTGCGACACCTTCGTGTCGGCCCACCCCAACGCCGGCCTGCCCAACCCGCTGTCGCCCACCGGCTACGACGAGACGCCCGAACAGCTGGCGAGCGAGATCGTCGAGTGGGCGCGTTCGGGCCTGGTGAACATCGTCGGCGGCTGCTGCGGCACCTCGCCGGCGCACATCAGGGCGATCGCCGAGGCGGTCAGCCTGGTCACCCCGCGCAGCATTCCCCACGTCGAGAAGAAGCTGCGCCTGTCCGGCCTCGAGCCCTTCAACGTCGGCGCAGACTCCCTGTTCGTGAACGTCGGCGAGCGCACCAACGTCACCGGCTCGCGCGCCTTCGCGCGGATGATCCTCGAAGGCCGCTTCGACGACGCCCTGGCCGTGGCCCGCCAGCAGGTCGAGAACGGCGCCCAGGTCATCGACATCAACATGGACGAGGCGATGCTCGATTCCATGGCGGCGATGGAGAAGTTCCTCAAGCTCATCGCCTCCGAGCCGGACATCTCCCGCGTGCCGATCATGCTCGACTCGTCCAAGTGGAGCGTGATCGAGGCCGGCCTCAAGTGCATCCAGGGCAAGGGCGTGGTCAATTCCATCTCGATGAAGGAGGGCGAGGCCGAGTTCCTGCGTCAGGCGCGCCTGTGCCGCCAGTACGGCGCGGCGGTGATCGTGATGGCCTTCGACGAGAAGGGCCAGGCCGACACCTTCGCTCGCAAGACCGAGATCTGCCAGCGCGCCTACGATCTGCTGGTGGGTATCGGCTTCCCGCCCGAAGACATCATCTTCGACCCGAACATTTTCGCCATCGCCACCGGCATCGAGGAGCACGACAACTACGCCGTGGACTTCATCAACGCCGTGGCGTGGATCAAGGCCAACCTGCCCTACGCCAAGGTGAGCGGCGGCGTCTCCAACGTGAGCTTCAGCTTCCGCGGCAACGACCCGGTGCGCGAGGCGATCCACACCGTGTTCCTGTACCACGCCATCAAGGCCGGCATGAGCATGGGCATCGTCAATGCCGGCATGTTGGGCGTCTACGACGACCTGGCGCCGGAGCTGCGCGCGAAGGTCGAGGACGTGGTGCTCAACCGCCATCCGGGCGCCGGCGAGGCGCTGGTGGAGTTCGCGCAAACGGTGAAGGAAGGCAAGGCCAAGGACGCCGGGCCGGATCTTTCCTGGCGCGAGCAGCCGGTCGAGGCGCGCCTCAGTCACGCGCTGGTCAAGGGCATCACCGATTTCGTCGTCGCCGATACCGAGGAAGTGCGCGCCAAGCTGGCCGCCGAAGGCAAGCCGCCCCTCGCGGTGATCGAAGGCCCGCTGATGGCCGGCATGAACGTGGTGGGCGATCTCTTCGGCGCCGGCAAGATGTTCCTCCCGCAGGTGGTCAAGTCGGCCCGCGTGATGAAGCAGGCCGTGGCCCACCTGATCCCCTTCATCGAAGAAGAAAAGGCCCGCACCGGCGCCAGCAGCAAGGGCAAGATCGTCATCGCCACCGTGAAGGGCGACGTGCACGACATCGGCAAGAACATCGTCGGCGTGGTGCTCGGCTGCAACGGCTACGACATCGTCGACCTGGGCGTGATGGTGCCCTGCGACAAGATCCTCGCCGCCGCCCGCGAGCATGGCGCCCAGGCCATCGGCCTGTCGGGCCTCATCACCCCGTCGCTCGAGGAGATGAGCCACGTGGCAGCCGAGATGAAGCGCCAGGGCTTCGGCGTGCCGCTGCTGATCGGCGGCGCCACCACCAGCCGCGCCCACACCGCCATCAAGATCGCCCCGCACTACGACCAGCCGGTGATCTACGTCCCCGACGCCAGCCGCGCCGTGGGCGTGGTCACCAGCCTGCTCTCCGCCGAGCAGAGCGCCGGCTACGCCGCCGAAGTGGCCGCCGACTACGAGAAGATCCGCGCCCAGCACGCCGGCAAGAAGGGCGTCACCCTGGTCAAGCTCGAGGCGGCCCGCGCCAACGCGTTCCAGTGGAACGGCGACCCGGCTTACACGCCGGTCAAGCCCGCCCAGCTGGGCATCCAGGCTTTCGACATCGACCTCGCCGAGCTGGTCGACTTCATCGACTGGGGCCCGTTCTTCCAGACCTGGGACCTGGCCGGCAGCTACCCCAAGATCCTCGACGACGAGATCGTCGGCGAGACCGCCCGCGAACTCAAATCCGACGCCGAGGTGATGCTCGCCCGCATGGTCGCCGAGCAGGACACCAACCCGTGGATCAAAGCCCGCGGCGTGATCGGCCTGTTCCCCGCCAACGCGGTGGGTGACGACATCGAGTTCTACGCCGACGAATCCCGCACCGACGTGAAGATGACCTGGCACGGCCTGCGCCAGCAGCACGAACGCCCGGCCGGCAAGCCCAACTACTGCCTGGCGGATTTCGTGGCCCGCAAGGAAAGCGGCGTAGCCGACTACGTGGGCGCCTTCGCGGTGACCGCCGGCCTCGGCATCGAGGGCCGTCTCGCCGCCTACGAGCGCACCCATGACGACTACCACGCGATCATGCTCAAGGCGCTCGCCGACCGCTTCGCCGAAGCCGCCGCCGAATGGCTGCACACCCGCGTGCGCAAGGCGTTCTGGGGCTACTCGCCGGCCGAAACCTTCACCAACGAAGAGCTCATCAAGGAAGCCTACCAGGGCATCCGTCCGGCGCCCGGCTACCCGGCCTGCCCGGACCACACCGTCAAGGGCGACCTCTTCAAGCTGCTCGACGTGCCCGCCCACACCGGCATGGGCCTCACCGAGAGCTTCGCGATGACGCCCGCCGCGGCGGTCTCCGGCTTCTACTTCGCCCATCCGGACAGCCACTACTTCGCGGTCAGCAAGATCGGGCGGGATCAGCTGGAGGATTGGGCGCAGCGCACCGGGATGACGGTGGCCGAGGCGGAGCGCTGGCTGGCGCCGCTGCTGTAAGCGATCGACCAGGGGCCGAGGGGATTCGACCATGAGCACGGATACGTCGTACTACGTCTATGCCCTGAAAGACCCCCGGCAGTCGCCGGCCCTGCCGTTCTACATCGGCAAGGGCACCGGCACGCGCGCCCACGACCACCTGGTCAATCCTGACGACTCGCCCAAGGGGCGGCGGATTCGGGAGATCGAAGCCGCCGGGGCCAAGGTGCTCGTGGTCAGGCTCGTGGATGCGCTGACCGAGGCGCAGGCGCTCAGAATCGAGGCCGAACTGATCGCCGCCTTCGGGACGATCGAAACCGGCGGCTCACTGACGAACGCCGTCATGCCGTCGGGGCTTGCCCGGAAGGCCCGTGCGGCGGTGATTGTCCCCACGGGCGTCCGCGAAAAGGCCCAGATCGGCCTGGCGCTGCTGAAGGATGCGGTGCTCGAGCTGGCAAAGGCCAACCCCCAGGGGATTTCCAACTCAGACGCCGCCAGTCTGCTGGGTTTGCGCAGCGACTATGGCGGGGGCTCGAAGGACTATCTCTCGTACAGCATCATCGGACTGCTGATGCGCGACGGTAAGCTGGCGCGCACCCCGACGGGCCGGAAGCACGTGGCGCAGGTGGACTGATGTTCGCTCCGGCGCCCATCGCCGGGATGGGCCGGTCTCAACCGGGCGTTTTGGTCGGCGCTTCCAGCGTCTTGCCTTCGGGCAGCAGCGTTTCCAGGTAGCGTCGGCAATCGGCGCTGGCCTGACCGTAACCCACCGCAGTGTGCATCGCCGCCAGCAGATCGAGGGCCGCGGGCTGGCCGTGGCCTTCGGCGAGGGCCGACAGGTTGTTGAGCGCGGCGATGTACATGCGCTGGCGGATCGCCGCGTCCCGACAGGCGGCGGCGGGGCCTTCCGGCGACTCGCCGAAGACTTTTTCCACCCGCAGGATCAGCGCGTCGCTGTCCCGTTCAGCGGCCATCCGTGCCGCCTGGGGCTTCTTGAACCACAGCCGGGTTGCGTCGATGGGCTTGACGATCTCGCCGTAAAGGGCGCGCAGCGGCTTGAGGCCAAGGGGCTTCACGAGCGCGGGCGCGGTGTCGGCCGCCGTCGCGGCGGCGGCGGCGATCGACAGCAGGGCAAGGGACAAGCAGCGTTTCATCATCGTCGAGCGCGGGTGGAGGGGGCGCAAGCCTACCGCCTCGGAGCCCGTCGCAAAAGGGCTTCCGCCACATTCAAACCACAAAGAGCGTTGCCGCCCGCACTTACCGGCCGAAGGTCGCCCGCACCACTTCGAGCAACGCGTCGGCCACGTCGGCGTCGTCGGTGAGGCTCTCGACGAGCGCCGAGCGGCAGGCTTCGATGGGGTCGAGGCCAACCTTCACCAGCTTGGCTGCGTACACCAGCAGGCGGGTGGAGACGACTTCCTCGAGATCCACGTCCTTCAGACTGCGCAGGCGGGCGGCGATGGAGACGAGCTGCCTGGCCAGCATCGGGTCGCAGGCGGCTTCGCCGAGGAGGATGGCTTCCTCCCGCGCGGCGTTGGGGAAATCGAAGCGCAGGCTGATGAAACGCTGCCGGGTCGACGGCTTGAGACCCTTGAGAAAGTTCTGGTAGCCGGGGTTGTACGACATCACCAGCATGAAGTTGTCGGGCGCATTGAGCAGTTCGCCGGTGCGCTCGATGGGCAGCACGCGGCGGTCGTCGGCCAGCGGGTGGATCACCACGGTGGTGTCGCGGCGGGCCTCGACCACTTCGTCGAGATAGCAGATGCCGCCTTCACGCACCGCGCGGGTCAGCGGGCCGTCGCACCACACGGTCTGGCCGTCGCCCAGCAGGTGGCGGCCCACCAGATCGGCGGCGGTGAGGTCGTCGTGGCAGGCCACGGTGTACAGCGGCAGGCCGAGGCGGGCCGCCATGTGGGCGACGAAACGGGTCTTGCCGACGCCAGTGGGGCCCTTGATGAGCAGCGGCAGGCGGTTCTTCCAGGCGTGCTCGAAGATGTCGAGTTCGTTGCCGGAGGCTTCGTAGAAGGGAATCTGAGTGGCCATGGTGGTCCGGGGAGCGTTCATCCCCGTGCCGCCGGAAGGCCCGGAGAGGCCGAACGGCACGGAGCGTGGGAGGGGGTCATTTGAGGGCGATCCAGTAGGCGATGGCGATCAACGCCGAGACCAGCAGCAGCCAGCCCAGCAGCAGGCCGCGCCAGAAGAATTTGACCCCGCGCAGGCCCATGAAGTCCAGCACCACGAGGCGCCCCTTGACGAAACCGATCGCCAGCAGCGCGGCCATCGCCGTCGGGCCGGCCACGCCCCGTTCACCGATCTCGAAGGTGGCGACGGTGGCCAGCAGCAGCACGACCAGCACGAAGTTAAGATGTCGGGAGTTCATGTCCGGACCCTCAGCGCATCACGTAGACCAGCGGGAACAGCACGATCCAAACCAGATCGACCATGTGCCAGTAGGCGGCGCCGCTCTCGATACCGTTCATGTTGTGGGGGCCGTAGTCGCCGCTGCGGGTCTTCCACCACAGGGCGACGAGGATCACCAGCCCGAGGATCACGTGCATGAAGTGGAAGAAGGTGAGCGACAGGTAAAACATGTAGAAGGTGTTGGTGGACAGGTTGATGCCCGCCCCGAACTTGGCCGCGTATTCGAAGCCCTTCACCACCAGAAAACCGCCACCGCAGAGGATGCCGCCCGCCAGCCAGCGGGCACCGGTGGCCGAACGGGCGCGCCCGGTGGCCTCGACGGCGCGGGCCACGCACCAGCTCGCGGTGATCAGCAGCGCGGTATTCACGGCGCCGGCGGACCGGTCGAGGGTTGCCTGCATGGTGTTGAACAGCGCGACGTTGTGCGCCCGTGCAAAGGCGTAGGCGGCGAAGAAGACGCCGAAGGCGAGCAGCTCGGCGAGGATGAAGAACCAGATCGCCAGATCGCCGGGCGGCGCGGCGGCCGGGCCGGCGTGCGGGGGAACGGAGGTTTCGGCTGGGCTGTGCATGGGGCGAGTTTCGCCGCGCCGGCGCGGCCCGCGCCTTGATCTGGCCCAAGTGTTGGATCATTTCGGAAAACCCTAGGGCCTCTCAACTTCCGGGGCCGCCGCGCGATAATATGACTTTAGTCGTAGCCTTCGACGCACGGGGAGCGGGACATGCGCATATTGCTGGTCGATGACTCACGGTCGGTCACCGCCATGATCGGCGCACGACTCGTCGAACTCGGCTATCGCCTGGTCGTCGCCGAGAACGGCAAGGTGGCGGTCGAACGCTTCCAGGAGACCTCTCCCGACCTGGTGCTGATGGACATCGAGATGCCGGTCATGAACGGCTTCGAGGCGGCCCAGCGGATTCGCGCCGTCGAGGCCACCCAGCGCTGGGCATGGACGCCGGTGATCTTCCTGACCGGCTCCGATACGCCCGAGAACCTGGTCACCGCCATCGAGGCGGGCGGCGACGACTTCATCGCCAAATCCGCCCCGGAGGCCGTGCTGCAGGCCAAGATGAAGGCCATGACGCGGATCGCCGCGCTGCGGGCCCAGCTGTCCCGCGCCAACCTCAAGCTCGAGGCCCAGGCTAGCCAGGACGGCCTGACCGGGCTGTTCAACCGCCGCTACATGGACCAGCACCTGGACCGCCTGTGGGACGACGCCAGCAAGAGCGGCGCACCGTTCGGACTGCTGATGGTGGACGTGGACAACTTCAAGCGCTTCAACGACCACTACGGCCACCTGGCCGGCGACGACTGCCTGCGGGCGATCGCCGGGGTCCTCGCGCAGATCGCCGACAAGGCCAATCTCGCCGGCATCGCCCGCGACGCCATCGCGGCCCGCTACGGGGGCGAGGAATTTGCGTTGCTGCTGCCCCGCTGCACCCAGGAAGGCCTCGCCGCCGTGGCCCGGCGGGTGGTCGAAGGCGTGCATGGGTTGAGCATTCCCCACTCCGCCAACGAGGCCTGGGGCGTGGTCACCCTGTCGGTGGGCGGGGCCCACCTGCCCCGGGCGGACGGCAAGCTCGGACCGCTGTTCCGCGATGCCGACGCACGGCTCTACCGGGCCAAGACCTGCGGCCGCAACCGCGCCGAGCTGGGCTGAGGCCGCCGCTCAGTAGATGAAGGGCAGCAGCTTGCGCACCCGGCGGCGGTAATCTGCATAGGCCGGAAAGCGCGCCAGCAGCCAGCGCTCCTCGCGCCGCGACTTGATGTCGAAGAACACCAGCAGCAGCACCGCCCACAGCAGCGTCAGCCAGCCCTGCTGAAGCAGCGCCCAGCCGAAGCCACCGAGGATCAGGCCGCTGTAGATCGGGTGGCGCACCCAGGCGTAGGGGCCACTGTCCACGAGCACGCCGTCGTCCTTGGGGTGGGGCAGCGGGGTGAGGTTGCGCCCCAGGCGCAGCACCGCGGCCAGCGCCAGCACGGCCCCCAGCACCAGCAGCGCACGGCCGGCCCAGGTCGCCGGGCCGACCAGCCCCGCCGGCCAGGCCGGCAGCGCCCCGGTGCTGCGCGGGCCAACCGCCAGCAATCCCAGGAGGGCGCCCTGCGCCACCACGTACCATTCGCCGCGGGCGCCCTTCCACCACGGAGTCGGCGTGTTCATCGGCTCAGGCCGGCTCGGGCCAGTCGCGCCCATGGCGCTGGCAGAAGTCGCGGATCAGCCAGTACGACAGGGTTGACGGGAAGCGGAAGGTTTGCGGCAGGCGGTCCACGTGGAAGAAGGCCGCGTCCTCGATCTCGTCGGGGGCACAGACGATCTCGCCGCCGTCGTAGGTCGCCTGGTAACCGAGCATCAGCGAATGGGGAAACGGCCACGGCTGGCTGGCGAAATAGCGCAGATCGCGGATGGCGAGCCCGGTTTCCTCGAAGATTTCCCGGTGGGCCGCGTCCTCGGCGCTTTCGCCGGCATCCACGAAACCCGCCAGCACGCTGTAGATGCCCGGCGGAAAGTGATGGGAGCGGCCGAGCAGGATCTCCTCGCCCCGCTCGACGGCGACGATCACCACCGGCGAGACGCGCGGGAAATGCTCGCGCCGGCAGGCGTCGTTGGTGCAGTGGCGCACGATGGCCGCCGCGCGCTGCTCGGTGGGCGCGCCGCAACTGCCGCAGAAACGGTGGCTGCGGTCCCATTCGAGCACTTCGAGGGCCCGCGACAGGGCGTTGCGGGCACGCCCGGCGAGGCTGTCGTAGAGCCGCTTCGGATCGCCGAAGAAAACGCCGAACGGCGCCTCGGGCGGCAGTGCCACGGCGTAGCAGGGCTGGCCGTCGAGTTCGCCGACGGCCAGCACCGGCAGCGGATCGAGTTCGAACAGCGGGCAGGCGCCGAAGGGCAGCCCACCGTCGGGGCCGAGCAGGATTTCGCGCCCGCGCTGGACGATCCACCAGCCGCGGGTGGTGGCGAGTTGCCAGGTGTCGAAGGGAGTCGATGTCATCGGACATTCCGGATAGGCGGAGCGCCCGATTGTAGGCGCAGCGCGCCAGCCCGGTAAATCGCCGGCTGACGCGCCCCCCGGGCGACACCCGGCGGGCCGCGTCAGCGCCGGCACCGGCGATCAGGGCAGACCGAGCGCAGCACGAATCCGGGCCGTATCGCGAAGGTAATCCACCCCGTCGAGCCGCCCGTCGCTCAGGCGCAGCAGGGTGACCGCGCCGCGCTCGCGGGGCAGCTCGGCGAGGCTGGCGGCATCGCGCGCGAGCCCCACGCGGCACGGCAGCGCGCGCAGCGCCGGCAGGGCGAACAGCCGGGTCACCAGGGCGGGCATCGCGCT
>NZ_JAYROR010000069.1:0-36884 GCF_041911615.1 Zoogloea sp. | reverse complement strand
GGACACTGGACGCCGAGGCTCGCCAGGCGCTGCGCCAGAGCCAGGCGCAGCCGCTGCTGGAAGACTTGAAGGCCTGGCTGCTGGTCTGCCGGGGACAGATCCCCAACGGGTCATCCAGCGCCAAAGCAATCGACTACACCCTCAAACGCTGGGCCGCGCTGACCCATTACCTGACAGATGGCCGCGTGCCCATCGACAACAACTGGATCGAGAACCAGATCCGGCCGATTGCCATCGGCCGCAAGAACTGGCTCTTTGCCGGCTCGCTGCGCGCCGGCAAGCGGGCCGCGGCGATCATGAGCCTGATCCAGTCGGCACGCCTGAATGGGCATGAGCCGTTCGCCTATCTGAAGGACGTCCTCACCCGTCTGCCGACGCAGCAGCAGAGTCGGATCGGGGAGTTGCTGCCGCATCGGTGGAGGCCGGATTCAGCCTGAGGCTCGGTCAAGAGGGGATTGCCGGGTGCTTACAACTGAAAACCAATTCGATCCAAAAGACTGCGCCAAGATGGCAGCCCCGCAGATAACGCGGCCCAAACAAAAAAAGACCGCCGAAGCGGTCTTTTTTTCAAGGAAAAACCACTTCGGGAGGAAGTGGCTCAACCTGGATCAAACTCAAGCGGCAGCGACGCCCATCGCCTTGATGGCGGCAGACAGACGGCTCTTGTGACGAGCGGCCTTGTTCTTGTGGATGATCTTCTTGTCAGCGATGCTGTCGATCGTGCGCTGGGAAGCGACGAAAACTTGCTGAGCAGCCTGCTTGTCACCGCCGCCGATCGCCTTGCGGACGGCCTTGATGGCGGTGCGCAGACGCGAACGCAGGCTCATGTTGAGGGCGCGGGCCTTGACAGCTTGACGGGCGCGCTTACGGGCTTGTGCCGAGTTGGCCATCTTTTAGTAATCCTGAAAGAAATGCAGTAAAGCCATGGATTTTATGGGAAACCCATACCTCTTGACAAGCATTTTCTAAGCTTTGTTGAGATCTTCTGCAAAAAAAGGCCCCGCCATCAGACGGGGCCCTCGATACGACAATCAAACGCTCAGATGCGTTCGAACACCGTCGCGATGCCTTGACCGCCGCCGATGCACATCGTGACCAGCGCGTAGCGGCCGCCGGTACGCTGCAGTTCATACAGCGCCTTGGTAGCGATAAACGCGCCGGAACAGCCGACCGGGTGGCCCAGCGCAATCGCGCCGCCGTTCGGGTTGGTCTTGGCCGGGTCCAGACCGAGCACCTTCATGACGGTCAGCGCCTGGGCTGCAAAGGCTTCGTTGGACTCGATGACATCCATCTGATCCAGCGTCAGGCCAGCCTTCTTGAGCGCCAGCTTGGTCGCCGGGATCGGGCCCTCGCCCATGACGTCGTTCGGAACACCGGCAACGGCGTAAGACACCAGGCGCGCCATCGGCTTGTAACCGGCATTCACGGCGGTGTTGCCATCGGCCAGCACGAAGAATGCCGCGCCATCGTTGATGCCGGAAGCGTTACCGGCGGTGACGGTGCCGTCCTTCTTGAAGGCCGGCTTCATCTTGGCCAGCGATTCCATCGTGGTGCCACGCTTCAGATGCTCGTCGGTGTCGAAGACCACGTCGCCTTTGCGGGTTTGCTTGACGATCGGGACGATCTGCGACTTGAAGTGACCGGCATCAATTGCGGCAGCGGCACGACGCTGGGATTCGACAGCAAAGGCGTCCTGCTCTTCGCGGCTGATGTTGTGCTTGACAGCCAGATTCTCGGCAGTGATGCCCATGTGGCCGACGCCAAACGGGTCGGTCAGCACGGCAACCATCGAGTCGATGGCCTTGGTGTCGCCCATCCGCGCCCCGGAGCGCAGCGCCGGCAGCATGTAGGCAGCCTTCGACATGACTTCAACGCCGCCGCCGATACCGTAATCGGCATCGCCAAGCAGGATGTTCTGGGCGGTGGTCACGATGCCCTGCAGGCCGGAAGCACACAGGCGGGAGACCTGCATCGCCACGGAATCCATCGACAGGCCAGCCTGAATGGAGGCAACACGCGAAGCGTAGGCGTAACGGGAGTCGGTCGGCATGGTGGTGCCGACAGTGACGTAGTTGATCAATTGGGGATCGACGGTCGACCGGGCAACAGCCTCCTTCATCACGATGCCAGCGAGTTCGCTGGTATCGAAATCGGCAAGGGCGCCGCCAAAGGCACCGATCGCGGAACGGACTGCGCTCAAAACCACAACTTCACGATTAGCCATATTTATTCCTCCACTCGATAACTACGGAAATTACCAACCCATCTTTGCCACGCCGAGCAGTGCCAACACCAGAAACACCAGCACCAGCGTTCTCCAGACCAAGCCGATAGTACTTTGCATGAAATCGGCGTCGGCTTCGTCGCCGATTCCCATTTCAGGCCGCTCAACAACTTCACCCGATTCGTAGATCGGCATGCCGAGACGCACGCCCAAGGCGCCGCCGCCGCTCGCAACCAGTATACCGGAAGCCTTGTCTTTCCATTGGCTGGCCTGGGCACGCCAGCAATACACGCCGTCCTCGAAATCGCCAACGATCGAAAAGGCAGCCGCGGTCAGTCTAACCGGAACCCAGTCGAGCACCGCAAACGCCTTCTGCGCAAAAGCACCGAAATCGCCGAAGTCGAGATCCCCGCTACGCCGCCCCCACGCTTCGTCAAAGAAACGGGCCAGCCGATACAGCAGTGCACCGCTCGGGCCAGGCATCAGCACGAACCAGAAGATCACCCCGAACACATTGCGATGCGCCGCCACGAGCGCCTCTTCGATCGCCAGGCGAGCGACTTCGCTGGAACTCGATTCGGCGTGGCTGCGGCCCCGCCACTCGCCGATCAGTTGCCGGGCGCGGGCGAGCTCGCCCATCCGCAGCGCAAGTTGAATGTCGGTGAAGAAATGGCTCACCTGACGGAAGCCCATCGTGAGATACAGGACGACGACGTTGAACGCCATCGCCAGGGCGAAATGGATGTTCCAGAGCAGAAAGTAGATCAGGGCCGAGACGAAGCACACCGTGATGACCGCCACCCACCACGCCACTGCGCCATGGCGGGCCTCGCCGTCGTTGAAGCGGTCCTCGAGGAAGCGGGCAAACGTCTGCAGGGGCGTCTGGACGAAACGCGCAACGGATAGCGGGCGAAGTTGCTCGATGAGCAGCGCGACGATCAGCGAAAACAGGGTCATGCGGCGGGGGGCTTTCGATCAGCCCTCATGGTTCGTCAAGCCTATTGGGGAGGCGCCCAAGATACCATCAAACCGACGCAACACAAATGCCGTTCGCTCATTGCGAAACGAATCGATGAAGACTCACGATCATGCCGGCAGTCGCGCCCCAGATGAAATAGTCACCGTACGGCATCGCGTAGTACTCGCGGCGCTTGCCGCGAATCACCGCCGCGTGGCGCTGGTGATTCGCCGTATCGAGGAGGAACGAGAGCGGGACCTCGAAGGCCTCGGCCACTTCGAACGTGTCGAGCTTCAACTTGAAAGGCGGCGAGACCAGCCCCACCACGGGCGTGATTTCGAAGCCCGTGCCGGTTCGATACTCGGGCAGACACCCC
Organism: Zoogloea sp.; assembly: GCF_041911615.1. Classification (GTDB taxonomy): domain Bacteria; phylum Pseudomonadota; class Gammaproteobacteria; order Burkholderiales; family Rhodocyclaceae; genus Zoogloea. Next base: position 33,326 of record NZ_JAYROR010000069.1, on the reverse strand, counting down.
AGCAACTCGACCTGGTTGCGGTGCAGCCCGATCTCCTCCTCAGTTTCCCGCAGGGCGGTGTCGAGCGGCGAGGCATCCTGCGTCTCGACGCGTCCACCTGGAAAACTGACCTGCCCAGGGTGATGATGAAGGTGGTCCGTTCGACGCGTGAGCAGGACCGAAGGCTCGGGCGCTCGCAGCACGATGGGGACCAGCACCGCGGCGGGACGCAGCGGCCCGGCCGGTATGCCGTCTTCGACGGGCGAATCGCCGGCACGCCCCGACGCGAAGCAGCGTCGGAGCCAGTCCGCCGTGTATTCAAGGGGCGCGGTAGGCTTCATGATCGATTGCTCAAAAACGCTGACGCAGCTGCAGCGCCGTTCCGTCGCGGCGCATCTCCATGCGATTCAAAAAACTTGCACCGAGCAGGACGGCAGGCAGTTCGCTACTGTGCACCACGCCGTCCACATTGTTGAGGGTGATGCCCCCTACCTTGACGGAATTGAGCGCAAGCCGCCAACCCTGCGTGAGGCCATTGGCCGTGTGAATTTTGATCGGTTCGCCCTTGGTGATGTCAAGGCCGGCGCGCTGGGCGTCGCTACGACCGAGCGCCACGAGGGTGGCGCCGGTATCGACGAGGAAATGAACGGGCGCCCCGTTGATCGAACCGTCGGTATGAAACATGCCGCGCCTGTCCGCCTCAATGGTGACGGTTGCCGCCCCCCTCCCCTGCGCGCCCTGAACACTGACCGGATGCTGCCCGACAACGACGCGCTGACGCAGCCCGTCGATCTCGACCGTCGCGCTATCGCCATCCACCGACAGAACGCGGACGCCCTCGCGGATCGTGGTGCCGACGCCAACGGCCCGCGGCGCGCCGCCATTGACGATCAGGAGCGCCTTGCCGGGAAAGACGCCTGCCAGCGCCACATCGGTCGCGCAGGCAGGGCCGCTCAGCACGGCAGCCAGCAATGCAGCCGCCCCAGCCGAACGACGAGGACGAAAGGTGAGCGATACTTTTGCCATGAACGGGAACACGGATGATTGACCATGGCATTCTGCCATAGACCGCCACGCCTCCCGGCGCGAGCCCGGGATGTCGGCACCACTAACAAAAAACCAGCTCGAAAGCTGGTCTTTTGAGAACACGCCGCAGGGCATCCGATCAGGCAAAGGTATCGATGGTGCGCCCAACAGTGGCCGACGGATCGGGCGCTCGAACCGGCTGAGGCAGCCCTGCAAGCATCTGCGCTGCGGCAGCCTGCTGTTGATCGAGCGCTTTTTTCAGCATCAGAATCGAAACGGCATCCTGAGATTGGACCTGCGAAGTCGAAGCGGTGGAAGCGATGTTCATGCCGAGGTATCAGTCGCGGAAGTTGCCATACTGCAAAGGATAGTCGGCGACTTCCTTGCGGACCAGGGCAATACATTCTTGCAGGAGATCCCGCTTGGCGCCGCTCACGCGCACCGCTTCCCCCTGGATGCTTGCCTGGACCTTCAGCTTGCTGTCCTTGATCAGCTTGACGATCTTCTTGGACTGCTCCTGCTCGATCCCGACGCGGACCGTGAGTTCCTGCTTGACCTTGTTGCCGCCGACCTTCTGCACGTCGCCGTGCTTGAGACAGCGCACATCGATCTTCTTGGCGGTCATCTCGGGCAGCAGGATGGCCAGCATCTGTTCGAGCTGGAAATCGTTGTCGCCATGCAAGGTGAGCAGCTTTTCGGACTGCTCGACGCGGGCGTCGCTGCCCTTGAAGTCGTAGCGGCCGGTGATCTTGCGATTGGCACCCTCGACGGCATTCCGCAAGGCAACCATGTCGACTTCCGAGGTGATGTCGAAGGACGGCATGACGCGCTCCGCTCAGCCGAAGTAGCAGACGTAGTGGTACGGCTCGCCAGTCACTTCGATGTCGAAGCTGGAATTGCCCGGCACGTTGAAGCTTTCGCCCGCGGCGGAACTCTTCCATTCGGTCTCGCCCTTCAGGCGATAGCGACAGGCGCCGGCCACGGTTTCCATCACTTCGGGTGCGCCGGTGTTGAAGGTCAGGCTGGCCGGCATGATGACGCCGATGGTCTTCTTGCTGCCGTCGGCGAACAGGACGGTGTGGCTGACGCACTTGCCGTCGAAGTAGACATTGGCTTGCTTGACGACGGAAACGCCGTCGAATTGGGCGGTTTGGGTCATGGATGAACTCTGCAGAAAATTATTCGATTCCAAGCAGCCGCTGGATGATGCCCTTGGCCATGAAGCCGATGAAGCCGACCCCAAGCCCGACGAACATCCAGAGCGCGCCATACTTGCCTGCCTTGGATTCCCAGGCGAGCTGGCCGATGATGAAGATCATGTAGGCGATCAGGCCGCCGACGCAGACCTTGAGGGAGATGTCCTCAAACTCCGCGACGGTCAGCCCGAACATGAATATGGCATTGGGATCCATGCCGACTTATCAGCCCCGCTTGTTCTTCGCGTTGGCCGCAATGCGCATGCGCAGCGCGTTGAGACGGATGAAACCATGAGCGTCCTTCTGGTTGTAGGCGCCCTGGTCGTCTTCGAAGGTGGCGATGGTCGGATCGAACAGCGAGTCGGTCTTGGAATCACGCGCCACGACGATCACGTTGCCCTTGTAGAGCTTGACGCGCACCCAGCCATTAACGGTCTGCTGGGTCTGGTCGATCAGGGCCTGCAAGGCGAGGCGCTCGGGCGACCACCAGTAGCCGGTGTAGATCATGCTGGCGTAGCGCGGCATGAGGTCGTCCTTGAGGTGGGCGACTTCGCGGTCAAGGGTAATCGACTCGATGGCGCGGTGGGCACGCAGCAGGATGGTGCCACCCGGGGTTTCGTAACAGCCGCGGGACTTCATCCCGACGTAGCGGTTCTCGACCAGATCCAGACGGCCGATGCCATGCTTGCCGCCCAGCGCGTTAAGCTTGGCGAGCAGCTCGTGGGCCTTCATACGGGTGCCGTTGATGGCGACCAGATCGCCCTTCTCGAACTCGAGATCGACGTACTCGGCGGCGTCGGGCGCCGCTTCCGGGGAAACCGTCCAGCGCCACATGGACTCTTCGGCCTCGGCGGACGGGTCTTCCAGGTGACGGCCTTCGAAGGAGATGTGCAGCAGGTTGGCGTCCATCGAGTAGGGCGAGCCACCCTGCTTGTGCTTCATCTCGATGGGAATGCCGTTCTTTTCAGCGTAGGCCAGCAGCTTCTCACGGGACAGCAGATCCCACTCGCGCCACGGGGCGATGACCTTCACGCCGGGCATGAGCGCGTAGTAGCCGAGTTCGAAGCGAACCTGGTCGTTACCCTTGCCGGTGGCGCCGTGGGAGACGGCGTCGGCGCCCGTCAGGCGGGCAATCTCGATCTGACGCTTGGCGATCAGCGGACGGGCGATGGAGGTGCCGAGCAGGTACTCGCCTTCATAGACGGTGTTGCAGCGGAACATCGGAAAGACGAAGTCGCGGACAAACTCCTCGCGCAGGTCGTCGATGAAGATGTTTTCCGGCTTGATACCGAACTTCAGCGCCTTGGCGCGCGCCGGCTCGAGTTCTTCGCCCTGGCCGAGGTCGGCGGTGAAGGTGACCACTTCGCACTGATAGGTGTCCTGCAGCCACTTGAGGATCACCGAGGTATCCAGCCCGCCCGAGTAGGCAAGCACCACTTTCTTAACGTCGCTCATGTCCCGCTTTCTGCTAATGAGTAGATGAGTCTTGAATCAATCGTTTCACGCTACCGGTTCAGTCGTTGTCGACCTTGCCGATCATCAGGAATTCCATCAGCGCCTTCTGGGCGTGCAGGCGGTTTTCCGCTTCGTCCCAGACCACCGACTGCGGCCCGTCGATCACGTCGGCGGTGACTTCCTCGCCCCGGTGCGCCGGCAGGCAATGCATGAAGAGGGCGTCGGGGGCCGCCACCTGCATCATGTCGGCGTCGACCCGCCAGTCGGCGAAGTCGCGCATCCGCTCGTCGTTTTCGGCCTCGAAGCCCATGCTGGTCCACACGTCGGTGGTCACCAGGTCGGCGCCGCGGCAGGCGTCCATCGGATCGGCAAAGCGCACGAAGTGATCCGAATCCTTGACGCCGGCAAGTTCGGGGCAGAACTCGTAGCCCGGCGGCGTCGAGACATGAACCTTGAAGTCCAGCAACTCGGCGGCCTGCAGCCAGGTGTTGCACATGTTGTTGCCATCACCGACCCACGCCACCGTCTTGCCCTGGATGGAGCCGCGGTGTTCGATGTAGGTGAAGATGTCTGCCAGGATCTGGCAGGGATGGAACTCGTTGGTGAGTCCGTTGATGACCGGCACCCGGGAATATTCGGCGAAGCGCTCGATGATCGACTGCTCGAAGGTGCGGATCATCACGATGTCGCTCATGCGCGAGATCACCTGCGCGGCATCCTCGACCGGCTCGCCGCGACCGAGCTGGGAGTCGCGGGTATTGAGGTAGATGGCCGAGCCGCCGAGCTGCTGCATCCCCGCCTCGAAGGACAGGCGCGTGCGCGTGCTGGCCTTTTCGAAGATCATCACCAGGGTCCGGTCGAACAACGGGTGATGGGGTTCGTAGCGCTTGAACTTGTCCTTGATCCAGCGGGTGCGGGCAAAGAGGTAGTCGTATTCGGCGCGGGTGAAATCTTTGAACTGTAGGTAGTGTCTCGGTGCGTTCATGGCACTCGTTCTTGATTATCGTGCCGTCAGGCAAAATATCGCGTCTGGATTTTGTGATCCGGCATCCAAACCCGAAAGTCCAGTCGACAAAAAGGCGAAACGGCAGCCTACGCTGCCGTTTGATTGTCTGATATCAGACCTATCATCCTAATTCAAAACCATGTTTTTGTATAGTCACCTCACGGAGACTCACCAAACAGGAGCGCCCTAACGCCTCCACGGGCTCCAGGCGACACGACGGTGGATGCGCCGAAGCAGGCAACCAGCCCGAAAACGCGCGCAAATTCACAAAAGTGGTTACGTGACCGTGCCAACATCATGATCATTTGCTACCCTTCGCCCGCCTTGAATGCCGGGGTGGCACGGGACACGCCATATCGCGGACATCACACGAACAGCGATGCCGCCACAGAGTTTCGTCGAGCAACAACTTTGCCCGCGCCACCGAGCCCCGACGGGGCTACCCTAGGCCGACCTTTTTCAACACGCCGCATGCATCACCGCCGGCGTCACACCGAGAGCGCAGCACATCCATGATTCGCGGCTTTATCGATTTCGACACCCTCGACCGGACCCAGAACGTCGATCGGCTGACCCCGAGCGGCGACATCACCCTGCCCGGCCTGCAACTGCAGTTTGGCGGCGACGACGTTCGCGCATTCGGCATCGGCCAGCAACTGCTCCTGCTCCAGGGCCAGCCGCGCTTTCATGACGCAGCCCTCGCCGGCCGCATCGAGCGCGACGGCTGGGGTATCGCGCTTGCGGCGCTGCTCGAAGCGCCGGACGCCTTCCTGCGCGGCCTGCGCGGCCGCTTCGCGCTGCTGTGGCTCGATCTCGGCAAGGGCCGGATCGGCCTCGCCTCCGACCGCTTCAACACTTTCGGCTTCTGCTACGCCAGCGAAGGCCGCCGCCTGAGCTTTGCCGACAAGGCCAACGAGGTACCCGCCCTGCGCCGCGAAATCTCGGCCCAGAGCGTTTTCGATTACCTGTATTTCCACGCCATCCCTGCCCCCGGCACGATCTTCGAGAACATCTTCCGCCTCGAACCCGGCGCTCGCCTGGTGGCCGACAGCGCGCAGCCCCAGCTCGCCGCCTGGTGGCAGCCACGCTTCGAAGAGCCGACCGACGCCGACTTCGCCCGCAGCGCCGACACCTTCAAGTCGCTCATCAAGACCGCCGTCGAACGCGAACTCGACGGTCGTCCGGTCGGCGCCTTCCTGTCCGGCGGCACCGACAGCTCTACCGTCGTCGGCATGTTGGCCCGCAGCGGCAACCCGGTAACCGCCTATTCCATCGGTTTCGAAGCCGAAGGCTACGACGAGATGGAGTTCGCCAAGATCGCCGCCAAGCATTTCGGCGTCAATCACCGGCCGTACTACATCACCTCCGACGATCTCGTCACCCACATTCCGGGCGTTGCGGCATCCTACGACCAGCCGTTCGGCAACTCGTCGGTCCTGCCCGCCTACCTCTGCGCCAAGCTCGCCCACGACGACGGCCACCGCAAAATGTTCGCCGGCGATGGTGGCGACGAACTGTTCGGGGGCAACACGCGCTACGCCAAGCAGCGTGTCTTCGGCTACTACGAAAAAGTGCCCGGCCTCATCAAGGGCGCGCTCCTCGAGCCCGTCATCATGCAGACCCCACTGGGCAAACTGCCGCTGATGCGCAAGGCCGCCAGTTACATCGAGCAGGCCAACACCCCGCTGCCCGAGCGCACCGCCCAGTACAACCTGATCTACCGTCTGGGCATGGACAACGTCTTCCCGCGGGATTTCCTCAGCGCGGTCGATCCGGATGCGCCGGTCAAGCTGCAGCGGCGCGTCTGGCAGAACACCACCGCCCACGCGCTGGTGAACAAGATGCTGAGCTTCGACTGGCGCTTCACGCTCGCCGACAACGATCTGCCGAAAGTCATCGGCAGTACGCGGCTGGCCGGGGTCGACGCGATCTTCCCGATGCTCGACGACGACCTGCTCGACTTCTCGCTGCAACTACCCCCCGAATACAAGCTCAAGGGCCTGCAACTGCGCTGGTTCTTCAAAGAAGCGCTGCGCGACTTCCTGCCCCAGGAGATCATCACCAAGAAGAAGCAAGGCTTCGGCCTGCCTTATGGCCACTGGGTGCTCAAGCACAAAGGGCTCGAAGCCCTGGCGCGCGAGTCGCTGGACATCCTGGTGCAGCGCAACATCCTGCGCAAGGATTTCGTCAGCGAACTTTTTACCACGCACCTTCCGGCCTTCCCCGGCTACTACGGCGAAATGGTGTGGATTTCGATGATGCTCGGCCAGTGGCTCGACAAGCACGCGCCGACGACACGCTGAGGCACCCTTGAAGCATCGCTGACATCCCGCCCGACTCCGGTCGGGCAGTCGCAACAAAGCGCGAGCAGCCGAATCCGGCGGCTCGCGTTTTCGTTTCAGGAGCGCGTCAGGCGCTCTGCTTGCGGCGCATGGCCAGTTCGGCCAGCGCTTCGGCCAGGGCCGCCTCCGCGCGCTGGGCGCGCACGGTCTCGGCGAGCCGCACCTCTTCCACCGCCCGCGCCCGTGCTTCGGCGGCGGCTACGGCGGACTCCTTGCCGTGAGCCGCTTCGCTTGCCGTCTTGAGCTGGGCCTGCAGGCGCTCGATACGCCCCTCCGCCGCCGCCAGGGAAGTCTCGATCTGGCGTGTCTTCGACACCGCCTCGCGGAGCGCCGCCTTGGCCTCCTCGGTCTGCTCCCGCTGACGGGTCTCGCGCTCTTCGCGGTTGGCGATCTGCTGACGCATCGACATGATTTCCGACAGCTTCTCCTGGCGCGCCGTTTCGATCTGCTTCATCAGCAGCTCACGCTCCTGGGCGCTGCGATCCTGTTCGTCCTTGAGGGAAGCGTTGTAGCGATCACGATCGGTCTGCAGCAGACGGGTCATGCGCTCCGACTCGGCGGCGAATTTCTGCTCGCGACTCTCCGCGGCATCCTCGAGCAGCTTGATCCGGTTTTCGAGTCCTTCCCGCTGACGCAGGAACTCCAGGGCCTGATTGCGCAGATCGGCAATCGTGCTGTCGCGGCTCTGCAGCCCCTGCTGGAGCGACTCGATCTGCCGGGCGGCAGCCGTCGCGTCGGTTTCAAGCTGGTGAACGCGATCTTCGGCATTCTGCAGACGCGTGCGGAAAGCCTCGCGCTCCTGCTCAAGCTCCTGACGCTGCGCGGCAAGCAGCTGATCGGCCTGCTGGAGCGACAGAGACCACACCTTGCCCATGAAGGTGTCGGCCGCCGAAACCAGCTCGTCGGGCATGCCGGGAATGCTGCGCTGGCGGAAAAAGGCCGCGCCTGTCTCCCGTCTCCACTGGTCGATGTAGCGCTGGACGATTTCGCTCGACCCCTTGTTGCCGAGCTCGGCATACACGAGGTTGAAAGACGGATTCTCTCCCTGGGAGAGCAACTGAAAGCAGATCTGTTCGACCGCCTCAAAAGAAACGCTGCTGCTGCGCGCCATGGTTCGTCCCTCTGAAAAACAACTGCAAAAAAGTGCAACAGAGCGACATTACCATACGTATACGCCCGGAAAACGTCGCATTCATGACGATTCGTCGAATCGTCATGCACACCGGAAATATGTCTCGGTCAATCCGAAATTCCACCGGCGCCTGCGAACGATTTACTTGCCACCCGCCCATGGCAGGCGCTGCTTCTGGGCTTCGTCGTGCCAACGCTCTTCTTCCTCGTGGATGTAACGCTGGGTGGTGCGTGGATCGCTGTGACGCGCGTCCTTCTGCACGAAACGCTCGTCGATCCCACTGTCGAGCTTGGCCGTGATGCCGGTATGCCGCCCCCAGTGAGCAGATGCCGCGCGCAGCTTTTCCTTCTTGTGTTCGGCGTCGGGTGGCAGCAACTCGGCCGCCGCATGGAAAATCTTCTTCAAGATCTGATTGAGGCGTCGCGCCGTGATCGGGCTGCCGTCCTTCACCGACACGAGGATCGGAGTGGTGTCGTCGCGACGCGGCACGGCGCTCAGGCCCAGATGCTTGCGATACCGGATCAGCGCCTGAAGCATGTCGTCGGCCACCGGCACCTTGGCCTTCTTGCCGCCCTTGCCCACCACGTGCCACCACCACAAACCGCGCTCCTCGCGAAAGCTGTTCATCCTGTGGCTTTCCAGCTCGCCAGCGCGTGGCGCCAGCATGTAGAGGATCGCCGCGATGAAGCGGGCGCGCTCGTATTCGTCGCGCCCTCGTTCGGCATCGCGGGGCATCGCCTCGATCGCTGCGGTGACGGCCTGCCACATCTGCGAATCGAGAAAGCGTTCGACCTTATCCACCTCGTCGGTGCTCGCCACCGCGCGCAGCGGCCCGGCAGCCTCGGCCGACATCTTGCGGCGCCGCTGGCGGATCAGACCCAGCGGGTTGCCCATCAGATAGCCCGCATCCACCAGATAGCGCATCAACGAGTTGATCGCGGCGATCGCGGTGAGCACCGCGCTTTCGCTCAAAGGCCCCACGAACGGCCGCCATTTTTCGGTCCGACGCTCCGCCTTCGGACCACACCACAGCGAGGCGGGCTGCGGATCGGCAAGAAAGTTCAGATAGCCCTCGAAGTCCTGTCGATTGAGGCTCGAGATCGGCTTTCCACAGTCAATCAACGCCCACAGAAGGAGGCGTTCGCACTCGCGTTGGTAAATGCGCAAGGTGCCCGGCGAGCGGTCGTATTCGGCGAGAAAGCAGCGGATCGCATCGGCGTCGCACTGCGCCGTGATCTGCAGTCGCGCCGGGTCGGCACGATTTTCACCGCGACGACCATCCAGCTCGGGCGGGATGACGATTTCGTCAAGCGGGCGCACTGGCACCGCGGTAGGGGCCGCTGCTACGGATCGATCTGATTTCATGGATGAAAGTGTATCCCGACAGCGCGTCCAGGCCCGTTTCCCGGCATCCGTCGCACGCGAAAAACTTGCGAACTCTCAAGTGCTGTATATAATTACAGTCATCGAGAGTTCGCCATGCCTCGAACCATGAACGGCGAACCGCACAATCCACCATCCCGCCCCGTCCGGGCGGTCAACCGAAAGGAATCAACGATGGAAACGCTGATCTGCCGGATGCTGCTGGCGTGTGGCCTGATTGTCGGTGTGCTGCTGGCTGGTGGCCAGGGCGAGTACGTGCTCGCCCCGGCGCTGCTGGCCCTCGTCGGCGCGGGCGTACTGCGCCGGGTCGGGCCCTCTCTGCCCTGGCATGCGGGCCATGGCCGGTACTGATGCGCCGGGCCGGAAGGCGCCCTGGGCAAATCAGTTACGCCGCCCTGCCCTCGCCTTGCGTTCGGCCTGAATCAGCTCGGCGATATCGGTGTTGCGATACTTGCTCGCCCAGCTATCGGCCGTTTCGTTCTGATCGTTCTTGAGGTCGACATTGGCCCCCGCCTTGAGCAGGCGGGCCACCACGTCTTCGTGCCCATTACGCGCCGCGAACATCAACGGCGTGCTCTTGTTCGGTGCCAGTGCATCGACGCTGGCGCCCTTCGCCAGCAGGAGCTCGACCACCGGCAGCTTGCCTTCGAAGGCAGCGTACAGCAGCGGGTTCCAGCCCTCGCTGTTAAAGCTTGCACCCGCCTTGAGGAGTTGATCGACGATCGCAGTATGGCCGCGCAAGCTGGCCAGCATCAGAGCCGTGTCGCCCGCCGCATTACGCGCGTCGAGCTTGATGCCCGGTTGCCTGATGAGCTCGGCCACCACTTTGGGCTGGTCTTCACGGGCGGCGAGAATCAACAGCGTGTTGCCGCTCTGGTCCGTAGAATTGACGTCCATGCCACGGGCGACGAGCTGAGCCACTTCACGGTCGTCGCCGAGTTTGGTGGCATTGAGCAGATCATCGAGCGATGCGGCGAAAGCCGGCGTGCTCAGATGCAGACCGACGAGCGCCGCAGCGACGGCCCCCAGCCGGACGGAACGAAAAGCAGAACGAGCGGACGATACGATGGCGGCAGGTTTCATGACGGTTTGGCGTGCTTGAAGAGCTGGAAGAAATTGCGGGTTGTCGCGTCGGCGACGGCCTGAAGGGTTTCCCCGCGGGCGGTGGCAACGGCCTCGGCCACGTGGCGGACGTAAGCCGGCTGGTTGGTCTTGCCCCTGAAAGGAACCGGCGCAAGATACGGCGCATCGGTTTCCACGAGCAGCCGGTCGGACGGCACGAAACGGGCCACCTCGCGCAAGGATTCAGCCGTCTTGAAGCTGACGATGCCTGAAAACGAGATGTAGAACCCGAGCTCCAGCGCCTGCGCCGCAACCTCGCGGGTTTCGGTGAAGCAGTGCATGACCCCCCCCACCTCGTCGGCAGACTCTTCGCGCATCAAACGCAGCGTGTCGGCGGCCGCGTCGCGGGTATGGATGATCAACGGCTTGCCGCATCGGCGGGCAGCACGGATGTGGGTGCGAAAGCGCGCCCGCTGCCATTCCGGCGCGTCCTTATGCCAGTAGTAATCGAGCCCGGTCTCTCCGATGGCGACAACTTTTGGGTGCGCGGCCAGTGACAGCAGGCGAGCTTCGTCCGGCTCGTCGCAGTCGGCGTTGTCGGGATGGACGCCCACCGAGGCAAAGAGGTTTGCATGGCGCTCGGCCAGGCCAAGCACGCCCGGCAAAGTTTCGAGCTTGACGGCAACGCACAACGCGTGGATCACGCCGTTGTCGGCCATGCGCTGGAGCGCACCGGCCTCGTCGGCGATCAGATCGGGGAAATCCAGGTGGCAGTGCGAATCAACGAGCATCGGGACGGGTCGGGATTGAACGAATAACAGAGCGCCACGCGTGGGGTTTGCGCCGCCTCAAAGCGTGTGGGTGGGGCGCGACGAGCCCAGGTGACCGGCCAGGATCTGCTCGATACGGTTGCGCAGCACCTGGCCCGCGTCGTCGCCGGCGAACTGGACGCCGATGCCCTGGGTCTTGTTGCCCTGGGCACCCGCGGGTGTGATCCAGGCGATCGCGCCGGCTACCGGATGCTTGGTCGGATCGTCCATGATCTGCAGCAACATGAAGATTTCCTCCCCGAGCTTGTAGTCACGGGTGGTCGGCACGAAAATTCCGCCGTTCTTGATGAACGGCATGTAGGCGGCGTATAGCGCCGACTTGGAACTGATATTGAGCGACAGGACGCTGGGGCGTGCCTGCGCCGGCCGTTTCACGGAATCGTTCATCTGCGTATGGCCGGGGACGCCGCCAGGCTTCGGGCGTACCGCAACAGCATGTCCTCGAGAAAGAGCCGGGCGTTCAGGGGATGCTGGGCAACCCGGCGGGACTGGGTGATTTCATTGTAGCAGCCGAGCGCGGCATCCACGGACAGGCGCCCGGCGAGCCCGTGCAGGATGTCATATTGCGCGGGAAAGAATCGCACCGGCCCGCCCAGGCGCAGGCTCACCAGATCGGCCACCCAGCGCTGCAACCATGCCACCAGCGTGGGCATGTCGAAGCCGGTGGCGAGGGCGTCCTTGCTCTTTAGCCAGCTCTCCCATTCGCCTGCGAGGCGCAGCGGCGTCTTGCGCGGCAGGCTGGCCAGATCGTCGATGAAGCGCTTGCGCGCAGCGGCACCGCCGCCTTCGGCGAGCGCAGCGGCAGCCAGGGGCATGCCACCCGAAAACGCGAGCAGCGCGTCGGCGTCGGGCACCTTCCGGCCAGCCAGCCAGCGCGCGGCGGCCTCTGCCGGCGGACGCGGAAAGGCCCACGTCTGGCAGCGGCTGCGGATCGTCGGCAGGAGGCGCTTCGGCGCGGAGGAAATCAACAGAAACAGCACGTTCGTCGTGGGCTCTTCAAGCAGTTTGAGCAGCGCGTTGGCGGTGTAGAGGTTCATCGCCTCGGGCGGATCGATGATCGCCACCCGTCGCCCACCCCGGTGACCGCCAGTGGTCAGCGACTGCTGCAAATCGCGGATCTGTTCGATCACAATCTGCCGGCTGGCCGCCTTGCCGCCCTCGGCCTTCTCGGGCGCATCGCTCCGCTCTTCCCGATCGGCCTCGGGAATGACTCGCAGCAGGTCGGGATGGTTCCCCGAGATGCGCCACAGGCAGTCTTCGCAGTGGCCGCAGGCATGACCATCGGGGCCCGGCCTGGCGCACAGCTCGCGGGCCGCCAGGGCCTCGGCGAAAACCCGCTTGCCACCGCCGGCAGGCCCGGCCAGCAGCAGGGCGTGGGGCATCCGGCCGGCGTTTTCGAGGACCCGCTGCCACAGGCCGGCTTGCCATTCGAAAATCATTGGAAGCACGTCTCCGCGACGATGGCTTCGACCTCGCGCTGAATCTCCTGCGGGCTGCGGCTGGCGTCGATGACCTTCACCCGCGCCGGGTCGGCGGCGGCCCGGCGCAGGTAGGCTGCGCGGACCCGCTCGAAGAAGTCGGTCTGCTCGCGCTCGAAGCGATCGGGTGCCGCGCCGGTGCCGGCGAGGCGGCGTGCCGCGATCGCGGGGTCGAGATCGAAGACGAGCGTGAGATCGGGCTGCAGGTGGGGATGCACCCACGCTTCGAGGGCGGCGAAGCGGGCTTCGTCGAGGCCACGGCCGCCCACCTGGTAGGCGTAAGTGGCGTCGGTGAAGCGATCGGATACCACCCATTTGCCGGCGGCGAGGGCGGGCTCGATCAGCGCGGCAAGATGTTCGCGGCGGGCGGCGAACATCAGCATCGCCTCGGTCTCGAGGTGCATCGGCTCGTGCAGGAGCAGTTCGCGCAGCTTTTCGCCAAGGGGCGTGCCACCCGGTTCGCGGGTCTGCACGACGGTCACGCCGCGGGACGCGATGAGGGCCACGGTGGCGGCGATCTGGCTGCTCTTGCCGGCGCCGTCGATACCTTCGAAGGTGATGAAGCGGGATTTCACGGGGTGCGTTTCCGGATATAGCGGGCCACCGCCCGGTTGTGGTCGTCGAGGCTGCGGGAGAACTCGCTGGAGCCGTCGCCGCGAGCGACAAAATACAGGTAATCGCTGGCCTGCGGGTTGAGCGCCGCGCGCAGGGCGGCGGTGCCGGGCATCGCGATCGGCGTGGGCGGCAGGCCGGGGCGGGTGTAGGTGTTGTAGGGCGTATCGGCGACCAGATCGCGCTTCCTGAGGTTGCCGTCGAAACCCGCGCCGAGTCCGTAGATCACCGTCGGGTCGGTCTGCAGCAGCATGCCGGCGCGCAGTCGGTTGATGAAGACCGAGGCAATCAGCGGGCGATCCGCCGCCTGGCCGGTCTCCTTCTCGACGAGGGAGGCCATGATCAGCGCATCGTAGGGCGTCTTGTAAGGCAGGCCGTCGGCCCGGCGCGGCCACTCGCGTTCGAGCACCGCCTGCATGTTGCGGTACGCCCTGCGCAGCACGTCGAGATCGCTCGAGCGGCGGGCAAAAAGATAAGTGTCGGGGTAGAACCGCCCCTCCGGGTGGCGCGCGTCGGCGCCGATGCGCTGGAGGATCTCGGCGTCCGACAGGCCCGTGGAATCGTGGCGCAGGTCGGGGTGCCGATCCAGCGCGGCGCGCACCTGCCGGAAATTCCACCCCTCGATCAGTGCGAGCTCGGCCTGGCTCACGTCGCCGCGGGTGAGCTTGGCGAGCAATTGCAGCGGCGTCAGCCCGCGCTCGACCTCGTAGCTACCGGCCTTGATCCCGTTGGCCTGACGGGTGACGCGGGCCAGGCCGACGAGCAGGAAAGGCTCGACGCCGATGCCGGCCTCGACCAATTGACGCGCCACCTGACGCATCGACGAGCCCGGTTCGATGGTGAAATCGAGCGGGCTTTCGCGCAGCGCCACCGGCTGGTACGCAAACCACGCGAGCCCGCCCGCGGCCCCCGCGACACCGACGAGCGCGAGGACGAACAAACGAAAAATCAGGCGCTTCATCGGGGAACTCGGCGCCTCGGGCGCAAACGAACGGGTTGAGCGGTAGAAGTGAAAAAAGCAGCCGAAGCTGCCGTAACGACAATTTTCGCGGCGACAGGAGACGACTTTGCCGCCCGCGCGCAACAGGCCGGAAGCCTTCGCCGCTAGCCCACTATAATAGCGCAAACCGCTTTTGGACTCGTTTCTGACTCAGGACCCCGACCACTGATGAACGCAACCTGGCAATCCCTTCTCGCCACCCAAGGCGCCCGTTTCGCCGACGACATTTCGGTGCGCTTTCACGACGACGCGCGCGACGACGTCCGCCGCGCCGCCCAGGGCACCGTGGTGGTGCCCCTCGTCCACCTGGGCGCCATCCGCGCCACCGGCGAGGACACCATCGCCTTCCTCCACAACCTGTTCTCCAACGACGTGAAGAAGCTGGGCGCCAATCAAGCCCAGTTCACCAGCTTCAACAGCCCCAAGGGCCGGATGCTCGCCAGCATCCTGCTGTGGCGCGAAGGGGGCGATTGCCTGCTGGCCCTGTCGGCCGACATCCACGCCGCAATGCAGAAGAAGCTCTCGATGTACGTGCTGCGCTCCAAGGTACGCCTGATGGACGACAGCGGCGACAGCGTGCTGATCGGTCTCGCCGGGCCGCAGGCCGGCGCGGCGCTCGAAGCCGCCGGGCTGGGAATTCCCGGCGCGCCGCTGGCCACCGCGTCGGGCATGGCCACCGTCGTGCGCCTCGACGACGCCCGCTTCGTCGTCTCGGCGCCGCTATCCGAAGCGGCCGGGCTGTGGGCCACCTTCACCGCCGCCGGCGCCGCGCCGGCCGGCACCGCCGCCTGGCAATGGCTCGACATCAAGGCCGGCCAGCCGCTGGTCAGCGCGCCGGTACAGGAAGAGTTCGTCGCCCAGATGCTCAACTACGACCTCATCGGCGGCGTCAGCTTCACCAAGGGCTGCTACCCGGGCCAGGAGATCGTCGCCCGCACCCACTACCTCGGCAAGCTCAAGAAGCGCATGTACCGCGTCCACGCCGACGTGCCCGCCCTCGCCGCGGGCGCCGACCTCTACGCCCCCGACTTCGGCGACCAGTCCGCCGGCAAGGTGGTGAGCGCCGCGCCGGCGCCCGACGGCGGCTTCGACGCCCTCGTCGTGCTGCAAACCGCCAGCGCCGACGCCGGCGAGGCCCGCGTCGGCAGCCCCGATGGCGCCCCGCTGCGCTTCCTCGTCCTGCCCTACGCGATCGCCTGAGGCCGCACCGTGACCACGCCGATCCACTATTACATCTACTACCCCGTTCAGGTCGGCCTCGAGATCGACCTCGCGCGCACCCTCTACAACCTGCAGGCCGACCTGCAGGCGCGCACCGGAATCGCCGGCCGCTTCCTGCGCAAGGCCGACGATCCGTGGACCTGGATGGAAATCTACGAGAACGTCACCGACGCCGGCACCTTCGACGCCGCGCTGGACGAAGGCGTCGCCCGCCACGGGCTGGACCGCTTCATCGACGCCGGCGGCCGTCGCCACACCGAGCGTTTCGTCGCATGTG
Source organism: Zoogloea sp. (assembly GCF_041911615.1). Taxonomy (GTDB): domain Bacteria; phylum Pseudomonadota; class Gammaproteobacteria; order Burkholderiales; family Rhodocyclaceae; genus Zoogloea. Next base: position 17,327 of record NZ_JAYROR010000069.1, on the reverse strand, counting down.
CCTGATCCTCGTCGCCTGGCGCGCCCACCCCGACTACCCGCTGGTGGTGGCCGCCAACCGCGACGAATTCTTCGCCCGCCCGGCCGCACCCGCGGCCTGGTGGCGCGACGAAGCCGATCCGGCGGCAATTTTTGCCGGTCGCGACCTGGAAGCCGGCGGCACCTGGCTCGGCCTCACGCGCTCGGGCCGCTTCGCCGGCCTCACCAATTATCGCGATCCGCTGCGCGTCCGCGACGGCACACCGTCGCGCGGCGCGCTGGTGGCCGACTTCCTCGCCTCGGGCGAGCGCACCGAAACCGCCCTCGCCCGCCTACGGGTCGAGGGCCCCCGCTACAACGGCTTCAACCTCTTCGTTTCCGACGGCGACACGCTCGGCATTTACGAAAGCGAATCCGGCGCCGCCCGGGTGCTCGAACCCGGCCTCCACGCCCTGTCCAACCACCTGCTCGACACGCCGTGGCCGAAGGTTACCGCCGGCAAATCGCGCCTCGCCCGCGCCCTCTCGGCGCTGCCCGACGACACGCCCCTGCGCGAGCTGCTGCGCGACGACCGCCCCGCCCCCGACGCCGCCCTGCCGCGCACCGGCGTCAGCCTCGCCTGGGAGCGGATGCTCTCGAGCGCCTTCATCCGCGCCCCCGGTTACGGCACCCGCTGCTCCACCGTCGTCACGCGCGATCGTCGCGGCTGGACCCACGTCACCGAATCCACCTGGAGCGCCGTCGGTCTCGAAACCGGCCGCGTCGTCGAAACCTTCCAGACCCGGCCGCGCTGAGCCGCGCCCCGCCGGGCCCGCGGCCGTATAATCGGCCCCTTGTTTTTCCCCCGCAGCACCCGTCCGCATGACCGCCTCCCGCCCGCTTCAACCGCTCCTGCCGTCCCTCGACGCCTTCACCCAGGCCAAACCCGGCCAACGCCTCGACCTGCCTCCCCTCGCCGGCTCCAGCGATGCCCTCGCCATCGCTCGTCTGGCCGACGGCAAGCGGATGCTGGTGGTCGTCACCGCCAATCCCATCGACGCCCAGCGCCTGTCGGACGAGATCGCCTGGATCGCACCGGGGCTGCGCACCCACCTCCTGCCCGACTGGGAAACCCTCCCCTACGACAGCTTCTCGCCCCACCAGGACTTGATCTCCGAGCGCCTGTCGACGCTCTACGCGATCACCCGCGGCGAGGCCGACATCGCCCTCGTGCCCGCCTCCACGGCGCTGTACCGCCTCGCGCCGCCCGCCTTCCTGGCCGCCTACACCTTCTTCCTCAAGCAGGGCGAGCGGCTCGACGTGGACGGCCTGCGCAACCAGATGACCGTCGCCGGCTACGCCCACGTCACCCAGGTCATGTCGCCGGGCGAATACAGCGTGCGCGGCGGCTTGGTCGATCTGTTCCCGATGGGCGCCGCGCTGCCCTACCGCATCGACCTCTTCGACGACGAGATCGAAAGCATCAAGACCTTCGACCCCGACACCCAGCGCACCGTCTTCCCGGTGAAGGAAGTACGGCTGCTGCCAGCGCGGGAATTCCCCCTCGACGAGGCCGGGCGCACCCGCTTTCGCGGCCGCTTCCGCGAGACCTTCGAAGGCGACCCATCCCGCTGCACCGTTTACAAAGACGTCTCCAACGGCATCGCCCCGGCGGGCATCGAGTACTACCTGCCGCTGTTCTTCGACGAGACCGCCACGCTCTTCGACTACCTGCCGGAAAGCAGCACGATCTTCCTGCACCGTGATGTCCCCGGCGCCATCGAGGCCTTCTGGAAGGACGCCCGCAGCCGCGCGCAACTCCTCGGCGGCGACAAGACCCGGCCGATCCTGCCGCCGGAGCAATTGTTCCTGTCGGAAGAAGCTTTCTTCGTGGCGCTCAAGGAGCGCATCCGCCTGAGCCTGCCGGCCGACACCCGCGGCGGGCCGGCCGAGGCGCTCCCCGACATCTCCGTCGAGCGCAAGGCCAGCGACCCGCTGCACCGCTTCAAGGCCTTCTGCGCCGGCTTCCCCGGCCGCGTGCTGGTGCTGGCCGAATCCGCCGGTCGCCAGCAGACCATCGCCGAATACTTCGCCGAATACGGCCTCAAACCCGCCGCCAACGGCGACTTCGCCGCCTTCGTCGCGGGCGACGCCCGGCTCGCCCTCGGCACCGGCCCCCTCGCCGCCGGCTTCGTGCTGCCCGGCCCTGGCCTCGCCTTCGTCACCGAATCCGAGCTCTACGCCGCCACGGCCCGCAACCGCACCCGTCGCGACAGCCGCAAGGCCGCCACCGTCGAAGGCTGGCTGCGCGATCTCTCCGAACTCAAGCCCGGCGATCCGGTGGTGCATTCCAGTCACGGCATTGGCCGCTACATGGGCCTGGTGCACATGGACCTGGGCGAGGGCCAGACCGAGTTCCTGCACCTCGAGTACGCCAACGGCGACAAGCTGTACGTGCCGGTCTCGCAGCTGCACGTGATCACCCGCTACGCCGGTGCCGACCCCGAGGCGGTGCACCTGCACACCCTCGGCTCCGGCCAATGGGAAAAGGCCAAGAAGAAGGCCGCCCAGCAGGTGCGCGACACCGCCGCCGAGCTGCTCGCGCTGTACGCCCAGCGCGCCGCGCGCAAGGGCCACCAGTTCGACTTCAAGCAGCACGATCTGGAAGCCTTCGCCGACGGCTTCGGTTTCGAGGAAACGCCCGACCAGCTCGCCGCCATCAACGCAGTGGTCGCCGACATGAAATCCGGCCGCCCAATGGACCGCCTGGTGTGCGGCGACGTGGGTTTCGGCAAGACCGAAGTCGCCTTGCGCGCCGCCTTCATCGCGGTGGCCGACGGCAAGCAGGTGGTCGTGCTGTGCCCCACCACGCTGCTGGCCGAGCAGCACTACCAGACCTTCGCCGACCGCTTCGCCGACTGGCCGATCAAGGTGGCCGAGCTGTCCCGCTTCAAGAGCGCCAAGGAGCAGGCCGAAGCCATCAAGCAACTGGGCGAAGGCAAGGTGGACATCCTCATCGGCACCCACCGGCTGCTCCAGAAAGACGTCACCTTCAAGCGCCTGGGCCTCGTCATCATCGACGAGGAGCACCGCTTTGGCGTGCGTCAGAAAGAGGCGCTGAAGGCCCTGCGCAGCGAGGTGGACATCCTCACCCTCACCGCAACGCCGATCCCGCGCACCCTGGGCCTCGCGCTGGAAGGCCTGCGCGAATTCTCGGTGATCGCCACCGCGCCGCAGAAGCGCCTCGCCATCAAGACTTTCGTGCAACGCTACAGCAAGGGCATCGTGCGCGAGGCGGTGATCCGCGAGTTCAAGCGCGGCGGGCAGGTTTACTTCCTGCACAACGAGGTCGAGACCATCGAGAACATGCGCGAGGCGCTCGAAGAGCTGCTGCCCGAGGCGCGCATCGTCATCGGCCACGGCCAGTTGCCCGAGCGGGAGCTCGAACGCGTGATGCGCGATTTCACCACGCAGAAGGCCAACCTGCTGCTGTGCACCACCATCATCGAGACCGGCATCAACATCCCGACGGCCAACACCATCATCATCAACCGTGCGGATCGCTTCGGCCTCGCCCAGCTCCACCAGCTGCGCGGCCGCGTCGGCCGGTCGCATCACCAGGCCTACGCCTACCTGCTGACCGACGCCCACGCCAAGCCCACCGCCCAGGCCCAGAAGCGCCTCGACGCCATCACGATGATGGAAGAGCTCGGCTCCGGCTTCTACCTGGCGATGCAGGATCTGGAAATCCGCGGTGCGGGCGAAGTGCTCGGCGAGAACCAGTCGGGCGAGATCCAGCAGGTCGGCGTCAGCCTCTACACCGAGATGTTGAAGCGCGCGGTGCGCGACCTGCAGCAGGGCAAGGAGCCCGACCTCAGCCAGCCGCTGGAGGTCGTCTCCGAGATCAACCTCCACGCCCCGGCGCTGCTGCCAAACGACTACTGCAGCGACGTGCAGGAGCGCCTCACCCTCTACAAGCGCCTCGCCAACTGCGACACCGAGGACGAGCTGCTGGCCATCCAGGAAGAGCTCATCGACCGCTTCGGCGAGATGCCGCCGCAGACCCGCACCCTGCTCGAAACCCATCGCCTGCGGATGCTGGTCAAGCCCTTCGGCGTGGCCAAGATGGATGCCTCGGAGTCGCAGATCAGCATCCAGTTCGGCCCCACCGCGCCGATCGATCCGGTGAAGGTCATCATGCTGATCCAGAAGGACAAGACGCTGAAGATGGCCGGCCCGGACAAGATCGTCCGCCGCGTCGCCACCCCAGAGATCAAGGCCCGCGTCAGCGCCGTGCGCGAACTGCTCGAAGCCGTGAAGGCCTGAGCCGCTGCCCGGTCAGGCCCCGGCCTGGCCGAGCATGCGCCCAAGCATCGCCCGCAGCACCGCGGGCTCGAAGGGCTTGTCGCAGATCCCCGACACGCCCGCCTCCTCCACCGCCGCCAGGCGGCGCTCGTTCGATTCGCTGGTCACCATCAGGATCGGCACGCTGCGTTGCCAGCTGCGTCCCCGCACGTATTCGACGAATTGTCGTCCATCCATCTCGGGCATGTTGTAGTCGGTGACGATCAGGTCCACCAGCGTCGCATCGAGGATCACTGCGCCCGCCTTGCCATCACCGGCCTCCACGATGTGCCGGATGCCCAGGTTCTCGAGCACCCGCCGCATGAAGCGCCGCGCGTTCGGGCTGTCGTCCACCAGCAGCACCCGCAGCGCCTCCAGGTCCAGCGCGTTGTCGAAGCTGTAGTCAGGCTTCAGGTAATCCAGCGTCGCCCTCAGCGCGCGGGCCAGTTGGTCGCTCGAAAACGGCTTCGGCACGATGCCGCACACCCCGGACTGGCGCACCGCGTCCAGCGCCTGGGGGCGGGTCTCGCTCGAGATCAGCACGAAGGGCAGTGACGCCCATTCCGGATCGGCGCGCATCGCCGTCACCAGCCCGGTGCCGGTGCCATCCGGCAGGTAGAGCGCCGACAACACCGCATCGGGCCGCACGCGGCCCATCTCGGCGCACGCCTCGGCCACGCCGCCGACCACCGTCACCCGGGTCAGCCCGATCTCGTCACAGTGCCGGCGAATGATCTTCGCCTGCACCGCCGAGGGCTCGACCAGCAGCACCCGAAGCTGCCCCAAGCTGTCCTTTTCCATCCGTGTTCGCGCTCCTGCGTGATGCCTCGACTGGCAGCTTTAGCGAACGGCCGCGACGAATCTTGAGGCGCCCGCACCGGCCCACCGCGGGCGGGTTTCTTTTTTCATTTTGTTTCAAGTTTTCGCTTTAGCCGACGTTATGACACGAAGTTCGGCGGCGACATGTTTGCACGCACCTCGAAGCGTGAGGGCATCCCGCCGGGACCGACGTACTTGCTTGCGCCATCCAGACCTCACACCGCACTAAACGGGGAACACCATGAAGAATACGAACCACTCCCGCAGCGTTGCCGGCACCCGCCTGCTGGGCGCCTCCAGCGTATTGCTCGCGGCCCTGCTTTCCGGCTGCTCGACGATCCCGACGCCGTTCTCCCTCGACGAACAGAAGCAGATCGCCGCAGCCGACCGCAAGGCGGCCGGCGCGGACGTGGAACCCCTGGCCGGCAAGCTCACCCTCGCCGACGCCATTGCCCGTGGTATCAAGTACAACCTGGATCACCGCACCCGGATGATGGAACAGGCGCTGGCCGTCGGTCAGCTCGACCTGGGTCGCTACGACATGCTGCCCAAGCTGGTCGCCTCCGCCGGTTACCAGTGGCGCGACAAGGACCTGATCACCAACAGCAAGGATTCCGTCACCGGCCAGCCCTCCCTCGCCAACCCGTACATCTCGTCCGACCGCTCCCACACCCTGACCGATCTGGGCCTGTCCTGGAACGTGCTCGACTTCGGGGTGAGCTACTACAACTCCAAGCAGAACGCCGACCGCGTGCTGATCGCCAGCGAGCGCCGCCGCAAGGCCATGCACAACCTGATCCAGGAAGTGCGCACCGCCTACTGGCGCGCGGCCAGCGCCGAGAAGATCGACAAGGATCTGCGCGAAACCATCCGCATCGCCGAATCGGCCCTCTCCGACTCCCGCAAGATCGAGCAGGAGCGCATCCGCGATCCGCTCGAGGCGCTGCGTTACCAGCGCACCGTGCTCGAGAACCTGCGCATCCTCGAGAGCATCCAGCAGGAACTCGCCGCCGCCAAGATCGAACTGGCCGCCCTCATCAACCTGCCGCCGGGCACCCAGTTCCAGCTCGCCGAGCCCAGTGCCGGCGAACTCAAGCCCGCCGTCCTGCCGATGCCCGTCGAGCGTATGGAAGACATCGCCATCGCCCGTAACGCCGACCTGCGCGAACAGTTCTACAACGTGCGCATCGCCGTCGCCGAAACCAAGAAGTCCATGCTGCGGCTGTTCCCCGGGCTGTCGTTCAACTACGCGCTGCGCCACGACACCAACAGCTACCTGATCAACAAGACCTGGCAGGACGCCGGCGCCCAGATCAGCTGGAACCTCTTCAACCTGATCTCCGCCCCGGTGGCGATGCGCTATTCCGAATCCGCCGAGAAGCTCGCCGAGCATCGCCGCATGGCCACCCAGATGGCCGTGCTGGCCCAGGTCCACCTGGCACGTCAGCAGTACGAGAACGCTTATAAGCTGCTCGACCGGGCCGACTCCATCTATACCGTCGACCAGCGCATCTACGAGCACAGCAAGAGCCGCGAAAGCGCCGAGACCAAGGGTCGCCTCGACCTGATCTTCAGCAACACCTCGGCCATCGTCAGCCTGCTGCGCCGCTACCAGGCCCTGAGCCAGGTTTACGCCGCGAGCAGCCGCATCCAGGCCACCCTCGGCCTCGAACCCGAGATCGGCAGCGTGGACGACACCTCCCTGACCGACCTGCGCCGCAACGTCGAAAACGCCATGGAACAGTGGAACCGCGGCGAAGCCCTGAAGGAACCGGCCGCTCCGCAGGCGAGCTTGGAAGCCGCGGCGCCGCTGGCGCAGGGGCACACATCGGGAGGAGATTGGAGGGACGGCAGCCGTCTGCCTAAAGCCACCTCACACCCCGACGACGACGCGCCCGCCGCCCGCACCGTGACGTGGTCCGACGTCTCCGCCACCCAAACCATGGGCCAGCCCAAGACCCCCGGCACCACCTGGTCCATCGCCGACCTCCACGAACGCTCGATGGCCCAGTTCACCCGCGCCGCCCTGGCCGCCCACACGCCCACCGCGCGCTGACGAGGTTCCACCATGCACCGATCCCTGCTTGCCATCGCATTGGGTTCCACGATTCTCGGCGCCTGGGCCCAGGTTCCGCCGCCGCGGGTCGCTCCGCCTCCGCCGCCCTCGGCCGACCGCCCGGCGCTGGACAAGCAGGAGATCCGCGCCCAGCTCTCGCCACGACGCTTCACCACCATCGCCGCCGAACTGGGCGCCAAGGTCAATCGCATCACGGTGCGCGAGGGCGAACGCTTCAAGGCCGGCCAGGTACTGGTCGTCCTCGACTGCTCGCTGCAGAGCGCCCAGCTCAACAAGGCCCGGGCCACCCTCGGCGCCGCCGAAAAGACCTACGCCGCCAACCACCGCCTGGCCGAACTCAACTCGGTGGGCAAGCTCGAACTGGAAACCTCCCAGTCCGAAGTCGCCAAGGCCAAGGCAGACGTGTCGCTGATGAGCACCACGCTCTCCAAGTGCCAGATCGCCGCGCCGTTCTCCGGCCGCGTCTCCGAGCAGAAGGTGCGCGAACAGCAATTCGCCCAGCCCGGCCAGGGCATCCTCGAAATCCTCGACGACAGCGCCCTCGAGCTCGAATTCATCGTGCCCTCCCGCTGGATGGTCTGGCTCAAGGACGGCTACCGCTTCCAGGTCAAGATCGACGAAACCGGCAACACCTACCCGGCCAAGGTCACCCGCCTGGGCGCCAAGGTCGACCCGGTCAGCCAGTCCGTCAAGACCATCGCCGTCATCGACGGCCAGTTCCCCGAATTGATCGCCGGCATGAGCGGACGGGTGGTGCTCACCCCGCCGACCACCGCCCCCGCACCGCAAAAATAACGACCGCCACGCCTTTGCAGGAGCCTTCCATGCCCTCGAACACGACCCGCCAAGCCGCCGCCAAACGCCGCCTCAACCGCCAGGGCCCCGCTCCGCTGGCCCTCGAACAGCGTCTCGTCTTCGACGGCGCCGCCGGCGCCGAAGCCGTTGCCAAGGTCACCGCCGACCCCGTCGTCGTCGATGCCACCCACGACAGCAGCACCGATCTGGCCCCGGCCGCCGTCCAGTCCGCCGCCACGGCTGCCCCGGCCCAGAGCGTCGTGTTCGTGGACGGCCAGTTGCCCAACGCCGGCGTGCTCGCCAGCAACATCGCGAACGGCGCCCAGGTCGTGATCCTCGACCCCACCCGCGACGCGCTCCAGCAAATGCAGGACACCCTGGCCGGTCGCCAGGGCCTCCAGTCGATCCACATCCTCTCCCACGGCAGCCAGGGCGAAGTCACCCTGGGCGATCTGCGCCTCAACCAGGGCAACCTGGCGTCCCACGCCGGCGCGCTCGCCGCCATCGGCGCCAGCCTCGCCACCGATGGCGACATCCTGCTGTATGGCTGCGACATCGGCGCCGGCAGCGAAGGCCACGCCCTCGTGGACGAGATCGCCCGCCTCACCCAGGCCGACGTGGCCGCCTCTACCGACGCCACCGGCGCCAGCCAGGAGGGCGGCGACTGGAACCTCGAATACAGCAGCGGCGTCATCCAGACCTCCGCGCTCGCCTTCGCCGACGCAGTCGATCCCTTCCTGCTCGGCACCCCCGTCGTCAGCTCGGTGGACGACACCACCTACGTCGAAGGCAGCGGCGCGGTCATCGTCGACAACAACATCACCATCACCGGCGGCAGCTCCTACGACGGCCAGTACGTCCGCTTCAGCCTCACCAACGGGCAGAACACCGACATTCTCAGCCTCACCAACGCCGCCAACGTCAACGCCGCCGGCGCCATCTCCTTCTCGGGCAGCTCGGTCTACCTGGGCAACGGCAGCGGCCGCGACATCATCGGCAGCATCGACGCCACCGAGAACGGCACCGCCGGCAAGGCGCTCAAGATCAATTTCGTCTCCACCTTCACCAACTCCGGTTTCGAGTCTGGCACCCTCACCGGCTGGACGGCCATGAACCAGGTCGTCAACCTCGGCACCACCAGCATCGCCGGTTTCGTCTCGCCCAACGACAACACCTACCCGGCCAACGCCGGCAACGACGACGTCTACCCGACCACTCCGGGCAGCTTCACCACCACCGTTTCCACCTCCCAATACACCGAAGGCACCCACTCCCTGAGCCTGCTCAGCTCCGGCATGACCACCGCCACCGGCTACGACGTGGTGCACGGCCCGGCCGTGTACAGCGACACCTTCTCGGCCAGCGCCGGCGACAAAATCTACTTCGACTGGCGCGCCTACGCCGGTGACGACGCCTACGACGTCTTCGGCTACATCCTCAACACCAGCACCGGCGCCACCACCACGGTGCTCGACGCCACCGGCACCAGCAGCTCCGGCTCCACCAACTGGGCCACCGCCAGCGCCACCATCGGCACCACCGGCACTTACCGCTTCGTGTTCGTCTCCGGCACCTACGACTACTCCGGCGGGCGCGCCGCCGGCGCGTCGATGTACATCGACAACGTGCGCGTGTACGGCTCAAAGGTGAACGACGCCGTCGTCACCAGCATCGCCCGCCAGGTCGCCTTCGAAGCGACGTCCGACAACCCGGTCACCTCGCAGACCCGCGTGTTCACCGTCACCGCGATGAGCGCCACCGGCCCCAGCGCGTCCGACACCGGTCTCATCAACATCACCGCCACCAACGACGCCCCGGTCCTGGGCGGCGCCGCCCAGACCCTCGCCTACACCGAGAACGGCGTCGCCACGCCCATCGACAAGGTCGTCACGGTCACCGATCCGGATGCCCCAGCCAACTTCAACGGCGGCTGGCTGCAAGCCCAGATCACCACCAACGGCGCCGCCGAAGACCAGCTGTCGGTGCTCAACCAGGGCACCGGCAGCGGCCAGATCGGCATTTCCGGCAGCAACGTCACCTATGCCGGCACCGTCATCGGCAGCGTCGACGCCAGCTACACCGGCGTCAACGGCAGCGCACTGCGCATCAACCTCAACGGCAGCGCCACCCCGGCCGCCGTCCAGGCCCTGGCCCGCGTCATCGCCTACAGCAACAACTCCGACGCTCCGTCGGTCAGCAACCGCACCGTCACCTTCACCCTCAACGACGGCGGCAACACCGGCAGCGGCGGCTCGCTCCAAGGCACCCGCACGGCCGGCATCACCATCACCGCGGTGGACGACCCATCGGTGCTGACCATGAGCATCAGCGCCAACACCTACAACGAAAACGACAACAGCTTCTACGTCGACCCCGGCCTCACCCTCACCGACGTGGACAGCACCACCCTCGACGGCGCCCGCGTCGTCATCACCAGCAACTTCGTCAGCGCCGAAGACCGGCTCCAGCCCGCATCCGGCACCGACGCCAGCGGCAAGATCACCTACGCCTACAACGCCACCACGGGCATCCTGTCGCTCAGCGGCACCGCCACCATCGCCGAATACCAGGCCGCCCTGCGCGCCGTGAAGTACTTCAACACCAGCGACGATCCCACCACCACCGCCCGCACCATCAGCTTCACCATCGGCAATGCCGTCGCCCTCAGCTTCGGCGGCAAGACCCACTACTACGAGTACGTCTCCGGCAGCTACTCCTGGACGGCCGCCAAGGCCGCCGCCGAAAGCCGCACCTTCCAGGGCATGACCGGCTACCTGGCCACCATCACCAGCCAGACCGAAAACGACTTCATCCGCCAGAAGCTCCAGGCCGACGCCTGGATCGGCGCCTCCGACGACTACACCTACATCAACGCCGCCACCGGCACCACCACCTACGCCAGCCAGTCCGCCTCCGAAGGCAAGTGGTACTGGGTCACCGGCCCCGAAAAAGGCACCCTGATTTCCACCGGCAACACCAGCCCGGTCACCGCGAGCGGCGGCTACGCCTACTGGAACAGCGGCGAGCCCAACAACGCCAACGGCACCGAGCACTACGGCGAGATCTACTCGTCGGGCAGCCACCCCGGCATGTGGAACGACCTGCCCAACTCCTCGCTGCTGCCCTATGTCGTCGAATACAACGACAACGGCGGCACCTCCAGCTTCAGCAAGACGCTCACCCTCACCCCCGCCCGCCGCAACGACGCGCCGGTGAACAACACGCCGTCGGCCATCCCGGCCATCCAGGAAGACGCCATCAACAACGCCGGCTCCCTCGTCTCGAGCTTCCTGGCCACCACCGATGTGGATAGCGGCACCGTCAGCGGCATCGCCGTCACCGCCGTCGACAACAGCCACGGCAGCTGGCAATACTCCCTCGACGGCGGCGCCAACTGGACCGCCTTCGGCACCCCGAGCGACGCCACCGCCCGCCTGCTCGCCAGCAGCGACAAGATCCGCTTCGTCCCAAACGCCGACTTCAACGGCACCGCCACCGTCACCTATCGCGCCTGGGACCGCACCAGCGGCACCGCCGGCACCACCGTCGATCTGTCCGCCGCCTCCGCTTACGGCACCACCAAGTCGGCCAACGGCGACGAAACCGCCTACTCCGCCGCCAAGCAGACCGCGAGCCTCACCGTCACCGCGGTCAATGACGCGCCGGTACTCACCCCCGCCGCGCCCAGCCTCACGCCCCTCACCGAGGACCAGACCAACACCGCCGGCCAGACCGTCGCCAGCCTGCTGGGCACCTCGGTCGGCGACGTGGACGCCAGCGCCCTCCAGGGCATCGCCATCACCAGCCTCGCCAGCGGCAACGGCACCTGGCAGTACTCCATCGACAACGGCGGCACCTGGAACGCCGTCGGCACCGTCTCCTCCACCTCGGCCCTGCTGCTGCGCGGTACCGACAAGGTGCGCTTCGTCCCCGACGCCAAGAACGCCACCACCGGCAGCCTCACCTACAAAGCCTGGGACCAGACCGGCGCCACCGCCGGCCAGCAAGGCACCAAAGCCAGCACCGCCACCAGCGGCGGCAGCAGCCCCTACTCCACGGCCAGCGACACCGCCACGATCACCGTCACCGCCGTCAACGACGCCCCGGTGCTCGGCACCCCGTCGAACTTCTCCGGCCTCACCGAAGACGCCACCAACAACGCCGGCCAGACCGTCGGCAGCCTGCTCGGCAGCGCCATGACCGACGTGGACACCGGCGCCGTTCAAGGCATCGCCATCACCGGCACCAGCAACGGCACCGCCACTGGCAGCTGGCAGTACTCCACCGACGGCGGCACCACCTGGTACGCCGTGGGCAGCCCCAGCGCCAGCAACGCCCTGCTTCTCAAGAGCACCGACCGCGTGCGCTTCAACCCCGACGGCTTCAAGGGCGGCACCGCCACCCTCAGCCTGCGCGGCTGGGATCAATCCACCGGCACCGCCACCACCGGCAGCACCCGGGGCGAAGCCGACGTGGGCAGCAACGGCGGCACCTCCGCCTTCTCGGGCAGCGAGCAAGTCGTCAGCGTCACGATCAGCGACATCAACGATCCACCCCAATTCACCACCGCCGCCGCCAATGCCGCCTTCACCGAGGGCGGCACCCCCGTCAATGTCGGCAGCGGCCTCGTGCTGGTGGACGATGGCGGCCAGCTGAGCAAGGCCACGGTCAGCATCAGCGCCGGCTTCACCGCCGGCGACACCCTCGCGGTTGGCACCCCGGGCGGGCTCACCGTCAGCTACAACGCCACCACCGGCGTCCTCACCCTGTCTGGCAGCGCGCCCGTCGCCACCTACGCCACCGCGCTGCAGTCGGTCACCTTCGTCACCACGTCCGACGACCCCACCGTCAACAGCACCACCCGCGCCCTCACCTGGAAGGCCACCGACAGCACCGGGCTCACCAGCGTCGCCAGCCCCAGCACCCTCACGGTGACGCCCACCGCTGACGCCCCCACCCTCACCGGCCAGCCGACCACCTGGGCCTACACCGAAGACGACGGCGCGCGCATCATCGCCCCGACCCTGGTCCTCGCCGACGCCGACGACACCCAGCTCAGCGGCGCCACCGTCACGGTGAGTGGCACCGGCTACCTGCCGGACGGGCGCGAAAGCCTCGCCGCCGTCACCACCGGCACTGGCATCACCGCCAGCTTCGATCCAAACACCGGCCGCCTGACCCTCAGCGGCACCGACAGCGTCGCCAACTACCAGAAAGTCCTGCGCTCGGTCACTTACACCAACGTGCGCGACTACGACGGCCTCGACAACACCGACCCGGCCTACGTGGCCTACGACGCCGCCACCAGCACCCGCAGCATCGCCTGGCAGATCACCGACGCCAACTCCGACGGCGCCAGCGGTTCGCCCGTCTACGGCGCCCAAAGCTCGGCCCTCGCCACCACCAGCGTCACCATCGCCAACGCCAACGAAACGCCCCAGGTCAGCAACATCAACGGCTACACCGCTCACATCGCGTACACCGAAGGCGGTCTTCCCGGCACCCTCGAAGGCCTGCTCTCGGTTGCCGACGATGGCCTCGTGAGCGACATCAATTCGGCCTTCGTGCGCATCACTGCGGGCCTCGAAGCGGGCGACGAGCTCGGCTTCTATTCCGGTGTCGCCGGCTGGATCCAATCCGGCACTGCGACCAGCGGCACGCTCACCAAGGGCGGCACCGTCATCTCCTACAGCTGGAATCTCGCCGCCGGCGACATGGCGCTCAGCACCATCGGCGGCACGGCCAATCAGGCCGACTACACCGAGGTGATGCAGGCGATCGGTTTCACCAGCAACAGCGACGACCCCACCGCCTCCAACAGCACCCGTACGCTGATCTGGCGCGTCACCGACAGCGGCGGCCTGGAAAGCGCCGTCACCACCGCCCAGACCACGATCATCGACATCACCGCCACCAACGACACCATGGCCGCCCAGTCGGCCAGCCTGCCGGCCAATGGCGACGTGATCTACGCCGAGAACGGCCCCGCCGTCGTCCTCGCCCCCAGCATCGCGCTGGTCGACCCGGACGACACCACCCTCGCCAGCGCCACCATCCGCATCTCCGGCAGCGGCTTCGACGCCACCCAGGAATACCTCACCCTGCCCGGCGCCAGCGCCGCCGCGGGCACCGACTGGACGCTCGCCAACATCGGCGGCACCGGCATCAGCGCCAGCTTCCACGCCGCCACCGGCACCCTGACGCTCAGCGGCACCGCCAGCACCGCCGCCTACGAAACCGTCCTGCGCCAGATCGCCTACGGCAGCGGCGCCGACAACCCCACCAGCACGGCCAGCACCCGCACCATCAGCTGGCAATTCACCGACAGCTTCGGCAGCCGCCTCACCGACGCCACCGCCAGCAACGACAGTGCCGCCGGCAGTGCCGGCGCCATCGTCACCAGCGAAGTCGCCCTCGCCCCGCAAAACGACGCCCCGACCCTTTCCGGCCTGCCCGGCAGCCCCGTCGCCTACACCGAGGGCGGCAGTGCCGTCACGCTCGCCAGCGCCATCAGCCTGGCCGACGTGGACGACGCCAACCTCACCCAGGCCCGCGTGTGGATCAGTGGCGGCTTCACGGCCGGCGACACCCTGGGCTATTCGCTCGGCGCCAGCGGCATCAGCGCCAGCTACGACGCCGCCACCGGCGTCCTCACCCTCACCCACGCTGGCGCCGCCAAGGGCGTCTTCGAAAGCGTCCTCCAGAGCGTCACCTTCAGCTCCACCGCCAACGACCCGACCGCCGTCTCGGCCACCCGCAGCATCAGCTGGCAGATCACCGACGCCGATGCCTCCACCGGCGGCACCGACAAGCTCGCCAGCACCATCGGCACCACCAGCGTCACGCTCACCGCCACCGACAACGCCACCACCCTCGGCGGCCTCGGCAGCGCCGGCTACACCGAAAAGGGCTCGCCCGCCCTCATCGCGCCGTCAATCACGCTCGGCGACGCCGACGACACCACCCTCGAAGGGCTCAGCGTCACCATCTCCGGCGGTCACACCGCCGGCGATCTGCTCAGCGTCGGCGCACCGCTGGCCGGCACCGGCATCAGCGCCAGCTACGACGCCACCACCGGCATCCTCACCCTCAGCGGCTCCGCCACCCTCGCCGACTATCAGGCCGTCGCCCGTTCGATCGTCTTCTCCACCTCGAACGACAACCCCACCGGCACCTCGGCCAACCGCAGCTTCACCTGGGGCACCACCAGCAGCTTCGGCTCACGGCTCACCGACGCCACCGCCGGCAACGACGCCAGCACCGGCACCGTCACCGCCAACGCGGGTACCAGCACCCTCGGCATCACCGCCCGCAACGACGCCCCGACCCTGACCCTCGGCCACAACACCGCACTGGACGCCACCACCGTCGTCTTCGAACAAGGCGGCAGCCCGGTCTACGTCCTCGACGACACCAACCCCACCGCCGTCGGCGTCGCCACCATCGCCGACGTGGACGACGCCAACATCGCCAGCGCCCGGGTCGTCATCAGCACCAACCTGGGCAGCGCAGACGTCCTCAGCGTCGCCACCCCGGCGGGCTGGAGCCGCGCCGGCAACATCATCACCGCCCCCGGCGGCGGCACCATCAACGTCGCCTACACCGCCGGCACCGGCACCCTCGACCTGACCACCGCCAGCGGCCACGTCAGCAAGGCCGAATTCGAATCGCTGCTCGAACACGTCCAGTTCCAGAACAATTCCGCCTCGCTCACCGCCAGCGGCGCCAGCCGTGCCCTCACCTGGACGATCACCGACGCCAATGCCGTCGCCGACGCCACCCTCGGCGCCCAGACCGCCAGCGGCACCACCTATCTGGTGATCCGCGACCTGAACGACGCACCGACCCTGTCGGCGAGCAACGTCACCGCCACCTACACCGAAGGCGACGCCAGCGTCGCGATCCCCGGCCTCGTCATCACCGATCCCGACACCGGCGAGATCGTCACCGCCACCCTCACCCTGTCGCAGCCCTCCGCTGGCACCCTCAGCGTTCCCCCCGGCGCCAGCTATGACCACGCCACCGGGATCTGGACCTTCACCGGCAGCGTTGCCAGCGTGAATAGTGCGCTGGCAGCGCTCACCTTCATCCCGGCCACCAACACCGACGTCAACACCACCATCAGCGTCACCGTCGCCGACGGCGGCGAGGACGGCGCCCTCCCCGCCACCGCCACCATTGCCCTCGACGTCACCGCGGTGAACGACGCCCCTGTGCTCACCCCCGCCGCGCCGGTGCTCGCCGCGCTCACCGAAGACGACACCGCCAACGCCGGCCAGACCGTCGCCAGCTTCCGCGGCGCCATCGCCGACGTCGACACCGGCACCCAGACCGGCATCGTCATCGTCGGCACCACCGACGGCAACGGCCACTGGGAATACCGCCTCGGCAGCGGCAGCTGGACCGCCTTCGGCAGCGTCACCCCCACCAGCGCCATCGCCCTGGCCGACAGCGACAGCATCCGCTTCGTCCCCAACGGCGAGAACGCCACCAGCGCCAGCCTCACCTACCGCGCCTGGGACCGCACCGGCGTGAGCGCCGGTAGCGGGGTCGACGCCAGCAGCACCGGCAACGCCACCCCGTTCTCCGCCGTCTCCGACACCGCCACCATCGCCGTCAGCGCGGTAAATGACGCGCCCGTGCTCGCCGCCGGCGACACCACCCTCAGCCCGCTCACCGAGGACGACACCGCCAACACCGGGCACCTCGTCTCGGCGCTGCGCGGCACCGTCACCGACGCCGACAGCGGCGCCCTCCAGGGCATCGCCATCACCAGCCTCGCCAGCGGCAACGGCGCGTGGCAGTACAGCACCGACGGCGGCACCACCTGGAACGCCGTCGCCGGCCCCGTCTCCGCCACCCACGCCCTGCTCCTGGCCGACGCCGACCGCATCCGCTTCGTCCCCGACGGCCACAACGCCACCGCCGCCAGCCTCACCTATCGCGCCTGGGACCACGCCAGCGGCGCCGCCGGCACCTACGCCGACACCTCCACCCACGGCGGCACCAGCGCCTTCTCCAGCCAGGAGAACGCCATGGACATCGCCGTCACCGCAGTGAACGACGCCCCCGTCCTCGCCAGCGACGCGCCGGTGCTCAACCCCCTCACCGAAGACGACACCGCCAACGCCGGCCAGACCGTCGCCAGCTTCCTCGGCAGCACCGTCTCCGACGTCGATGCCGGCGCCCTCCAAGGCATCGCCATCACCGCCACCAACACCGGCAACGGCGCCTGGCAGTACAGCACCGACGGCGGCACCACCTGGAACGCCGTCGCCGGCCTCACCGGCACCAACGGCCTGCTCCTGGCCGACACCGACCGCATCCGCTTCGTC
>NZ_JAYROR010000068.1:0-2240 GCF_041911615.1 Zoogloea sp. | reverse complement strand
GGCCGGGGCCGGCCAGGGCGGCGTCGACCGCGGCGGTGGGGCCGGCGGGCGTGGCGGCGTAGGGCAGGGCGCTGCGGCGTAGCTGGGCGGCGCTGCCGCTGCAGGCCGGGCAGGGGCCGTCGCCGGCGGCGCAGGCGGCACAGCGCAGCGGCCCGCCGGCGGGCGCGGTGGTGAGCGCGTCGGCGACCCGTTCGGCATGACGCTCGGCGGCATCGCGAGGGCTGCCGACGGGCGTCCTGGACCGGGTGTCCCGTTCGGGTGCGGGGCGGGTCATGGCTGCTGCGCTGCGTGCTGTCGGGGCGTGCCGGTCGGACTCAGGGCCCCGGCGGCGCCGGCGGGTTGAGCACCGCGTCCACCGCGGCGGTGGCATCGGCGTCGCGGGTGGCGAGCTTGGCCGTCATGCTGGCGCGCTTGCGCGACAGTTCGAGCTGGGCCTGGATCACCGCGAGCTGGGCGGCGAGCAGATCGGCGACGGCCGACAGCTGGGCGTCGCGGGCGGTGTTCCAGTCGGTCTGCAGTTTGGTGGCGGGGGCGGCGGTGGCCGCGGTGGCGAGGCGGGCGCGGGCGGCCTGGTAGTCCACGTAGGCGAGCACCGCGGCGGCCTTGTTGCCGGCGGCGGCCTGGCGTTGGGCGGCTTCGCGGGCCAGCAGGGCCTTGGCGAGGTCGTCGGCGACGATGGCGGGCGAGGCTTCGGCGGCGGTGATGGCGGCGTCGGCGCTGGCCTGGGCGTCCTCGCAATCCTGCAGGGTGGATTCGAGATTGACGAGGGCGGTGGCGAGGGTGGTGATCGCGGCGTCGTCGAGGCTGGCGATGGCGCTGTCGACGCCGCTGACGGCGGTGCGCAGGTCGGCCGCGTCGAGCTTGGTGGCGGTGAGGCCGGTGGCGCTGACCAGCACGCCGCGCAGGGCGGTGGCGGTGGCGTCGGCGATGGGCGGGGTGGCGCCCTCGGTGCGTGCCTTGTCGGCCTCGATGGCGGCGACGGCATCCCAGGCGGCGTCGGCGCTCTGGGCCTGGGCGGCGCCGCTGGCGGCGGCGGTGGCGGCTTCGGCCTGCCAGGCGGCGAGCTTGGCGCGGGCCTGGGCGAGGGTGGTGGCGATGTCGGTCATGAAAAGGCTCCCTGCCGGCGTGGGAATGGCCGGCCCAGTTTGCTGAACTCTTCGGCCACGGCGGCGTCGAGCAGGCCGTCCGTGACCACGGTGCCGCCATCGGCGGCGGCAAACGCCGCCGACAGGGCGGCGTTGCGGATCTCGCCGCCGGTGAGCTCGAAGCGCTCGGCCAGTTGCTCGATCGAAACGGTTTCCGCCAGGTGGGCGGCGGGTAGATGGGCGCGCCACAGGGCGATGCGCTCGGCGACGCCGGGGCGCGGGAAGTGCACGACCTGATCGAAGCGCCGCAGGAAGGCGTCGTCCACGCCCTGCATGAGGTTGGTGGCGAGCAGCGCGCAGCCCTCGAAGGATTCGAGCCGCTGCAGCAGGTAGTTCACCTCGATGTTGGCGTAGCGGTCGTGGGCGTCCTGCACGTTGGTGCGGCGGCCGAAGAGGGCGTCGGCTTCGTCGAAGAACAGCAGCGCGGCGTAGCCTTCGGCGGCGGCGAACAGTTCGGAGAGGTTCTTTTCGGTTTCGCCGATGTACTTGGAGACGACCAGTGAAAGGTCGACGGCGAGCATCGGCAGGTGCAGGCGGGTGGCCATGGCTTCGGCGGCGAGGGTCTTGCCGGTGCCGGACTCGCCGTGCATCAGGCCGACCACGGCCCGCCCGCGTTGGCCGCGGCCCATGCCCCAGCGCAGTTGCACGCCGACCCGGCGACGTACCCGGCGGATCAGGTCGTCGAGGCGGTGGCGGGTGGGCGCCGGGAGCACGAGGCGGGGCCACGGTACGTCGGGGCTGCTGCGGGTGGCGAGGCGCAGGGCGCGGGGCGGGGTGAGGCGGGCGAGTTCGGCGAGGACCTGGGGCACGTCGGCGCCGGGCGGCAGGGCGGCGGCCACGAGGGGCGGGGCGTCGTGGTCGATCCAGTTGCGGCCGGCGAGTTCGTCGGCGTCCATTTGCGTGCAGCCGAGGGCGCGCTGCCAGGCGTCGGCGAGTTCCAGCGGGTCGCTGCCACCCACCTCAAGGCGGCGCAGGTGGGCGCCAGGGCCGCGCAGGGCGAAGCTGGCTGGGGCGATGACGCAGGCAGGCGGGGTGCCGACCGGGGCGGGCAGTTCGCTGGCCTCGGTGCGCAGGGCGACCCGGGCGCCGGTGGCG
>NZ_JAYROR010000067.1:0-1965 GCF_041911615.1 Zoogloea sp. | reverse complement strand
TTGGGGGTGACGCCGGCGGCGGCAAGCCCCGGCGAGGTGGGAGGCAGGCTGAGGCCGCTGCGGCCCAGGTCTGAGCCGGTGCCGAGGGCGGCGGCGCCGAAGAGGTCGACCGCCGCACTGGCGTCCAGGTCGATGCCGGCGCCCGTCGCCACGCCGATGTCGGCCGATAGCCCGAGGCTGGCGGACAGGCCGACCTGGGCCGAGAGGCCAGCATCGAGCCGGACGTCGATGCCGGCGGCGAGGCTGAAGCCGGCGGACAGGTCGAAGCCGCTGCCATCGCCGCCGCCGAGGAGACTGCCGGCGCCGGCCGCGGTGGCCTGGGCGCGGGCGTCGGCGGCGGCCTGCTCGATGGCCTGGCGACGCTGGGCGGCGTCGGTGGCGGTGAGTTCGTAGCGGAATTCCTGCTCGGTGAGGGTGAGCTGCACCTTGGAGCGCAGCGGCACGCCGCTCGGGCTGAAGTAGTCGAAGACTTCCTGGTGGCTGCTGATGACGCCGTTGAAGATCAGCGTGCCCCAGCGGAACTGGACGCGGCGTGGGGCTTGTTCGCGGCCGCTGCCGAACACCAGCAGCAGATCGGCGATGGGTTTGCTGCGGGTGCGCACGTCGAGCATCTCTTCGCCGCCGCTGCCGCCACCGCCGCCGCTGTCGCGGGGGCGGGTGGAGTCGAAGACGCATTCGAAGCTGAGGGTGGCCTTTGAGGCGCCGACGTTCTGCACCTGCTGGCGGCCGCGGCGGCCCTTGTCCTTCTGCTCGCCGCCGGAGACCTTGAGAGTGAGCGTCTCGGGGTTGAAGTCGAGGGCGATGGCGCGGCTTTCCTCGGCGTTGCGGCCGCTGGCGTCGAAGGGCACGAGCCGCGCGCGGCTGAACTGGGCGGTGCTCATGGCGCGCTCCCGGGGTGGCGGGTGGGGTGGGCGAAGGGGCTCACGATGGCTCCCGGTGCAGGCCTTCGTGGACGATGTGCAGCTCTTCGAGGGCGACTTCGCGACTGTTGGCGGCATTCAGGTCAATAGCCTTGACCTTTGTCGCGATGCCGTTTTGGAAGTGCCACACGCCGGCGCCGCTGGCACTGCTGTCGGGCTGCAGCACGCGGACGGTGCCGGCGATGTAGGGCAGCGGAAAGCTGCCGTCCAGGCAGCGGCGCACCCAGTCCCAGAAACCGGGGTCGAGGGACAGGCCGCGCTTGAGCACGAGCGGCGGGTGGGTGGTCTTGCCGACGAGCTGGCGCACGCCGCGGTTGTAGCCGCCTTCGCGCACGGCCACGGGTTCGATGTTGATCTCGAGGCCCTGCACCTCGGAAAACGCGCCGCGGCGTCCGCCCAGGGCCAGGCCTTCGTCGCCGCCGAGGCCCGAGAGCTCGATCTGCACGGCGAAGTTGAAGTTGGTGAGGAAGGGTTGGACGGGCATCAGCGGACCTCGATGCGGGGATCGCCGGCGGTGCTGCGCACCAGCGCGAAGACGATGAACTCGGCGGGCACGGCGGGGGCGACGCCGATCTGCATGACGGCGCGGCCGGCGTCCAGATCGGCCTGGCTGTGGGTGCTGGCGTCGCAGCGCACGAAGAAGCTGTCGGCGTCGCTGCGGCCGGCCAGGGCGCCGGCGTTGAAAAGGGCGGTGAGGCGGCGCTGGGCGGTGCGGGTCATGGCCGACCAGAGCAGCGCGTCGTTGGGTTCGAAGGGGGCCCAGGCGAGGTCGGCGGCGAGCTGGGCCTTGAGCCAGTCGATGAGGCGGCGCACCGACAGGTGGGTCCAGTCGGGATCGGTGGCGGTGCTGCGGGCGCCCAGGAGCATCAGGCCGCGCTCGGTGCGGCGGATTTCGTCGATGCGCGCCTCGAACAGGAAGCCGGGGTCGGGCAGGCCGGCGGCGTCGGCGCGGGCGAAGGCGCCCTGCACGTCGCGGTTGGCGGGGGCGGCCCACACGCCGATGTCGTTCTCGAGGCGGGCGGCGATGCCTGCGGCGGCGGCGGCG
>NZ_JAYROR010000066.1:0-139335 GCF_041911615.1 Zoogloea sp. | reverse complement strand
GCCGGATGCGCGGTCTGCAGCGCCTCGGCCAGCCGCACCGCCACGCCGCGGGTGTCGGCGCGGACCAGCGCGGCGGCGTCCTGCTCCACCGCCACCCGCACCACGGCCGGCTCGCCCGTGAAAATATGCCCGAGCAGCGCACCGCGCGGCACGAAGGCGCCCTCCACGTCGGCCTGGCGGGGCATGGCCAGCCGACCGGCGACGCCCGCCTGCATCGCCAGGCTGCCCTGCAGCGCCTCGACCCGCTCCAGCTGGGCACGAACCCGGGCAATCTCCGTTTCCACGTCGCGCGCCTTCACCGGGTCGCGCTGCATGGCCTGGTACAGATCGGCGTCCAGCCCTTCGAGCTGGCTCACGAGCCGCGCCGCGTCGGTGTTCAACCGCGCGTCGCTGAGCCGGACCAGCACCTGCCCCGCCGCCACGCGGTCGCCGTGGCGGGCGTCGATGGCGGCGATGAAGCCATCGGTGCCGGCACGCAGTTGCGCCTGCTCGGGAATCCACACCACCCCCTGGGCGACCGTTGCGAAGGGCAACGGCAGGATGCACAGGCCGGCGGCCACGGCGGCGCTGAGCGCCCCCGCGACGCGCAGCGCACGGCGCCGCGTGCCTTCCGGCAAGGCCATGCGCAGCAACCCGCGCCAGAACCCCAGCACCGGCCGCAGCGCGAGGCTGAACACCATCGCCGCCCCCGCCAGGGCGCCCAGCACCATCGACACGCTGCCGATCCAGCCGACGATCGCGATCGACAGCCCGATCCGGTACAGCCACGACAGCGGCGCATAAGCCAGCAGCCACGGCCGCTCGCCCCGCCCCGGCTCGGGCGAGCCCACCTCGCCCAGGCGCAGCAGCCGGCCGAGCAGCAGATGGCGCCAGTAGGCCTGGCTGCGGCTGGCCAGATTGGGTAGATCGAAGGCGTCGCACAGCACGTAGTAGCCGTCGAAGCGCAGGAGCGGATTGCCGTTGAAGAGCACCGTCGAGACGCTGCCGATCACCGCCACCACCAACGCCGCATCGCGCACCAGGCCCGGTTCGACCGCCACCCAGACCAGCAGCGCGAGCGCCGCCAGCAGCAGCTCGGTGGCGATGCCGGCGACGCTCACCACCAGGCGCTGGCCCGCATGACGCAGGGCCGACGCGGCCGACGCGTCCACGTAGGGCGCCGGCGTGAGCAGCAGCAGGCTCACGCCCATCTGATGCACCTCACCGCCGAAACGCCGCACCGCCAGCCCGTGGGCCAGCTCGTGGAGCGCCTTGATCGGCGGATACAGCAGCCACGCCATCAGCAGGAAACGCGGCGTGCTCATCCAGGTGCGCGTCGCCGTCACCAGCGCATCGAAATGGGTGGCCGCCACCAGCAGCCCGATGCCCGTCACGATCAGCCAGACGAGCAGCATCTGCCACGAGAAGATCACGAAACGCCAGCGGTCGAAGCGTTCCAGGAAGGCACTCGGATCGCCCAGCCGGACGCGGAAGGCCAGCGGATTGACGCCGAGCCGGCGGGCCTGGCGGCGCTCCTCGTCGTGACGGCGGAACAGCGCCTCGACGTCCGGCGTCAGCTCGCACTGGATCAGGCCGCGCTGGTTGAGCTGGACCAGCAGGGCGACGATCTCGTCCTGGGTCAGCGCCGTGTCCGGGTCGGCGGCGAGGAGCGCCTCGGCCAGCGCATCGACGCTGCGCGTGCCGTCGCAACGCCCGACAAACGCGTAGGCGGCGGCGTTCAGGCGATGAAAGCGGCCACTCACCGGGTCGGCCAGCACATGCCAGACCTCGTCACGGTAAATCTGCCGCGACACGCGCACCTGGGCGCGCAAGCGCGGATGCAGGTGCGCCACGCGGTACCAGTGGGCGCTGAAGGCGCTGGCCGCGCTCATCTCAGTGCCCCAGCCACGACCACACGCCGAGGCGCGCCCAGTCGATCAGGCGATGGGTCCAGGCCCAGGCCAGCGGCGCCTGGCCGACGACGATCTTCGCCACCCCGCGCAGGCCCGGACGCAGGCTTTCGGGCTGACTGGGCAGGCTTGCCTCCACCTCGAAGACGTTGCGCCCCTCCACCGCCGCCGCCATCGGCGTGATCCGCGTCACCACCAGGGGCAGCGTGTCCCACGGCAGCGCCGACAGGGCCAGCGTCCCGCCCTGCCCCACCTTCACCCCGGCGATGTCGCGCTCATCCACCTCGACGATGACCCGGAAACGCTCCCGCGGCGCCACCGTCAGCAGGACATCGCCCCGCTGGACCGGCGCGCCCAGCGACTGGCTCAGATCGCCTCGGATCACCACCCCGTCGAACGGCGCCTCGATGCGGATGCGTCCCAGCTGCTCGTCCACCAGATCGAGCTGGGCACGCGCCTCGGCCGCCTTGGCCTGACTGATGACGAGCTGCGCCCGGTCGGCACGGGCCATCGCCGCCGCGTAGGCGTTTTCGTGCTGCGCCAGCTCACTGGACCACTTGTTGCGTTCGAGCTGCAGATCCTGCTCGGCCAGCTCGGCCAGCACCTGTCCGGCCCGCACCCGATCGCCCGGGCGCACTTCGCTCCGTTTCAGGAAACCATCGACCGGCGCCACCAGCACCCGCTGGATCGCCCCTTCGACCCGCGCATTGCCGCCCACCCGGTAATCGAAGGGCAGTGCCAGCAGCACGGCAAGGGCGACCAGGAGCGCCGCAACGGCGATGCGCGCCCGGCTCCCCGACGGCGAACGCAGCCAGGCCCAGCCGCGCCGCAGGCGGTCGCGCAGGCGCTTGCGCCACGGCCGCTCGCCGTGCCGCATGAAATGCAGCACCGGCCCCACCAGGGCCACCGCGTGCTCCCAGTCGGCGAGCTGAGGCGCCTCGATGGGCACGCCGCCCTGCCGGAAGTGCAGCGACACCGCCCCGACCAGTTCGCCGCCGACCGCGATCGGAATCGAGCACACCGTCCCTCCGTCACGGCGCACCAGCTCCTCGTGGGCGAGGACGATGCGCGGCGGCAGCTCGGGCAAGGCCGGCGAGAGCACCGTCGCCGCCTGCTCGATGGCCTCGTCCATGGCCGTGGCAATCGCCCGCAGGCTTTCGGTGGGCCCATCGCCCAGCGTGCCGTGGGATACCGCCACGACGCGGGAGAATCGATCCTCGACGAAACCCACCGCCACGCGCGCGCAGCCCAGGCGCGTCGCCAGCTCGGAGGCAAATGCCGTCGCCGCCGGCCCGAGCCGCCCGTGGGACACCACCGCCGCCTGCAGCGCAAGCACGTCCAGGGCCGAGATGGCGGGAGAGGAAATCGGAAGTGGAGAGTTCAGGGTCGCCGTCCCAAGAGAATATCGTCATCGTATTGACGACGCGGCGACAGAAAACTTTAAAACCGGCCCGGGCTTGACCCCGCCTGCACACCCCCCGGGGCACGCCGGCGGCGATGCCTGACGAAGGGGGAAACACCGGAAACTGACACAAAAAAGCGGACGCCTCCCATCGATTTCGAGAGAGGCGTCCGCTTGTTCTGCGACGTCATGGAGCCGGACAATCCGGCCGGGGAGCCCCCCCCTTTATCAGCGCTCGGAGGTCAGCTGGGCCAGGAAGGCGGCTTCCTTTTCGGCCGGGAAGGCGTGTTGCGCCATCACCCGCTGCACGGCGCGCGGATCGCTACCCTTGCCGGCAACCGAAAACTCGATGCCGAGCAGGCGGCCGTTGGCGGCCAGGGTCATGAAAGCAGTCCGCCAGCGTTGGGACTCGGCCAGACGCTCGCGCACTTCGCTTTCATTGCTGATCACGACGCCAGCGGCCTTGAGGGAATCCAGAAACTCTGCGTAGGACTCGTTGCAATAACTGCCCATCGACTTCTCCTGTTAGGTCTGGTGATCGCTCACCTGTACTGCCTTAACGCATCGTTTCAGCCGGCGGATGACACGATTTCAAAATAATTTCCGAAACCTCGCCGTCACGCCGGCCGACGGTTCAGATGTGGAACCGCGCCAGCGAACTGCGCAGGCCTTCGGCATTGCCGGTCAGCGCCTCGGCCTCGCCGGCGATGACCTGGGTGGACACCGCGGCGCGGTCGGTCATGTTGGAAATGAGCTCCACGTGGCGGGCAATCTCGTGGGCGGCGAGGCTCTGTTCGGCCAGCGCGTCGGAAATGCGCCCGACGATGTCGCCCACGCCACTGGCGCGCCCGGTGATGAGGTCGATCGACTCGCCGGCCTGCCCCGCATGGGCGACGCCGGTATTGACGCGCCCGACCGCGCTCTCGATGCAGCTGAGCACCGATTCCTTGGCGCCGCGCATGTCGCTCATCATGCGGCCGATCTCGTCGGTGGCGGTGGTGG
Source organism: Zoogloea sp. (assembly GCF_041911615.1). Classification (GTDB taxonomy): domain Bacteria; phylum Pseudomonadota; class Gammaproteobacteria; order Burkholderiales; family Rhodocyclaceae; genus Zoogloea. The sequence goes on along the minus strand of NZ_JAYROR010000066.1, from coordinate 135,042 downwards.
TGCGCTCGGCGAGCTTGCGCACCTCGTCGGCGACGACCGCGAAGCCGCGTCCCAGTTCGCCGGCGCGGGCCGCTTCGATGGCCGCATTGAGCGCCAGCAGGTTGGTCTGGTCGGCGATGCCCTTGATGATGCCGACGACCTCCGCCGCCCGCTCGGACTCGCGCCCGAGGGCCTCGACCCGCTCGACGGCGGTGCCGATCACGCCGGCGATGCCCGACATCTCGCCCACCGCGGCCTTGACGACCTCGCTGCCCTCCTCGGCCGCGCGGCTCGAGTCGGTCGCCAGTTCGCGCGCCTCGCCGGCGCTGCTGGCGATCTGGTTGATCGAGGCGGTCATTTCCTGCATCGCAGCGGCCATCGCGCCGGTGGAATTGTTCTGCTCGGCCACGCCCTCGGCGATCTGCCGGGAGGTTTCATTGAGGCGGTTGGCCAGCGACTGCAGGCCATCGGCGGTCTGGCGCGCCTCGGTGAGGGTGTGGCGCAGCTCGTCCTGCATCTTCGCCACCGCCTGCAGCAGCGGACGCGTCTCGACCAGGCGCGGATCGAAGCGGTGATCCAGGTGCCCTTCGGACACCCGCCGGGCGAACGCCGCGACGATCACCCCGTCCAGCACCATGCCGCGCAGCACCCCTGCGATGTAGCACAGCAGGCCGGTCTCGGCGACCACGTAGGCGGCATGGACCAGCACCCGCCCCACGCCGTCCACCTGCGGGAAGACGTACACGCCGGCACCGGTGGCCTGCAGCCAGGCGAAGCTCAGGTGATGCACGGCGATCAGCGTGGCGGCGGCGATCAGCGGGCGCCAGTCGCAGTACAGCAGGATGAAGGCGAGCAGCGCAAAGATGCCGAAGTGGGCCTCGATGGTGCCGTGGGTCTGCTGGATCAGCAGCGCCGAGAAAACCATCGCCGAGCAGGCGACGGCAATGCGCGACACCAGCGCGCCGGGCGCGGCGCGGCTGATGAAGAACGGTACGAGGAAGGACGGCACGCCGACGGCAAGGGCGGCACTCCATTCGCCGAGGTAGGCGGCAACCCCGAGGCACAGGAGGAGATGAGCCCCGAGCGCGCCGGTCAGCAGGCCGTCGGCCCGGGCGCGAAAGGCGGTCAGACCGTCGACGACGGCGGATTCGGCGGCGCTCATCGTGCGCCTCCTTGCCACAGGGGCAGTTTCGGGGCGGTGCTGCACATTTCGCCCCGCTGAACGGCTTCGACCTGCAGCGACCACAATTGCACGGCGGCGAGCGCCAGCCATCCGCCCAGCAGCAGCCAAGGCCACGCGCGGGACGCGCGCGCCGGCGATGAATGCGGTTCTCTGGCGATCATGACGCGGACTCCTTCAAGTGACTCGAACACACTTTCAACAACGGATGGCGCTGTCTTTTCTTGAGACGGCGTCAGGGTCATGAGTCGGGAAAAATGTCGCGGTGCGGCATGAATTCGCGCCAAAAAGCAAAAACCGCAACAATCCGGCAAGGATTGTTGCGGTTTTTGAACAAATCCAGCAGCCAGCGGCTGCCTGTCAGCCGTCGAGATGGGCGAGGATCGGGTTCAACATCGCGGCGCCCAGGCGCTTGCTGCGCTCGCCGTTCCAGCCGGTGACGCCGTCGGGCAGATTGGCGTTGTCCTTGAACGGCATCTCGAGCGTCAGCGACACGCAACCGAAGCGGTGCGCCACCCATTTCGAGGCCAGCGTCAGGAGTTCGTCCTGAAAGCGCCCGGCGACGTAGCCGTGCTCGGTCTGGAAGTCCGGGCTGGCGGCGCGGAAGGCGTCCACGAAGCGGGCCTGGCGGGCGCGCTGGGTGTCGGAAAAACCGGGCACCTCCTCTGCGGTCGAGAAAAACACGTAGGGCAGCGCTTCGTCGCCGTGGATGTCGAGGAACAGATCGACCCCGCTCGCCGTCATCGCGTCGCGCACCGCCAGCACTTCGGGGCTGTGCGCGACGCTGGGTGCGCGCCATTCGCGGTTGAGGTTGGCGCCGGCGGCGTTGGTGCGCAGGTTGCCGCGGATCGCGCCGTCGGGGTTCATGTTGGGCACGATGTACAGCACGGCCTTCTCGCGGATGCGCCGGGCGACCGGGTCGGCACCGTCGAGGAGGCGTTCGAGCAGGCCTTCGACGAACCATTCGGCCATGCTCTCGCCCGGGTGCTGGCGGGCGATGATCCACACCGGCAGCTTGCCGGGTCCGGACCGACCGACGGTGACGAGGTCGAGGTCGCGCCCATCGACCGTCGCCCCGAGGTTGCTCACCGACGCGAAGGCCGACATCTCGACGCGGCCCAGCAGGTCGAGATGGCGCTCATGGGAATACGGCTCGAAGTAGGCGTAGTAGATGCTGTTGCGCTCGGCCCGGTGCTCGACGACGAGCTGGCCGTTCTCGTAGCGGGTGCCGGCGATGCGGAACCAGTGGCGGCGATCGTAGGAGGCGACGCAGCGGTAGCCCGGCCAGCCGTCGGGATAGGCCGCGTCGGCGGCGTTCTCGAAGGTGAGGCGCACGTCCTGCCCGGCCGCGCCGTGCAGACGGAAGTGGAACCACTGGCGGAAGGCGCCGTCGCCCGCCACGCCCTGGTCGGCGCGCAGGCGCAGGCGGATGTCGTCGGCCCGCGCGATGGACACCACCTCGATGGCGCCGGAGTCGAAATTGCTGCTGATGCGAAGCGTCATGGCGAGGTTCCGTCAGGTGATGAGGTGGGTGACGGCGTACAGCAGCACGCCGATCAGGCCGCCGACGAGGGTGCCGTTCAGGCGGATGAACTGCAGGTCGCGGCCGACGCTCTGCTCGATCTCGCGCACGAGGTCGGCGTCGTTCCAGGCGCGCACGGTGCCGGCGATGTGGTGCGAGAGGCCATCGCGCAATTCGGGAGCCAGCCGCTCGACGCTGCGCTCGATGTGCTCGTTGACCGAATCGCGCAGCGCCGGATTGGCGGCAAGGCTGGCGCCGACGGCACTGGCAGCCGCGGCGAGCTTGCGGCGCACGCGCGAATCGGGCCGGCCCACGTCGCGGATCAGCCAGGCGTGCAGTTCGTCCCAGAGTTCCTGCAGGTAGGTGGCGACGCCGGGATGGGCGAGGAAATCGCGCTTGGTCTGCTCGATGCGGGCGCGGAAGGCGTCGTCGTGCTGGAGGCGCTCGATGTAGCCGCGCACCAGCTCGTCGAAGGCCGCGCGGCGCGGGTGATCCGGGTCGCGCGCCACTTCCTCGAGGAGGCCGGTGACGCCGGCGGCGATCCCCACCGAAACCTTCTCGCCGAGCTCGTTGGGGTTGATGCCCACCAGCCCGAGCATCGCGACGACTTTCGGGTATTCCTTCTGCGCCACGTCGACGATCATGCCGGCGAAGCCCTGCTGCACGCCGGGCTGGGCGAACCAGTCGACGAGCCGACGCAGCCCCTCGTCGAGCAGGCCCTGGTGACGACCGTCCTCGGTGAGCACGTTCATGATCCGCCCGACGCTGCCGGCCAGGTCGAGGCTGCCGGCGCGCCGGCGCAGGGCGTGGAGCACCAGCCGGCGCACCCGCTTGTCATCCATGAAATCCAGCGACTGGACCAGCACCAGCGCCAGCCGGTCGGCGAGCAGGCGGGCGTTGGCCTCGTCCTGCAGCCATCCGGCGATGCGCTCGGCCGGATTGGCGGCGCGCAGCCGGCCGACCAGCGATGCCGTGTCGAGGAACTTGTCGCGGATGAACACCGCGAGGTTGTCGGCGAGGCGCGCCTTGTTGCGCGGCAGGATCGCGGTATGCGGGATCGGCAGGCCGAGCGGATGGCGGAACAGCGCGACCACCGCGAACCAGTCGGCCAGCGCGCCGATCATCGCCGCCTCGGCAAAGGCCGCGACCCACGGCCAGCCTTCGCGGCGGGCCAGGACGAACAGCACGGCGACCGCCACCAGCAACCCGGTGGCGAGGAACTTCATGCGCGCCAAGGCGGCGGCCTTCTCGGGGGATGCCATCTGCCCTGCCCTTTCAGTCCTGGCGGCGCCGGAAGACCCAGCGCGCATCGTCGGAGGCTTCCGGCGCGAAGGCGTAGCCGTCGCGGTCGAACGCCTTGAGCTGCTCGACCTGCCCGACCGTGTGGTCGATGGCGTAGCGCGCCATGAGGCCACGGGCGCGCTTGGCGTAGAAACTGATGATCTTGTAGCGCCCGCCCTTCCAGTCCTCGAAGCTCAGGTTGAGGAGCCGGCCCTTGAGCTTGGCGGGTTTGACCGACTTGAAGTATTCCTCGGAGGCCAGGTTGACCAGCACCGGCTCGCGGCCGGCATCCGCCTCGGCGGCGAGCAGGCGGTTGAGGGCGTCGGTCTGGGTCATGCCCCAGAAGGCGTAAAGGTCCTTGCCGCGGCCGTTCTTGAAGCGGGTGCCCATTTCGAGGCGGTACGCCTGCATCAGGTCGAGCGGACGCAGCAGACCGTAGAGCCCGGAGAGGATGCGCAGGTGGGACTGGGCGTAGTCGAGCTGGGCCTCGGTGAGCGAGCGGGCGTCAAGCACGTCGTAGACGTCGCCGTTGAAGGCGAGCACCGCCGGGCGGGCGTTGTCCGGCGTGAACGGCCGCGACCACTCGGCGTAGCGCGCCACGTTGAGGGCGGCGAGCGGATCGGACAGGCTCATCAGCTCGGCCACCTCGGCATGGGAGAGCGCGCGCAGGCCGTCGATCAGCTCGGCAGCATCGTCGAGGTAGTCGGGCTGGGTGAAGCGCGCGGTGGCGAGCGGCGTCTCGTAGTCGAGGGCCTTGGCAGGAGACAGCACGAAAATCATGGGACGCGGAACGGAGGAACAGAAATCAATCGTAAAAACGACGCCACTCAGGCAAGCGGTTCGAGATGGGTGGTGACGTCCACACCCGGCAGCTCGCTGGCCAGGGCGGCCTCGACCTCGTCGAGCAAGGCGTGGCCGGCACGAACGGTCCAGTCCCCGGGCACCCGCACCACCACCTGCACGAAGGCGGAAGCCCCCGCGCGGCGGCTGCGAAGCCCGCTGAAGGCAACCCCGCGCGCCGCGAAGGTGTCGAGCACGGCCTGGGCACGGGCCAGATCGGCCGTGTCGAGGCCGCGGTCCATCAGGCCATCGACCGATTCGCGCAGCAGGTGCCAGGCTTCGCGGGTGATGTTGAGGCCGACCGCGATCGCGATGATCGGGTCGAGGCGCAGCCAGCCGGTGAGCGCCACCAGCCCGACGCCCAGGATGACGCCGAACGACGTCCACACGTCGGTCATGAGATGACGGGAATCGGCCCTCAGCGCGATGGAGTTGAAGCGCTCGGCGGCCTTGGCGAGCACCCGCGCGACGACGAAGTTGATGCTCGTCGCGGCGGCCGACCAGGCCAGGCCCCAGCCCGGCGATTCGAGCGGCTGGGGTGCGACGAGGCGTTCGGCGGCGGCCCAGATGATCGCGAAGGCGGCGCCGAGGATCAGGATGCCCTCGAAGCCGCTCGAGAAATATTCAGCCTTGCCGTGGCCGAAGGGGTGCTCCCCATCGGCCGGCGCGCGGGTGACGAGGATCATCCACAGCGCGAACGAGGCCCCTGCGAGGTTGACGAAGGACTCGAGCGCGTCGGAGAGCAGGCCCACCGAGCCGGTGATCCACCAGGCCAGCGTCTTGAGGGCGATGGTTGCCACCGCCGCGGCGATGGACAGCCAGGCGAAGTGGTGGCGGTCGAGCCGCGATACATCGATCATTTCAGCCGCGCTCCACGTCGGTCACGCCCTTCACCTCGCGCACCAGTGCCAGCGCACGCTGGATCTGCTGGACGCCCTGCACCTCGAGGGTGAAGCGCATTCGCGCCGAACCCTTGCGGCTGAGGGTGTTCACCGCGATGACGTTGAGGCGCTCCTTCGAGAGCACCTCGGAAATGTCACGCAACAGGCCCTGGCGGTCCATGGCGTTGACCAGGATGTCCACCGGGAACACGGCGTCCTTCTTGGCTCCGCCACCACCGCCCCAGTCGGCGCTGACCAGCCGTTCGGGGTGACGGCGCACGAGCGCCTGGAAATCGCGACACTCGACGCGGTGGATCGACACGCCACGTCCGCGGGTCACATAACCCTGGATCGCATCCGGCGGCGCCGGCTTGCAGCAACGCCCCAGGGAGGTCATCAGCTTGCCGACCCCGACGATCAGGATCGTGTCGCCGGCGTCGCCCGCATGGCTCTGGCCGATGACGACCTCGGGCTCCTCGCCGGCCGGCTCGTCGGCCTCGCTGCCACGCAGCGCGGTCTGGATCGCGCGCGGGCCGACCTCGCCGCGCCCCGCGGCGATGAACAAGGCCTCGGCGTTCTTGAAGCCGAGCCGCGAGGCCAGTTCGTCGATGTTGGCCTGGCCGTGGCCCTCGCGCTGGATTTCCTTGACCAGCACGCTGCGCCCGCGCACCAGCATCTCTTCTTCTTCGAGGGCGCTGAAGTACTGCTTGATCTTCTGGCGCGCCCGCGGCGTGCCCACGTAGGCCTGCTGCGCGTTGAGCCAGTCGCGGGACGGCCCGCCCTCCTTGGTGGACATGATCTCCACCGTCTGGCCGTTCTCGAGCGGCGTGTTGAGGGTGACCAGCTGCCCGTTGACCTTGGCGCCCCGGCAGCGGTGGCCCAGATCGGTGTGGACACGGTAGGCGAAATCGATCGGGGTGGCGCCGCGGGGCATGTCGATGACGCGGCCCTGGGGCGTCAGCACGTAGATGGTGTCGTCGAGCGAGGCGCGCTTGAACTGTTCGACCCAGTCGGCGGCGTCGGTGACTTCATCGCGCCACGACAGCAGGCTGCGCAGCAGCGCGATCTTCTCGTCGTAATCGCTGCCGGCGGCGTTGCCGCTGCCCTCCTTGTAGCGCCAGTGGGCTGCCACGCCCAGCTCGGCGTGGTTGTGCATGCCGTGAGTGCGGATCTGCACCTCGAGCGAACGGCCGTCGGCGGCATACACCGCGGTGTGCAGCGACTGGTAGTTGTTGCCCTTGGGCATCGAGATGTAGTCGTCGAACTCCTTGGGGATCGGCGTCCAGATCTGATGCACGATGCCCAGCACCGCGTAGCAGTCCTTCACCTCGTCCACCAGCACGCGCAGGGCGCGCACGTCGAAGATCTGCGAGAAATCGAGCCGCTTGGCGCGCATCTTGTTGTAGATGCTGTAGATGTGCTTGGGCCGGCCATAGACCTCGGCCTGAATGCCGATGGCCGCCACCTCGCTTTTCAGGCGCGCCACCGCATCGACGATGAACTGCTCGCGCTCGACCCGGCGCTCGTCGAGCATCCGGGCGATGCGCTTGTAGGTCTCGGGCTCGAGGAAGCGGAACGACAGATCCTCGAGCTCCCACTTGAGCTGCCAGATGCCGAGCCGGTTGGCGAGCGGAGCGTAGATGTCGAGGCTCTCGCGGGCGATGGACTCGCGGATCGGGCCCGGGTGGTCGGTGAAGTAACGCAGGGTTTGGGTGCGCGAGGCGACCCGCAGCAACACCACGCGGATGTCCTCGACCATCGCCAGCAGCATCTTGCGCAGCACCTCGCTCTGGGCGCGGATCTCCGGGGCGCTGGTGATGGCGGTCATGCGCGTGACGACGCGCAAGCCGTTGAGGCGGCGCAGACCGTCGACGAGGTGGGCCACGTCCTCCCCGTAACGGGTCGCGATCTCTTCGTTCGGATGGTCGAGCACGTCGCCCACCGCGAAGCACAGCGCGGCGATGCGGGTGTCCGCGTCGAGGCGCAGGGAGGCCGAGATCAGCGCCGTACCGAGCGCGTGCGGCCAGACGGGCTCCCGCGTGCCGAGCGTACGCTCGGCGTAGAGCGTCTGCGCCCAATCGACGGCATCGCAGACGCGGCGGGCATCGTCGGGCAGCAGCCCCTCGCACAGCAGTTCGAGCGCGGAGGACGGGGAGGCGGATTGGGAAATCGAGTGCGTAACGGCGACCATGCCGACATTATCCTATAGGCTGCCGTTGCAGCGTTTGATCTTAGTCGTGCCGGCGGTGACGGGAAACACGTCCGCGCCGGCTGTTTGCGCCCTTTCGACCCGAAACCCCGTCAGATGTTCTCCACATTTCGCCGCTGGCGTCGTCGCCGCGCCGCCGACCGCATGCAGGTGCCCGCCCCGCAGTGGGCCCGCGTCGAGCAGCGCCTGCCCTTTCTCGACTTTCTTCCCCCCGACGCGCGCCCGGCGCTGCGTCGGCTCGCCCTGGAGTTTCTCGCCGAGAAGGAAATCCACGGCGCCCACGATCTGGTCGTCAGCGACGACATGCTGCTCTCCATCGCCCTGCAGGCCTGCCTTCCCATCCTTCACATCGGGCTCGACGCTTACGCCGACTGGATCGGCGTGGTCGTTTACCCCGGCGATTTCGTGATCCCCCGCAGCGTGATCGACGACGACGGCGTCGTCCATGAATACGACGACGAAGTGCTGGGCGAAGCCTGGGAAGGCGGCCCGGTGATCGTCTCGTGGTTCGACGACAGCCAGGCCCTCGACGGCATCAACGTGGTCATCCACGAGTTCGCCCACAAGCTCGACATGGGCAACGGCGAGGTGGACGGCTTCCCCGCCCTGCCCCCCGACATGTCGGCCGCCGACTGGTCAGCCGCCTTCCAGCCGGCCTACGAGGACTTCTGCCGGCGCGTCGACGACGGCGAGGACACCGCCCTCGACCCCTACGGCGCCGACCATCCCTCGGAATTCTTCGCCGTCATGAGCGAAGCCTTCTTCGAGACGCCCAGCCTGCTGCGCGACGACTACCCGGCGGTTTACGCCCAGCTCGCCCGCTACTATCGCCAGGACCCCGCCGCCGGTGAAGCGGCCCTGCGCCAAGCCCGATAGCATGGCCGAAACATTTCTTTGCTAGTTGCCGGAACGCTGTCTAAAGTGACTAGGCCGCTGTGGCATTTCCTTCCAACGTGGAGACAGATTCATGGCCATTACCTGGATTCTTGTTGCCAACGCCAGCCTCGCCCGCCTGTATGCAAACTTCGGTCCCAAGCAGGGCCTGAAGCTCGTCAAGGAACTCGTCCACCCCGAAAGCCGCATGAAAAACGCCGAGCTATCGTCCGACCGCGCCGGTCAGATCCAGTCCAACGGTAGCGGCCACGGTGCCCGCATCCAGCAGACGCCGCCCAAGCTCAACGCCGCCAAGCACTTCGCCCAAGCCCTCGCCAAGGAGCTCTACCTCGGGCGCAGCCGCAACGAATTCGCCCGCGCGATCCTGGTCGCGCCACCCGCCTTCATGGGCATGCTCAACGCCAATCTCGACGGCCCGACCGCCCAGATGGTGACCGACCGCCTCGAGAAGGATTACACCAAGACCTCCGAACCCGACCTGCGCGGCCACCTCGGCAACTGCCTCTTCGTCTGACCTCCCCGCGTGCGCCCTCGAGGCCGGCGCCCTCTGCTGCGCCGGAACGCGGACCCGCCTCCGAGGGCAACACCGCGCTTTCAGGCGGATGTGATACGCGTCGCATCCGCCTGTTCTTTGCCTTCAACCCACCTGTAATTCGTGAGGAAGTGCCGCAGGCACGATCCCGTCGCACACCTATTCTGGGCGTCATTCCAACCCAATTCGGTGTGCATCATGAGAAACAAGCTCCTCGCCAGCCTCCTCGTCGCCAGCGCCGCCCTCGTGCCGGCCGCCGCCTTCGCGGCCACGGTGACGATCGACGGCAACTTCAGCGACTGGGGAATCGTCAATAACGGCACCACCGCCGGATGGGCGCCCAAGGCGGGCATCCTGTACACCGTCGAAGACCAGAGCGACGCCAACGGCGGCTACCTCAGCCCCGGCTGGGGCGGTCAAGCCTACGACGCCGAAGCGCTCTACGTGACCTGGCAGACCAAGGCCAACGGTCAGACCTATCTCGACATCGGCCTCATCACCGGCCACGACCCCAACACGCCCACCGGCAATGGCAGCTATGGCCGCGGCGACTTTGCCATCGATTTCGGTCGCAACGGCAGCTGGGATTTCGGCATCGCCACCGCCGACCGCAGCGCGACGATCCGCCAGGGCGACGTGATCGCCACGACCAATGCCGGCTGGGCCACCGGCCTGTGGAGCGCGCCCGGCGTCTACGACCCGGCCCACTCCAGCTACGTCACCAAGATCAACAGCGGCACCGATGTCGGCGATGCGAACTTCGTCATTTCCCCGTCATTCACCAACATGGGCACGCTGGGCGGCAAACACTGGTTCTACGAAGTGGAGATCCCCGTCGCGGCATTCGGTGCCCATTGGATCGGCAACAACCCGAGCGAAGCCTTCGACATCCAATGGACGATGCTCTGCGCCAACGACATCGTCACCCTCGGCGCCAGCGCCACGATCCCCGAGCCTGCGACCCTCGCGCTGGTGCTGGGCGGCCTCGGCCTCGCCGGCCTCACCCGCCGTCGCACCTGAGCGCGACGCGACCCGACGGATCTCCGCGGGGTTCGGCCATCCGGGTCAGAACTCCGCGTGCAACCGCAGCGCGGCGAAGTTAACCGGCCCCCGGTCCGCGTTGTAGGCGGGGTTCCACATGCGCTGAAGATCCAGCGTCACAAAGGCGTCCTTCCAGACGTGGGCACTGTAGTAGCCCTCGGCCAGTTGCTCCGGGCGGTAACGCAAGGCCCCGTCACCGATGAAGAACGACACGCCCCCCGACTCCAGGTAGCGACGGCGCTCGGCCGAAATCGTGTTGCGCAGGTAGCCCACCCCCACCGTATCGCGGGCCCGCCCCCAGGCCGAGCCCTTGAGCGTGGCGCCGGTGGAAAGCGATCCGTCGGTTTCGGTAAAGGCCAGCGTCTCGGTCCGGCCATCGGCCTTCATGGCACGCAGGAACACGCCCAGATCGTCGCTGATGGCCTGCTCGACGTTCACGCCGAGCCCGTACTTGATCTGCTCGTTGTTACGAACAGCGAAGATCGCCTGCGGATCGGCTCCCGGGTTGGCCTGCAGGTATTCCCGGGCATCGTCGAAGCGCGCCAGCCGGGCACGATTGCGCCAGGCCAGCACCCGCACCGCACCGGGTTGCCCGAGCAGCGTGTGGTCGTGCTCCACCTCGATCTGATCGCCATAGTGCTTGCCGAGCTGAAAATCGGTGGGCAGCATGTTGGGGTCCTTCGGCCCCGACATCCGGCCAAAACGCAGCACCCAGTCGTCCCGGTACCACTCGGCGGCAAAACCGACGCCGAACCCGCGCGCATCGGCTGCGTAGTCGTAGGCCAGATACGTCATGAAGCCGGCGTTCATGAACTGCGCACGCGGGTCCTTCGCGTAGCGATTGCCGTCGAAGACATCGAGCGTGGAAAAATTCCCCAGCGTCAGCACGAACCGGTTCTTATCCACCGTCCCGGCCATCTGATTGAGCCCCGCCTCGACCTTCTCGTCTCCCCCGCCGAGATTCCATGTCTGGCGCAGGAAAAGGCGCTGGCGGTACATGTGAGGCTTCTGACTGGCGGTGCGGGTCAGCTCACCGTTGGTAAAGCCCGCACTCCCTTCCAGCCCCGAAAACGGCACGCCCTGGGTGATTTCCGGATCGAGATAGAACTCGCCGCCGGTCCACGGACGAAAACCGAAATAACCCGTCATCGTCGCCGTGTAGCTCATCGCCTTTTCCGCGCCGAGGCTGTTGGGACCACTGTACGCAGCATTGAAGGCCGGCTTGTTCTGGCGGACGTAGGTAGCCTGAAAGCGCGCGGTGGATGCTTCGTAATCGTCGTCCGCAGCCCGCACCAGACCCGATGCGCAGAGCAAGCCGCCGATGCAGAGCAGCGGTACGACAGGAACGGTGACGCCAAAGCGCATTCTCTACCTTTCGAGCAAGCAAAGGGAAAGCCGCCCGAAGGCGGCCCGTGCGGAAATCGGAATTGCGCCAGCAGTCCGGCGATGCGGCAGCGGATATTCGGCCCCAGATCGTTCGTGGTGAGCCCCACACGCGCCGGAAAAAGCGCGGATCGGCCCGCGGCACGGCCCTGCCACGCGAAATCGATCGTCAGCCCAGGCGCCGCACACGAGACGCCACCGATTTCCGCGAATGCGCGAGTATAAGTAGCCGAGGTGACACTCTGAAGACAGCGGCCTCCGGATCGATTCACGACCCGACAACCGGCCCACCATGCCGTCGCACGCTTGCGGCGGACGGGACGCTGGTCCCCCCGACAGGAATCGAACCTGTATCTGGCGCTTAGGAGGCGCCCGTTCTATCCATTGAACTACGGAGAGGGAGGGCAGGATTCTATCCGCGCGAAGCCTCAAAAGCCATGCCTCGCAGGGCGATCGGGCGTAAAAAAGGCCGGCATTGGCGCCGGCCTCTTTTACGCTGCGGGCGATCCGTCAGTGCTTCACGACATCGCCGTTTTCGACGGGCTCCGCCGGTTTGACCGCGACTTCGGCCGCCGGGGTCTCGGGCAGGGCCTCGGGCATGCGCTCGAGGGCGTGCTCCAGCACCTGATCGATCCACTTGACCGGGATGATCTCCAGCTCGTTCTTCACGTTATCCGGAATCTCGGTCAGGTCCTTGACGTTCTCCTGGGGGATCAGCGCACGGGTGATGCCACCGCGCACGGCCGCCAGCAGCTTCTCCTTGAGGCCGCCGATCGGCAGGACTTCGCCGCGCAGGGTGATTTCGCCAGTCATCGCCACGTCGCAACGCACCGGGATACCGGTGAGCACCGACACCAGACCGGTGCAGATGGCGATACCGGCGGACGGACCGTCCTTCGGAATCGCACCTTCCGGCAGGTGGATGTGGATGTCGGACTTCTGATAGAAATCCTCCTGGATACCGAGCGACTTGGAACGCCGACGCACCACCGACAGGGCCGCCTGGATGGACTCCTGCATGACCTCGCCGAGCTTGCCGGTGGTCATGATCTTGCCCTTGCCCGGCAGCGCCACGGCTTCGACGGTCAGCAGTTCGCCGCCCACTTCGGTCCAGGCAAGGCCGGTGACCTGACCAACCTGGTTTTCCTTTTCGGCAACGCCGAAGGTGTACTTGCGCACGCCCAGGTACTTGTCGATGTTCTTCGCATTCACCACCACCTTGGCCTTGCGCTTGCCGAGGACCAGCGCTTTGACGACCTTGCGGCAGACCTTAGAAACCTCGCGCTCGAGACCCCGCACCCCCGCTTCACGGGTGTAGAAGCGCACGATGTCGCGAATGGCGTCTTCGGTCACCGACAGCTCTTCCCGCTTGATCCCGTTGTTCTTCATCTGCTTCGGAACAAGGTAGCGCTGGGCGATGTTGACCTTCTCGTCCTCGGTGTAGCCCGACAGACGGATGAGCTCCATCCGGTCGAGGAGCGGCGCCGGGATATTGAGGGTGTTGGCGGTAGCCACGAACATCACGTCCGACAGGTCGTATTCGACTTCGATGTAGTGGTCGACGAAGGTCGAGTTCTGTTCGGGATCGAGCACCTCCAACAGCGCCGACGACGGATCGCCGCGGAAATCCTGGCCCATCTTGTCCACTTCATCCAGCAGGAACAGCGGGTTGCGCACGGCAACCTTTGACATGTTCTGCAGGATCTTGCCCGGCATCGAGCCGATGTAGGTGCGACGGTGGCCACGGATCTCGGCCTCATCACGCACACCGCCGAGGCTCATGCGCACGAACTTGCGGTTGGTGGCGCGCGCCACCGACTGGCCGAGGGAGGTCTTGCCGACGCCCGGAGGGCCGACGAGGCACAGGATCGGCGCCTTGAGCTTGTCGACGCGCTGCTGCACGGCAAGATATTCAAGAATGCGTTCCTTGACCTTCTCGAGGCCGTAGTGCTCGGTGTCGAGCACCTTCTCGGCTTCGGCCAGATCCTTGCTGATGCGCGATTTCTTCTTCCAGGGCAGGCCGACCAGGGTCTCGATGTAATTGCGAACAACCGTGGCTTCCGCGGACATCGGCGACATCAGGCGCAGCTTCTTCAACTCGGCCTGAGCCTTCGCCATGGCCTCCTTGGTCATGCCGGCGGCCTTGATCTTCTTGTCCATCTCCTCGAGATCGGCGCCGTCCTCGCCTTCGCCGAGCTCTTTCTGGATGGCCTTGACCTGTTCGTTCAGGTAATACTCGCGCTGGCTCTTCTCCATCTGGCGCTTGACGCGGCCGCGGATGCGCTTTTCGACCTGCAGGATGTCGAGTTCGGTTTCGAGCTGGTTAAGCAGGCGCTCGAGGCGCTCGCCGGCATCGAACATCTCGAGGATCTCCTGCTTCTGCTCGAGCTTGAGCGGCAGGTGCGCGGCGATGGTATCGGCGAGACGACCCGGCTCCTCGATACCCGACAGGGAGCTGAGGATTTCCGGCGGAATCTTCTTGTTGAGCTTAACGTACTGGTCGAACTGGCTGATGATCGCCCGTCGCATGGCCTCGACCTCGTTGTCCGGCGTCTCGGCGGCGGGCATCGGCTGGGCCTTGGCGACGAACAGCGTACGCAGGTCTTCAACCGAAACCACGCGGGCGCGCTGCACCCCTTCAACCAGCACCTTCACGGTGCCGTCGGGCAGCTTGAGCATCTGCAGGATGTTGGCGATGCAGCCCAGGTCGTATAGATCGTCGGCCGAAGGCTCGTCCTTGGCGGCGGATTTCTGCGCCACCAGCAGGATGCTCTTGCCGGCCTCCATGGCGTTTTCGAGCGCCTTGATGGACTTGGGGCGACCCACGAACAGCGGGATCACCATGTGCGGGAAGACCACGACATCGCGCAGCGGAAGCAGCGGCAGTTCGATCTGGTCTTCGGTGAGGTCAAGCGTGCTCGACATGATTATTCCTTTAAAGGCACTAAGGCCCCATCTGGGGCCTCAGTGACATCAATTCAAGCAGTCGGAAGAAAATAACTTCTGCTCGATGTCAGTTGGAGCCGGAGACCTTGGGCTGATCGGCGTAGATCAGGATCGGCTGGGCGCCGCCGTCGATCATGCCTTCGTCGATCACTACTTTGGACACATTCTCCATCGACGGCAACTCGTACATGGTGTCGAGCAGCGTCGCTTCAAGGATTGAGCGCAAACCGCGGGCGCCGGTCTTGCGCTTGAGCGCTTTGCGGGCGATGGCCTGCAAGGCAGCCGGACGCACCTCGAGTTCGACGCCTTCCATGGAGAACAGTTTCTGATACTGCTTGATCAGCGCGTTTTTCGGTTCGATCAGAATCTGGATCAGCGCGTCCTCGTCGAGTTCCTGCAGCGTGGCGACGACCGGCAGACGACCGATCAGTTCGGGGATGAGGCCGAACTTGATGAGATCTTCCGGCTCGACATTGCGCAGGGATTCGGAGACGTTCTTGACCTCGCGGCTCTTGACCTCGGCACCGAAACCGATGCCTACCTGCTCGGTGCGGTTACGGATGACCTTGTCGAGACCGTCGAACGCACCGCCGCAGACGAACAGGATGTTGGTCGTATCGACCTGCACAAAGTCCTGGTTCGGGTGCTTGCGCCCGCCCTGGGGAGGCACCGAGGCGATGGTGCCCTCGATGAGCTTCAGCAGCGCCTGCTGCACGCCTTCGCCCGATACGTCGCGAGTGATCGACGGGTTGTCGGACTTGCGGGAGATCTTGTCGATCTCGTCGATGTAGACAATGCCCTGCTGCGCCTTGTCGACTTCGTAGTCACACTTTTGCAGGAGCTTCTGGATGATGTTCTCGACGTCCTCGCCGACGTAGCCGGCTTCGGTGAGGGTGGTCGCATCGGCCATCACGAACGGAACGTTGAGCAGGCGGGCCAGGGTCTGGGCGAGCAGCGTCTTACCGGATCCCGTGGGGCCGACCAGCAGGATGTTGCTCTTCGACAGCTCGACGTCGTCGTGGGTCTTGGACAGATGACGCAGCCGCTTGTAGTGGTTGTAGACCGCCACCGAGAGGATGCGCTTGGCCGCCGACTGGCCGATGACGTACTGGTCGAGGATCTCGCTGATCTCGCGGGGCGACGGCAGCTCGCCCTTTAGGCCCTTGGCGCTGCCGGTATCGGCAGTAATCTCATCGCGAATGATGTCGTTACACAGCTCGATGCATTCATCGCAGATGAACACGGACGGACCCGCGATCAGCTTGCGGACCTCGTGTTGGCTCTTGCCGCAGAACGAGCAATACAGGAGCTTCTCGCCGCTCGTTTTCTTGTCCGCCATTACTGCCCTTTCTCTCTGTACTGAATGCGGGGGGACAACTCAAACCGCGTCGGCGCGGCTGCTGAGGACCTTGTCGACGATGCCGTAGCGCATCGCCTCTTCGGCCGACATGAAGTTGTCCCGGTCGGTGTCGCGCTCGATGGCCTCGACCGGCTGGCCGGTGTGCTTGGCGAGCATGGCATTGAGCTTGGCACGCAGGGCGAGAATCTCGCGGGCGTGGATCTCGATGTCCGAGGCCTGACCCTGGAAGCCACCCAGCGGCTGGTGGATCATGACCCGGGAGTTCGGCAGCGAGAAGCGCTTGTCCTTCGCCCCGGCCGCGAGCAGGAAGGCGCCCATGCTGGCCGCCTGCCCGATGCACAGGGTGCTCACGTCCGGCTTGATGAACTGCATGGTGTCGTAGATCGCCATGCCGGCGGTCACCGAGCCACCCGGGGAATTGATGTAGAAGAAAATGTCCTTGTCCGGATTCTCGGACTCGAGGAACAGCAATTGAGCGACGATCAGGTTGGCGGTCACGTCGGTGACCGGCCCGACCAGAAACACCACCCGCTCCTTGAGCAGGCGCGAGTAGATGTCGTACGACCGCTCGCCGCGGCCGCTCTGCTCGACCACCATGGGAATCAGGCCGAGGCCGACCGGATCCCAGTCACTACGCGAAAACGGGGGTGTCAATGGATTCATTTACTGTCGCTCTCCGCGGAATTAAGCCGCATTGCCCATCAGCTCGTCAAAAGAAATGGCCTTGTCGGTCGTCTTGGCGTTGCTGACGACCCACTCCACCACGTTGTCCTCGATCACCAGCGCTTCGGCCTGGGCCAGACGCTGGGGCTGGGAGTAGTACCAACCCACCACTTCGCTCGGATCTTCGTAGCTGGCGGCGAAGTCTTCGATGGTGGCACGAATCTGCTCCGGCTTGGCGTGCAGTTCCTTGCTCTTCACGAGTTCGGACATGATCAGGCCGAGCTTGACGCGGCGGGCGGCCTGCTCGCCGAACCAGCTGGCGTCGATCGGCAGATCCTTGGTCTTCATGCCGCGGGCTTCGAAATCGCGCTTGGCGTTTTCGGCCAGCTGCTGGGATTCTTGAGCGACCAGCGCCTTCGGCACTTCGATCGGGTGGGTGTCGATCAGCACGTTCATTACGCGCTCCTTGATCTTGGCCTGGATGCGGCGCTTCACTTCACGCTCCAGGTTGCCCTTCACTTCTTCGCGCATCTTGGCGACGTCGCCGTCGGCAATGCCGAGGGACTTGGCGAACTCGGCATCCACTTCGGGCAGCTTTGGCTCTTCGACCTTCTTCACGACCACGTCGAATTGGACGGTCTGGCCAGCCAGGTTGGCAGCGTGGTAATCGGCCGGGAAGGTCATGTCGAAAGTCTTGCTTTCGCCCACCTTCAGACCCAGCACGGCGGTCTCGAAATCCTTGAGCATCTGGCCGCCGCCGATCACGAACGGGAAATCGGTCGCCTTGCCGCCTTCGAACTCGACACCCTCCTTACGGCCGGTGAAATCGACGACCACGCGGTCACCGTCCTGGGCGGCACGCTCGGTGGCGACGAAGGTGGTGCGCTGCTTGCGCAGGACGTCGATGGTCTTGTCGACTTCGGCGTCACCCACTTCGAGCTGCGGGCGCTCGACTTCCTGGGCGCTGACGTCGGCGATGGTCACTTCCGGGTAGACCTCGAAGACGGCGGTGAATTCCAGGGTGCCTTCGGCGCTGGATTCCTTCGGCTCGATGTTGGGGTAGCCGGCCACACGCAGGCTCTGCGCCTGGAGCTGCTCGCCCAGCACACGCTCGACCGCTGCGCCGATGGCTTCCGAACGCGCCTGCGGACCGTAGGACTGGGCCACCATGCGGAACGGCACCTTGCCCGGACGGAAGCCCGGCATCTTGACGGTGCGCGACATCTTCTTCAGACGCGCTTCGACGTCTTTTTCGATGTCGGCCAGTTGCACGGACATGTCGATACGGCGCTCGAGTGCGCTCACCACGGTTTCCTGGTTGCTCATGAAAATTTCCTGATCGTTCTTGACAATGACGCCCCACGACAGTGCCAGAAAACACGCTGCAAGACGCGTGTTTCCCTGTTCCCGCCCGCCGTGGAGTCGTCGGAAAAACCTTTAGTCTAACACAGCCCACCGATTGGTCTGCAGGTCGGTCTGCAATGCGCGCCGATACGTGGTTTTGGCGCATCAGTGATGAAAAACTCACACCGTTCGAATGGAACTCCGGCCGCCGTTCGGCTATCACATAACTGTGAAACCACCCTACTCCTCCAGCTTGATCGGATGACCGCCCGCTAACGAGGTGCTCACTCGATTATCTGCGTCACGCGCCGTTCTTGTAGCACGGACCACGGCGATTCGGCACCCGCCGCCAGGTGCCCAGTTCCGGGAGACCTCAGATGAGTATCTTCACCAGCTTCCAGACCCGCTACGAATCGACCCGGGAAGAGGAAATGTCGGTCCAGGAATACCTGGAACTGTGCAAGACCGAGCCACTGGCGTACGCCACGTCGGCCGAACGGATGCTGCAGGCGATCGGCGAACCCGAACTCGTCGATACCCGGCTCGACCCGCGACTGTCCCGCATCTTTTCCAACAAGATGATCAAGATCTACCCGGCCTTCCGCGATTTCTACGGAATGGAAGAGTCGATCGAGAACATCGTGTCGTATTTCCGGCACGCCGCCCAGGGGCTGGAAGAAAAGAAACAGATCCTGTACCTGCTGGGGCCGGTGGGCGGCGGCAAGAGCTCCCTGGCCGAGAAGCTCAAGACGCTGGTCGAGCGGATTCCGTTTTACGCGATCAAGGGCTCGCCGGTGCATGAATCGCCATTGGGGCTGTTCAATGCGGCGGAGGACGGCGCAATCCTGGAGGACGACTACGGCATCCCTCGCCGCTATCTCAATACCATCATGAGCCCGTGGGCGGTGAAGCGCCTGCACGAGTTCAACGGCGACGTCACCAAGTTCCGCGTGGTCAAGCTGCGCCCCTCGGTGCTGCGTCAGATCGCCGTCGCGAAGACCGAGCCGGGCGACGAGAACAACCAGGACATCTCGTCGCTGGTGGGCAAGATCGACATCCGCAAGCTCGAGCAATACTCCCAGGACGATCCGGACGCCTATTCGTACTCGGGCGGTCTGTGCCTCGCCAATCGGGGTCTGCTGGAGTTCGTCGAGATGTTCAAGGCGCCGATCAAGGTGTTGCATCCGCTGCTCACCGCCACCCAGGAGGGCAATTACAAGGGTACCGAGGGCTTCGGTGCGATTCCCTTCGACGGCATCGTGATGGCCCACTCAAACGAATCCGAGTGGACGGCGTTCAAGAACAACCGCAACAACGAGGCCTTCCTCGACCGCATCTACACCGTCAAGGTGCCGTATTGCCTGCGCACGTCGGACGAGGTGCGGATCTACGAGAAGCTGCTCGCCAACAGCTCCTTGTCCCGGGCGCCCTGCGCGCCCGATACGCTCAAGATGATGGCGCAATTCGCGGTGCTGTCGCGCATCAAGGAACCCGAGAATTCCAGCCTGTTCTCCAAGATGCGCGTCTACGACGGCGAGAACCTCAAGGACACCG
This sequence comes from Zoogloea sp., assembly GCF_041911615.1. Lineage (GTDB taxonomy): Bacteria > Pseudomonadota > Gammaproteobacteria > Burkholderiales > Rhodocyclaceae > Zoogloea. The sequence goes on along the minus strand of NZ_JAYROR010000066.1, from coordinate 115,433 downwards.
ACCCCAAGGCGAAGAGCTACCAGGAATACCGCGACTACGCCGGTGTCGACGAAGGCATGACCGGTCTATCGACCCGCTTCGCCTTCAAGGTGCTCTCCAAGGTGTTCAATTTCGACCACCGCGAAGTGGCGGCCAACCCGGTGCATCTGATGTACGTACTCGAGCAACAGATCGCCCAGGAGCAGTACCCGCCCGAAAACGAAGCCAAGTACCTCGCCTTCATCAAGGAATACCTGGCCCCGCGCTACGCCGAGTTCATCGGCAAGGAAATCCAGACCGCCTACCTGGAGAGCTACAGCGAGTACGGTCAGAACATCTTCGACCGCTATGTGACCTACGCCGACTTCTGGATTCAGGACCAAGAGTACCGCGACCAGAACACCGGCGAGATACTCGACCGCAACGCGCTCAACGACGAACTCGAGAAGATCGAGAAGCCGGCCGGCATCAGCAACCCGAAGGACTTCCGCAATGAGGTGGTGAACTTCGTGCTGCGCGCCCGCGCCAAGAACAACGGCAAGAACCCGAGCTGGACGAGCTACGAAAAGCTTCGCGCGGTGATCGAGAAGAAGATGTTCTCCAACACCGAGGATCTGCTGCCGGTGATCAGCTTCAACGCCAAGGCCAGCGGCGACGAGCAGAAGAAGCACCAGAATTTCGTCAATCGCATGATCGAAAAGGGCTACACCGAGAAGCAGGTGCGCTTGCTCTGCGAGTGGTACCTGCGCGTCCGCAAGTCGTCCTGACGGCCCCCAGCCGGCCCCGCGCGTGGCCGGCGCCGCCGTAACTGCTCCAGAGGCTCGAATGGTCCGAATCATCGATCGCCGGTTCGACAGCAAGAACAAGAGCGCAGTCAACCGGCAGCGGTTCATGCGCCGGTTCAAGCACCAGATCCGCGAGGCGGTGGCGGACGCCATCGCCGGTCGCTCGATCAAGGATCTCGATAACGGCGAAAGCGTCTCGATTCCCGCCCGCGATCTGTCGGAACCCCAGTTTCACCACGGTCACGGCGGCGTGTGGGAGACCATCTTCACCGGCAACGACCAGTTCTCCACCGGCGACGAGCTTCCGCGACCGTCGGGTGGCGGCGGTGGAAGCGGCAAGGGCAAGGCGAGCAAGGAGGGGGAAGGCGAGGACGACTTCGTCTTCAACCTCTCCCGCGAGGAATTCCTCGATGTCTTCTTCGACGATCTGGCGCTCCCCAATCTGGTCAAGACCCAGCTCGCCCGCATCCACGAATACAAGAGCCAGCGCGCCGGCTTCACCAACGACGGCACGCCAGCCAACATCAACGTGGTGCGCTCGCTGCGGGGCGCGCTCGGCCGCCGGCTGGCGCTGTCGTCACCTTACCGCGGCACGCTGCGTGAGCTGCAGAAACAGCTGGAAGAACTCCTCGAGACACGCACCGACGACGATCCCGAGGTGATCCGCTTGAAGGACGAAATCGGCATCCTGCGTGCCAAGATCGAGGCGATCCCGTTCATCGACACCTTCGACCTGCGCTACAACAACCGCATCAAGGTGCCCAAGCCGACCACCCAGGCGGTGATGTTCTGCATCATGGACGTGTCGGGCTCGATGGACGAGGACAAGAAGGCCACCGCCAAGCGCTTCTTCATGCTGCTCTACCTCTTCCTCACCCGCACCTACGAGCACATCGAAGTGGTGTTCATCCGCCACCACACCGTGGCCAAAGAGGTGAACGAGGAAGACTTCTTTCACTCCCGAGAATCGGGAGGCACCGTGGTTTCGAGCGCCCTCGAGCTGATGAAGGACATCCTCCATCAGCGATACGCCAACGGTGCCTGGAACATCTACGGCGCCCAGGCATCCGACGGCGACAACTGGGAAAACGACTCGCCCCACTGCCGCGACCTGCTGGCCCAGTCGATCCTGCCCTACGTGCAGTACTTCGCCTACATCGAGATCACCCCGGGCGAGCCGCAGAACCTGTGGCGCGAGTACGAAAAGCTGGCAGGCCACCAGCGCAATTTTGCAATGCAACACATCGAAGGCCTGCCGGACATCTACCCGGTGTTCCGCGAACTGTTCAAGAAGAAACTGGCATGAGCACAGCGACCAAACCCCGACGCCGGAAGCCCTTGCCCGCCCCCGGCGAGTGGACCTTCGAACTCATCGAGGCCTACCACGCCGAGATCGACCGGGTCGCGCGCGAGTACGGGCTCGACACCTACCCGATTCAGGTCGAGCTCATCACCTCCGAGCAGATGATGGACGCCTACTCGTCCGTCGGGATGCCCGTCAATTACCACCACTGGTCCTTCGGCAAGAGCTTCCTGCAGACCGAAAAGGGCTACCGCAGGGGCCAGATGGGCCTCGCCTACGAGATCGTCATCAACTCCAACCCCTGCATCGCCTACCTCATGGAAGAAAACACCATGACGATGCAGGCGCTGGTGATCGCCCACGCCGCCTACGGCCACAACAGCTTCTTCAAGGGCAATTACCTTTTCCGCCAGTGGACCAACGCCGACGCCATCATCGACTACCTGATCTTCGCCCGGAACTATCTCACCGAATGCGAAGAGCGCTACGGCGAAGAAGACGTCGAACTGCTCCTCGACTCCTGCCATGCCCTGATGAACGTCGGCGTCGACCGCTACAAGCGCCCCGCCCGGCTCTCGCTCGACAAGGAACTCACCCGCCAGCGGGAGCGCGCCGAATATCTCCAGAGCCAGGTCAACGACCTGTGGCGCACCCTGCCCACCGCCCAGGCCCGGACGCAGACCGTCGAGACCAAACGCTTTCCGCCCGAGCCCCAGGAAAACCTCCTCTACTTCATCGAGAAGAACGCCCCGCTCCTCGAACCCTGGCAGCGCGAGGTCGTGCGCATCGTGCGCAAGGTCGGGCAGTACTTCTTCCCCCAGCGTCAGACCCAGGTCATGAACGAAGGCTGGGCCACCTACTGGCACTACACCCTGCTCAATACGCTCTACGACGAAGGGCTGCTCGCCGACAGCTTCATGATGGAGTTCCTCCACTCCCACACCAACGTCGTCTATCAGCCGGGCTACAACGAACCGTGGTATCGCGGCCTCAACCCCTACGCCCTCGGCTTTGCCATGTGGCAGGACATCCGCCGCATCTGCGAGCACCCCACCGACGAAGACCGCCACTGGTTCCCCGACATCGCCGGCAGCAACTGGCGCGAGACCTTCGACTTCGCCATGCGCAACTTCAAGGACGAGAGCTTCGTCGCCCAGTTCCTGTCGCCCAAGGTGATGCGCGATTTCCGCCTCTTCGCCATCCTCGACGACGACAAGGACAATCGGCTGCGCATCTCCGCGATTCACGACGAGCGCGGCTACCGTCGGGTGCGCGAGATCCTGTCCGACAACTACAACCTGGGCAGCCGCGAACCCAACCTGCAGGTCTGGAATGTCGATCTGCGCGGCGACCGCTCGCTCACCCTGCGCCATCAGGCCTACCAACGCCGCCCCCTGTCCGGCGACACCGAAGAAGTCCTCAAGCACGTCGCCCGGCTGTGGGGCTTCGCCGTGCGCCTCGAAGTCGCCAACGAGGACGGCAGCGTCCATTGTCTGCACGAGTGTCATCAAGACCGGCGCAAATCCGACAAACCCTGAAAGCCCCCCCGACAATCGCCCCCGCCCCGGGCCGACGCCGATTAAAATGGGAGGATGTCCTCCCCCGATTTTCACCAGATCCTCGGCGTTGCCCAGGACGCCAGCGATGCCGACATCAAGCGCGCCTACAAGCGCCTCGCCATGCGCTGGCACCCCGACCGCAACCCCGACCCGCAAGCCCAGGACCAGTTCCGCCGCGTGCGGGAAGCCTTCGAGCGCCTCACCCGCAAGGCCGACGCCATCCTCGACGAACACCACGACGCTCCCGCATCCGAGCCAGCCAAGCCGCCCCCGCGCAGCCGCAAACCCCGTGGTCACGACCGCCGCCAGGACATCCTGCTCGATCTCATCGACGCCGCCCGTGGCGCCACCGTCACCGTCACTATCGACGGTCGCGAGCCCTGCGACGCCTGTGGCGGCAGCGGTCAGCGCAGCTACGGCCGCACCAGCATGTGCAGCCACTGCCACGGCAGCGGACGCCTGCGCGTGGGCGGCAGCCTCGAACCCTGCGGCCATTGCCACGGCAAGGGCTTCACCACCGACACCCACTGCCCCAGCTGCGATGGACGCGGCTGGCTGCCCGCCGAACGCCAGCTCGCGGTGAGCGTTCCGCCCGCCATGCTGCCGGGTGAGGAACTCCGCATCGCCGGCCAGGGCGAACCCGCGCCCGAGGGCGGCGAACCCGGCGACCTCTATCTCACCCTGCAGACCCGCGCCCACCCGCTGTTCCGCCTCGATCGCCACGACCTCCACGTCACCGTGCCGGTCAGCGTCTTCCGGCTCCTGGCTGGCGGCAACATCGAAGTGCCGACCCTCACCGGCGTCCGCGACGTGCTCCTTCCCGAAGGCGGCACCCAGCCCGAAATCCGCGTTCCTGGCGCCGGCTTTCCCGGCCGGGGCAAGCGCAAGGCCGGCGATCTGCTGGTCCACCTCGAGACGCAGCCCGTGCAGTTCATCAGCCAGGAACAAAAAGCCATGCTCGAAATGGCCGAACAGGTGCTTCAAAGCCGCATCGACACCCAGAGCCCCGCGCTCGCCCGCTGGCGCAGCGCCCTCGACGCCTACCGCTGAAGCCACCACCCCACCCCGACCGATCTTCCCGATGTCCCGCAAAACACCCGAACTCCTCGCCCCGGCCGGCTCGCTGGCCATGCTCGACACCGCCTTCGCGTTTGGCGCCAGCGCCATCTACGCGGGCCAGCCGCGCTACTCGCTGCGCGTGCGCAACAACGATTTCGGCGATCTGCCCGTCCTCGCCGACGGCATCGCCCGCGCCCATGCGCTGGGCAAGCACTTCTACGTCGTCGCCAACATCTACCCCCACGGCGCCAAGATCAAGACTTTCGTCAAGGACATCGCGCCGGTCATCGCCCTCAAGCCCGACGCGCTCATCATGTCCGACCCGGGCCTCATCCTGATGGTCCGCGAGCACTTCCCCGAGATGCCGATCCACCTCTCGGTACAGGCCAACACCGTCAATGCCGCCGCCGTTCGCTTCTGGAAGCAGGCCGGCATCGCGCGGGTGATCCTCTCCCGGGAACTCTCCCTCGACGAGATCGCCAGCATCCGCCAGGACTGCCCCGACACCGAACTCGAGGTCTTCATCCACGGCGCCCTGTGCATCGCGTACTCCGGCCGCTGCCTGCTCTCCGGCTACTTCAACCACCGCGACCCCAACCAGGGCACCTGCACCAACTCCTGCCGCTGGGATTTCAAGACCCACGAAGCCCGGACCTGCGGCAGCGGCGACGTCCACCTGCTGGAAGAACCCCACAAGCGCGCCGGCGACTACATGCCGATCGAAGAGGACGAACACGGCACCTACATCCTCAACTCCAAGGATCTGCGCGCCATCGAGCACGTGCAGCGGCTCACCGAGATCGGCATCGACTCCTTCAAGATCGAAGGCCGCACCAAGAGCCCCTACTACGTCGCCCGCACCTGCCAGGCCTACCGCCAAGCCATCGACGACGCGGTCGCCGGCCGCGGGCTCGATCCGCGCCTGCTCGGCCAGCTCGAAGGCCTCGCCAATCGTGGCTACACCGACGGCTTCTACCAGCGCCACACCCCGCACGAGATGCAGAATTACCTGCGCGGCCACTCCGAATCGGATCGCAGCCTGTATGTGGGCGACGTGGTCGGCTACGACGCCACGCGCGGCCTGGCCGAAATCGCCTCCAAGAACGCCTTCTCCGTCGGCGACCGGCTCGAACTGATCCACCCCTCGGGCAACCGTGAAGTTCGCGTCGAACGCCTCGTCGGCCCCGCCGGCGACGACATCGAGCGGGTTCCCGGCAGCGATCACCGGGTCTGGCTGGCGCTTCCCCCGGGCAGCGAAGGGGCCTTCGTCGCCCGGTTCCTCTAAAAATTGCGGGATTCCTTGCCTAAGGCGCTGAACTAGTTCAAAATACTGCGTTTTCGGGTGGCCAAATTCACCACCCACGTACTCAAAGGAACCGCGATGAAAGCCGATACCCACCCGAATTACACCGAAGTGCAAGTGACCTGCTCCTGCGGCAACACTTTCACCACCCGCTCGACCATGGGCAAGCCCCAGTACCACGTCGAAGTCTGCGCCGCCTGCCACCCGTTTTACACCGGCAAGCAGAAGATCGTGGATACCGCCGGCCGTGTCGAGCGTTTCCGCCAGAAGTACGGTTCCGTGCAGCGCCTGGGCTGATCATCGCCCTTCGCCGGCATCGTCCAAAAAAAGGCAGCCGAGGCTGCCTTTTTTATTTTCCCGGTTGTTTTGTCCCAATGAACCGGTAGCCTTCAAGCGTCACGCCCAGACCGCCGCCGCCCGCGCAAACCCATGCCCAACGATGCCCCCCGCTTCGCCCTGACGGCCCCCCTCACCGGCTGGTCGCTGGCCCTGCTCATCGCCGTCTACCTGCTGGTCGGCACGACCGGCCACCTGCCCTGGCGCGGCGACGACATCACCTACCTTGGGCCCATCCACGCCATCCTCACCCACGGCAGCTGGCTGATGCCCGAGATCGCCGGTGAAGCCTTCCACGACTACCCGCCGCTCTACTACTGGGTCGGCGCGCTGCTCGCCAAGGTGTTCGGCGGCCTGCTGCCGGTGCATGATGCCGCCCGTCTCGCCAGCCCGCTGTTCACCGCCGCCTACCTTTACTGGACCGGCATCGCGGCCCGCCGCCTGTATGGCGAGAGCGCCTTCGCGCCGGCCGTGCTGCTCGGCCTGGGCGCGATCGGCCTCGTCGTGCACGCCCACGAGACCCAACCGATGCTGGCCCAGCTCGCCGGTATGACCCTTTGCTACGCCGGTCTTGGCCAGCTGGCCGAACGTCCGCTACGCGGCGGCCTGCAGGCCGGTGCCGGCTGCGGCACCGCCTTCCTCGCCGGCGGCCTGTCCGGATTGATCCTGACCCTCCCCGTCCTGCTCGTGGCGCCCCTGCTGTGCCCGAGCTGCCGCAGCCGGGGCGTGCTGACCGGAATTGCCCTCGGCACACTGGTCACCGGCCTGATCGCCGGCGCATGGCTGGGCGCCGTCGCCCTGACCCAGCCGGAAGCCCTCGCGTCGTGGTGGGCCGACGAGCTCGCCTCGGCCCTTCCCCACACCTACCACCTGGGCGATTTCGGCAAGCTGATGCAACTGCTCGGCTGGTTCGCCTGGCCCCTGTGGCCGATCGCCGGCTGGGCGGTCTGGCGCAACCGCAAGACCCTGGCCACACCGCCGCTCGCGCTGCCGATCCTCGCCGGCCTGCTCGCCGTGCTGCTCGTCGCCACGACCGGCAACCTGCGCCCCGCCAACGTGCTCCCCACGCTGCCGCCCCTCGCGTTGCTGGCCGCCCTCGGCGTGGCCACCCTGCGCCGCGGCGCGGCCAACGCCCTCGACTGGTTCGGCATCATGAGCTTCGCGTTCTTCGCCCTGCTCGTCTGGCTGGGCTGGAGTGCGCTGCACTTCGGCTGGCCGCCCGGCCTCGCCCGCCAGGTTGCCAAGATGGCGCCGGACTTCCCCCAGGGCAACCTCGCCTGGGGCGCGCTCATCGGCGCACTGCTCAGCCTCGCCCTGCTGGCACTCCCTCTGCTGGTACGCCGTGCCCCCCTGCGCGGCACCACCAACTGGGCAGTCGGCATGACCCTGCTGTGGTGCCTCGCCGTCACGCTCTGGCAGCCCTGGTTCGCCCACACCAAGAACTACCAGCCCATCGCGGCCGAGTTGCGCGCCGCCCTCGCTGGTCAAGGCGACATCTGCATCGTTCGACGCGGAGTCGGCGATACCCAGCGCGCCGCCCTCGACTACTTCGCCGGCATCCGGACGCGCCCCTACGCCAGCGGTGGCGAATGCCCGCTGCTGCTCACCTACGCCACCCACACCACGAGCGCAAAGGTACGCGGCGAAGGCACCCTGATCTGGGAGCGCCGCCTTGGTGGCGGTCGCAAGGCCGAGACCTTCAAGCTCTACCGCCGTGGTTGAGGCAGGCGCCCCTCTGCCAGCCTTTCGCCTCGACAACAGCGACGCCGCCAGCCGTCTGCGCCTGCACGCCCGCCACGAAGCCGGCACAACCCTGCGCGCGCATTTCGCCAAGGACGCCAGGCGGTTCACGCATTTCTCGTGCAAGGCCGACGGCTTTCTGCTCGATTACGCCAAGGAGCGCCTGTCCGCCACGGCGCTCGCCGACCTCCTCGCACTGGCCGACGAAGCCCGTCTTGCCGACGGCATCGCCGCCATGCTGTCCGGCCAGCCGGTCAATTTCACCGAAGGGCGGGCCGCCCTGCATACCGCGGCCCGACTGTTCGACCGCAGTCCCTTCAGCGCCCGCACCGACAGCGCCGCCACCCTGGCCCGGATGCGCGCCTTCGCGGCGCGCCTGCACGACGGCCACGTGCGCGGCAGCACCGGTCGCCCCTTCCGCCACGTCATTCACCTGGGCATCGGCGGCTCCGATCTCGGCCCCCAGCTTCTGGCCGAAGCCTTCGCGTCGACGCAATCCCAGCGACTTACCCTGTCATTCGCCGCCAACATCGACGAGACCGAACTCCAGGCGATCCTGCGTCTCGCCGACCCTGCGGAATGCCTGTTCATCGTCGCCTCGAAGAGCTTCTCGACCAGCGAAACCCTCAGCAACGCCCGCCTTGCCCGCATGTGGCTCGGCGCGGCCCTGGGCGATGCGGCCGATCTTTCCCGTCATTTCGTCGCCATCAGCCAGAACGTAGCGGCCGCCAACGCATTCGGCGTGTCGGCCGACGCGATCTTCCCGCTGCCCGAGTGGATCGGCGGACGGTTCTCGGTATGGTCCGCCATCGGTCTGCCGGTGATGCTGGCCTTCGGGCCGGACGCGTTCGACGCCTTCCTGGCCGGCGGCCGCCGCATGGACGCCCACTTCGCCGACGCGCCGCCCGCCGCCAACCTGCCGGTGCTGATGGCCTTGCTGGGCATCTGGAACACCACCTTTCTCGGCGCCGACAGCCTCGCGATCCTGCCCTACAGTCATCGCCTGCGCAGCCTGCCCGCCTATCTGCAGCAGCTCGAAATGGAAAGCAATGGCAAGTCGGTCGACCGCGAGGGGCGCCCCGTCACCTGGTCGACCGCGCCGATCGTGTTCGGCGGCGCCGGCACCGTCGGCCAGCACGCCTACCACCAGTTGTTCTACCAGGGTACCCGCAAGCTCGCGCTCGAATTCATCGTGCCCGTTCCGCGCAATCCGTCGGCGGCCACCCGCTGTCTCCTGGGCAACGCGCTGGCCCAGTCGGCCGCATTGATGCAAGGTCACGACCTCCACTCAGCCGAGGCCGAACTACGTGCCCTTGGCGTCGACGAAACCCAGGTCGCGCGCCTCGCGCCGCACCGGGTCTGCGCGGGCAACCAGCCCAGCAGCACCCTGCTGATGCCCGAAGTCACACCGTTCAGCCTCGGTCAATTGCTGGCGCTGTACGAACACAAGGTTTTCGTTCAGGGCTGGATCTGGGGCATCAACAGCTTCGATCAATACGGCGTCATGCTGGGCAAGGCCATGGCGCAACGCATCGACGCCACTGCCGGCATTGCGCACGACGACTCGACCCGCGGCCTGCTGGCAGCCATCGAGGCAATGACGGCCGACGACGCGTGCGGACAAGCTCCCGCCAGACCAACCTGACGGCGACGGTCAGCGGAGGCAACCCCGGACCTCGCCTCAAACAGGCGAGCGATGCAGGGACGAGACTTACTTGGGTGTTTGAGGCGTCTGGACGAAGACTTCGTCCGGCTTGGTGAGGCCAAGCTCGAAACGCGCGCGCTCTTCCACGGCTTCGTAACCCGTCTTCAGGTCACGTACTTCCGCTTCGAGGCCGGTGTTACGCTGCTCCAGCTTGCGATTGCCTTCCTTCTGGGCAGAAAGCTGCTTCTCCACTTCCCAGACGCGCAGCCAGCCACCCTTGCCGATCCAGAGCGGATACTGCAAGGCAAGCACGAGTAAGGCGAGAATGACGGTTGGCCAACGCATGGAAGCAAGACTGAGCATCCGGAGCACGGCGACCCGACGTCGCCGTGCTCCGGTCTGCGGAAACCCTTAGCGGGTACGCAGGTTGTAGAAAGCCGACAGGCCCGGGTAGAAGGCGGTATCGCCGAGATCTTCCTCGATGCGCAGCAGCTGGTTGTACTTGGAGATGCGATCGGAACGGGACAGCGAACCGGTCTTGATCTGCATGGCGTTCAGACCCACCGCGATGTCGGCGATGGTGGAGTCTTCGGTTTCACCGGAACGGTGGGAGATCACCGCGGTGTAGCCGGCACGCTTGGCCATCTCGACGGCGGCGAAGGTCTCGGTCAGGGTGCCGATCTGGTTGATCTTGATGAGGATCGAGTTGGCGATACCCTTGTCGATGCCTTCCTTCAGGATGCGGGTGTTGGTCACGAAGAGGTCGTCACCGACGATCTGCACCTTCTTGCCGAGGCGGTCGGTCAGGTGCTTCCAGCCCGCCCAGTCGCCCTCGGCCATGCCGTCTTCGATCGAGATGATCGGGAACTTGTCGGCCAGGGTGGCGAGGTAGTCGGTGAAGCCTTCGGACGTCAGCGACAGGCCTTCGCCGACCAGCTCGTACTTGCCGTTCTTGTAGAACTCGGAAGCGGCGCAGTCCAGGGCCAGGACGATGTCGCGGCCCGGCTCGTAGCCGGCGTTGGCAGCGGCTTCGAGGATCATGTTGAGAGCTTCATCGGTGCCCGAGACGTTCGGGGCAAAGCCGCCTTCGTCGCCGACGGTGGTGGGGTAGCCCTTCTTGTCGGTGAGCTTCTTGAGGTGATGGAAGATCTCGGCGCCACAGCGCAGGGCTTCGCGGAAGCTCTTCACGCCGACCGGCATGATCATGCATTCCTGGATGTCCAGGGAGTTGTTGGCGTGAGCGCCGCCGTTGATGACGTTCATCATCGGCACCGGCATGGCCATGCCACCGGAACCACCGAAGTAACGGTACAGGGGCAGGCCAGCTTCTTCGGCGGCAGCCTTGGCCACGGCCATGGACACGGCCAGCAGCGCGTTGGCGCCCAGGCGCGACTTGTTGTCGGTGCCGTCCAGGTCGATCAGGGTCTTGTCGATGAAGGCCTGCTCTTCGGCGTCGAGGCCGATCAGCGCTTCGGAGATCTCGGTGTTGACGTTCTCGACCGCCTGCAGCACGCCCTTGCCCAGGTAGCGGCCGGCATCGCCGTCGCGCAGTTCGATGGCCTCGCGGGAGCCGGTGGAGGCGCCGGACGGCACCGCCGCGCGACCCATCACGCCGGATTCGAGCAGCACGTCGGCTTCAACGGTGGGGTTGCCGCGGGAGTCGAGGACCTCGCGGGCAATGACATCAACAATGGCGCTCATGAACTTCCTTTCTTATCACTGAATTTACAGCGGCGACCTTCCGGCCGCCTCTAACTTCGAAACCGGAAAATCGCCTGCGGGCTCAGCCTTTGAGCTCTTCGAAACCCTCACCCTTGACCAGCGCATCGATCGCTTTGAGGGTCGCCAGCAACGCCTTCAGCTTGGGCAGCGGCCACGCGTTGGGGCCGTCCGAGAAGGCCTTGGCGGGATCGGGGTGGGTTTCCATGAACAGCCCGGCGATGCCAACGGCCACGGCCGCCCGCGCCAGCACCGGCACGAACTCCCGCTGGCCGCCCGAAACCGTGCCCTGCCCGCCCGGCAGCTGCACCGAGTGGGTCGCGTCGAAGACCACCGGACAGCTGGTGTCGCGCATGATCGCCAGGGAGCGCATGTCGGACACCAGGTTGTTGTAGCCGAAGGACGCGCCGCGCTCGCACACCATGATGGTATCGGCGCCGCCGTTGGCCTCGCGGGCCTTGTCGACGACGTTCTTCATATCGCCTGGAGCAAGGAACTGGCCCTTCTTGATGTTCACCGGCTTGCCGCAGGATGCCACGGCGTGGATGAAGTCGGTCTGGCGACACAGGAAGGCCGGCGTCTGCAGCACATCGACGACCGCCGCCACGTGGGGCACTTCGGCTTCGGTGTGGACGTCGGTGAGCACCGGCACGCCGACCTTCTCGCGGACTTCGGCGAGGATCTCGAGCCCCTTTTCCATGCCCATGCCCCGGAAGGACTTGCCGGAGCTGCGGTTGGCCTTGTCGTAGCTGGATTTGTAGATGAAGGGGATCGCCAGTTCGGCGCAGATGTCCTTCAGCGCCGCCGCGGTTTCGAGGGCCATCTCGCGCGACTCGATGACGCAAGGGCCGGCGATCAGGAAGAAGGGCTTGTCGAGACCGACATCGAAGCCGCAGAGTTTCATGACGATTCCTTTCAACCGCCCTGCTGGTGGGCGAGCGCAGCCTTGACGAAGGCGGTGAACAGCGGGTGGCCGTTACGCGGATTGGACGTGAATTCCGGATGGAACTGGCAGCCCACGAACCACGGATGGACGTCGGACGGCAGCTCGATCATCTCGCACAGGTCGGTGCCCGGCGCGCGGCCGGCGACGCGCAGGCCCTGCGCTTCGAGCTGGGCGAGCAGCGTGTTGTTCACTTCGTAGCGATGGCGGTGACGTTCGGTGATCTCGGCCTTGCCGTAAATCTCACGGGCCAGCGAGCCCTCGGCCAGATTGCAGACCTGGCCGCCGAGGCGCATCGTGCCGCCCAGATCGGAATCCTCGCCGCGTTTCTCGACCTTGCCTGAGGCGTCGTGCCATTCGGTGATGAGGCCGATGACCGGGAAACCGGTGTGCTTGTCGAACTCGGTGCTGTGGGCGCCGTTCATGCCGGCCACGTCACGGGCGAACTCGACGACCGCCAGCTGCATGCCGAGGCAGATGCCCAGATACGGCACCTTGTTCTCGCGGGCGTAGCGGATCGCGGCGATCTTGCCTTCGGTGCCACGACGGCCGAACCCCCCTGGGACGAGGATGGCGTCCATCGACTTGAGTGCGCCACAGCCGTCCTTCTCGATGTCCTCGGAATCCAGGTAGTGGATGTTGACCTTGCTGCGGGTGTGCATCCCGGCGTGGTTGAGGGCTTCGATGAGCGACTTGTAGGATTCGGTCAGGTCGACGTACTTGCCGACGAAGGCGATGTCGAGGCTGTGATTCGGGTTGTTCAGCGCGTCGAGCAGGCGCTCCCAGATCGACAGGTCGGCCGCGCGGGCCAGGATGCCCAGCTTGTGGCAGACGATCTCATCGAGCATCTGGTCGTGCAGCATGCCCGGGATGCGATAGATGGAGTCGGCGTCGAGACACTCGATGACGGCTTCGGGCATCACGTTGCAGAACAGCGCGATCTTGCGGCGCTCGTCGGCTGGAACCGAGCGGTCGGCGCGGCACAGCAGGATGTCGGGCTGGATGCCGATCTCGCGAAGTTCCTTCACCGAGTGCTGGGTGGGCTTGGTCTTGAGCTCACCGGCGGTCGGGATGTAGGGCAGCAGCGTGAGATGGATGAAACAGGTGCCGTTACGGCCTTCTTCGATGCCCATCTGACGGATGGCCTCGAGGAAGGGCAGCGATTCGATGTCGCCCACGGTGCCGCCCACCTCGACGATCGCCACGTCGGCACCTTCGGCGCCACGCTTGACGTAGGTCTTGATTTCGTCGGTGATGTGGGGAATGACCTGGACCGTCTTGCCGAGGTATTCGCCGCGCCGTTCCTTCTTGATCACCGCCTCGTAAATCTGGCCGGTGGTGAAGTTGTTGCGCTTGCTCATCTTGGCGCTGGTGAAGCGCTCGTAGTGGCCGAGGTCGAGGTCGGTTTCGGCACCGTCTTCGGTCACGAAGACTTCCCCGTGCTGGAAGGGGCTCATCGTGCCGGGGTCGACGTTGATGTAGGGGTCGAGCTTGAGGTGGGTAACCTTGATGCCGCGGGATTCGAGAATCGCCCCGAGGGAGGCGGCGGCGATGCCCTTGCCCAGAGAGGACACGACACCACCGGTAACAAAGACGTATTTGGTCATGACACGGGGGACTTCTGGAAAGGGGAATGATAGCCGATTCACCCCCCTTTCTTCAACGGGCCCGCTTCCCGTAGAGGGTAACGATTCCTCAATTGTCGCGTATGAAGTCCCGGTTAACTTCGCGGAACAGCTCGGTGGCGCTCTGCTTGAGCCATTCGAATGCGACCATCTCGCGGGTGACCACTTCGATGCCGTGGCTGCGCATACGCGCCAGAGCGATTTCGCGGTCGACCGCCTTGCGGGAGCCGACCGCGTCGGCGACGACGAACACCTCCTTGCCCTGCCAGCGCAGCTCGAGCGCCGTCTGCATCACGCAGACGTGCGCCTCGGTCCCCACGACCACCACCTGACGGCGGGCATCCACCTCGGTGCCGTCGAGGCAACCGTCCGACACGCATGAAAAATGCGTCTTGGTGACCACCCGCGCGTCGCCAGCCGCCTCGCGCAGCGGCGCGGCGGTGGGGCCGAGGCCCTGCGGATATTGCTCGGAAACCACCACCGGCACGCCGACACGTCGGGCGACCCCGACGAGCCAGCTGCAGTTGGCCAGCACCGCCTCGCCGTCGGCGATGGCCGGCAGCAGGCGGGTCTGCACATCCACGACGAGGAGGCTGCCCTTCTGACGATCCATGAGCATCGCGGGCTCCTCAAGACTGCAGTTCGGGCCGGGCCCGGAACTGCTCGAGCGCGGCCGGATTGGCCAATGCCTCGACGTTCTTGACGGGCTCGCCGTGCACCACCGAGCGCACCGCCAACTCGACGATCTTGCCGCTCTTGGTGCGCGGAATGTCGGTCACCTGCACCACCTTGGCCGGCACATGGCGCGGCGTGGTGTTGTCGCGGATGGTCTGGCGGACGCGGGCGATCAGCGCATCGTCGAGGGCGAGACCTTCGCGTAGCTTGACGAAGAGCACCACCCGCACGTCGGCGGCGTCGCCCGGCGGCCACTGCTGGCCGATGACCAGGGATTCGACGACCTCGTCGAGCTTCTCGACCTGACGATAGATCTCCGCCGTGCCGATGCGCACGCCGCCCGGGTTGAGGGTGGCGTCGGAGCGGCCGTAGATGATCAGCCCGTTGTGGGCGGTGATCTCGGAATAGTCACCGTGGCACCACACGTTGTCGAAGCGGGCAAAGTACGCGGCACGATACTTGGCGCCGTCCGCGTCGTTCCAGAAACCGATCGGCATCACCGGGAAAGGCCGGGTACACACCAGTTCTCCCTTCTCGCTGCGCACCGGCGTGCCGGCCTCGTCGAAAACGTCTACCGCCATGCCGAGCCCCTTGCACTGGATCTCCCCAGACCACACGGGCAGCGCGGGGTTGCCGAGCACAAAGCACGACACGATGTCGGTGCCGCCCGAGATGGAGGACAGGCAGAGGTCGGACTTGATCTCACGATAGACGTATTCGAAGCCCTCGGGCACCAGCGGGCTGCCGGTGGAAAACATCGCCCGCAGCGCCGACAGGTCATGGGTGGCGCGGGGACGCAGGCCAGCCTTGGCGATGCCGTCGATGAACTTGGCGGACGTGCCGAAGTGGGTCATGTGCTCGGCCTGCGCGTAGTCGAACAGGATCGCGCCGTTGCCGATCATCGGCGAACCGTCGTAAAGCAGCAGCGTGGCGCCGGCGGCGAGGCCAGACACCAGCCAGTTCCACATCATCCAGCCACAGGTGGTGAAGTAGAACAAACGATCGCCCGGCTTGACGTCACCATGCAGGCGCAGCTCTTTCAAATGCTGGAGCAGCACGCCGCCGGCACAGTGAACGATGCACTTGGGCACGCCGGTGGTGCCCGACGAATACATGATGTAAAGCGGGTGATCGAAGGGCAGCTGGGCAAATCGGATCTCGGTTTCGGCCAGGAAGGGCTTGACGAAGTCCGCCAGCAGCCGCGCGTGATGCACATGAGAAAGATCGTGGTGGGCATGAACGTAAGGCACGACGATGACCCGCTTCACCGAAGGCAGCCCGTCGGTGATCGCCGCAAGCCGATCGAGGCAGTCGACAACCTTGCCGTTGTAGTAGTAGCCATCGACCGCCACCAGCACCTTCGGCTCGATCTGACCGAAACGGTCGAGGACGCCCTGCACACCGAAATCCGGCGACGCGGACGAGAAGATCGCACCGATGCTGGTCGCGGCGAGCATCGCCACGATGGTTTCGGGCAGGTTCGGCATCCAGGCCGCGACGCGGTCGCCAGGCTCGACGCCCATGTCACGCAGCGCGGCGGCCAGATGCGCCACCTGGCGATAGAGGTCGCCGTGGGAGAGACGGTTATGAACCCGATCCTCGCCCCAGAAGATCAACGCATCACTGTCGTCGCGGCTGCGCAGCAGATTCTCGGCGAAGTTGAGCCGCGCACCGGGGAACCAGCGGGCACCTGGCATGCGATCACCGTCCTCGAGCACGACGTCGCCCATCTGGCCCTTCACCTGACCGTAATCCCACACCGACGTCCAGAACTCGGCCGGCTCGCTGACCGACCAGGCGTGCAGCGCGGCGTAATCCGGCAGCGCCCGCCCCCAGCGGGCCTCGGCCTGACAGGTGAAATCGGTGATGTTGGCGCCTGCCACACGGCCGGCATCCGGCACCCACAACGGGCGCTCGGCGATGGGATAGCTCATGAAGTTCTCCTGCGACTGTTATTCATAACCCGGCTCGTCGTCCGGTGTCGATGCTGCACGAAGTGCTCAGCTTACCTTGGCGCGAATGTCGTCGGGGAGCGGTACCGACTTGCCGGTGCGCGGATCCATCCACACCACCTTCGATGCGCCTTCGGCATAGACCCGCTCGTCGCCCTCGACCCCCAGCTCGTACCAGGTCATCACGCTGCTACGCCCCGGCTCGCCGGCGTACATGCGCAGCACCACCGTGGCCGGATAGTTGATGGGAATCAGGAAAGTGCAGCTGGCATTGATGATGACCGGCGCCACCGGGTTGTCCGGGGTCACCGCCGAGCCCGACTGCTCCAGCCACTCGACGCGGGCCTGCTCGCAGTAGCGGAAATAGATCGTGTTGTTGACGTGCCCGTAGGCATCCATGTCACCCCAGCGGACCGGAATCCGGGTGATCAGCTGCAATTTGCGCGTTGCCTGTGCGTCGCTCATGGGGACGTGTCTCCTTGTCTTGTTTTCGATTGCAGTCGCGTGACGGATGCTATACAACTGCCCCGTGCGCGCCGAGTCAATGTAACATACGCTTGCGTATGTTGGCTGCCGGCCCAACTGCGGCCGGCGGGCCTCTTCCGCGAGCCGAAACGGGCGCCAGTCGGCGTGCCGATCCAGAACAAATCAGAAAATATCAGGAGGTGACGGCAATGGAACGCGATTCCATGGAATTCGACGTACTGATCGTCGGCGGCGGCCCTGCGGGCCTCGCCACGGCGATCCGGCTCAAGCAACTCGCAGCGGAAAAAGGGCAGGATTTCTCGGTCTGCCTGATCGAGAAGGCCGCCGAAATCGGCGCCCACATCCTCTCCGGCGCGGTCGTCGATCCCCGTGCCCTCAACGAGCTCTTCCCCGACTGGAAAGAGCGTGGCGCGCCGCTCAACACCCCGGTATCCGAGGATCGCGTGATCTTCCTGTCCGAGACCGGCGGTCGTCAGGTGCCCAACGGTCTCCTGCCCGACTCCTTCCACAACGACGGCAACTACATCGTCCGCCTGGGCAACTTCGTCAAATGGCTGGGCGAGCAGGCCGAAGCGATGGGCATCGAGGTCTATCCCGGTTTCAGCGGCGCCGAGCTGCTGTTCGACGAGAAGGGCGCCGTGGCCGGCGTGATCACCGGCGACATGGGCGTGCTCAAGGACGGCACCCAGGGCCCCAATTTCCAGCCCGGCATGGAGCTGCGCGCCAAGTACACCTTCTTCGCCGAAGGCTGTCGCGGCCACCTGGGCAAACAACTCGAAGCCCGCTTCACCCTGCGCGACGGCGTCGATCCGCAAACGTACGGCATCGGCATCAAGGAACTCTGGGAAATCCCCGCCGGGCAGCATGTCCCCGGCCTCGTGGTGCACACCGCCGGCTGGCCGATGGACACCGCCACTTACGGCGGCGGCTTCTGCTACCACCTCGAAGACAACCTCGTCGCAGTCGGCTTCGTCGTCGGCCTCAACTACAGCAATCCCTACCTGTCGCCATTCGAGGAGTTCCAGCGCTACAAGACCCACCCGGAAATCCGCAAGTTCCTCGACGGCGGCAAACGCCTGGCCTACGGCGCCCGGGCCATCGCAGCTGGTGGCCTGCAGAGCCAGCCGAAGCTGGTCTTCCCGGGTGGCGCGCTGATCGGCGACGACGCCGGTTTCCTCAACGCCGCCCGCATCAAGGGCACCCACGCCGCGATGAAATCCGGCATGCTCGCGGCCGAGGCCGTCTACGACGCCCTCGCTGCCGGCCGCGCGCAGGACGAACTGAGCGCCTACCCGGAAGCCTTCAAGGCCAGCTGGCTGCACGCCGAACTCCACAAGACCCGCAATTTCAAGCCCTACATGAAGAAGGGCCTGTGGCTCGGCTCCCTCCTGTTCGGCGCCGAGCAGACGCTCTTCGGCGGCAAGGTCCCCTGGACCCTCCACAACAGCGCCGACCACACCGCCCTGCGTCCGGCCGCCGAGTGCAGCCCGATCGCCTACCCCAAGCCCGACGGCAAGCTCACCTTCGACCGACTCTCCTCGGTCTTTCTCTCCAATACCAACCACGAAGAGGATGAGCCCTGCCACCTGCAGCTCAAGGACGCATCGGTGCCCATCGCCGTCAACCTGGCAAAGTACGACGCCCCCGAACAGCGATACTGTCCGGCCGGCGTCTACGAGATCGTCCGTGACGCCGAAGGCAGCAACCCGCGTCTGCAGATCAACGCCCAGAACTGCGTCCACTGCAAGACCTGCGACATCAAGGACCCGACCCAGAACATCAACTGGGTCACCCCTCAGGGGGGCGAAGGCCCGATCTACCAGGGCATGTGACCCACGCCGCCGGGCCTCTCGGCCCGGCCGTCCCAACCTCGGGGCGAGAAGACACTGAAGAGCCGCCGCGGATTGCCGATAAGCCCCCTTGTCGGCAATCCGTTTTTATTTGCGCCAGCGCTTCACACCCGAAGATGAAACTCGCCCCCACCCCAATCCGCATCGCCCGCCTCGCCGCGAGTCGCCGATGACGGCCCCCTTGCATCCGACTCTGCTCCGTCAGCTGCGCGCGAGCACCGGTCTCGACTCGCCGGATGCCCTCGACGCCGCCCTCGACCACCTTCGCGCACTCGCCGCCGACGGCCCGGGGGCAGCGCTCCTGGCGGGCCTCGCCCCGCTCCTGGCGCAGGTCGGCGCAAGCTACGCCCGGCACGACGAGTCGCTTCACGACCTGCGCACCACCCTCGGGACACTGCAGGACGCCCCCATCGACCACGAGGGCGATCTCGAGCAAATCAGCCGACAACTCGCCACCCTGGTGGCCGATCGCCAGCGCAGCACCCTCGAACTCGACTACCAGAAGTTCGCCTTCGATCAGCACAGCATCGTCAGCGTCACCGATCCCGCGGGCGTGATCCTTCACGCCAACGACCGCCTGTGCCAGCTCACCGGCTATCGCCGCGAGGCACTCGTCGGCGCGAACCGCCGCCTGCTCCATTCCGGCCGCCACGACGCCGCCTTTTACGCCGAGCTGTGGTCCACGATCACCTCGGGGCAGGTGTGGCACGGGCAGGTCTGCAATCGCCGCAAGGACGGCAGCGAATACTGGGTCGAAGCGACGGTGGTCCCGTTCCGCGACGCGGCTGGCGAGATCACCCGTCACATCGCCATCGAAACCGACATCACCGAAACCAAGGCGCTCGAGCGCCGCCTGCGCGAAGAACTCGAACTGACCGACACGCTCTTCGAAGCGATCCCGATCCCCATCTACATTAAGGACCGCCGGCAGCGCTTCGTCCGCCTCAACCGCGCCTTCGAGCTTCTCACCGGCGTCAACCGTAACGACTGGCTGGGACGGACCAGCTTCGAACTGCTGCCCGACGTGGACGCCCGCCACCACGACGAGCTCGACCGCCGGCTGATCGCCGAAGGCGGCGTGCAGGAATTCGACTCCGCCCTGCCCTACGGGCCCGAGAACATGATCGCCCACTTTCGCAAGGTCGCCCTCGTCGACGCCGACGGCGAGGTGGGCGGGCTGATCGGCGTGATCCACGACATCACGCCCCTCAAGCGTGCCGAAGAAGCCATGCGCCAGGCCAAGGAAGCCGCCGAGGCCGCCAACAACGCGAAAAGCAACTTCCTGGCCAACATGAGTCACGAGATCCGCACGCCGATGAATGGCATCCTCGGCATGACCGAACTCGCGCTCGACACCGACCTCGACGCCGAGCAGCGCGAGTACCTCCAGCTCGTCCAATCCTCGGCCGAATCGCTGCTCACCATCATCAACGACATCCTCGACTTCTCGAAGATCGAAGCCGGCAAGCTGCTCATCGAGACCATCGACTTCGACCTGCACCGCACGATCACCGAAGCCCTCAAGTCCGTCGCCCTGCGCGCCTACGAAAAAGGTCTCGAACTCGTCTGCGACATCGATCCGGACGTGCCCCGGCGGGTACGTGGCGACCCGGGGCGGCTGCGCCAGATCCTCCTCAATCTGGTCGGCAACGCCATCAAGTTCACCCCCCGGGGCGAGGTGGGCGTCAAGCTCGGTGTGGACCGCAGCCACCCCGAACCCCGTCTGCGCATCGAAGTGCGCGACACCGGCATCGGCATCCCCGACGACAAGATTCGCAGCGTCTTCGAAGCCTTCTCCCAGGAAGACAGCTCCACCACCCGTCGCTTCGGCGGCACCGGGCTCGGCCTCAGCATCTCCCGCCGCCTGGTCGTTGCCCTCGGCGGCGGGATCGGTGTCGCCAGCGAGCCCGGCAAGGGCAGCTGCTTCTACTTCCATCTGCCCCTCGACCCGCTCGAGGCGCCCGGCGACGACCTCGTCCAACCCGCCGAACTCGTCGGCCGCCGCGCCCTGATCGTCGACGGCCACCCGACCAACCGCCTGATCCTCGAGCGGGCCCTGCGGCAGGCCGGGCTGCAGACATCGAGCACCGACAGCGCGGCCGGCGCCCTCGCCGCCCTGCAGGCTGCCACCCGCCGCCAACCGTTCGACGTCGTGCTGCTCGACACCGGCCTGCCCGGCGACGACGGTTTCGGTCTCGCCCAGCGCATCCTGCAGCTCGGCGACATCCCGAAGCCTGCCCTCGTCCTGCTCTCGTCGGTCGGCACCAAGGGCGACGCGGCGCGTTGCCGGGAGATCGGCATCGACGGCTACCTGACCCGCCCGATCACCCAGGACGAAATCCGCCAGACCCTGCGCCGCGTCCTCGGCCGCCTCCACCCGGGCGCCGACGACGGCGCCTCGGGCGCCCCGCGTCTGGTCACCCGCCACGCCATCGCCGAAGACCAGCGCAGCCTGCACGTCCTGCTCGCCGAAGACCACCCGGTCAATCAGAAGCTCATCGTCACCCTGCTCGGCCGCATCGGCCACCATGTCACGGTGGCCCAGAACGGCGCGCTCGCCCTCGACTGCCTCGCCCAGCCAGACCAGCGCTTCGACGTGGTGCTGATGGACATGCAGATGCCGGTGATGAACGGCCTCGACGCCACCCGCGAAATCCGCCGCCGCGGCCTGCAGATCCCGATCATCGCCCTCACCGCCAATGCAATGGAAGCCGACCGCGACGCCTGCCTCGCCGCCGGCATGGACGACTACCTCCCGAAACCGCTCGAGAGTGCCGCCCTCAAGGCGCGCCTTGCCCGCATCGCCACCCTCCATCCGGACAGCACGGCCCCCCGCGCCACCCGCACCCGCTTCGACTACGCCCGGGCACTGCTCGATGCCGACCGGGAGATCATCGAACTGATCGGCGCCCAGTTGCTGGCCCAGTTGCCCGACGACCTGAAGCGCCTGCGCGACGCCGTCGACCTTAACGACGCCGACGCCACCCTGCGCCACAGTCACGCCCTGCGCGGACTGCTCGGCGCGATGGGGGCCGAACCGATCATCCTGCTGCTCGACAGCGTCGAACAGAAAACCCGCAGCGCAGACCTGGGCCCCCTGCCGGGCTTGCTCGACGAACTCGAACAGGAACTCGCCGCCTTCCGCGCCGCCCTTGCCGACACGCAGCCCTGAGCGCGTCCCACCCGGGGGGCGCAGGCAAAAAAAGAGGAGGCCGCGGCCTCCTCTTCTCATTCACCGTGACGCCGGCCTCAACCGACCCACTTGCGCGCGTTGCGGAACATCCGCAGCCACGGCGAATCCTCGCCCAGATCGGCCGGGTGCCAGCTCATCTGCACGGTGCGGGCGGTGCGCTCGGGGTGCGGCATCATGATGGTGAAGCGGCCGTCCGGCGTAGTGAGACCGGTGATGCCATCCGGCGAACCGTTCGGGTTGAACGGATAGCGGGTGGCGATGGCGCCGGTGTTGTCCACGTAGCGCAGCGAAACCAGCGCGTTGTCCTTGTCGTCCACACCCTGGAACACCGCGCGGCCTTCGCCATGGGAAACGACGATGGGCATCCGGCTGCCGGCCATGCCGGCGAGCAGGATCGACGGGCTTTCCTGCACCTCGACCATCACGAAGCGAGCCTCGAACTGCTCGCTGCGGTTGCGCTGGAAGCGCGGCCAGCAGTCGGCGCCGGGGATGATCTCGGCAAGGTTCGACATCATCTGGCAGCCGTTGCAGACGCCCAGCGCGAAGGTGTCGGCGCGGTTGAAGAAGGCCTCGAACTGTTCGCGAAGCGCCCCGTTGAAGAGGATCGATTTGGCCCAGCCCTGCCCTGCCCCCAGCACGTCGCCATACGAGAAGCCGCCGCAGGCCGCGAGGCCCTTGAAGTCGGACAGATGGACGCGACCGGCCTGGAGGTCGGACATGTGCACGTCGAAGGGCGCGAAGCCGGCGCGCTCGAAGGCGGCGGCCATCTCGGCCTGGGAGTTCACGCCCTGCTCGCGCAGGATCGCGATCTTCGGGCGGGCGCCGGTGGCGATGAAGGGCGCGGCGATGTCCTCGGCCGGGTCGAAGCCGAGCTTGACCGACAGGCCGGGGTTGGCAACGTCGGCCAGGGCTTCGAATTCTTCCTTGGCGCACTCGGCGTCGTCGCGCAGGCGGGCGATCTGGTAGCTGGTGGCGGACCAGGTCTGCAGCAGCTCGGCGCGCGGCGCGCTGAACACCAGCTTGGCGTTGCGCCAGAAGCGCAGCTCGTCGCGATCGTTGGGCTCGCCGACGAAGTGATAGCTAAGGCCAGCGGCGCGCAGGGCTTCGGTGAAGCGGCTGCGGTCGTCGCGACGGATCTGGATCACCGCGCCGAGCTCTTCGGCGAACAGCGCCTTGAACAGCATGTCGTTGAAGCGGCCCTTGAGGGAATCCGGGCGCTTGTCGAGGCCATCCACGTCATTCATGAATTGATCGTAGGCGACGGTATCGAGCATCACCGACAGGCCGCACTTGGACGCGAAGGCCATCTCGCACAGGGTGGCGAAGAGGCCGCCGTCGGCGCGGTCGTGGTACGCGAGGATCAGGTCGTCCTTGCGCCACTGCTGGATGAGATCGAAGAAAGCCTTGAGCTGGGCGGCGTCCACGTCCGGCGCGTGCTCGGCGACGGAATTGTAGGCCTGGGCCAGCACCGAGCCGCCGAGGCGGTTGGCGTTGTTGCCAAGGTCGATGAGGAGCAGCTCGGTCTCGACGCCTTCCAGCAACTGCAGTTGCGGCGTGAGGGTGCGACGCACATCCTGAACCGGCGCAAACGCGGTGACGATCAGCGACAGCGGCGAGACGACCTGCTTGGCCTCGCCTTCGTCCTGCCAGGCGGTACGCATCGACAGGGAATCCTTGCCCACCGGGATCGCAATGCCGGCCTGCTGGCAGAACTGCGACACGGCCTCGACCGTCTTGTAGAGCTTGACGTCCTCGCCCCGATGGCCGGCGGCGGCCATCCAGTTGGCAGAGAGCTTCACATCGCCCAGCGAGCGGATGTCGGCGGCGGCGATGTTGGTGATGGACTCACCGATGGCCATGCGGCCGGAGGCCGGCGCATCCAGCGTGGCGACCGGGGTACGCTCGCCCATCGCGAAGGCTTCGCCCAGGTAGCCGTGGAAGCTCATGGTGGTGACGGCGACGTCGGCCACCGGCACCTGCCACGGGCCGACCATCTGGTCGCGGGCGGTCATGCCGCCCACCGAGCGGTCGCCGATGGTGATGAGGAAGTTCTTGCTGGCCACGGCCGGCATCGACAGCACGCGGCGACAGGCATCGTCGAGGGCGATGTCGGTGACGTCGAAGGGCGGCACGAAGACCTGGCGCGAGGACACATTGCGGGTCATCTTGGGCGGCTTGCCCAGCAGGACCTGCATCTCCATGTCGACGGGCTTGTTGTCGAAGTGGCGGTCGGAGACCACCAGATGGCCGTCGGCCGAAGCCGTGCCCACCACCGCGAACGGGCAGCGCTCGCGTTCGCAGATGGCCTGGAAGACCGACAGGCTCTCGGGGGCGATCGCCAGGACGTAGCGTTCCTGGGATTCGTTCGACCAGATCTCGCGCGGGCTCATGCCCGGCTCTTCGATGTGCACTTCGCGCAGTTCGAAGCGGGCGCCGAGCTCGGCGGAATCGGCGAGTTCGGGGAAGGCGTTGGAGAGTCCACCTGCGCCCACGTCGTGGATCGACAGGATGGGGTTGGCGTCACCCTTCTGCCAGCAGGCGTCGATGACTTCCTGGCAGCGACGCTGGATTTCGGGGTTGCCGCGCTGGACGGAGGCGAAGTCGAGGTCGGCGGTGTTGGTGCCGGTGGCCATCGACGAGGCGGCGCCGCCGCCCAGGCCGATCAGCATGCCCGGGCCGCCCAGCTGGATCAGCAGGGTGCCGGGGCCGAACTTGATCTTGAACGATTGCTGGTCCTGGATGCTGCCCAGACCGCCGGCGATCATGATCGGCTTGTGGTAGCCGCGCACTTCGTCCTGCACGCTCTGCTCGAAGGTGCGGAAGTAGCCGGTGAGGTTGGGACGGCCGAATTCGTTGTTGAACGCGGCGGCGCCCAGCGGGCCTTCGATCATGATGTCGAGGGCCGAGGCGATGCGCTCGGGCTTGCCGTAGTGCTGCTCCCAGGGCTGCTCGAAGCCGGGGATCTCGAGGTTCGACACCGAGAAGCCGGCGAGGCCCGCCTTGGGCTTGGAGCCGCGGCCGGTGGCACCTTCGTCGCGGATCTCGCCGCCGGAGCCGGTGGACGCGCCCGGGAAGGGCGAGATCGCCGTCGGGTGGTTGTGGGTCTCGACCTTGGCGAGGATGTGGGTGAGCTCGTTGCGGAACTGCCACGCGCCGTTCTCGTCCGGGTAGAGCTTGTCCACCGCCGCGCCTTCGATCACCGAGGCGTTGTCGGAATAGGCGACGACGGTGCCTTCCGGGTGGGCCTTGTGGGTCTCGCGGATCATCCCGAAGAGGGTCTTGTCCATCGGACGGCCGTCGATCACCCAGTCGGCGTTGAAGATCTTGTGGCGGCAGTGCTCGGAGTTCGCCTGGGCGAACATCATCAGCTCGACGTCGGTCGGGTTGCGACCCATCCGGGTGAAGTTGTCCACCAGGTAGTCGATCTCGTCTTCGGACAGGGCGAGGCCCAGCTCGCTGTTTGCGATCACCAGCGCATCACGGCCCTTGGCGACGATGTCGACGGTGGTGAGCGGCTGCGGCGCGTAGTGGTGGAACAGCGCATGGGCGGCGTCCGGGTTGTCGAGCACCGATTCGGTCATGCGGTCGTGGATCGCCGGCAGCACGGTGTCGCGGTCGCGGGCATCGAGGCCGCCGCGCAGCTCGAAGGAATACGCCGTGCCGCGCTCGATGCGGACGATCTTGTCGAAGCCGCACTGGTGGGCGATGTCGGTGGCTTTCGACGACCACGGCGAGATGGTGCCCAGGCGCGGCGTCACCATCAGCAGGCTACCGGCGGGCGCCTCGCCTTCCGGGTGAGCACCGAGCAGATCCACCAGCCGCGCCAGCTCGTCGGCCGAGAGCGGCGCGGTGATCTCCGCGAAATACCAGTGCTCGGCGGCCAGCCCCTTGAGGCGTGGCAGGACGGATTTGACCGAGTCGGTCAGCCGGGCAAGACGGGAACTGGAAACGGCGGGCGCACCGCGCAGCTTGAGGATTTCGGACATGGCAGGGATGGGCGCGAAGTTGAAACCGGCCCGGCCGCGGTTCAATCACCCGACAGCCGGACGCGAGGAAGACCGCGCATTATACCCGAGCCCCACACCGGCTCCGACCTCCCGTTTCGCGCTTGCGTCGAAAGAACGGGACGGTAACGCAGGAATAAAACTGTGACATAATTGGCGGTTGGGATTTTTTAACCATCGTCGCCATGACCACACGCGGAGCCTTCATCCTCTCGTCGCGCCTGTTCTGGAGCATCGTCGTGGCCTTCTGCGCGATCGAGACGGCATTGCTGGCGATGGCCTACGAGCGCAACACCGACCAGCGCGAACTGGCCGACCAGGTGGCGATGGTGCGCGAGATCACCACCGTCGTGTGGCGCCTCACCGCCAGCGCCGGCGTCGTGTCCGGCGCCGACTTTCCCGACAACCCCACCATCGGCGACCCCCAGCACGCCTGGCTCAGCGCGGCGCTGCAGGGCCTGCGCACCGGGGGCGAAATCCGCGGCCTGGACAACACCCTCACCCAGCTCGTCCCGATCGAAGCGGCCGACACGCGCCACGCCCTCACCGACGTGATCGTGCGCTGGAGCAGCTTCATGCGCCTGAACAGCAGCGCGCGCGGCTCAAGTGCGGCGTACGAAGAGCTGCGCGCCCTAGGCCCGGCGCTCGCCGCCTTGGGCGTGCATCTGGCCGAGAAACGCGACGCCGCGAGCCGCAGCGCGATGCAGCTGGTCGTGGTCGCCCTCGGGACGAGCGTCGTCGCCTTCGCGGTGGTCGGCACCCTGCTGATCCGCCAGACCCGCCGCCTCGAGCGCTCGGGCCAGCTGATGCGCTCGATGATGAACCAGATCGGCGCGGGGGTCTGCATCCTCGGCAGCACCGACAAGATCGCCGACGCCAATCGCGCCGCCTGCCGAATGCTCGGACGTCCCCGCCGCGACCTGCGCGGCAAGCGCATCGAGGACATCCTCCAGGAGAACGACGGCGTCTGGACGGGCGAGCGCCCCGACGGCATGCCCCTCGCGATCGAACGCATCCCCGGCACCATCGAAAGCGAGAAGGGCCCGCTACGCATCGTCACCCTGCTCGATGTCACCGCCCGCCACCTGACCAACGAGTGCCTGCAGCACTTGGCCAATCACGACCCGCTCACCGGCCTGCCGAACCGAGGCTTCCTCGAAGGCCATTTCAAGCGGGAACTCGCCCGCTGCAAGCAGCAAGGCCTCGTGCTCGGCGTCGCCGCCCTCGACCTCGACAGCTTCAAGCCGGTCAACGACACCTTCGGCCACGCCGTCGGAGACGAATTGCTGGTGCAGATCGCCCAGCGCTTCAGCTCGGCACTGCGCATCAGCGACCTGATCGCCCGCACCGGCGGCGACGAATTCGTCGGCGTGTTCCCGGACGTGGGCAACCGCGAAAGCCTCACTTTCCTCGGCGAACGCCTGCTCGGGGTGTTCAGCCATCCCTTCCAAGTGATGGGCCACACCATCATCCTCAACGGCAGCATCGGCCTTGCCATCGCCCCCGACGACGGCGAGGACCAGGACAGCCTGCTGCGTGCCGCCGATGCGGCGATGTACCGCGCCAAGCACATCGGCAAGCGCCGGATCTCCCTCGCCGCCGTCAGCGGCGGCCCCGGTCGCGCCGCCTGACCACGCCGGCTTCGATGCCGACGCGCAATCGGGTAAACTGCGCTGTTTTGTTGCGCCAGCCTGCCTTGCTCCCTCCCGTCACCGACTCCACCCCCACCGACGCCCCTCCGGCCCTCCCGCTCGGCTGGGCGCTGGTGCCCGCGCTGGTGCTCGCCGCACTGGCGGCCGGCGTGGCCCTGACCGGAACCAACCAGGCGCTGTTCGTCAGCCTCAACGGCGCCGCGCGGCGCATCCCGGCCGGCGTGTGGTCGATGCTCACCGTCACCGGTTCGGTAATCGGCGCCATCGCCCTGCTCGCCCCCACCCTCAAGACCCGTCCGCGCCTGCTCGCATCGGCATTTCTGGCCGCGCCGCTGGCCATCGTGTTCAGCGAGGGCGGCAAACGCTACTTCGACATCATGCGGCCCGCCGGCGTGCTCGAGGCCGACAGCTTCAACCTGATCGGCCAGAAGCTCTACGTCCACGCCTTCCCGTCCGGACACGCAGTCACCGTCTTCGTCGCCGCTGCTGCCGTTGCCCTGGCCTGGCCCAACCCGGCCACGCGAAAGCGCGCCGCCGTGGTCAGTCTCACCCTGGCGGGGCTGATCGCCTTTTCCCGCATCGCCGTCGGCGCCCACTGGCCCCTCGACGTGCTCACCGGCGCGGCCGGCGGCTGGAGCATCGGCGCCCTGGGCGCCTGGCTCACCGGCCGCAGCAGTTTCCTGCACGACCCGGCGGGTGTCCGCGTGATCGCAGCGATCGCGCTGGCCACCAGCCTCGCGATGCTCTTCATCGACCTGGGCCAGCCCGAGGTACGCCTCTACCGCATCGGCCTCGCCGCCTGGGGCATCGGCGGTGCCGCTGCCGCCCTCTCCAACGACCGGTCGGCCTGAACGCCGCGGAACGTCACCCATGACCCTCAAGCGCATCCTCGCCATCGCCGTGTCCGTCGGCCTGCTCGCCTGGCTGATGGCCGACGGCCGTTGGCGCGGCCTCGGCGAGCTGCTCGCCCGACTCGACGGGCTCACCCTGGGCCTCGCGGCGGGCGGTTTCGCGCTCTCCTACCTGCTGCGCGCACTGCGCATCTTCGACGAATTCCGACACCAGGCGGCGGGCCGCTTCGGCACCTGCCTGCGCATCACCCTGATCCACAACGCGATGATCAACGTCGTACCCTTCCGGGGTGGCGAAGCGGCCTTTCCGCTGCTGCTGCGCCAGCACTTCGGCGTGCCGCTGCCCCGCGCCATCGCCTCGCTGTTCTGGCTCCGCCTGCAGGACGCCTTCGTCGTGATGGCCCTGGCCGCCCTGGTGTGGCCGGGCCTGCATCCGGGCCTCAAGGCGCTGGCGGTGGCCGGCGTGATGGCGCTGGCCTGGTGGCTGCCGCGCTGGGCGCGCGCCCCCCACGCCTGGGCCGACGGCAGCGGCGTCACCGCCAAGCTCGCCAAGGTGCGCGACGCCTTCGCCGAGAGCACCCGCCACGCCCGCTTCGGCTGGGCCTGGACCCTCGCCAACTGGACGGTGAAACTCGCCGCCCAGGCCGGACTGCTCGCCGCACTGATTCCCGCCGCGCTCGACGTCGGTGCCGCCGGCGCCCTCGGCGCCGAGCTCGCGGCGATCCTGCCGGTGCAGGGGGTGGCCGGTTTCGGCACCTACGAGGCGGGTGCCGCCGCCGCCCTGCTGCCCAGCGGCGTGCCACTGCAGAGCGGCCTGCAGGTCGCCCTCGCGCTACATCTGTTCGTGATCGCCTGCGCGGTCACCGCCGGCGCCATCGCCTGGCTTTTCCCGGCCGCGAACGCGCGGCAAACGCCCACCCCGGGCGCGTCCGACTTACAATCCGCCTCGTCCGCCGCCGACGGGGCGTCCTCCCGACATCCAGCAGAATAATCGCCATGACCGACACCACCCAGCTCTCCCCGCTCCCGCCGGCCACGCCGGAAATCCCGGCCGATCTGCCGCCCCACCGCCTGTCGGTGGTGGTGCCGCTCTACAACGAGGAAGACAACGTGGACCCGCTCCTCGAGCGCATCCACCTGGCCCTCAACCCCTACCCGTATCCGTGGGAAGTGGTGATCGTCGACGACGGCTCGTCCGACAACACCGTGCCCAACCTCGAGAAGGCCGCCAAGCGCTTCGGCCCCCACGTGCGCATCGTCGCGCTGATGCGCAACTTCAAGCAGACCGCCGCCATGCAGGCCGGCCTCGACGCTGCCCGCGGCGACGTGATCGTCACGATGGACGGCGATCTCCAGAACGACCCGATCGACATCCCGCGCATGGTCGGCCGCCTGCTCCGCGAGGACCTCGACCTCGTCGCCGGCTGGCGCAAGAACCGCAAGGACGGGATGATCCTGCGCAAAATCCCGTCCAAGATCGCCAACCGCCTGATCGCCCGCATCACCGGCGTCAAGCTGCAGGACTACGGCTGCTCGCTCAAGGCCTTCCGCGCCACCGCGATCAAGAACGTCCGCCTGTACGGCGAGATGCACCGCTTCATCCCGGCGTGGCTGGCCACGGTCACCACACCGCGCAAGATCGCCCAGGAAGTCGTCACCCACCACGCGCGGATGTTCGGCGAATCCAAATACGGCATCTCCCGCACCTTCCGGGTCATCCTCGACCTGATCTTCGTCTACTTCTTCATGCGCTTCCGCACCCGCCCGGGCCACTTCTTCGGTGGCATCGGCCTGGGCCTGGGCGCGCTGGGCATGCTGATCCTCACCTACCTCACCGGCCTGAAGCTCTTCACCGGCGCCTCCATCGGCACCCGGCCGATGTTCTTCGGCGGCTTCTTCTTCGTCATCGCCGGCATCCAGATGGTCACCACCGGCGTACTGGCCGAGCTGCTCACCCGCGTCTATTTCGAATCCGGTCAGAGCCAGGCCTACGTCGCCCGCGACACCCCGGCCCTCGACGACGGCCAGGGCTGGCACGCCGGCAAGTCCTGACCCTCGCCGCCGCCCATGAACGGATACGCCTCCGCCCCCGGGCGGCTCGCGGGAACTCTCCTCGGCCGCCTGATCCTCGCCCTGCCCCTGGTCGCCTTCCTGCTGCGGCTGGGCGGCGCGCCGCTGTTCGACGTGGACGAAGGCGCCTTCTCCGAAGCCACCCGCGAGATGTTCGAACGGGGCGACTTCCTGTTCACCTACCTCAACGGCGCCCCACGCTTCGACAAGCCGATCTTCATCTACTGGCTGCAGGCGCTGGGCTACCTGGTCTTCGGCGGCACCGAGTGGGTCGAGTGGGCCTTCCGTCTGCCCTCGGCACTCGCCGCCATCGGCTGGAGCTACGCCACCTACTTCTTCGCCCGCAAGCGCCTGGGCGAGGACGCCGGCTTGCTGGCGCTCGCAGTGGCGAGCACCGCGCTGGGCCCCTTCGCCATCGGCCGTGCCGCCACCGCGGACGGCCTGCTCAACTGCCTGCTGGCGCTCACCCTGTTCGACGTCTGGCGCCACCTCGAATCCGACCGCCGCGCCCCGCTGCTGCGCGCCTTCGTGTGGATGGGGCTGGGCGCACTCACCAAGGGGCCGGTGGCACTGGTCGTGCCGGGCGCGGTGAGCCTGCTCTACTGCGCCAGCCGGGGCGAATGGACGCGCTGGCTACGGATGGTCTTCAATCCCCTCGGGCTGGCGATCCTCGTCGCAATCGTTGCGCCCTGGTACGCCTATGCGCTGCACCGCCACGGACAGGATTTCATCGACGGCTTCATCCTGCGCCACAACGTGCAGCGCTTCTCGGGCTCACTCGAAGGCCACGGGGGCAGCGCGTTCTATTACCTGCTGGCGGTGCCGCTGCTGCTGCTGCCCTGGAGCGGCCTGCTGATCGGTGCGCTGGCCCGCCTGCGCGCCAGCCTGGCCGATCCGCTGCAGCGCTTTCTCTGGATCTGGTTCGGCTTCGTGCTGGGCTTCTTCTCGTTGTCGGGCACCAAGCTGCCCCACTACGTGCTCTACGGCTGCACACCGCTGTTCATCCTGATCGGCCTGCAGGCCAGACAGATGCGCCGTGCCTGGCCCCACCTGCTGCTGCCCGGGCTGCTGTTCGTCCTCTTCCCGCTGCTGCCCAACCTGCTCGACGCCCTTGCCCGCAGCAAGCTCGGCGACGGCTTTTACCGGGCCCAGCTCGCCCGCGCCTTCGAGACCGCCGACACCTTCTACATCGCCACGACCATCGCCGGCCTGATCGTCTGGGCGCTGTTCGTGTTCTTCCCGCGGGTGCCGGCGCTGGCCAAACTGGTCGCCACCGGCGCCGTCCAGGTCGGCTTGCTGGCCGGGGTGGTCGTCCCGTACGCCGGCGGACTGGTCCAGGGACCGGTCAAGGCCGCCGGCCTCAAGGCTCGCGAGCTGGGCGGCGAAGTGCTGTTCTGGCGCTTTACCACCGCACCCAGCTTCAGCGTCTACCGCCAGGGCGTGACGCTCAAAGGCGATCCCCAGCCGGGTCAGATGGCGCTGACCCGCATCGACCGCCTGCCGGCCGACGCACCCGTCGACATCCTGTTCCGCCAAGGCGGCGTGGCCCTCGTGAGGGCCCGACCGTGAGCGCCGCGCGCAGCTACGCAGCGCCGCTCGCGCTGATCGTCGCCGTCCTCACCGCCTACCGCCTGTGGGTCATCGGCCACCTCGGGATCGACCTCTACGTGGACGAAGCCTACTACTGGGGCTGGTCGCGCGCGCTCGACTGGGGCTACTTTTCCAAACCCCCGGTGATCGCCGCCCTGATCGCCGCGAGCACCCGCCTGCTCGGCGACAGCATCATCGCGATCAAGTTGCCATCGCTGCTGCTTTACCCCGCCACCGCCTTCGCCCTGTACGCGCTGGGCGCGCGGATGTATTCGCCACGGGTCGGCTTCTGGGCCGGCTTCGCCTTCATGTCGATGCCGCTGGTGGCGGCGCTGGGACTGTTCGTCTCCACCGACGCCCCGCTGCTGCTGTGCTGGTCGCTGGCCCTGCTATACCTGCTGCGCGCCCTCGAACGGGACGGCTGGCGCGACTGGCTGGCCTGCGGCGCGCTCATCGGCATCGGCCTGATGTCCAAGTACACGATGGCGGCCTTCCTGCCCTCCGCGCTGCTGCTGATCGCCCTCGACCCCCGCCATCGTCGCTGGCTGGCACGGCCGCAGCCGTGGGTCGCACTGCTGCTGGCGGCGGCGATCCTGTCGCCCAACCTTTACTGGAACTGGGCCCACGATTTCCCGACCTTCCGCCACACCGCCGAGATCACCCGTGTCGGCGGTCATGGCGAGCGCGGCTGGCACCCGGGCCAGCTCGGCGAGTTCGTCGGCGCCCAGTGGCTGTCCTTCGGGCCGCTACTCGGCGTGCTGCTGGGCTGGGCGCTGCTCAAGGCCGTGAGCCTGTGGCGCACACCGGCCCACCGTACGCTGCTGATCTTCATCGTGCCGCTACTGCTGCTGGTCAGCCTCCAGGCCCTGACCGGCCGCGCCAACGGCAACTGGGCCGCGCCGATCTTCGTTGCCGCCTGTCTGCTGGTGCCGGCGGTATTCCTGGCGCAGTGGCCCCGGCTGGTCATGGCCGGGGTTGCGATCAACCTGATCGCCGCCCTGGGGGCCTACCATTGGCCCGACATTGCCCGTCTCGGCGGCATCGAGATGACCGCCAAGAAAGACCCGTACAAACGCGCCCGGGGCTGGATTCGCCTCGCCGACGGCGTCCAGCCGCTGCTCACCGCCCATCCCGGCGCAATCCTGGTGGCCGAGGACAGGGAGCTCATCGCCCATCTGGTGTATCGCCTGCACCCCACCGAATACGCCGCCTGGAACCCCGGCCGACCGCCCCGCGACCACTACGAGCTGGTCACCTCCCTGGCCGACAAGCGCGGACGCGACGTTCTTTACGTCGGCCGGCAGCCTGCGATTCCGGAGATCGCGGCGCGCTTCGCCGGGTCCGAATCCCTCGGCAAGGTCGTCGTGCCGATTCACGCGGATTTCCGGCGCGAGGTATACGTCTTCCTGCTGCGCGATTTCCAGGGTTACTGATCGCCGCTTTCACCGGCCGACATATCCCGTTGCGATCCAGCCCGGCGACACGCAAGGCCCGCTCCTATAATCGGCGGATCCTCCTTCTCGGACGACCGCCGATGACCACTCATCACCCGCGCGCGCCGGGCACCGCCCTCGCGCTGCTCGCCTGCCTTGCCAGTACGCCCGCCCTCGCCGTCAAGGCCGAGCCGCCGCCAGCGCCCGTTGCAACCTCAGCCCACCACGTCGCGCCGATCACCCAGGTCACCCTGTATCCCGACAGCGCGCTGGTCGAACGCAGCGCCCCCATCCGGGCCGGGAGCACCGAACTCGCAGTGCCGGGGCTCCCGGCCAACTTCGATCTCCAGACGCTCCAGATCGATGCCGACGCGGGTATCGAGATCGGCGACACGACACTGCGCGAGCGCACGCGCATCGCGCCCCTGACCGCCGAGGAAGCGCGTCTCGACCAGGCGATCCAGCAGCTCAGGGCACGACTCGCGGCCATCGACATCGACCGCAAGGCGGCCGAGCTGGAGCTCAAATACCTCGACAGTCTCGCCTCCCCGGGCGAGGCGGCCCGTCCCATCGGAAAGCTCGCGCCGAACCTGGCCGCCCTGCGCCAGGGCAGCGCCCAGGCCCAGCGCCGCATCCTCGAGGCCGACACCGAAAAAACCCGGCTCGAGCCACAACTGCAAGGTCTGATCCGCGACCTCGAACGGATCCAGCCCGCCGTCGGCGAGCTGCGCGATCTGGTGATCCGGCTTCGTGCGGCCCGCGACGGTCAGCTACGCATCCGCTACCAGCTCGCCGACGCAGGATGGCGCCCGACCTACCGCGCCGCGCTCGACACGGACGCCGCCCGCGTCGACCTGGAGCGCACCGCCCGGATCGCCCAGCGCAGTGGCGAAGACTGGAACCGGGTCTCGCTGCGGCTCACCACGGGGCAACCGCGCCGCCGCGTGAGCGGCGACGTGCCCGCGCCCTGGAACCTGCACTTGCGTCCCGAACTCCCGTCCGACGCCCGCCCCGTGGCCTACGCGCGAGCAGCCCCTGCGCCGATGGCAATGGCCAAAGCCGCCGCCGAGCCCAGCGCCCCACCGCCACTGTTCGAGGTGGCGGTGACGCAAGCGGAATTCAGCACCGAATACGCCATCTCCAACCCCGTCAGCCTGCCTGCGGACGGGCGCAGCCTGAGCGTCAGCCTCGAGCGCCAGCCGGTGCCGGTGAAGCTGCAGATCCAGGTCGCGCCCCGGCACGAAAAAGCGGCTTATCTGATGGCCCGCGGCGAACTGCCGGACGGCGTCTGGCCCGTCGGCGACGTGCAGCTCTATCGCAACGGCGCCTACATCGGCACCACCCGCTGGGACGCTGCCCGCGGCAGCCAGCTCGAACTGCCCTTCGGTCGCGACGAGCGGGTGCGCGTCACGACGCGTTCGGTAGCCGCCCAGAACGCCAGCAGTGGCTTTGTCGGGCAACTGGCCGAACGCCATCTCGCCGACGAATTCACGATCACCAACCTGCACAAGCAGCCGGTGGACCTGCTCGTCCTCGACGGTGCGCCGGTGGGGCGCGACGACAAGATCGAGGTGGTGGCCCGCCACACGCCGCCGGCGAGCACCGACAACTGGGATGGCCGCAGCGGCCTGGTGGCCTGGGCGCAGCGCCTGGGCCCCGGGGCAAGCCAGACGTTTTCGGCGGATTACCGGATCCGCTGGCCGAAAGAGCGTCAGATCCAGGGCCTGCCCTGAGCCTCAGCCACGCGGCGCGCCCGGCAACGCGGCGGGCGGCTCGTCCAGCCCGTCGAGCTGCGCCGCCTCGATGCGCTGGAAGTGGGCACTGATCTTGCGCGACGAGGTCTGCACCTCGGCCACATCCTCGCCAGCCTGGCGGATATGGGTGGCGAGCTTCTGCATCCGCTCGTCGAAACGGTTGAAGTCCTTGGCCAGCTTGCCCAGCGCATCCTTGATGACGTGGATCTGCTTGCGGGTCTCCACGTCCTTGAGCACCGCGCGGGCGGTGTTGAGCACGGCCATCAGCGTGGTCGGCGAGACGATCCAGACCCGGCGACTCATCGCGTAAGCCACCACCTCCGGGTGGTAGGCGTGGATCTCGGCGAACACCGCCTCGGCGGGCACGAACATCACCGCCCCGTCGGAGGTCACCTCGGGCTGGATGTACTTGCCGGCAATCGCGTCCACGTGCTTCTTCACGTCGCCACGGAAGGCGGCCTGGGCGGCCCGACGCTCGAGATCGCCGACCTCGCCGGCAAACATGCGGTGGTAGTTCTCGAGGGGGAACTTCGAATCGACCACCACCATGCCGGTCGGCTCGGGCAGGCGCAGCACGCAGTCGGCGCGGGTGCCGTTGGGCAGCGTGAACTGGAAATCGAAAGCCTCGGGCGGCAACGCATTGCGCACCAGGGCTTCGAGCTGGACCTCGCCGAAGGCGCCACGCGCCCGCTTGTCGCCGAGCAGCTCCTGCAGGCTGACCACGTTGGTGGTGAGATCGCCGATTTTTTTCTGGGCCTCGTCGATGGTCGCCAGGCGAGCCATGACGCTGGCGAAGGTTTCGTTGGTCTTGCGGAAGCCCTCGTCGAGGCGCTGATTGACGTGGCCGGTGATCGCCTCCAGGCGTTCGCCCACCGTGCGGTTCATCGCCTCGATGCTGCTGCCGAGCTGCTCGGATGCCGACTTAAGTCCGCTCTGCAGCAGCTCGCGGTCGGCCCGGGCGTGTTCGGCGAGGGTCTTGAGGGTTTCGGCGAGGAGTTCGGTACGCAGTTTTTCCTGGCCCACCGCGAAGGCGTTGGCCAGATCGGCAAGGCGCAGTACCG
Source organism: Zoogloea sp. (assembly GCF_041911615.1). GTDB lineage: Bacteria > Pseudomonadota > Gammaproteobacteria > Burkholderiales > Rhodocyclaceae > Zoogloea. The sequence continues at coordinate 78,866 of NZ_JAYROR010000066.1, read as the reverse complement.
TTTCCTCCTTCTGGCTGCCGAGCTGCCCGACGAGGGCCAGGTGAAGCTGCTGCAGCGCCTGACGGGCAGCCGCCTGTTCGGCGTCCAGCCGGTCACGAAGGTTGTCCACCTCGCCGGCCACCAGATCGATGACCCGATCGCTGCCCGCCGTGGACGCGGCCTGAAGCTCCTTGACGAAGTGCAGCTGTTGTTCGGCCAGGCCTTCGTCGAGGCGGCGGGCAAGACGCCCCATCTGGACGAGCAGCCAGATGATCACCGCGATCACCGCGAACGCGGCGAACGGCACCAGGAACGACATGGCGGACGTAGGCGCGGGCACGACGGCCACGCTCTGGACGGCATCGGGATTCATCCCCGCAGTATACGTCAAACTGTAAATTAGTTCAGTGCGCGCAAGCTCGCGAGAGGGGGCCGGGCAAGCAGATGGCGCGTGCCGAGCCAGCCGGCCAGCATCACCAGCAGCGCACCGGCCAGCGCGCCCACCAGCACTGGCAGGACGCCGGGCGTATAAGGCAGCTTGAATACGAAGTGCGCCAGCGCCCAGCCGATGCCCGTTGCGCCCAGCCCCGCGAGCGCTCCCGAAACCAGCCCCAGGACGGCGAACTCGGCGAGCAGCGCGGCGCGCAGCTGGGCGTTGCGGGCGCCCAGCGTGCGCAGGATCGACAATTCCTTTTCCCGCTCGTCGTGGGTCGCCTGCAGCGCCCCGAACAGCACGACCAAGCCCGCCACCACGGCAAAGCCGAACACGAACTGCACCGCGCCGATGAGCTGATCGACCATGCCCTGGACCTGCGCGATGATGGCCGCCACGTCGATCACCGTGAAATTGGGAAACGCGGCGACCAGTCGGTTCGCCAGCGCCAGGTCGGCGGGCGGCAGGTAGAAGCTGGTGATGTAGCTGGCCGGGAAGTCGTCGATCATGCCCGGCGCGGCGATCACGAAGAAGTTCACCCGCATCGAATCCCAGTCGAGCTTGCGCAGGCTGGTGATGCGCGCCTCGCTGCGGGTGCCCGCGATCTCGAAGGTGAGGACGTCGCCCAGTGCCAGCCCCAGCGTCTGCGCCAGCCCCTGCTCCACCGAAAACGCGGGCGTCCGTGTGTCGCCATGCCAGCGCCCCGCGACCACGCTGTTACCGTCGGGCAGGCGGGCATCGAAGGAGAGGTTGAAATCCCGATCGACGAGGCGGCGGGCACGGTCGTCGGCGTAATCGTCCGGCCCCACGGGGCGGCTGTTCACCGCCACCAGCCGGCCGCGGATCATCGGCTGGAGGCGCGGCGCCGGCCGGCCCTCGGCGGCGAAGAAGGCGCGCAGCGGGTCCAGCTGATCGGGCTGGATGTTGATGACGAAGCGGTTCGGCGCATCGGCGGGTGTGGCCTGCTTCCAGTTGGACAGCAGATCGCCGCGCACCAGGGTGAGCAGCAGCAACGCCGTCAGACCCATGCCCAAGGCCAGCACCTGCACCAGACTCGCCACCGGGCGTCGACGCAGCCCCGCCAGGCCATAACGCCAGCCGCTGCTCGCCACCGCCCGCAGCCGCCCGAGCGCGCGCAGCACCAGCCACGCCACCACGCCGTACGCCGCGAAGGCCAGCGCGAAACCGCCCACCACCCACGCGCCGAGCAACACGTCGCGGGCGATGCCCACCAGCAGCGCCGCCAGCACCAGGGCGCCGGCAGCCCACGCCAGCCCCTCGCGGGCGGCGATGCCATCCCACTCGCGGCGCAGCACGCGCAAGGTCGGCACGCGGCCGAGGCGGATCAACGGCGGTAATGCAAACCCCAGCAGGAGCAGCAGCGCCACCGCCATGCCATGGGCCACCGGCCAGCCGCCCGGCGCGGGCAGCGGAAAACCGACCAGATCGCCGAGCAGCGCGCTCAGCACGAATTGCACCACGAAGCCGAGAACGCAGCCCGCCGCCCCGGCCACCAGCCCGAGCAGCAGGAATTCGCCGACGAACAGCCGCATGAGTTGCCCCTGGCTGGCACCGACGCAGCGCATCACCGCGCAGCCGTCCAGATGCCGCTCGACGAATCGCCGCGTCGCCAGCCCCACCGCGACGGCTGCCAGCACCACCGCCAGCATCGCCGCGAAACGCAGGAAGCGTTCGGTGCGGTCCAGCGTCGCGCGGACCTCGGGGCGCGCATTGTCCACGTTCTCGAGGCTCTCGCCGCGCTTCAGGCGGGGCTTGGCCCAGGCTTCGAAGCCGGCCACCTCGGACGGCTCGCCCGCCACGTGAAGGCGATAGAACACCCGGCTGCCCGGCTGCACCAGGCCGGTCGCCGGCAGATCGGCGGAATTCATGACGAGGCGCGGCAGCAGGCTGAAGAAGTTGGCGCCCCGATCCGACTCGAAGGTGAGCACCGCAGCCATGCGAAAGCGCAGCGCGCCCAGCCCGACCGTATCGCCCACACTCACCCCGAGCGCGCTGGCCAGGCGCTCGTCGAGCCACAACGCGCCGGGCGCCGGAATCCCCACCGCGGGCGCATCGGGCTGGTTGAGCCCCGGCGCGATGCGGATCGCCCCACGCAGCGGATGACCGTCCTCGACCACCTTGACGCCCGCCAGCTGCGCTGCCTCGCCGACGCTCGCCATGCTCGTGAAGGTGGCCGACACCACGCTGCGCAAACCGCGCCGCCGCGCTTCGTCCCGATAGACCGGGTCCAGGTCGTGATCGGACACCAGGACCAGATCGCCGCCCAGCAACTGGTTGGCCTCGCGGGTCAGCGCCTGGGCGACCCGGTCGGTGAAGAAACCCACGCTGGTCAGGCTGGCGACGGCGATCACCAGGGCAACCAGCAGCAGGCCGAGTTCGCCCGCGCGCAGATCGCGGCGGAGCATCCGGAGGGAAAGGGCAAACATGGGTTCGGTGGCAAATCAGGAACCCGGGTTGGAGCGGGCACCGCGGGAAAAGTGCCGCTCCATCGGCCGCGGCGGCGCTCAGGCGTCGGCCAGCCAGCGCTCCACGAGGCGCACCCAGTAGGCGACGCCGAAGGGGATCGCCTCATCGTTGAAATCGTAGTGCGGGTTGTGCAGCGTGCAGCCGCCCTCGCCCGGCCCGTTGCCGAGCCACACGTAGCAGCCGGGTTTCTCCTGCAGGAAGTAGGCGAAATCCTCGGCGCCCATGCTGGGCCGGGGATCGACGGACACCTGAGCGTCGCCGCATACCTCGGCGGCGACGCGGGCGCAGAAGTCGGCCTCGGGCACGGTGTTGATGGTCGGCGGGTAGCCGCGGCGATACTCGAAGTGCACGTTGGCCCCAAAGGCTGCGCCGACGCCGGCGCAGATGCGCTGCATCGCATCCTCGGTCTGGGCCCGCAGCTCGTTGCGGAAGGCCCGCACCGTGCCACCGATGCGCGCCAGGTCGGGAATCACGTTGTAGGCGTCGCCGGCGTGGAACTGGGTCAGCGACAACACCACCGAATCGGCTGGATCGGTGTTGCGGCTCACTACCGACTGCAGGGCCTGCACCAGCGCGGCGCCGGCCAGTACCGGGTCGATGCCCTGGTGGGGCATCGCCGCGTGGGCGCCATGGCCCTTGATTTCGATGTCGAAGCGGTCGGCGCAGGCCATCACCGGCCCGCGATGGACGGCGATCTGGCCCAGCGGGAGACCGGGCCAGTTGTGCATGCCGAACACCGCCTCCATCGGAAAGCGCTCGAACAGCCCGTCGGCGATCATCGCCGGCGCACCGCCCTCGCCCTCCTCGGCGGGCTGGAACAGGAAGTACACGGTACCGTCGAAATCCGGATGCCGGGCCAGGTGCGCCGCCGCACCCAGCAACATCGCGGTATGGCCGTCGTGGCCACAGGCGTGCATCCGGCCGGGGTGGCGCGAATGGTGGTTGAAATCGTTCTTTTCCTGGATCGGCAGCGCGTCCATGTCGGCGCGCAGGCCGATCGCGCGGCGGCTGGTCCCGGCGCGCAGCACGCCCACCACGCCGGTCTTGCCGATGCCCCGGTGGGTTTCGATGCCGAGCGCCTCGAGTCGCTCGGCGACCAGGGCCGCGGTACGATGCTCCTCGAAGGCCAGTTCGGGATGGGCGTGAAGGTCCCGGCGAATCGCCGTGGTGGCCGCGTTTTCCGCGCGCAGCGTGTCTAGCAGATGCATGATGCGTCCCCGATGGATCGAGCGTGGCGGCCAGACGGCCGCAATCGGGAAATAATAGCAGCCGCACGCCCACCCAGCCGAACCCCACGACGCAAAGCCACCGATGAAACTTTTCTACGCCGACCATTTCGTTCTGCCCCTGCCGGCGGGGCACCGCTTCCCGATGGAAAAATACGCCCGCCTGCGCGCGCGCCTGCTCGAGGCGGGACGCTTTGACGCCGACGATTTCCGGGTGCCCGACGCGGCCAGCGATACCGAGATCCTGCGCGCCCACGACGCGTCCTATCTGCAGCGGGTGGTCCGCGGCACGCTCGAAGCCGACGCACAGCGGCGGATCGGCTTCCCCTGGTCGGAAGCCATGGTCGAGCGCTCCCGACGCTCGGCCGGCGCGACGCTGGCCGCCTGCCGCACCGCACTCGCCGAAGGCTGCGCCGCCAACCTGGCGGGGGGCACCCACCATGCCTTCCGCGACCGGGGCGAAGGTTTCTGCGTCTTCAACGACGCGGCCATCGCCGCCCTGGCCATGCGCGCCGAAGGCCGCGTCGAGCGGGTCGCGATCATCGACTGCGACGTACACCAGGGCAACGGTACCGCGGCCATCCTCGCCAACCGGCCCGACTGTTTCACCTTCAGCATCCACGGCGCCCGCAACTACCCCTTCGAGAAGGAAACCAGCGACCTGGACGTCGAACTGCCCGACGGCACCGGCGACGACACCTACCTCACCGCACTGCAGGCGGCGCTCGGCACCGTTTTCGCCCGCGGCAAACCCGATCTGGTGATCTACCTCGCCGGCGCCGACCCTTTCGAGGACGACAGGCTGGGCCGACTCAAGCTCACCAAGGCCGGCCTCGCCGAGCGGGATGCGCTGGTCTTCGAGGCCATCCGCAAGCGCGGCCTGCCGGTCGCCGTCGCGATGGCCGGCGGCTACGCGCGCCAGATCGACGACACCGTCGCCATCCACGCCGCGACCATTGAAACCGCCCGGCGAATCTTCGCCCGGGCGCGGCCGCTATAATTGACGCAAACGTCAACGTCACTGCACCCAGAGAGGCCTCCCCATGCGTTTCGAAGGTTCCGAAAACTACGTCGCCACGCCCGACCTGATGCTCGCCGTCAATGCCGCCATCCGCTTACAGCGGCCGCTCCTCATCAAGGGCGAGCCGGGCACCGGCAAGACCATGCTGGCCGAGGAGGTGGCCGCCGCCCTGGGCATGCCGCTGCTGCAGTGGCACATCAAATCGACCACCAAGGCCCAGCAGGGCCTGTACGAGTACGACGCCGTCTCGCGTCTGCGCGACTCCCAGCTCGGCGACGACCGGGTGAAGGACATCGGCAACTACATCGTCAAGGGCACCCTCTGGCAGGCCTTCGAGGCCGATCGGCCGACCGTGGTGCTGATCGACGAAATCGACAAGGCCGACATCGAATTCCCCAACGATCTGCTGCGCGAGCTCGACCGGATGGAGTTCTACGTCTACGAGACCCGCGAGCTGGTCAAGGCCAGGCACCGCCCGATCGTCTTCATCACCTCCAACAACGAAAAGGAGCTGCCCGACGCCTTCCTGCGCCGCTGCTTCTTCCACTACATCAAGTTCCCCGACCGGGACACGATGCAGAAAATCGTCGACGTGCACTTCCCCGGCATCAAGAAAGCGCTGCTCAGCGAAGCGCTGGAAGTCTTCTTCGGCCTGCGCGACGTGCCGGGTCTCAAGAAGAAGCCGTCCACCTCCGAGCTCATCGACTGGCTCAAGCTGCTGGTCGCCGAGGACATCCCGCCCGAAGCGCTGCGCTCGGCCGACCGCAAGGCCATCGTCCCGCCGCTGCACGGCGCGCTGCTCAAGAACGAGCAGGACATGCACCTCTTCGAGCGCCTCGTCTTCATGGCCCAGCGCAACCGCTGAACGCCCGCCACGCCGGACCACCGCGATGCTCATCGACTTCTTCCTGCACCTCAAGAGCCGCCAGCTACCGGTCTCGACCAAGGAATTCCTGACCCTGCTCGAAGCGCTTCAGGCCGGCCTCGGCAACCACAGCATGGAGGACTTCTACTTCCTGGCGCGGGCCACGCTGGTCAAGGACGAAGCCCACTACGACCGTTTCGACCGGGCCTTCGGCGAATACTTCAAGGGCGTCGAATCCATCCCCGGGCTGGAAGTCGATCTGCCCGAGGAATGGCTCAAGGCGATGATGCAGAAGCACCTCAGCCCGGACGAGAAGGCCAGGCTCGAGGCACTCGGCTGGGACAAGCTGATGGAGGAGTTCAAGAAGCGCCTCGCCGAGCAGAAGGCCCGCCACCAGGGCGGCAGCAAGTGGGTCGGCACCGGCGGCACCTCGCCCTTCGGCAACAGCGGCTACAACCCGGAAGGCATCCGCGTGGGCGGCGAATCGGCCGGCAACCGCACCGCCGTCAAGGTGTGGGACCAGCGCGAATACCGCAACCTCGACGACACCGTCGAGCTGGGCACCCGCAACATCAAGGTCGCGCTGCGCCGCCTGCGCCGCTTCGCGCGCCTGGGCGCACCCGACGAACTCGACCTGGACGGCACCATCGCCGCCACCGCGCGCAATGCAGGCTACCTCGACCTGCTGATGCGCCCCGAGCGCCACAACGCCGTGAAGGTGCTGATCTTCTTCGACGTGGGCGGCTCGATGGATCCGCACGTCAAGGTCTGCGAGGAGCTGTTCTCGGCCTGCCGCGCCGAGTTCAAGCACCTTGAGTACTTCTACTTCCACAACTGCGTCTACGACCACGTCTGGCGCGACAGCATCCGCCGCCACACGGAGCGCACCCCGACCCTCGACGTGATCCACAAGTACGGGCCCGACTACAAGCTGATCTTCGTCGGCGACGCCACAATGAGCCCCTACGAAATCCTGCAGCCCAACGGTTCCATCGAGTACAGCAACACCGAGGCCGGCGCGGTGTGGCTGCGTCGCCTCGCCGACGCCTACCCGGCGCTGGCGTGGCTCAACCCGGAGCCGGAGCGGATGTGGGACTACCGGCAATCGATCGGCATCGTCCGCGAGCTCATCGCCGAGCGGATGTTTCCGCTCACCCTCGACGGCCTGACCCGCGCCATCGCCCAGTTGTCGCGCAAAAGCTGAGGCGGGCCGCAGCCCGCCTCGTCGGATGCCTCACGCGGCGCCCGCCGACGCTCACGGCACGCGGTAGAAATCCTGGGTCAGCAGATCGACGCCGCAGGGCAACTGCTCGATCCAGTCGAGAAAGCGATTCACCATCGCCTTGCCCTCGAAGCGGCAACCGTGCTGCGGCACGATCATCTCCACATCCATCTGGCGAACCATGTTCACCCAGAAGCGGCAGATCTTGTTGGAGATCATGTAGCGGCGGTGAAAACCGATCATCGTCGCGATGTGCTCGTCGAAGTTGGTCACCGGCTTCGCGGCCTCGGCGTGATCGACGAGGGACGCGCCCATGTCGCCCGAGAACAGAATCTTGGAAACCGGGTCGTAGAACTGGAAGTTGCCCTCGGAGTGCATGAAATGCGCCGGCACGGCCTTGATGATGTTCTGGCCGAGCACGATGTTCATGCCCTCGTCGGGGATTCCCACGATGCGGCTGGTGTAATCCTTGCCGGTGGTGAAGTGCGGCACGAAACGCGTCCACAGCCGCGAGATCATCACCTTGCAGTGGGTCGCCACCATCCACTTGTTGAGCGACGCGATGATGTCCGGGTCGGCGTGGGTGGCGAAGATGTAGTCCAGCCCGCGGGACGGGAAGAAGCGCTGCATCGACATCAGCAGGCCGGTGTAGGTCATGTTGCCGCCCGGATCGATCAGGGCGCCATGGTCGCCATCCACGATCAGGAACTGGTTGCACTGGACGGCATGATCCGTCTCCTCGTCCACCAGATCGTAAAAGGCCAGACAGGCGTGCTTGCCGTTGTTGAAAAGTTCGACAGCCATGGCTTCGGAATGCCCAGAATCGGTAGGACCGCCACTTTAACGGACCCTTCATCGCTCGAAAAGATAACGATGATTTACATTGACGATTATCAAACTATGCACTCGTCAGCCTTGCAGGTTTTGGGGTATGTTGCTCGTTTTGCCATGCAGCAAAGAGGCCCCGCCTTGAAGAAATCCGCCCTGCTCCTGTCGTGCGCGACGTGCGTCGCGCTGTTCGCGCCTCCGGCTGCCTTCGCCCTCGACACCTCGTCCGCGGGCAGCGGCCAGGGCCCGGCCGCGCGTGCCGGCAAGGTGGTGCCCTTTGGCGGCGCCTACTCCACCAGCCGCGACGGCAAGCGGGCCCAGGACATCAAGCCGCCCAGCGCCACGATCTGCGCCCTGCGCGAACAGACCCGCGGCATCGGCACCACCCGTCAGGACGCCTCGGGCAAGGTTCAGGTCTTCAACGACCCGTCTTCTCTGAGCCGTCGCCGGGGCGACATCTACGGGGGCTGCAACACCGGCCCCGGCGCGGTCATGGCGCCGCGCACCGGGGGCGGCCGCCCCACAACCGCCTACACCCGGGGCAACACCCTCAAGGCGGCCTCCGATGGCTACGTCAACCGCTCGGCCACCAGCTCGATGATGCCCAAGAAGGCGCCGTCGATGTACGACCCGGTCACCGGCACCCTCAGGCCCCGCAAGCGGCCCAACGCCTACCAGATCTACCAGGAATGAAAAACGGGGGAGCGCACCGGCCGGTGCCCTCCCCCGCGCGGACTGCCGGCGAGGGCGTGAGCCCCCTGCCGCGCGTCAGGCTCAGTTGGCGTTCATCGCCAGCATCAGCTGGTTGATGCGCTTCACGAAGCTTGCCGGATCGTCCAGCGTGCCGCCTTCGGCCAGCAGCGCCTGATCGAACAGCACCGCCGCCCAGTCGTCGAACTGGGTGTCCGCGTACTTGAGGCGCAGCACCACCGGGTGCGACGGGTTGATCTCCAGGATCGGCTTCGACAACGGCATGGTCTGGCCCGCGGCCTTCATCAGGCGCGCCAGATTCATGCCCATGTCGTGCTCATCGGCCACCAGGCAGGCGGGCGAATCGGTCAGGCGATGGGTGACGCGGACTTCCTTCACCTTGTCGCCGAGGCTGCCCTTCATCTTGTCGAGCAAGTCCTTCAGCTCGCCGGTTTCCTTCTCGACTGCCGCCTTCTCGGCTTCGTCCTCGAGCTTGCCGAGGTCGAGGCCGCCCTTGGCCACGGACGCGAGTTGCTTACCGTCGAACTCGGTCAGGTTGCCGACCACCCACTCATCCACGCGATCGGACAGCAGCAGCACCTCGATGCCCTTCTTGCGGAAAATCTCGAGGTGCGGGCTGTTCTTGGCTGCGTTGAAGCTGTCGGCGGTGACATAGTAGATCTTGTCCTGGCCTTCCTTCATGCGGCCGATGTAGTCGGCCAGCGAGACGGTTTCCTCGGCGGTGTCGGCGTGGGTGGACGCAAAACGCAGCAGGCCGGCAATCTTCTCCTTGTTGGAAAAATCCTCCCCGACGCCTTCCTTCAGCACCTTGCCGAACTCCTTCCAGAAGGTCGCGTACTTCTCCTTCTGGTTCTCGGCGAGGTCTTCGAGCAGGCCCAGCACCTTCTTCGTGCAACCCGCGCGAAGGGTGTCGATGTCCTTCGATTCCTGCAGGATCTCGCGCGAGACGTTGAGCGGCAGATCGTTGGAATCGACCACCCCGCGCACGAAACGCAGGTACAGCGGCATCAGCTTCTCGGCGTCGTCCATGATGAACACCCGACGCACGTAGAGCTTCACGCCGTGGCGGGCGTTGCGGTCCCACAGGTCGAAGGGCGCGTGGGCCGGCACGTAGAGCAGCTGGGTGTACTCGTGGCGGCCTTCCACCTTCGAGTGGGTCCAGGCGAGCGGCGCCTCGTAGTCGTGGCCGACATGCTTGTAGAACTCGGTGTATTCCTCGTCGGTGATGTCCGCCTTGCCGCGCGCCCACAGGGCGTTGGCCTTGTTGACGGTTTCGTCTTCGTCGGTGACGACCTGCTCCTTCTTCTCCTCGTCCCAGCTCTCCTTCTTCATCACCACCGGCTGGAGGATGTGGTCGGAATACTTCTGGATGATCGACTTCAGTTTCCAGGTGGACAGCAGGTCGTCTTGGTCTTCGCGGAGGTGCAGGGTGATCTCGGTGCCGCGGCCGGCCTTCTCGATGGGCTCGACGGTGTATTCGCCGGCGGTGTCGCCGGTCATCGCGCATTCCCACTGCACGCCGTCGCCGGCGGCGAGGCCCGCGCGGCGGGTGCGCACCGTCACCTTGTCGGCGACGATGAAGGCCGAATAGAAACCGACGCCGAACTGGCCGATCAGGTGCGCGTCCTTCTTCTGGTCGCCGGTCAGCTTGCCGAAGAACTCCTTGGTGCCCGACTTGGCGATGGTGCCGAGGTTGGTCACCACTTCGTCGCGATTCATGCCGATGCCGTTGTCGGAAATCGTGATCGTCCGGGCCGCCTTGTCGTACGCGACGCGGATCTTCAGCTCGGCGTCGTCCTCGAACAGGCCGCCGTTCTCGAGCGCCTCGAAACGCAGCTTGTCACAGGCGTCGGAAGCGTTGGAAATCAGCTCCCGCAGGAAAATCTCGCGGTTGGAGTACAGCGAGTGAATCATGAGATGCAGCAGCTGCTTCACCTCGGCCTGGAAATTCAAGGTTTGCGCGGACGTTTGCTCGACAGTCATAAAGCTTGCTCCAAAGGGACCGTTAACGCTCCCCATATGGGTGCAGCCGTCCGGCTTTCAAGTCCCCGTTTCCCCGCCGATGGAACCAGCCCGAATTCCCACCGCCGTCCTGTCCCTGCTGAGCCGCCCCGCGGGCTGGTTCGACGCCCGCCTGCGCGGCCTGCGCTGGCGCCTGCGCATCGCGGCGTGGCTGGCCTTCGCCCTGCTCAATGCCGGGGTGATCGTCGCCGCCGTGTCGCTGATCCGCTTCGACCACCAGCAGGCGCTGCAGCAGACCGAGTCCGACCTCCAGAGCCTTACCCGCGTGCTCGAGGAGCACGTCGCCCGCAGCTTCGGCGAAGCCGAAAGCGCCGTAGCCGAGATTGCCGCCCTGGTCGCCGCCCGCGGTAGCGCCGATCCGTTCACCGAGCGCGAACTCCACGCCCTGCTGCGCCAGCGCGCCGCCAGCCTCCCCGAAGTGGACAACCTTTACGTCGAACGCGAGGACGGCAGCCTCGCCGCCCATTCCCGCGACCTCACGCCCGCCGACGACGCCGCACCCGCGCCGCGCCGCAGCCTGCCCCACCGGCTCGACGAACGCATCGAGATCGGCAGCCCCAGCCGCAGCGCCGACAGCGGCCAGTGGATCACCCCGCTGAGCCGCCAGGTCTTCGACGCCAACGGCAAATATCTCGGCACCGTCGGGGCGGCCATGAGCCACGCCTATTTCGACGGCGTGTATCGCGACCTGCAGTTCTCGGGGCGCGACACCATCCTGATCCTCCACGCCGGACGCGCCATCACCCTGATGCGCCACCCGCCGGTGGACGCCCTGATCGGCCGCAGCGTCGCCGACTCACCGGCGATCGGGCCCGACGCCGACGCCCGCGCGCTGGTCGTGACCGCGCCGCTCGACGGCGACACGGCCGAGCGCATCACCGCCTACCGCCGCCTCGCCGACCGACCGCTCATCGTCGGCACCAGCCGCCCGGTGGACGACGCCCTGGCCGATTTTCGCGAGCATCGGCGCCGCATCGTCGCGGCCGCCAGCCTGATGGTCGCACTGCTCGGCGCCCTCGCCCTGCTGCTGCACCGCGACACCGTGCGCCGCGACGAGGAACGCCAGGCCCTGGCCGAACTCAACGCCACCCTCGAAGAGCGCGTGCGCCTGCGCACCGAAGAGCTCGAGCAGACCAACCGCGAGTTGCTCAATTTCAGCTATTCGATCTCCCACGACCTGCGCGCCCCGCTGCGCGCCATCAACGGCTTCGCCCACGCCCTCGAAGAGGACTACGGCGAGCGGCTCGACGACACCGGGCGCGGCTACGTCGCCCGTCTGCGCAAGGCCAGTCTGCGCATGGGCGACCTGATCGACGAACTGCTCAAGCTCGCCAGCGTCTCCCATCGCCCGCTGCACATCGAACACGTGGACGTCAGCGCGATGGCCCGCGACATCCTGGACGAGCTTCACAGTCACGCCCGCGAGCGGGTCGTGCACAGCCACGTGCAGGCCGAACTCGGCGCCGACGCCGACGCCGCGCTGATCCGCAAAGCCCTCGAAAACCTGATCGGCAACGCCTGGAAGTTTTCCCGCGACAGCCATCCCGCGATCATCCAGATCGGTGGCCGGCCCCACGGCGACGAGCACCTCTTCTACGTCACCGACAACGGCGTCGGGTTCGACATGGAGCACGCCGCGCGCCTGTTCCAGCCCTTCCAGCAACTGCACAAGCGCGACGGCTTCGAAGGCTCGGGCATCGGCCTCGCCAGCGTCCGGCGCATCGTCGAACGCCACGGCGGGCAAGTGTGGGCCGAATCGGCGCCGGGAGCCGGCACCACGCTGTTCTTCACGCTGCCGCGCACGCCGGCGATGGTCCGCCGCCCGCGCGAGCGCCGGCAGGGCTGACGATACGCGCCCCGGGCGAAGCGCGCCTTAAACGTATCGGATTTCCAGCACCTCGATCTCGCGCAGCCCCGCCGGGCTCGCGAAGCGCACCACATCGCCCTCGCGGGCCTTGAGCAGCGCGCGGGACAAGGGCGCAATCCAGCTGATCCGCCCTTCGGAAGCGTTCGCCTCGTCCACCCCGACGATCTGGTAAGTCTGCTCCGCGTCGCCGTCCACGTCGCACACCGTCACCGTTGCGCCGAAGAACACCTGCTCGGTGTTCTCCTGCTCGGACGGCGTGACGACCGTGGCGCTTTCGAGGCGCTTGATGAGGAAACGGATGCGCCGGTCGATCTCGCGCAGGCGCTTCTTGCCGTAGATGTAATCGCCGTTTTCCGAGCGGTCGCCGTTGGACGCCGCCCAGCGCACCGTCTCGACCAGCCGCGGACGCTCGTCGCGCACCAGCTGGTCGAGCTCCGCCTTCAACACCTCGAAGCCGTGGCGGGTCATGTAGTTGCGGGTGCCCGGCGGAAGGCTCGGCACGCCCGGCGGCGACTCGTCGTCGTCCTGCTCGCTTTCCTTCACGAAGGCCTTGTTCACCCTGAAACACTCCGGTCACGCAAAAACGGGACGGACATGTTAGGAGTGCGCCGCCGGGCTGGCAAGCCGCTCAGTGATAGACGGCGGGCTGATTCATCAGACTGCCGTAATCGTCGAGCCAGGTCTCGAAATCGTCCATTTCGGTGGCTGCCGCCGCCACGTCGCGCAACTCGCGACGGAAGCGCTGCGCCGCCTCGTCGCGGAACAACGCGCCCAAGCCACGTCGCTTGTCGATCACCTCGACGGCGTCGAGCGCCGGGTAATCCACCACGTACAGCACCGGATTGTTGAGTACCACGTTCATGACTGGTCTCCTGAAAACGGGTTTCGCCTTTTGGGCAACGGTGCTACCGAAGATGGGAACGTCCGCGCCGGCTTCAAGTTCCCGGACGCCGTTGTATTTAATTTCTTCGCGGCCTAAGATGCGTTGCATCCTGCCCGTTGCTGGCTCACCACCTCGATTCCGGTATGAACGACAGCACCGATCCCGTCACCGATGTCACCAGCCTGACCGCCCGGCTGGCGGTGCTCACCACCGAGCACCGCGACCTCGACGCCATCATCGCCCAGATTTCCACGGCCCCGCCGCCCGGTGACGACCTGCTTCTGCGTCGCCTGAAAAAGCGCAAGTTGCTGCTCAAGGACCGCATCGCGATCATCCAGCACATGCTCGACCCGGACGTCCCGGCCTGATCTCCCCGCAACCTCCCGACCTGCCCATGCCCATTCACCGAAACGCCGGGGCCGACACGCTCGCCCTGCACGCCGGCCAGACCCCCGACCCAGTCCACCACGCCCGGGCCACCCCGATCCATTTCACCACCAGTTACGTCTTCGACGACAGCGACCAGGCTGCGGCCCTGTTCAATCAGGCCCGCGCCGGCCATGTCTACTCGCGCATCTCGAACCCCACCAACGCGGTGCTCGAGGAACGCATTGCGGCACTGGACGGCGGCGTCGGCGCCATTGCCTGCGCCAGCGGACAGGCCGCGCTGATGCTCGCCATCACCACCTTGATGGGCAGTGGCGGCCACATCGTCGCCTCACGCTCGCTGTACGGCGGCTCACACAACCTGCTCGGCTACACCCTGCCCCGCTTCGGCATCACCACCACCTTCGTGGATGCCCGCGACCCGCAGGCCTGGCGCGACGCGATCCGCCCGGAAACCCGCCTCCTGTTCGGCGAATCGGTCGGCAACCCCGGTCTCGAAGTCCTCGACATCCCGGCCATTGCCGACATCGCCCACGCGGCCCAGGTACCGCTGCTGGTGGACGCCACCCTCGTCACGCCCGCGCTGCAGTGCCCGCTCGACCTCGGCGCCGATCTGGTCATGCACTCCGCCACCAAGTTCCTCGGCGGCCACGGTGTCGCCATCGGCGGATTGCTGGTCGACGGCGGCAGTTTCGACTGGGAACGCACCGGCGGCCGCTTCCCCACCCTCACCGAACCCTACGACGGCTTCCACGGCATGGTTTTCGCCGAGGAATCGCCCATCGCCGCCTTTCTGCTGCGCGCCCGCCGCGAAGGCCTGCGCGATTTCGGCGCCTGCCTATCGCCGATGAACGCCTTTCAGATCCTGCAGGGCGTCGAAACCCTCGGCCTGCGCATGGAACGTCACGTCGCCAACGCCCGCGCCCTGGTTGCCCACCTGGCCGCCCATCCGCTGGTCGAATCGGTGTCGTGGCCCGAACTCGACAGCCACCCCGACCACGCCGTGGCCGCGCGCCTGCTGCCCAAGGGCTGTGGCGGCGTGTTCAGCTTCAGCCTCAAGGGCGGTCGCGCCGCCGGCACCACCTTCATCGAATCGCTGCGGCTGTTCTCGCACCTCGCCAACGTCGGCGACGCCAAGTCGCTGGCAATCCATCCCGCCAGCACCACCCACTTCCGCATGTCCGCCGCCGACCTCGCCGCCGCCGGAATCACCGAGGGCACGGTCCGCCTCTCGGTGGGCCTCGAAAACACCGCCGATCTCATCGAAGATCTCGAACGCGGTCTCACCGCCGTCCTCAAAGCCAGCCAGGCCGGAGGCACACGATGAAACTCGCCGTCGCCGATCGCGCAACCTACCTCTACACCGGCGGCCGCGCCCACGTCACGGGCCAGCCCACGGTTGTCTTCATCCACGGCGCCGGTCACGACCACAGCGTCTGGACGCTCCAGACCCGCTACTTCGCCTCCCACGGCTGGAACGTCGCGGCGCCCGACCTGCCCGGCCACGGCCAGAGCGAAGGGCCCGCGCTCGCCTCCATCGAGGCCCTCGCCGACTGGACCGTCGCCCTGCTCCAGCACCTCGAAGCGCCGCGCGTCATCCTCGTCGGCCACAGCATGGGCTCGCTGATCGCACTGCAGGCCGCCGCCTCGGCCCCCCAGCGCCTCGCCGGGCTGGTCCTGGTCGGCTCGGTGGCGCCGATGCCGGTTGCGCCGCCGCTGCTCGAAGCCACCCTGACCGCCCGCGACAAAGCCCACCGGATGATCAACCAGTGGTCCTACGCCCCGCGTGCCCAACTGGGCGCCAGCAGCATTCCCGGCCTCAACCTCACCGGGCTCAACGAACGCCTGATGCAGCGTCAGGCCGCCGGCGTGCTCCATGGCGACATGGCCGCGTGCAACGCCTACACCGGCGGCTTCGACGCCGCCGCGAAGGTTCGTTGCCCGGTCCTGCTGCTCAGTGCCGCGCTCGACCGCATGACCCCGCCAAAGGCCGTCGCCCCGCTGGCCGGCGCCTTCGCCGCCGAGATAAAGGTCAACAAGGTTGTCCTGCCTGGCGCCGGGCACGCCATGATGTCCGAGGCACCCGGCGCCGTGCTCGACGCCCTCTGGCAATTCGCCCAACCCCTGCGTTCCGGAAGCACCCCATGACCTGAACCAAAGCCGCAGGCCATGCATCCAACACAACAAGAGGAGACACGCGATGGCTCAGCAACTCACCCCGACCGACGAACAGGCAGCCGCGCTGCCTTTCCCCACGATTCGCCCGATCGACGCCGCGGCGCCGTTCCGGTGGATCGCCCGGGGCTTTTCCGACCTCATGGCCTGCGCCAGGGCGAGTCTCTTCTACGGCTTCTGCTTCACCGGCATGGGCCTGCTGCTCACATACGTCTTCGCCCACGCCTACCACTACACCTCGGCCGTCACCACCGGCTTCATGCTCGTCGCCCCCTTTTTCGCGATGGGCCTCTACGAACTGTCGCGGAGGCGCGAGCGCGGCGAACATCCCGACCTGATCCCGTCGCTCACCGTCTGGCGGCGCAATCTCGGCAATCTCGCCCTCTTTGCCGGCGTCCTGCTGGTCATCTTCCTGGTATGGGCGCGCGCCTCGCTGGTCATCTTCGCGATGTTCTACACCGAAGAACTGCCTACCCTCGACCGCTTCCTGAGCCAGGTGCTGTCACTGCAGAACCTGGAATTCCTGCTCATGTATTTCGCCGTCGGCAGCCTCTTCGCGCTGCTGGTATTCGCGGTGAGCGTGGTTTCCATCCCGCTGATGCTCGACCGCAACCAGGACGCCATCACCGCGATGCTGGCGAGTATCCGCGCGCTGGGCGAAAACCTCGTTCCGCTGCTGATTTGGGCCTTCCTGATCGTCGCGCTCACCCTGGTCGGTTTCCTCAGTTTCCACCTCGGGCTCGCGGTGGTGATGCCCGTCCTGGGCCACGCCACCTGGCACGCCTACCGCGAGCTCGTCGCGCCGCTGCCCGGTTCGGCCTGAGGCGCGTCACCCCGGGCCAGCGCGATCACCGCACCCAGCACGATCGCGCCGCCCAACGCCTGCAGGCCACCGATCGGTTCGCCCAGAAAAACCGCCGCCAGCACGAAGGTCACCACCGGCTCCAGCGTCGACAGGGTTGCCGCATCGGCGGCCCCCAGGCGCTGGATGCCGGCAAAGAAACCGACCATCGCCACCACCGTCGACACCAGCGCGATCGCCAGCGACGCGAGCCACGCTTCCAAGGTCACCGGAAAATGCGGTGCCTCCAGCACCACCAGTCCGCCGAAGGTGCAGGCGGCCGCCATCATCACCACGGTCGCCGCCGCCAGGGGGTCCTCCTCGGCCAGCACGCGACTCCCGACCAGGATATAGACCGAATAAATCAGCGCCGTGGTCACGCCGAGCGCAATACCGAGGCCGCTCCCCGCGAGGCTGCCGCCGATGGTGAGGGCCGTACCCAGCAGTGCCGCCGTCACCGCGCCGAGCCGCAGCGGGGTGAGCCGCTGCCCGAGAAAGATCGCACCCAGCAGCGTCACCAGAAAAGGGTACAGGTACAGCAGCAAGGCCACCAGCCCCGCCGAAGCGTGCCGCAATGCCGAAAAGAAGCACAGCGACTGGGCCACGTAGCCCACGCCCCCCATCAGCGCGAGCAGCGCCGCGTTGCGCCGCGACGGCCAGCGCCGCCGGCTCGCCGCCATCACGGCGGCCATCACCAGCGCGGCGATCAGAAAGCGCAGGAAGAGTACCGCCAGCACGTCGGCGCCTCCCGCAAAGGCAACACGCGCGAAGATCGCCATCGCCCCGAAGGCCACCGCCGAGACCGCCACCCAGACCGCGCCCACCCATCTCGAATTCGCCATCGCCCCGCGCTCACCACTGTTACCAGGCCATCGATGCTGCCGAGGCGTCTCCAACCGGTCAACCGGACAGGCGGACAGGCGGACAAGCGGACGCGTGCATTTCGGCCACACTCCCCACCCCGGCGGCATGCTTTTTTCGCCTCCCCTTTGCAATCCGGCCCCGGCTGTGGGAAAAATACGCCATCTTCGCCGCCTCGAAAGGCTTCCATGAAAAACCGCAAGCTTCGTCAGCTCGCCCGTGCCCTGCCACTTTCGCTGCTGCTCGCCACGGCGCACGCGGCCGACGCGCCGTCGCTGCCCACCGCCGACATCTCGGTCGAAAGCAGCCGCACCGCCCCTAACGACCAGTTTCGTGCCCAGGTTTACTACGAAGCCACCGACGCCAACCCGGGCGAACTGGCCCGCAAGGTGAATGGCACCATCGCCCAGGCCCTGCAGACCGCCCGCGCCTACCCCGCCGTGAAGGTCCGCACTGCCGGCAACGGCACCTTCCCGATCTACGGCAAGACCGGCCGCAGTATCGAATCCTGGCGGATGCGCTCGACCCTCGCCCTCGAGAGCAAGGACGCCGCCCAGCTTTCCGAACTCATCGGCAAACTCCAGCAAACCCTCGCCGTCAGCGGACTATCGGCGGCGCCGTCGGCCGAAACCTGGAAGAAGATCGAGGACGAAACCATCGCCGACGCCCTCGCCGCGTTCGAGGCCCGGGCCCGCCTGGTCGCCGGCAGCCTCAACAAAAAGTGGAAGATCAAGCACGTGTCGGTGAACACCAGCGGCCCGCAGCAACGTCCGCCGGTCATGCCGATGGCCCGCGCCGCCATGGCCGTCGCCGATGCCGCCCCGGCGCCGATCGAGGCTGGCGACAGCCCGGTTTCGGTATCGGTGAATGGCCAGATCGAACTGATCGAATGATCGCCCTGATCCAACGCGTGCTCGAGGCCCGCGTCACCGTCGGCGGGCGTACGGTCGGCGAGATCGGCCCGGGCCTCCTCGCCCTGGTGGGCGTCGAACGCGAGGACGGCTCGGCCAACGCCATGCGAATGGTCGAACGCCTGCTCGGCTATCGGGTATTTTCAGACGAAGCGGGCAAGATGAACCGATCGGTCGCGGATACCGATGGCGGCTTGCTGCTCGTCTCGCAATTCACGCTGGCTGCCGATACCGGCCGCGGCATGCGCCCGAGTTTCACGCCCGCGGCCCCACCCGCCGAGGCTGAGGCGCTGTTCAACGAAGTCGTCGCCCTCGCCCGCCAGCGCCACCCGACGGTGGCCACCGGCGAGTTCGGCGCCGAAATGTCGATTTCACTGATCAACCATGGCCCGGTCACCTTTCGCCTGGTCGCCTGAGCGACGGCTCGGCGCGCTGTTGCTGGCCCTGCTGATCGCCGGCTGCAGCCAGTCCCCCCCAAAGCCTTCCGGCACATCCGGACGTCCCCAGGCAAGCGTGCCCGCACGCGCCTGGTTCTCGCTCCCGAGCGACGACCACGCCCAGGAAATCGTGCTCTACGCCCTCGGTCTGCTCGACACCGGCTACCGCTTCGGTGGCAAGAACCCCGAAGCCGGCCTCGACTGCAGCGGCATGGTGAGCTACATCGTCGAGCAGGTCAGCGGCCGCCGTCTGCCGTACAACGCCGCCGGCATCGCCGAACGCACGCGGCCAATTGCCGCGAGCGCGCTGCGGCCCGGCGACCTGGTGTTCTTCAACACCCTGGGCCGCACCTACTCGCACATGGGCATCTACCTGGGCGACGGCAAGTTCATCCATGCCCCCAACAGCCGCGGCAAGGTGCGGGTCGATCGGCTTGACAGCCGGTACTACGCCGAGCGCTTCGACGGCGCCCACACCCTGGTGCCGGCCGGCTCGGGCTGAAGCCCGAGCGCTGTCACGGCGCGGATCAGGCCTCTTCTTTAAGCCAACGGGCGGCTTCGAGCGCGTAGTAAGTCAGGATGCCGTCGGCACCCGCGCGCTTGAAGGCCAACAAGGCTTCCATCGCGCAGGCCTTGTCGTTGAGCCAGCCGTTGGCCGACGCCGCCTTCAGCATCGCGTACTCGCCGCTCACTTGGTACACGTAGGTGGGCACCTGCAGCTCGGATTTCACCCGGCGCACGATGTCCAGGTAAGGCATGCCGGGCTTCACCATGAACATGTCGGCACCTTCCGAGATGTCGAGCGCCACTTCACGCAGCGCCTCGTCCGAATTGGCCGGGTCCATCTGGTAGGTGTATTTGTTGCTCTTGCCGAGATTCGCCGCCGATCCGACCGCATCGCGGAACGGACCGTAGAAGCTCGACGCGTACTTGGCCGAGTACGCCAGGATGCGCGTGTAGATCTGGCGCGCACCATCGAGTTCGGCGCGGATGCGCGCCACACGGCCGTCCATCATGTCCGACGGGGCCACGATGTCGGCGCCGGCCTGGGCATGGCACAGGGCCTGCTTTGCGAGCACTTCGAGGGTTTCGTCGTTGAGCACGTAGCCGCTCTCGTCGATCAGGCCATCCTGGCCGTGGCTGGTGTAGGGGTCGAGGGCGACGTCGGTGATCACACCCAGATCGGGGAAGCGCGCCTTGAGCGCGCGAACCACGCGCGGCACAAGACCGTCGGGGTTGAAGGCTTCCTCGGCGGCGAGGGATTTCTTGGCGTCCTCGACGACCGGGAACAACGCCAGGGCCGGCACGCCCAGCGAGACCGCCTCTTCGGCGACGCGCAGCAGATTGTCGAGGGAAACACGGCTGACGCCGGGCATCGACGCCACCGGCTGGACGATCTGCTCGCCCTCGAGCACGAACACCGGGTAGATCAGATCGTCGGCCGACAGGCGATGCTCGCGCATCAGGCGGCGAGAAAAATCGTCGCGGCGCATGCGGCGCATGCGGGTTGCCGGAAATGCAGAATGAACGGGTTTCATGAGGTTCTCGGGATGCTTACATCTGGAAACGAATTGCCGGGGGAACTTAATTTGTAGCCCCTTAGACTAACACGCAGATGGTGCTGAACCGTCTCCCGCTATACCTCCCTGAGCGGGTGCCTTGAGCAAGCAAGGCATTTTGGCCCCCGGCTTCCCCTCGCCGGGGGTTTTTTATTTCTGCGCCGACAAGCTTAGCGCTTCACGAGGCGGCGGACCACCGCCCCGACCTCGATCCCGGCAGGATGCCGCGTCAGCATGAGCCCCACGACCCAGCCGACGAAGGACGAGGCCATGCAGCCGATCACAGAGAAGAACGGCAAGGCGTTCGGCGTGGCCAGCCGGAAGGCGAGGCAGGACATCGCGGCACACAAGGCGACCAGCACCGATGGCCCGAGGGCGGCGCCCACTCGCGCCAGATCGAAGCCCAGCAGGCGCCGGAGCACCAGGAGGGTGTAGGTCGTGATGATGAGATCGCCGATCGCGATGCCGCCAGCCACATGATCGAGCGTGTACTGGCTGCCGATCAGCAGCAGCACGATCTTCACCGGCTGGCCAACGAGCTGGAAACGCAGCGTGTATTTCGATTTGCCGGTGCCGCTGACCACCGCTGCGCCGGTAACCGCGATGGTCAGGGCTGCGGAGCCGACGCACAGGATGCGCGCGGGCTCGATGATGCGGGCCCACTTCTCGCCGTACAGCAGGAGGACGATGGAATCCATCGCCAGCGCCATGCACGCGAACAGCGGAAAGGACAGTGCGCTGAGGTAACAGATGCTCTTCAGGAACTGGTCGCCGACGCTCTCGCCATCCCGATGGCTGCGGGCAAAAAACGGCATCAGGACCGGCGTGAGGCCTTCCATGATCGACCGGAAAGCCAGCCCGACGACGCCCAGCGAACGCGCCAGATAGCCCGCAGTCTCGATGCTCATCGCCTTGCCGACGATCATCTCCGGAGCGGCAAGACCGAACTCCCAAAGCAAGGACGACCCGCAGAAGCGCCCGCCGGTGCGCAGGATGTGGCGCCACTCGCCGAATTCGATGCGCATCGGTACTTCGCGCTTGGTCATCAGCACCGTCATCAGCACCGTGAGCAGCGTGCCGGCCACCGCCCCCCAGGCCAGCCCGATGAAGCCCACGCCCATCGAGCACAGCGCGATCGACACCACCGACTGGAGGGTGCCGGAGGCGAGATTGATGCGGACGACCTTGTCGAAGTTCATGTTGCGCTTCAGGATCGCCATGGAGACGGAGCCGAAGGGCAGGAAGAAGAAGTTGATCGCCAGCACCCGCAGCACTTCGCCGACCCCTTCCTCGCGGTAGAAGCTCGACACCGGGCCGCTCAGGGCGAGGACGACCAGCGCCAGCGTCCAGCTCATGATGACCGCGATGGTCGCCGCCGTCTGAAGACGAGCAGGCGAGAGATCCCGCTCCTGGATCAGATAGCTCGTGATGCCCAGGTCGCGCAGCGCATGGGACAGCGCCAGGATCAGGCTACCGATGGAAAAGATGCCGATTTCGTGGGGAGAAAGCAGCCGCGCCAGAACGACCGACGAGACAAACTGGATGACGAACACGATGACTTTCTCTCCAACCGAGAGAAAGACAGCCTTCTTTACATTAGCCATGAATGACGGTCATGCCCCCCGAGCGGCCGGGCGGCCACGCCGAAAGAACGCAGCGCATGAAGCCGACGACCGCGCACACGGCCCTTCTTCATGCTGTTTAAAGGTGGGTTGATGCAATTTTAACCTCCGGACAATTGAGCATTGCACAAATCGGTAACGCCACACGTCCGAAAGCCCGTTGCAAACTGCAAAATCTTGTCTTGATCCAGCCGCCTTCCGCGCGCGCCGCCTCGGTGTCGCAGTGCTCGCGGACAGGACTAGCCCTTGACGGCCGGGCCCTTCAGGCCGTAGTGGCCGCCCTGGCGATTGGCGATATCCATCATCAACGCGTCGGCATAGAACTTGGTCGCCCAGTTCGGGTATTGCCAGGGGTGATAGCTGCCATTGATCGGATGGGCGCCCTTGATGCCGCCGAGGGTGTCGCGCTCGCCCCCCGCGAGTCGCTGGGTGCGTTTGACGAAGCCCAGGATGCGGGAGGTGGCGTCCCGGTAACCGGTGTCGCCGGTGATCTGGAACAGCCGCCCCCAGTTGATGCCGAGCTGGCAGTCGCCGGTGAGGCACGACCACTTCACGGTCGGGCGCCAGGACGCATCGAACCGGCCGGGCAGGAAGCCGTCTGCGGGCAGCGCGGCAACCATCGCGTCGCCGATCTGACGCGCCGCGGCGATGAAGTCCTCGCGCCCGGCGTAGTCACCGATCTCGAGCAGGCCGCGCATCGCGTAGGCAATGGTGTGGGTGAAGGGCTGGGCGTTGTCCTGCAGGCAGTTGGTTTCCAGCCAGCCGTTGGCCCGTGCCTGGGTCAGCGCCCACTCGCCGTTCCGTACAGCGGCGTCGAGGAAGCGGCGCTCGCCGGTGATCTCGTGAGTCCGGGCGAGGCTCCACGCCGTGCGGGTGTTGTAGGTGTTGATCGCCTTGCCGGTCATCGGCGAACCGAACTGCCGCCAGCAACCGTCGTCGTCCATGATGTCGCAGAGCCAGGTGGAGGCACGCACGGCTGCATCGCGGTAGGCGTCGTCGCGTTCTTCCTCGAAGGCGCGCACCCAGCCGAAGATCACCTGCCCGGTGTTGAACACCGTCGGCTGGTCGGAATCGCCGAGGGCGCCGGCGAGCACGCCGCCGCCGGGGAGCTGGATGTCGATTTCCCAGTTGGCCATGCGCCGCGCGCGGGCACGGGCATCCTGGTCGCCGGCCAGCGTGGCGTAGCGGTACAGGGTGGGGATGATGTAGCCGGTGGTCTCGGGGTAGGACGGCGCCCAGCGGCGTGAGCGGACGAGGAAGGTCTGCGCCACGCCGCCGTTGCCGGTGACGTCCTGGGCGTGCTTCAGCCAGGCGATGGCGGCGTCCAGGTGCAGCCGATTGTCGGCCGGCGTGGTGAGGCCAATGCCGAGCGTGTCTTTCAGGACGAGGCTTTTCTGACGGAGGGTTTCGCGGATGCTCATGGGCGTTCCAGGTCGGGTTCAGGGCTGCCGCGGCGCGTCCGCCGGACTATCGAAGAAATGTCGTCCGCCGGCCACGAAGCGCGCGGCCTCACGGCTGAGATCGGCGGCGCGGATCCAGGTGAGCCGGGTGTTGCCCACCTTGCCCCGGTGCAGGACGCCGGATTGCTCCAGATGGGCGACGAGCCTCGGCTCGCGGCGCAGACGATTGGCCTGGGCGGAAAGAACCTTCACCGCGCACGTAATCGACTGCCCGGTGCGATCGATCACCACACCGGCCTTGAGCGCCGGCTCGTAGAGGTCGAAGGGCAGCGTGGCGGCCAGCTGGTCCTCGACGAAATGGGTGTAGGTGAAGGTCGAGAACGGAGCGTCGAAACCGAGGATCAGCGCATCGCGGGCAAGCAGACGCTCGAAGGGCGACCCGGCGCCGAACGGCCGCTCGGCCTTTTCGTGGTCGGCGATGAACGCCTCGGCGTCACGCCCCCAGGCGAGCAGCGGATGGGTGAGGCTGAGGCTGCGGCGAACGTTTTCGCTGCGCCGGAAGACTTCGGAGATGATCCCCATCATCGACGGGCTGCGCGCCACGTTCATCGGCTTGCCGGTGGCCAGCCACTGGGCGGAGCTCATGTTGTGATAGGGCATCGAGGTCATCACCAGCAACCCCTCCGGCCCCACGGCTTCCTTGAACGCCCGTACCGCGTCGGCGGGCTTGCCCTGGAAGCCGCTGAACGGCAGCCAGGACGAGTGCACGATCAGCGTCGAACCCGGGGCGACTCCGCAGCCGCGCAGGCGTTTGACGAGCTGCTCGCGGCCGTAGGCCCACACCGTTCGGGCGGCGGTCTGCTTGATCCGCTGCTTGAGCGCACCGAGATTCATGACGCGCGCGCTCCCTGGCGGGCATCGACCACTTCATCGAGCAGGCGCGCGAAGCGCGCCGTGATGGCGCGGCGGTCGAACTGGGCGAGATAGGCGTCGTCGGCATCGACGGTTTCGGGCACCGGCCGGGTCAGCCATTCGCGCAGCATCGCCTCGCAGGCATCCACCGACTCGGCGGGCACGGCCTTGCCCAGGCGCGCCCGTTCGATGATCTGCTGGGTTGAGCCGGGATCGCAGAGGGCGAAGATCGGCCGGCGCACCGAGACGTATTCGAACAGCTTGCCGGGGATCACGCCGTCGGAGGTCTCGCCGGTATCGACGATGAGCAGCAGGTAGTCGCAATTGACCTGAGCGTCCATCGCCTCGGCGTAGCTCACGTCGCCGGCGAAATCGTACAGGTGGGCGATGCCGTAGTCGGCGAGGATGCGGTCGTAGCGGCGCCGGATCTCCGGCTCGACGCCGCCGATGATGCGTACGCGCACATGACGCACCGCCGCCGGATCAGCGCGGTGGATTCGCCCCAGCGCCTCGGCGAAGGCGTAGCCGCGGCGGTTCTTGAACAGACGGCCGGTGTAGACGAACTCGAGCGTGTCGCCGGCGAACGGCCGGGTGCGCCGGCGCTCACCGTAAAGCTCGGTGTCGTAGCCGTTGGTGAGGGTTTCCCAACGCGCCTTGAGCCGGGGATGCAGGCGCTGCATGTAGGCCGTCTTCGGCTCCGACACCGTGATCACCACGTCGGCCCGCTGGAGCAGGCGGCGCTCCATGCGCAGTTCCATGTTCTTACGCCAGGTGGGCATCCATTCCCGCAGCACGTCGCCGTACCAGAGATCGCGGTAATCGGCGATCCACGGCAAGCCTGTCTCCGAGCGCAGCGCGTGGCCGACGAACATGCTCGAAAACGGCGGCAAGGTGGTGTAGATGGCATCGACGCGCCCCGCCGCGCAGATCTGACGGGCCCGCTCGAGCGCATCCATCGCCCATGGCCGAAAATCGTCCGGCACATTGACGAAGGTGCGCAGCACCCAGCGCAGGACGTCGTGAGCCCGGTCCAGCAGGCCGCCGCCGGACGGGGCGGTGGCGATCGGCGCGGCTACCGGCGCGGCATCGCGGGTCGTGGCCGTTGCCGCAGCCGGCGCGGGTGCCGGCTGACGGCCGAGCAGGCGCTTCACGGCATCGGCGATCTCGACCTCCCGATTGCGCAGCGGAAGGCGGATGACTTCGACGCCATCGGCGATCTCCGCCATCAGCGACGGGTCGTAATTGCCCTCGCGCCCGGAGGGCGCGAGGGTGAGCACGATGGCGCGCCAGCCGTGCTGGCGAAGATGCTCGACGAACTTGACGGTGCGGATGCGACCGATCGTCTTGAGCGGCGGAAACTCCCCCGCGATGACCAGCAGGGTGCGCGGCTCAGCCATGCGTGTTTCCCTTCAGTTGTAGGCGGGTGCACAGATCCTGGAACAGCTTCGAGCCGTTCTCCCAGCTGTGGGCGCGGGCGTGGGCCAGGCCGCCGGCCTCGAGCCGCTGGCGCAGGGCGTCGTCACCGAGGATGCGCCCGACGGCGGCGGCGATCTCGTCCACGTCCTCGCCGTTGACCAGCAGGCCACTGACGCCGTCCCGGACGGCCTCGACCGCCCCCCCTGCCCGTCCGCCGATCACCGCGCGGCCGCAGGCATTGGCTTCGAGGAAGGTGAGGCCGAAGCCCTCGGTGTCGCCGTCGGGCATGGTGCGGTTGGGCATCGTGAACAGCGTGGCGCTGCGGTAGGCGGCGAGGAGGTCGGCGTCGTCGAGGGCACCGGCCAGGGTAATGCTGTGGGCGACGCCCGACGCCGCGATGAGGGCCTCGAAGGTCTCCCGCTCGGGGCCGCTGCCGATGATGAGGAGATGGCTGTCGGGATGGGCGGCAACGATCCGCGACCACGCCCGGATCATCTGGTCGAAACCCTTGCGCGCCACCAGCCGGCCGACGGCCACCACGATACGCTTGCCTTCGAGCCCGAAACGGGATCGGAATGCCGGGTCGTCGGGCCCGGGGGTGAAGCGGCGGGTGTCGACGCCGTTTTCGATCAGCACCACCTTTTCGGGCGGCAGCCCCATTTCGTCGATCAGTACCCGTTGGGTGAATCGGCTGACCGCCACCACGGCGTCCGCCGCACGCAGGTGGGCGCTGCGGCTGCGGCCGAAAGAGCCGGCGTTGAAACGGGTGGTGATCTCCTCGCCATGGACGTAGATGACCATCCGTTTGCCCAGGACGCGCTGGAAGAACTCGCCGAGCCAGGCCGTGGACGCAAGCTCGCCGATGCAGATGACCTCGATGCGGTATCTCCGGATCAGCCGCCAGACCTTCCAGACCATGCTGATCCGCAGCGGGATGTCGATGGTCAGGAAGCGCCACGCCGACACCAGCTTGTGAGCCGGCGGCGCGATCTGCGGGCGCAGCAGGTCGAGGCGATGGACCGGAAAACCGCAATGTGCATCATGCCTCCGCCAGCCGGCGATCTCGGCGCCGTCGTAGCAGTTGCGCCGCGCCGCCAGGGCGATCATCCGGCCCTCAGGCGCGTACCGGCAGAGGTTCGCATAAACGGTCGCCGACCCACCCTGGATGGGGGTGAAGATGCTGGCCACCATGAGGCATGCGCCGGCTCCCGACGCCCCGCGAGTCATGCGCGATTATTTCCTGTCGGCGGTTGCGGTGCGTTCGAGATCGGCCAGGATGCCGGGCAGGTGCTGCGCCGCGAACGCTTCGGTCTTGACCCGCGCCGCCTCGACGCTGTCGGCGCTGTAGGCGGTCATCGCGATCGCCGCCGCATCGTCGCCCCGGCCGCGCAGGCGCGACAACGCTTCGAGCAGCTTGCTGGTGAAGTCGCTGGTGGTCGTCATGCCATTCACCCAGTAGAAGTGATAGACGGCGGCGTGGCGGCCGTTATTGGCGAAACCGTCGAGACGCACGTCGGGCACGCCTTGGGCCGGCTTGCTCGGCAGGGTCGAGATCGCCCAGCCCCACTTCTTGGTGGGCTCGAGCTGGTTCAGCACGTTGACCAGTTCGGCCCCCTGCGTCTGGTTGCGATAATAGGCCACGAAAACGTCCACCGGCTCGCCGTTGACCAGATAGGTGGCCTGATGCACCACCCGGGCGCCCGGGAAGTTCGGGCGGATGCCGTCGGCGGTGGCGGCGGGGTCCTGGGTCAGTCCGGCCAGCGAGTTGAGTTCCAGCACCGGGTTCTGGTCGGAGATGCGGGCCTCCATCGACTGGGCAAAAGCGTGCCAGCCAAACGGGATCGCCGCGGCGGCGACCGTGGCGGCCAGTACCACGCCAACCGGCGAGGCCTTGTGATAGGCCGGCGCGGGCACCTCGGGCACCGGGTCGCGCCAGCGTGTGCCCACTGCGAAACTCACGAAGATCGCCACGCCGAAGATGACCCAGCCCAGCGCAATGTGGCTCAGGCCAAGGCCCCACTCGTTGGCGGTGAAATGGGCGACCATCACGATGACGTAGGCGCGCACCCAGTTGGCGAAGAGCGGCATCACCGTCGCCCACAGCATGAACAGCACACGCTTGTAGAAACGGGTGTAGGTGAGATAGGCGAAGACCGCGCCAATGAACACCGAGGTCAGCAGGTAGCGGATGCCGCCGCAGGCTTCGACGACGGACCAGCGTCCGCTCGGGATCACGAAGTTGCGCCCTTCCTGATAGACCGGCACGCCGCTGTGGCGCAGCGCGACCACCGTCGCATCGGCAGTCCAGGTCATCAGGATCGGGACGATCTCCTGGCCGAAGGGCACTGCGAAGAGCAGGAAGCACAGCGGACCGACCACCCGGCGGAAGATCCGGTCGCCGGTCACGGCCCAGACGGCACTGATCATCATCAGCACGATGGCGAACTGCACGACCGCCGCCACCGACACCATGTCGCCGAGCATCGCCAGGAATCCGGTCGCCGCCAGCGCAACGAAACCCTTCCAGGAGGGCTGGCAGGACTCGCCCCGCACCAGCGGCAACTTGGTCCACAGCAGATAGGCTACGACCACCAGCACCACGTAGCCATGCTCATGGCTCGGCAGGGTGTCCCATGCCTCGAGCACCATCGCCACCTGCTGGCGGAAGCTGAACAGGATCGCCGCCCACACCGCCACGACCACCACCAGCGCGAGCAGGCCACCGCCCTGCCGCGGCCCGGACAGCACCTGAGCATCCGCCATACGCCCCACCATCGAATCCGATTTACGACCGAAAGATATCATTGCCCTGTCTCGTTAGCTGGAGGCACGCAGGGTCTGCACCCCGCCCGGCGCGCCAGCGTTGCCATCCGGCTGAAGTGCCGGATTCGCGGCCCGTTCGGCCAAGGTTCGCTTGACCCATTTTTCGCTGGCCACCACCAGCGCCATGAAGTAATACGGCATGTCCCAGTAGGCGAGACTCAGGAAGGCGCCCCCGACCGCGAAGCCGATCAGGCTTACCTTGATCATCGAGCCCAGTTGCCCGACCCACTCGAAATCGGGTGCCAGCTTGCCAGCCTTCTCGAGTCGGCCCGCGGTGCGGTAAGTCAGCCCCCAGAACAGCAGGTACAGGAACAATCCGATGTAGCCGTGCTGACCGAGCACCTGAAAGTAGAT
Organism: Zoogloea sp.; assembly: GCF_041911615.1. Taxonomy (GTDB): domain Bacteria; phylum Pseudomonadota; class Gammaproteobacteria; order Burkholderiales; family Rhodocyclaceae; genus Zoogloea. The sequence goes on along the minus strand of NZ_JAYROR010000066.1, from coordinate 49,624 downwards.
GCTGTGGGCCACCAGAATGAAGTTCGAGTTGGGCGCGTACATCTGATAGACCAGCGGCGAGTTGGTCAGGAAACCTGCGCCGAGGATCCGGTTGTTGGCGATGTTGATCGCCATGATCCAGGCGTTGATCCGCCCGAGGGCCGATTCGTCCTGATCATAGGTCTTGATGGTACCCATCCGCGAGGTCCATTCTTCGGGCATGAAGAACAGCATCGCCGGCGCCAGCAGCAGCAGCAGCAGACCGATCGTCAGCTTCGACTTGCTGCGCCACCAGAGCATCCCGAACATCGCGCCGATCGCCAGCAGCGCGCCCCGCGAGTGGCTGCCGATCGCTGCCACCGCGCACAGGGCCATGATCAGGTAAAGAATGCGCGTCACCCAGCGCTTGCCGATCGGCCGCAGCAGCGGAAACTCCATGACCTTATCCACCTGCAGGGCCATGAAATTGAGCAGCGGAATGGTGATGACCAGCGCCACGGCGAGTTCGTTGTTGCCTTCGACGACGCTCGCCGGCGGCCCCCACACGCGGAACGAGCCCCCCGTCATCAGGGTGAACAAGCCGCCCTTGGCGCCAAAGTAAGCAATCGACATGGACGCGGTAGCCACCAGGCCCAGGATCTGCTCGCGGGTGCGCACCACCGAGGCGACGACGAGAACCATCACCAGCACCTTCAGCACCTCGTTGTAGGCGACCAGACTGTCGGCGTAGTGAATCGCAGTGTAGGTGGTGACGGCCATCCAGATCACGAAGATCGTCAGCACCGTCACCGGACCGCTGGCCGGAGACTGGACCTGCTTCGGATGGGTGGCCATCGCCACCACGGTGAGCAGCGCCGCGGTAAGCGCCAGCGGCATGGTATAGGCAAAGCCCCAACCCAGCCGGTGAGGGTTCATCAGGCCGATCCAGACCCACAGCAGTGCGCCGTTGTAAGGCGACTTCAGCGCCTTCAGGGCGCCGAACAGGAAAACGGAGAGAACCAGTAAGTCACGCACTTCTTATGCCCCAATTGCCCGGAAGGATCGTCACCTACCCGCGTAAGCTCATGCCGCGACCCGGCTGATCACGTAGCGGAACTTGCCCGAAGCCTCGGCCGGAATCGCATCCACCAGCTTCACGTCGATCGTCACCGACTCGCCCAGACGGCGCTTCAGGCCGCTCTCGATGCGCGCCACATCGCCTGGCTCGAAAGCCGGCCCCCGTACGACGAACACCGTCGTCAGGGCCTTTGTCTCCTGCACGATCTTGAACGACGCGACGCCGGGAATGTCTCGCAGCACGTAGATCAAGGACAGGCCGTGCATCACCGTTCCGTCGGCGCCGATCACGAAATCGGTGCTTCTCCCCTGGATCTCGCTCAAGATGGGCAGGCCCCGACCACACGGACACGCATGATCGCTCAGGACAGCGACATCGCCCGTGCGGTAGCGCACGAATGGGTAATCTCTTGTTGCGAGGTGTGTCACGACGATCTCGCCGGACTGCCCCGGCGGCAGCACGTTGCCATCACTGTCGATGATCTCGACGATGATGTCCTCGGCGGTGATGTGCATCGAACCGGATGGGCAGGCGTGGGCGATGAAACCCGCGTCCCGACCGCCGTAGCCGTTGGCCACCGGCGCCTTGAACAGCCGGCTGATGATGTCCCGCTGATGGTCGTAGAGGCGCTCGGAGGTGACGAACACCACCTTGATACCCAGATCGTCGAGGCGAATACCCTTCTTCTCGGCGTGCGCAGCGATATGGCTGATCGCCGACGGGTAGCCGAACAGCATCCGAGGGCGCATCTCCCGGATGCGCGCAATGAAGCCTTCGACCTTCGCGTCGGACATCTCGAAGGCCGGCAGCAGCTCGGTGCGCATCAGCTTGTCACGGATCAGTCGGACGCGGTCCTGGGTGCCCAGCTCGATGGGCGAGCCCCAGATCACGATCTCCGGATCGCCGATATCCACGTCCCACCAGCGGGTGGCACGCCACTTGGCGGCCACGTCGTGGGTGACACGCTCGGTGCCGATGAAGAAGATCAGCGGCTCGCCGCTCGAGCCGCCCGTATTGAAGCGCGCGAGCCCCCGGGCATCGTCGGCGCGCAACGCATCGCCGTTCTGCTTGATGACCGCCTTGGTGAGATACGGCAGCGCCTGCAGGTCGGCCGGACCATTGACCTTGGCCGGATCGAAGCCGGTGCGGGCGAACAGCTCGCGGTAATACGGCACGTGGGTGGCGATGTCGGTCAGAAAGGCCTTGAGGCGGGTCCGCTGCAGCGCGTCGATGCGATCCCGCGGCCACCACTGGGATTCCTCCATCTGGCGCCGCACCGCCACCGTGTCGTGGTGCTTGACGCGCTCCTGGAGGGGAAAGACGACGTTGGCGATGAAGCGGGTGTACAAGTCTGACATTTTCGTGGATTCCTATGGCCGCGCGCCAGCGCCCCGGGCACGGCAAGCGTCGGTGTAGGCAGCGAGCAATTCGTTCTTGACGGCCGACCAGCTGTAGCGCTGGACGTCCTCCATCCCGGCGGCGCGCAGTCGGGCGGCGAAAACGTCGTCGCCCAGCACCCGCAGCATCGCATCGGCCATCGCTTCGGGGTCGTCGGGCGGCACCAGCATCGCCGTGCATTCCTGCTCGACGATGTAAGGAATGCCGCCGACGTTGGTGGTGACCACCGGCACGCCGCTGGCGAGGGCTTCGAGCACCGAATTGGGCATGTTGTCCACCCGGCTCGGGTTCAGCGCCAGATCGGCGTCGCGGTACAGGGCGGCCATCTCGTCACGGTCGAGGCGGCCGGTGAACACGACCCGATCGGCGATGCCCAGCTGCGCGGCGAGCGCCTTCAGCGCATCGGCCTGGGGCCCGGTCCCGGCAACCGACAGACGCGCATCCGGCCGCACGGCGGCGACACGGGCAAAGGCCCGCAGCGCGGTGTCGATGCCGTAGATCGGCTCGAGGTTGCGCGCCACCATCACGTGGGCCGCCGGCTTGCGGCTGGCGTCGGCGGGACGGAAGCGCGCCAGATCGATGATGTTTGAGACGATCCGCCCTTCCATTCCGAAGCGCCCGAAGACGTCCTTCAGAAAGCCCGACGGGAGCACCAGCATCGCGGCACGGTTCATGCTGGCACGCACCGTTCCGGACGCACCGCGCAGGAAGCTTTCGGCCTCGCCGCCCCGGTAATTGACCACCACCGGCTTGCCGCGCAGGCGACCGATCCAGATCGCCGGCGCCGCAAAAAGGTGCCATGACCACCCCGAGTTGGCCATCACGTGGAGCAGATCGGCCTTCCCGGCGGCGCGCCACAGGCAACAGGCGTAGGGCAGCAGGCGGAACAACGCCCGCAGGCCCTTGAGCTTCTCGGCCCAGCCGGGCCGGTAGGGTGCGTTGACCTGCACCACCTCGACCTGGGCGCCTTCCTGGCGCAGCAGCTCACCGAGCTGTCGGGTCTGGTTGGCCATGCCACCGGCAGGCGGCGGCAGCGGGCCGACCAGGGCGATACATAAATCCGAGAATTTCATGCGGCCGATCTCGGCGCCAGCCGACCGTACACCGCCTTGTAGTTGGCGACGCTGTTCTTCCAGTTGCGCACGTCTTCGACGAAATGGCGCCCGGCGGTCCGCATCGCGGGCCAACGCTCGCGGTGGGCGAGCATGTCCTGGATCGTCGCCACCAGCGCGGGCACCTGGCCGGCGGCAAACAGGCGGCCGGTTTCTCCGTCGCGAATGAGCTCCTTGTGTCCCCCCACGTCGGAGGCGACGAAGATTCGCCCCTGGGCCATCGCCTCGAGGGGCTTGAGCGGGGTGACCAGCTCGGTCAGTCGCATCGAGTGGCGCGGATAGGCCAGCAGATCGATGAGATCGTAGTAGCGGCTGACTTCGGAATGGGGCACACGACCGGTAAACACCACCTTGTCGGCGATGCCGAGGCGCTGGGCCTGGGCCTTGAGATTGGCGTCCTGCGGCCCGCCGCCCACCAGCAGCACCCGCAGGTCCGGCTGGCCGGCATGCATCGCGGCGAAGGCGTCGAGGAGCAGGTCGAGGCCTTCGTACGCATAGAACGAGCCGACGAAGCCCAAAACCGTCTTGCCCTGCAGACCGAGCTTGGCCTTGAGGGCTTCGTCCGGCGCGCCGGAGAGCTGGAAGCCTTCCACATCCACCGCGTTGGGAATGACCGTGACCTTGGTCTCGGGAATGCCACGGGCAACGATGTCGCGACGCAGCCCTTCGCAGATGGTGAACGCGTGATCGACGCGCTTCAGCGCCCAGCTCTCGAGGCCGCGGGTGGCGCGGTAGCGCAGGCTGCCTTCGGCGGTCGTGCCGTGGTCGACGGCGGCGTCCTCCCAGAAGGCGCGGATTTCATAGACGACCGGGATACCCAGCTTGCGCCCGACGCGGATCGCCGGAATGGCATTGAGCACCGGCGAATGGGCGTGGATCACGTCCGGGCGCAGTTCGCGGGCCAGCTGTTCGAGACGGGTTTCGGTAGCGCGGATCAGGCGCCATTCGTTGATGCCCGCCGGGCCGGCCGGCGGCACCTCGGAGCGGTGGAAGCGCAGGCCGTCCACGTCCTCGACGGGCGCCGCGGTGGGGCCCTGCTTCGGGGAGGTGAGGTGGAAGGTTTCCCAGCCGAGGGCGCGCTGCTCGCGCAGGATCGCAGCAGTGCGGAAGGTGTAACCGCTGTGCAGCGGGATCGAGTGATCGAGGACGTGGAGAATGCGCATTTACTGACTCATTTCAGCCACGGCGGGCACCGCGGCCGTGGCGTTGCTGTTACGCAGGAAGGCTTCGAACATCATCGTCGTCCACAGCGAGGCGCTGTAGTCGCGGGCCCCGGACTGGTGGGCGTCCACCAGATGCTGGAGGTAAGCGCGGTTGAAGATGCCGGTCTCGGCCAGCGTCGAGCCCAGGATGGCCTCGCGCACCCGGCCCTTGAGCGGACCGCGGAACCAGCGCGCCAGCGGCACCGCGAAACCCATCTTGGGGCGGTACAGCACATCGCGGGGGAGCAGCGGCTCCATCGCCTTCTTGAAGACGAACTTGCCTTCCTGGCCCTTGATCTTGAGGCTCGAGGGCAAGGTGGCCAGCCATTCGACCAGCTTGTGATCCATCAGCGGATCGCGCACTTCCAGCGAATGGGCCATGCTGGCGCGGTCGACCTTGGTGTTGATGTCGCCGACCAGATACGTCTTGGTGTCGAGGTACTGGATGAGGGCCAGCGGATCGTCGGTGTCGGCGGCAGCGGCGTGGCGGCGGAACACCTCGATGGCGTTGTAGCCTGCCAGCTCGGCGCGGAACGTGTTCGAGAACAGGCTGCGCCGCATGTCGTCGCGCAGGATCGACACCGAATGGAAATAGGCCTGCACCGAATCCCGCGCGAGCGCCTGGAAGGTAGTCTTGGCGCGGAACATCCGCGGCGCCCAGTCGGCCTTGGGGTACATCCGGCCGAGCAGCCCGAAGACCGGACGGCGGATGCCAGCGGGCATCGAGCCGCGCATCTTCTCTTCCATCAGATGCATGCGGTAGCGGCGGTAGCCGCCCATCGCCTCGTCGCCGCCGTCGCCGGACAAGGCCACGGTGACGTGCTTGCGAGCGAGCTGGCAGACGCGGTAGGTGGGAATCGCCGAGCTGTCGGCGTAGGGTTCGTCGTAGAGCGCCGCCAGGGTGTCGATGAGATCGAAGTCGTCCGATTTGACGGTTTCGACGAAGTGCCGGGTCTGGTAGCGGTCGGCCACCATCTGGGCGAATTCGGACTCGTTGAAGGCCGGGTCGTCGAAGGCGATCGAACAGGTATTCACCGGCTCGCCCGACAAGCCCGCCATGGTCGCCACGACGGCGCTGGAATCGACGCCGCCTGACAGGAAGGCGCCCAGCGGCACGTCGGAAATCATGCGCAGGCGTACCGATTCGCGCAGGCGCTCGGTAAGCTCGGCGGTCGCGTCGGCCAGCGAAAGCGGGTTGTCGAGGGTGAAACGGACGTCCCAGTAGCGCTTGGGCGCGGGGATCGGCTGACCGCGGCGGATGCACAGGCTCTCGCCTGGCTGCAGCTTGCGGGCGCCCTTGAAGATGGTGCGCGGTTCGGCCACGTAGCCGAAGGCAAAGTATTCCTCGACCGCCTGGGGGTCGATGCGGCGGTCGAGTCCGGGATGCTGCATCAGCACCTTGAGCTCCGAGCCGAAGACCAGCGTGCCGTCGTCAAGGATCGCGTAGAAGAACGGCTTCACGCCCAGACGGTCACGGGCCATGAAGAAGGTCTGACGGTTGCGGTCCCACAGGGCAAAGGCGAACATGCCCCGGAATCGCTGCACGCAGTCCTCGCCCCAGGATTCCCAGGCGTGCACGATGACCTCGGTGTCGCTGCGCGTGTGGAAGCGGTGGCCGAGGGCTTCGAGTTCGGGCACGAGTTCCTGGAAATTGTAGATTTCGCCGTTGAACACCACCGCCACCGAGCCATCCTCGTTGAACAGCGGCTGCTGGCCGGTCGAGAGGTCGATGATGGACAGGCGACGATGGCCGAGCGCCACCCCGGGTTCGAAATGAAGATCGCCCTCATCCGGCCCCCGATGGAACTGGATGTCGTTCATCCGCTTCATCAGGGCGCGATCGAAGTCGCGCTTGCCGCGGGTGTCAAATAGGCCAGCAATGCCGCACATGGAATTTCTCTACTTTCAGCGAAGGGCGTTTCTGGATTGGATGGCAGGCCCGGTGCCGGGCGCGGACGCCCGCAGGCGCGATTCGTAAAGCGACAGGTAGTCAGCAACCATCGCATCGAGACTGAACTGGGCACAGACCCGCTCGCGACCGGCCCGCCCGAAGGCTGCGGCGCGCTGGGGATGAGCCAGCAGCGCCGCCATGGCCCCGGCCAGTGCAGCCGGATCGGCCGAGGGCACGAGCAGGCCGGTCTGACCTTCGACGACCAGCTCGGCATTGCCACCCACGTGGGTCGCGACGACTGGCAGGCCCGAGGCCATCGCCTCGAGCAAGGTATTGGAAATACCCTCGGCGAGGGACGGCAGCACGAAGACGTTCATGCCGCTGTTCATCAGCGGCACGTTGGCCTGTTCGCCGGCAAGCCAGACGTAGTCGTCGAGCCCTTCGGCCGAGACGAGCGCCTGCAGGCTCGCGTGGAGCGGCCCGCCGCCGACGATCATCAGCCGCGCGCGCCGCGCCGCGTCGGGACTGCCGTGCACCAGCTGGCCGAAGGCGCGAATCAGGTTGGCGTGGTCCTTGACCGCCTGCAGCCGTCCGACCGCGCCGAAGACCACGAGCCCCGGATCGTTGAAGGGCGACCCCGGAATCTCGGCACGCTTCGCCACCGGCGCGAACCGGGCGGTATCGACGCCATTGCAGATTCGCTTGACCCGGCTGGCGCGCACACCGACTTTGCCGGTGAGGTAGTGCTCGATCCGCCGTGACAAGGCCACGTAGGCCGACACGAAGGGCGAGTAAACCTTGCGGACGAGCTGGAACTTGCGGCTGGTGCCCTCGAGGTCGGAGGCGTCCCAGCCGTGCTCGCCGTGCACGCGCACCGGCACACCGGCGAGCCAGGCCGGGACCACCATTTCAAGGGCCGCCAGGTTGCGGGTGTGGACGATGGCCGGGCGATGCTCGCGGAACAGGCGATAAAGGCGCGGATAGAGCCGCGCGCCGTGCCCCGCCCCTTTCTCGAGGGACAGGAATTGCACGTCGCTGCGCGTGATGCGCTCGCAGAAGCTGGGCACGCAGCGGGTCAGCGCCACGATCATGTGGCGGAAGCGCTCGGGCGGCATCCGGTTGACCAGGTTCACGATCCCGTTTTCCAGCCCGCCGACGTCAAAGCTGTAAACAACGTGCATCACCAGGGGGCGGGAATCGTTCATGGGCTTTCGGGTATCGGGTACGCGTCGTGCGAACGGCTCAACGGACGGGCTCGCCGAGCAGATTTTCGAGGGCTGCCAGATGGGCCGACCAGCTGTAGCGGCGCAGCACGGTCTCCCGCGCGGCATGTCCCATGGTGCGGCGCAATGTTACATCAGCCAACAGCGCGACAGTACGCGAAACGAATTCGTCACCACTGTGGGCAATCTCACAGTCATGGCCTGAGCGGGCCTCCAGTCCCGTGGCAGGTGCCGAGGAAATCACGACCGGCTGCGCCATCGCCATCGCCTCGAGGACCTTGTTCTGGATGCCGCGGGCAATGCGCAGCGGCGCGACGATCACGTCGGCGTGGGCCAGGTAAGGACGCACGTCCGGCACCGTACCGGTTACCACCACGCCCTCCCCCGCCAGCGCCTGGACGGCGGGCGCCGGATTCATGCCGACGATCCAGAAGCGCACGTCGGGCACCTGGGCCCGGATCTTCGGCAGCAGTTCGCCGGCAAACCACACCACCGCATCGATGTTGGGCCAATAGTCCATTGCGCCGGTGAAGACCACCACCGGCCCGCCGGGCGGATAGGGACGGGTGCCGCCGTTGTCGGGCGAGAAGAAATCGGCGTCGACGCCGTTCTGCATCGCGCTGACCTTGGGCGCCAGCTCCGGTGCCGCGTGACGGAACAGATCGGCCTCGGCCTCGGTCACGAAGACGCTGGCGTCGCTGCGGGCTGCGGCCTTGCGCTCGAACGCGAGCAGCGCACGGCCTTCGCGGCGATACAGCCAGGACATCGGCCAGCGGTGATCACCAGCGTACTGGGTCCATTTGGCGGAGTCGAGGTCGCAGAAATCGATGACCCGGCGCGTCAAACCCGGCACGTCGAGGTATTGGGCCATCGGCCCCGAGAACGCCACCGCTTCGCGGATGCCCGCGCGCGCCACCACGTCCGCCACCCAACCGGCGAGCTCGGCGCTGCGGTAGTACGGCACGCTCAGCGCTTCGCCGGTGAGCAGGCCGCGCAGGCTGGCGACCTTCGCCTTGCGCGGGTCGAGACGGATCACACGGTGCTCTTCGCACCACTCGGCGAGCTTGTCGATGTACTGGACGTCGTCGGGGTGATCGACGAAGGTGCCGAGAAAGATCCGATGCCGCTTGGCCAGCTGGCGCAGGATATTGAACGATCGCACCTTGTCGCCCTTGTTGGGCGGATACGGAATGCGATGAACCAGATAAAGAAGCGGAGTGCGATCGTCAGCCACCGGTCACCCCAGGTTGCGGACGATGTGCGGCCCGATGGTGTTGGCGACAGCGAGGGGCAGACGCCGCCACATCGCGATGAAGGCGCGATACTTGGGGTTCATCGGGTTGTTCTGGGGAATGGCGTCGCGCTTGTAGAGCCGGTACTCGTACGACAGGGGCATCGGCTCGAATCCCCAGTTCTTCTTGAAGCTGTAGGGGCCGGTGCCGATCTTGCTGCGGCCGTAGTCGAAGATGCGGTAGCCCTTGGCGCACGCCCGGCGCATCAGCTCCCAGTATTTGAAATCGTTGGCGGCGAGTTCGCGGGCGGCCAGATCGTCGCCGGCATAGTACGGGAGCACCTCGTCGCGGAAGTAGAAGGTCAGAACGGTGGAGAGGGGTTTGCCTTCGGGCGATGAGACGGTCATGACCTCGCAATCCTGCCCGAAAACCTTCATCAGCGTTTCAAAGAAGTGTTTCGGCAGCGCCGGGGTGCCGTGCCGCAGCACGTTGTCGGAATACAGCGCGAAAAAACGGTCGCAATTGGCGTCGATCTGGCTCACCAGCCCGTTCTTGATGCCCTTGCGCACCATCGCCCGCTGCTTGCGGGGAATCGCCGCCATGTTGGCCTCTTCGTCCGCCAGGATCTCCTTGCGGAAGGTGACGTAGAGGTCCTGATGCGGCCAGTCGGCATGGCGGGCGCGCAGATTGCGGTATTCCAGGTGCTGCACGCCGGCCTTGCGCGACAAGGCGTCGGCCTCGGCTTCGAGGGCCGCCACGGCGTCGGCATCGCTGCCCGCCACGCCGCCATAGACGGCAAACGGCAGCGACGTCATCGCATGACCGAAAAGGCGGCTCTTGACCTCCACGAGCGGCAACACCGCGACGATCTGCCCGTCACGCTCGGCCAGCAGGTAATGGGTGCGGTGGCGGAACACCGTTTCCATGATCCCGCGCCATTCGATACGGTGAAAGAAAGTGGCATCCGGGCAGGCGAAAACGAATTCATTCCAGCGCGCAGAATCCCCCGCCACAAACGGGCGTACTTTAACTACAGAAACCATTCCCGGAACCTTAGACTGAGGTTTGAAGCGCGGGGAGGAACACGTCGTCCATCCGCCCCCAGGAAAAATCCTGAAGAAGACGGGCCAGACGCGCCTCGGTGTGCGCCAGATTGACGTAATGCCGGAAACGGGTCTTGGCGCTCGCTTCCTTGACGACCGGCTGCTCGGGGTCGATTTCCCACGGGTGAAAATAGAAGATCGCCGGACGCCGGTCTTCTTCGTTGACCTTGCGGATGCCCCAGGCCGACACCGGATAGGGCAGCAGACGGAAATAGCCCCCCCCACCCACCGGCCAGTTGCGGCCGAAGCGACGTACCGTGGTGATCGGGATTTCAACCAGGGCCTTGCCGACCGCGTACGGAAAACGCGGCGCGTTCGGCACCCCATAATGATCGTGCTTGACCGGATAGACGCTGGAGCTGTACGTGTAGCCGGCCGACTCGATGCAGCCGTGGGCCCATGGATTGGACAAGCCCACCGAAAAGCTCGGCGCCCGGTAGCCCTTCACCTCGCAGTCGGAGATGTCCTCCAGTACCGCCTTCGCCAGTTGGATGTCGGCGAGGAAGGCTTCGGGCGTCTGCTCGCTGGCGCGCTGGTGGCCATAGCCATGGCTGGCGATCTCGTGGCCTTCCATCGCGATCAGGCGGATCAGCTTGGGATAGCGCTCGGCCACCCAGCCGAGGGTGAAGAACGTCCCCTTGGCCTCGTGGCGATGCAGCAGCTCGAGAATCCGATGAACGTTGCGCTCGACGCGGCACGGCGTGTCGTTCCAGCTTTCCTTCGGGAAGTGCGGAGCCAACGCGGAGACCTGGAAGTAGTCTTCGACGTCGATGGTCAGCGCATTCACGATGGCTTTGCCATCGCGCTTCTTGGGGGCAGTCATTTTGCGGCGGCTCCGCCTTCGGCCTGAGCGCCGCCCTGCTCCTGGGCAGACTTGAGCAGCTGGCCGAGGGTATTCAGGGTGGTCGACAGCGTGCGTTCGAGGAGCGCCAGGCGCTCGTCGAAACGGGTCATGTCGAAGGACGGACCGGCATTGGCCAGCAGCTTGGCGGCCTCGGGGTTGGCCAGCAGGCGCTGCAGATCGAGACTCTCCGCGGCCTGGCTGGCGGCGGGAGCGGCGCCAATCGTCGCGTCGACATCGCCGGTGCCGGTGGGTGTCACCTGCTCCTCACGCATCTCAGAGACGATCTGATTGACCAGCTCGGCGCCGACCCGACGCTGCTCACCGAGGAACGCGGCCAGCATGATGCGATCGCACACGGCGTTGATGCGGCGCGGAATCCCCTGGCTCACGTTGTAGATCTCGCGCATCGCATCCTGGTCGAAGGTCGGATTGCCCTTCCAGCCGACGCAGGCGAGGCGGTGCTCGACGTACGCATGGGTTTCCTGCAGGTCGAGCGGACCGAGGTGATAGGAGGCGATGACCCGCTGGCGCAACTGGACCATCTCCGGGCTCTGCATGATGGCCCGGAATTCCGGCTGGCCGACCAGGAAGCTCTGCAGCAGCGCGTGATCTTCGAGCTGGAAATTGGAGAGCATCCGCAGCTCCTCGACGGCCTTCGGCGTGAGGTTCTGGGCTTCGTCGACGATCAGCAGCGCGCGCTTGCCGGCGGCCGTGGTGCTGACCAGGAAGGCCTCGATGGCCAGCAGCAGGTCGCTCTTGGACAGATGCTTGCTCGGGATGCCGAACGAAGCGGCCACGAGACGCAGGATGTCGTCGGCGTCGATCTGGGTGCTCACCAGATTGGCGGCAACGATCTTCTTGGAGTCGAGCTTTTCGAGCAGGCTGCGCACCAGCAGCGTCTTGCCCGCGCCGACTTCACCGGTGATGACGATGAAGCCTTCGTTCTGGTGCAGGCCGTACTCGAGGTAGGCCATCGCGCGGCGGTGGCCACGGCTGCCGTAGAAAAATGAAGGGTCCGGATTAAGCTGGAAGGGCTTGCCCCGCAAACCGAAATAGGCTTCGTACATGACGTGCTCAGAATTGGTAGAGGACGGTGCCGTACAGCGCGTTCTCGGTGTAGGAGGTGCTACCGGAGCCGTGGCTGTTGCGGATGCTCAGCGAGCCCGTCGTCTTGGGCGTGAAGTTGGTCGTCAGACCGGCGGTGATCATGCGCGAGCGCGCCGAGACCGGGCCCGTCGCGGTGCCGGACACCGTGGCCTGGCCGGTTTCGCTACGCATCGCCGTCAGCGACAGATTGGCGGAAGTGATCGGCGTGAGCTTGTGCTGGACCGTGGCGGTACCGCCGGTGGTGGTGTAATTGCTGGTCGTCGAGGTGGTGGGCGACAGGGAGAACGAACTCTCGGTCAGCGGCGTGCGCTCGGTGCGGAATCCCGTGAAGGTCAGTGAATTGCGGGCACCGATGAAGGTCACGCTGAGCTGCAGGCGACGGTCGAGGTAAAACCCGTTCGTCAGGTCCGTCGTGCCAGGGAACATGCTGAGCAGCGTCGCGTAGTTCTGCGTGATGAACGCCGCACGGACACTCGGATTCGGGAAGGACGCAACCAGCGCCGGGTGCGCCATCAGCCGATCGAACTGACTGGTGGCGCCCTGCAGGCTCTGCCCCAGGGAGCTGACGTCGCGGCTGTAGCTGGCCTGGACAGCCAGTTGGGGGCCCCGATGCTCGAAGGACAGATCGTAGCCCGTGCCGAAGAAGCGGTGTTCGACGGTACCCTTGAAGGTGGTGAACGGGCTGATCCGCCAGTCGCCGCCACCGCCATAGATGGTCTTGGTGGTCGTGTCGGCCGAGGTGTAATTGCTGGTTTCGCTACCACCGATGACCCGCAGCATGAGCTGGGGATCGACCGCGAAGGTACCGCCGAAACGCAACGAGGTATGGTCGATGTCGCGCCGGTTGGTGCTTTCGGTGTGGCTGTCTCGGTAATTGAAATCCCACCCGAGCCGACCCAGCGCATACGGATCGCTGGCCGTCAGCGACCACGTGTCGGTGAGATTGCGCGACACCGCGGTCGAATTCGACTCCATGTCGCTCATGGAGTAACGCGCCTCCACCGTGCCGGTGCTGCCGAAGCGCCCCTTGAGGTAGGGGCTGACGGTGAACAGCTTGACCTCGGAGAGGTTGCTGGTACCGGTCACGCCCCCCGTGCCCTGGGGCTGGAAGGCGTAGGTGGGCTGGCGGGAAATGGAACCGAACAGATCGATGAAACCGTGATTTTCCCAGGCCGTGAGCTTGCCGTTACCGTTGAGCAACAACTGGTTGGTGTTCGGCTGGGTGCCGTTGGCGTACATCGCCGAGTTCATGCCGAGGGTCATCTGACCGTCGATGCGCGCCGACTTGGCATCGACTCGGACGGACGGATTGAGCTGGGTGATCCATTCCGTCCCCGACGAGCTCTGCCCCAGGCGCGCGTTGTCGGTGACCGTCTCGGTCAGACGAACGGAGGGAACAACGGCGAACTCGCGCTGCTGGGCGATCGCCGGCGTGGCGCCGAGCCCGAGGGCGGCGCACACCAGCGCAAGACGCCGCCGGCGGGTGGTCAGCACGATACGGGAAGCGGGATAACTCACGCGTTCTCCTTCGGCGCGTGGCCGTAGCCATAGCCGTAACCATAGCCATAGCCGTAGCCATAGGAGCCGGCACCGGACTGCAAGGCCTTGTTCAGCAACATGAGCTTGACCGGGCAGCTCTCGATGGTGGAGAGCGCCTGCTTGACGGCGGCCTGAGTCGTGCGGTTCGACTCGACGACCATCACGATCTGCCCCATGTGGGTGGCCAGCACACGCGATTCGGTGGTGACCAGCAGCGGCGGGGAATCGAACACGATGATCCGGTCGGAATACCGCACGGCCAGCTCTTCGAGCAGGTTGTTCATCGCGTCGCTGGCAAGCAGTTCGGTCGCCCGGGGGTGGGGCGTCCCGGCCGGCAGCAGGCTGAGCTTCTCGATGTTGGTCTTCAGCATCACGTCGCTGAGCTGGGTGCCCGGCGTGGTGAGCACATCCATCAAGCCCTTCTTCGGCGGCAGGCCGAGAATGTTGAGCACCGACGGACGCGACACGTCGGCGTCAATCAGCAGCACCGTGTGGTCGAGTTCCATGGCCATGCTGATGGCCAGGTTGATCGAGCTGAAGCTCTTGCCCTCGCCGGGCAGCGAACTCGTGATCATGATCAGGTTGGCGTTGGCGATCGCCGACGCCCCCTTGCCCTGTACGTTGCGCAGCAACGGCCGTTTGATGATCCGGAACTCGTCGCCGATCAGCGAACGCGGCGCGTTCGGCGTGACGATGCCGATCGACTGGAGGCGGTCGAGATCGATCTCGATGGACTTGGAGGGCGAGCCCGCGGCCTGCGGCGCTTTCGCTCTGGCGGGCTCGGCGGCTTGCGGCGCGGCCTCGACGACAACCGGCTCGACGCGTGCTGGCTGGTCGGCGAAGGCCGACACTACCGGCGCGGCGGGGGTTACGGACTGAACGGGCTCGACCGCGCGCGACGCCTCGGCGGCAACTTCGCTTTCCGCCGGAGCGGCGGTGACTTTCTGGAGCTGCTCGAGTCGCTCGACTGCTTTTTCAATAATGCTCATGTTCGCCTCTTAACCCATTCTGGCCAGCAACAGCCAGACAGTCATTGCGCCAAACAGTCCGACCAGTGCCCCCACGCCACCGAGGAAGACCACCTTGCCCCGGCGCTGATTGCGCAGGCGATCGGGATCGCCAATCATGCTGACCGCGCCGAGCACGGCCAGGCCCGTGACCTCGCGCAGCACCTGGGTATCCGAGAAGACCGGCCGGATCTGGCTGATCAGGAAGGACACCAGACCGCCGAACAGCAACGCAGCCAGACCGGCAGCCGGCATCAACAGCAGACGATTCGGAGCGGAAGGCTTGCTCGGGACAGTGGGCGGATCGATCAGGCGGAAGTCGGCCACGCCGGAGGTCGCACCCATCTCGACCGCCATCGTGGCGGATTCGCGACGGGAGACCAGTGCGTCGTAGTTCTTCTTGTTGATGTCGTAGTCGCGGTTGAGCTGGGTGAATTCGGTCTCGAGCTGCGGCAGGGTGCGGGACGCCGCGCCGAGCTGCTGCAGTCGGGATTCGTACTCGGACACCCGCGCCCGCAGGGACGCCACGTTGGCCTCGGATTCGGCCAGCGACAGGCGCATCTGCTGGAACACCGGATTGACGTTGGCCGACGAACCCACGCCCGCCCCCGCAGATGCGGTGGCCGCAGCCGCCGCCTTGCGACGGGCCTGCAGCTCCTCGGCTTTCTGGGCCTCGAGCTCGGCGATCACCTTGCGGGTGCCGACCACGTCAGGATGCTTGTCGGTGTACTTCTGCAGCAGGCCGTCGAGGGATTTCTTCAGAGTCTCGATGCGACCATCGAGCTCGGGCACCGGCACCGAGGCCAGCGTCGCGCTAGACATCTTCTCGGGCAGGGCCACCGACTCCTCGCCAGAGAGCTGGCGCTTGAGGGCATCGCGGGAGTTCTCGGCTTCACGCAGGGCGAGCTTGGCCTGGTTGAGCTGCTCGCTCACCTCGGTCATCTTGCGGAAATAATCCTGGCCGCCCGAGCCGATCACGCCCATGTTGCGCACCTTGTATTCCTTGAGGCGGTTCTCGGCTTCGATCAGCTTCTGCTCGTAGGCCTTGATCTGCTCCTCGATGAAGCGCCGCGCAGTATCGGAATCCTTGCGCTTGTCGCCGAGACCCGACTCGACGAAGATCGAAACCATCGATTGCACAACACGCTTGGCCCGCTCGGGATCTGTGTCGGTGTAGGCCAGGGTGTAGAGGTTGTCGCGGCCCGCCTCGCGGATCTGCAGCGCCTTGGTGACGTTGGTGACCAGCGTCTCGCGGTCTTCCTTGGTCTTGGCCGCGAGATCCAGGTCGGCCATGCGGATCAGCTTCTCGACGTTCGGACGGCTGATCAGCGTGCGGCTCAGGATGCCGATCTGCTGATCGACGTTGGGCTGGACGGCCAGCCCGGACATCAGCGGCTTCAGGATCGACTGGGTGTCCACATAGACGCGGGCCGAGGACTCGTAGCGGTCAGGCAGCAGATAGACAACCGCGGCGACGATGGGACCGAGAATCCAGGCGGCGGCCAGGCCCCACCAGCGATACAGCCACATGCCGCGGAGGGTCACCGACAGCTGTCTTAAAATGTCTTCCATTGGGAAATTCCGAATGCGCTCCCCCAGGACAACCCCGGGGGACAATCACGAGAAGGATCAGAACCAGCTCTGGGGGATGATGATGACGTCGCCCGGCTTCATCTCGACGTTGGCCGAGACATCGCCACGCTTGACGAGATCCTTCAGACGGATGGTGTATTGCTTGTTGCCTTCGGAAGTCCGCAGCAGCGTGGCCCGGTTGCCGTCAGCGTAATCGGTCAGGCCGTTCACGGCGATCATCACGTCGAGCAGCGACATCTTCTGGCGGAAGGCCAGGGTCTGCGGTTTAGCGGCTTCGCCCACGACACGGACCTGCTGGGCGTAGGGGCCGACGAAGGTGGTGACGATGACGGTCACGACCGGATCTCGGATGTACTTGCCGAGGGCCTGCTCGATCTCGCGGGCCAGGGTGCTGGCGTCGCGACCGGAGGCGGGCAGATCCTCGACCAGCGGCGTGGTGATCTTGCCGTCAGGACGGACCGGGACGGTCATCGACAGTTCGGGATTGCGCCAGACGACGATATTGACGTTGTCACCGGGGCCGATCTGGTAGTTGTAATCGGCGCTCTCGGCGGTCGCCGGGGCCGGCGGGTAAGTCGTCGCACATCCGGCAAGACCGGCCACGACGGCGCAAGCCAGCAGGCCTTTTGTCAAAACGCGTTTCATAAGGTACATCCCCTGGATACGGCCTAAGTTCAGCCTTTGAATGATAACGGGCGGATATTACGGCAGCGCGCCTTCACGCCCGGAGAAAAACGTCACGCCCCCCCAAAAAGGGCACCCCGCTTTGCCATCTGCATGACAAAAATATTCCTCTCGGGATTTGTCCGGCGCGGATCATACCTAATCCGAGTGGCAATCTAGAAGGACCAGCGCGCCTCGGTATACACCCGGTCGCGGTCTGCGTAACGGCCGAACATGCCGGTCGAGCTGCCGCCGAAGGCATCCACGCCCAGCACCACTCGCCAGCTCTTGCTGGCCGACCAGATCAGCTTCGGGCGAACCATATAATCGTTACGATTCAACATCGAAACATACAGCGCCTCGGCCTCCAGGCCGTTGCCGAGCTTCGTATTGAGGAGCACGCTGGCGCCCCCTTCGGTCCGTTCCGCGCCGGTCCGAGGATCATAGTCGAGCATCCTGCGGGCGAAATATTGCAGGTTGATGCGGCCGTCCCGAAACGCCGGAATATCGACGCCAACCACGTAATCAATTGTGTCTTGGTCGATTAGACCGTTCTGAACGACCGTCGGATCGACCGCATTGAATTTGCGGCCGCGGGTGTGGACCAGTTCACCCTTGAGCACGAAATCGCCCAGATCCTTCGCCACCGTGCCGCCGGCCTGGCTGATGCGCTCATGACGCGGCTGGAATTCAGGCTGCATGCCGTTGAAGCCAGTGAAATAAAAAGTCTGGGCGACATCCATGCTGCGATAGTAGAAACCCGACAGATCCCAGCCACCAACCATGCGCGACAGGCGACCGCCCCAGTTGGTATTGCCAAGCGAATTGTCAGGCTTCACCTCACCGGACACCCGGTAATCACGCGGTAGCGGGTAGAACTCCGCACCCGGCTTGCCGATACGGTCGTAACTCGGGACGGGAATCCACAACAGTTCGGCATGCGTTTCACCGAAATAGTATTCCGCTCGTGCGGCCCACTGGGGAATCCGCAGCTGCTCGAAATCGGGAAGATAAAACGTGCGCAAATCCCGCGCCGACACCACGTCGGCAAAGAACAAACCGACCATTTCACCCCACACCACATGCTGACGACCGACGCGAAAATCGACGTCGCCCACCGAAAAGTCGGCGTAGGTTTCCCGTAGATCGAACTGGTACTGCTGATCGCGGCGCACCGCGTCGGGATAGAAGCCGGAATCGATGCCGAACACCGCGTCGGCATCCGCGCGACCGGAAATCTTCCATTTCACGCTGTCTCCTCCCGTCGCCGCAACCTCGGCACGGGAGCGCGCCATGGACCAGTGATCCTTGCCACCGTAGGTCCGGGCGACGTCGAACTGGAGATAGCCCGCGGTCTTCGGCCCCTTCGCGACCGGCTCGTCGTCAAGCGCCAAATCATCGTCGGCCGACGAGGCGGTACCGGCGCACGTGATCGCCGCGAGCGCAAACGCGCAGCGGCGGAGCGTGTGGTTAAAGCTGTTCATTCCCTGCGTTCCTCATTACATCGAATTCTTGTGCCGATTGGCGGCGCCCGATGGTCCGCCTCACACCTTGTAGGCGACGAAACGCCAGGTGCCGTTTTCCTGCTTGGACCCGAGCTTGGTCGGCTGACCGTCCTCCATCCGGACTTGCTGGGCAGCCATACTCATGACCTGCTTGTCGTGGGTGGAGAAAACGAAAGTGGTCTTGCAATCCTCGTTGATGCGCCGCATCAGTTCGAGGATGCTCTTGCCCGTGCTGCGGTCGAGGTTGGCCGTCGGCTCGTCGGCCAGCACGACGCGCGAATGGGTCACCAGCGCGCGGGCAATCGCCACCCGCTGGCGCTGGCCACCGGACAGCTGATTGGGGCGATGGTGGGCGTAGCGGGCGAGGCCCACCAGTTTGAGGTAATCGTTGACCCGCGAGCGACGCTCTTCCTTGCTGATCTCGGGCATCTGGAGAAGCGGATACTCCACGTTCTCCTCGGCCGACAGCACCGGCAACAGATTAAAGGTCTGGAAAATGAAACCGATGGTTCTGGCACGGATGTCGGCCAGCTCGTCGGGCGTCTGGCCAGAGACGTCCTTTCCATTCACCTTCACGCGCCCCTCGCTTGGCGTATCGATGCACCCCATGATATTAAGCAGCGTGGATTTGCCGCTTCCCGATGACCCGGCGATCGCCATGAAGTCGCCCTCGCGAACATCGAGGGACACGTTTCTCAACGCCTTGACATCTTGATCACCAAGGCGATAGACCTTACTGACGTGACTGATCTCGATGATCTTCGGCGGCTTCGCCTTCAGGACCTTTTCTGCGTAGTCATCGTCGATTGTTTGCATCGGTACACCGGTCTATGTTGTTTGCTTTTAAAGGATAACACTATGAGCCTCAAGTTTAGCCCCTCGACCTGCCGGGCGCGCTGCCTCGGCCTTGCCCTGGCCGCGCTGGCGCTGGTGTCCGGCGGGGTATCCCGGGCGGATGATCCGGAGCAGGCCCGCGCCATCGTCGCCAAGGCCGACGAAATCCGCTTTCCGCGAGAAGGCTTCCAGGTCGTGATCGACATCACCTCGACCAGCGTCGGCGAGCAGCAGGAAGATCGCAAGTACCGCATCCTGTCCAAGGGCAACGAGAACACCATCGTCCAGACGCTCGAACCGGCCACCGACCGTGGTCAGGCGATGTTGATGCGTGGCCGTGACCTGTGGGTCTTCATGCCAAACGTGTCGCAGCCGGTGCGCCTCTCCCTCGCCCAGCGCCTGACCGGCCAGGTGGCCAACGGCGACCTGGCGCGCGCCAACTTCTCCGGCGACTACGAACCGAAGATCCTGCGCACCGACACCATCGAGGGCGAGAAGATGCACGTCCTCGAACTCACCGCCGTCGACCGTGGCGTGACCTACGCCAAGGTGCTGTACTGGGTGCGCCAATCCAACAACTGGCCCTACAAGGCCGAGTTCTACTCGATCTCCGACCGGCTGCTCAAGGTGTGCCGTTACGAGAAATTCAAGGAACTGGGCGGCCGCACCCGGCCGACCCAGCTCGTGATGGAAGACGCCCTCAAAAAGGGAGACATGTCGGTGCTGCGCTACTCGCAGATGACCGCCAAGGAACTGCCCGACCGCGTGTTCACCAAGCAGTACATGGACAAGCTGAACCGGGTGGACTGACCTCAGGCGTAGTCCGAACCCGCTGCCGCGGGCGGAGTCGGCTCCGCCTGCAGCAGCACACCGCCTGCCGCCGCCTCGAGCGCAGCCACGCTGCCGTCGGTCGGCGGCAGCGCCAGGCGGCGAAAGATGCCACCGATGCGCAGATCGACGCCCTCGCAATCGATCCCCAGCACACCCACCCCGACCGGTGCCAGTCGCGCAAGCCGTTCCACCAGACGCATCTCGATCTCCGGCGCCAGCATTGCCGGCAACGTCTCCGCGTCGATCCAGCCCATCCGACCGAATCCTCCGATGAATCGCGCCTTGAAGGGCATCAGACGGAAGAAACGGAAATCCCCCAATGCAAGGTATTCGGCCGCGTCCGGTCGATAGCGCAGGTAGCGCGCCTGACGCCCGGCATCGAGGCTGACCGGCGTGACATCACCCACCAGGGTGAGCCGGGACTGCGCCAGATCGCCGTCTGGGCCTTCAGTCACCAGCAAGCTGGCGCGCGAATCGGCACGCAGGTTGCGGGTATGCTCTGCCAATTCGCTCAGCAAAAAAACGGGACACCCAGCCTCGTCGGGTACGTAGGGCAAGGCGCTGACGAAAGGATAGCCGGGCACCCCGAGCGACTGCGTGCCCAGCGCACCGCTGCGGCTACGCCGCAGCAAAGCCCGGACTTCGGCGTAGTCGATCTTCACGCGCGCTGGCGGCGTGCCTCGAACAGGCACAGCCCGCTCGCCACCGACACGTTGAGGCTTTCGACCGTGCCGTACATCGGAATCCGCACGAGTTCGTCGCAGGTGTCTCGGGTGAGGCGACGCAAGCCGTCGCCCTCGGCGCCCAGCACCCACGCGATGGGCCCCTTCTGATCGACGGTGTAGATCGATTTCTCCGCCTCGCCAGCCGCGCCGAGAATCCACACCCCTGCGTCCTGCATCTCGCGCAGGGCCCGCGCGAGGTTGGTCACGGTGACGTAGGGCACCGTGTCGGCGGCCCCGCTGGCCACTTTCACCGCCGTTGCGTTGAGTCCGACCGCCTTGTCCTTGGGGGCGATCACGGCGTGGGCGCCGGCCGCATCCGCCACCCGCAGGCAGGCGCCGAGGTTGTGCGGATCCTGGATCCCGTCGAGGACCAGCAGCAAGGCCGGCTCGGTCAGGCCGTCGAGCACGTCGGCGAGCTTGAGCTCCTTGCGGCGTCCGTCGATACGGGCCACGACACCCTGGTGACGACGCGTTCCGACCATCTTGTCGAGGCGCTCCCCCTCGGTCGGAATCAAGCGGGTGCCAAGCTGCTCGGCGTGGCGGACCAGATCCCTGGCGCGCGGATCGTTGCGCTTGGCGTCGGTGTAGATCTCGAAGATGGCTTCGGGATCGTGGCGCAACTTGGCCAGCACGGCATGGAAGCCGTAGATGAGACGGGAGCTTGCGGTGTTGTCAGACACGGGGTTTGGCTTTCTTCTTTGCGCCGCTCGCCGCACGCTTGCGCGGCTTGGCGGACTTGGTGGCTTTTGCGGGTTTTACGGTCTTGCCGGTCTTGGCGGCGTCACCGGCGCCCTTTCCGGCGACGGACTTCCGCTTCGGCGCAGCCGCACTGACGGGCGCCTCACCGGCATCGACGACCTCAGTCGCCCGCGGCCGGCGGACCGACTTTTCAGGCACAGGAGAAACGGGCTCGGACGCAGCCTTCTCACGCGCAGTCTTGCCGACGCGCTCGGTCGGTCGTGCGGCGCCGGCCACGAGGCGGAAGTCGATCTTGCTGGCTTCCATGTTCACCCGCACGAGCTGGACCCGGATGCGATCGGAGAGACGATAGCGCTCGCCGGCACGTTCGCCGACCAGCGAGTGGTGGGCGTCGTCGTAGTGGAAGTAGTCGCTGCCGAGGTCGGAAATATGCACCAGGCCCTCGACGAAGACGTCGTCCAGCGCGACAAAAAGCCCGAACGGTACCACTGCCGAAACACTGCCGTCGAATTCCTCGCCGATGCGGTCCTGCATGTAATAGCACTTGAGCCAGTTCTCGACATCCCGGTCGGCCTCGTCGGCACGCCGCTCGGTCATCGAACAATGCAGGCCGATGGCCTCCCAATCGCCTTCGTCCTGCGCCGGCACGTAGCGCGCGCCCTGCAGCACCGCCTTGATTGCGCGATGCACGAGCAGGTCCGGGTAGCGCCGGATCGGCGAGGTGAAATGGGTGTAAGCGTCATACGCCAGGCCGAAATGGCCGACGTTGTCGGGGCTGTACTGGGCCTGACGCAGCGAACGCAGCATCACCGTCTGCAGCAGCTGCAGGTCGGGCCGACCCTGGATCTTCTCGAGCAAACGCGCGTAATCGGCGGCCTTCGGCTCGTCGCCGCCGCCGAGCTGCAGCCCGAACTCACCGAAGAACTCTCGCAGCTTGGCGAGCTTTTCGGGCGTCGGACCTTCGTGGATGCGGTAGAGCGCCGGATGTTCGTGCGCCTGCAGGAACTCGGACGCGCAGACGTTTGCCGCCAGCATGCATTCCTCGATCAGGCGATGCGCGTCGTTACGGCTCTCCGGAACGATCTGGGCAATCTTGCCGTTGTCGTCGAAGATCATCCGCGTCTCCTGGGTCTCGAAGTCGATCGCCCCCCGCTTGGCGCGCGCCTTGAGCAGCACCCGGAACAGCTTGTCGAGGTTCTGCAGGTGGGGCAGCAGTTCGCCGATCACCTCGAGCGCCGACGCATCGTTGTCATACAACGCCGCTGCCACCTGGTTGTAGGTCAGGCGCGCCTTCGAGAACATCACTGCCGGATAGAAACGGTACTGCTTGATCACCCCGGTCTGCGAAATCGCCATGTCACAGACCATGCACAGGCGCTCGACCTGGGGGTTGAGCGAGCACAGCCCGTTGGACAGCTTCTCCGGCAGCATCGGGATCACCCGACGCGGAAAGTAAACAGAGTTACCGCGGTCGTAGGCCTCGCCATCGAGCGCCGAACCGACCGTCACGTAATGCGAGACATCCGCAATCGCCACCACCAGTCGGAAGCCGCGCCCCTGACGCTCGCAGTACACTGCGTCGTCGAAGTCCCGCGCGGTCTCGCCATCGATGGTGACGAGTGGTAGCGCGGTCAGATCCTCCCGCCCCTTCCAGTCCATCTTGCGGACTTTTTCCGGCAGACGACGGGCCTGCGCCTTGGCCGCCGACGAGAATTCGAATGGCAGTTCATGCTTACGCAGGGCGATCTCGATCTCCATGCCCGGGTCGGCGTAGTTGCCGAGCAGCTCGACGATGCGTCCAACCGGCTGTGCGTAGCGGGTCGGCTGCTCCACGAGTTCGACCACCACCACCTGACCGGCCACGGGCTTGAACTTCGCCTTGCCCGGGGCAAGCAGGATCTCCTGTGAGATGCGGCGGTTTTCCGGCACGACCAAGGTAACGCCGTTCTCGACCAGGACACGCCCGACGATTCGCGAATTGGCGCGTTCGAGCACTTCGACCAGCTTGCCCTCAGGGCGGCCGCGCCGATCCATTCCAGCGACGCGGACCATCACTCGATCGCCGTGCAGCACTTCGCGCATCTCGTTCGGGCCGAGGAAGATGTCCGGTCCCTCGTCGTCCGTCACCACGAAGCCGTAGCCGTCGGGATGACCCTGGACCGTGCCCCGGAGCAGATCGGCCTTGGCGGGCAGCAGATAGGCGCCGCGGCGATTTCGCATCACCTGCCCGTCGCGCTCCATCGCGAACATGCGTCGCTCGAAGAATTCGCGTTCGACCGGCCGGATATCCAACGCTTCGGCGAGCTCGGCGATTGGCAGCGGCACACCATGCTCGGCCAGCGTCTGCATGATGAATTCGCGACTCGGAAGGGGAAAATCGTACTTCAGGCTTTCGCGCTCGAAATACGGATCGCTGCGACGCAGTTCGCTCAGTTTTTGGGTGTTTTTAGACTTGTTGGTTGACACAGGTTCTTTCTAATCTATAATGGCGCCTTCGTTGCCCAGATGGCGAAATTGGTAGACGCGCTAGTTTCAGGTACTAGTGCCGCGAGGCGTGGAGGTTCGAGTCCTCTTCTGGGCACCAGGTTTCAGGAAAAGCCGATCGATTTTCGATCGGCTTTTTTGTTTTTAGGGTCGGCGCTTCAAACGATAAGGCGACCGCATCGAGGACGCTCACGCAAGCGGTTACCGCCACGGCGGGGCCGGCTGGGATCGAGGCAGTCATGACTGCGGTACGCGTGTGAAGTGCTTGCATGGCGGAATGTTTGATCTATAATAGCGCCTTCGCTGCCCAGATGGCGAAATTGGTAGACGCGCTAGTTTCAGGTACTAGTGCCGCGAGGCGTGGAGGTTCGAGTCCTCTTCTGGGCACCAGAACTCACTTGAAAGCCGGTCATTCGACCGGCTTTTTTGTTTTATGCACTGACCAACGACACCTGGCGGGCCTGCCCTCCTCTCCACCACCGCATGCAACGCAGCACAGCGGCGGAAACGAGGGCGACCAACCAGTGACGTCCGGCAAACCGCTCAGGCGCCGAAGGGGTGACGCTTGAGGATGGTCTCGTCACGCTCGGGGCCCGTCGAGATCACATCGATCGACACCTCGCAGATTTCCTCGATGCGGTGCAGGTAAGCCCGGGCTTCCGGAGGAAGCGCATCCCAGCTCTGGGCACCGAAGGTGGTGCCGCTCCAGCCCGGCATGGTTTCAAGAATCGGCTCGCAGCGTACGACTTCCTCGGAACCCATCGGCAACAGATCGATGCGCTTGCCGTCGAGCATGTAGCCGACGCAAAGTTTCAATTCCGGCAACCCGTCGAGCACGTCGAGCTTGGTAATGCACAGGCCGGAAACGCCGTTGATGATGATCGAACGCTTCAGTGCCGCCAGATCCAGCCAGCCGCAGCGACGCTTGCGCCCCGTCACGGTGCCGAACTCGCGGCCCACAGTGGACATCTGATAACCCGGCGTACCGGCGGTCTCGAAATCCAGCTCGGTGGGGAAAGGACCACCCCCCACGCGCGTACAGTAAGCCTTGGTGATCCCCAGCACGTAGTGCAGGCGGCCCGGACCGACACCGGAACCCGCCGCGGCCTGACCCGCCACACAGTTGCTGGACGTGACGAACGGGTAGGTGCCGTGGTCGATGTCAAGCAGCGTGCCCTGAGCACCTTCGAACAGCAGGTTGCCACCAGCCTTGTTGATGGCGTAGAGGTCGGCCGACACATCGGTGACCATCGGCAGAATTTCCTTCGCATCGGTCATGGCCTGATCGAACACCGTCTGGAAATTGACGGCCTCGGCGCCCAGATACTGGGTCAGCACGAAGTTATGGTATTCGAGGTTCTCGGCGAGCTTCTCAGCGAAGCGCTTCGGATCGAAGAGGTCATAAACGCGCAGCGCGCGGCGAGCAACCTTGTCCTCGTAGGTCGGGCCGATACCCTTGCCGGTCGTGCCGATCTTTTCACCCGCGCTCTTCTTCGCCTCGCGGGCACGATCGACAGCGGAATGGTAGCCGAGGATCAGCGGACAGCCCGGGCTGATCTTGAGGCGCTCGCGCACCTTGATACCGCCGGCCTCGAGACCGCGCACTTCGGCGAGCAGATGATGGATGTCGAGCACCACGCCGTTGCCGATGAAACATTCGACGCCTTCACGAACGATGCCCGAGGGCACGAGGTTCAGCTTGTACTCGGTGGTGCCGACCACCAGCGTGTGGCCGGCGTTGTGACCGCCCTGAAAGCGAACAACACCCTGCGCCTGATCGGTGAGCCAATCGACGATCTTGCCCTTCCCCTCGTCACCCCATTGGGTGCCGACCACAACCACGTTCTTTGCCATTTTTTACTCTCCCTGAAGCGGTTCAACCTGCCAGGCACCGCCCCGCAGAACCAGACGCCGGTCACACCCGGCCTCGCGCCACGTGCCATCATGGCCGGGCAATTCGATCATCACACTCTCACCGGCGGCGCGCAGCTTCGCGACCGCCTCCGTAAAACCGTCCTCGCCAGCGTCGGCCGCGAGGATCGCGCCGGTCACGGCCGGATCCGGCGTCTGGCTGGCCAGCTCGCGCAGATCAAGGCTGAACCCCGTCGCCGGACGCCCGCGCCCGAACGCCCGGCCGACGCTGTCGTAGCGCCCCCCCAGCGCCAGCGCCACCGGGGACTTGCCGCCATAGGCCGCGAAAACCACCCCACTGTGGTAGTGATAGCCGCGCAGATCGGCCAGATCGAAGCTGATCGGCAGACCGGCAAGTCGCGTGGCAAGCTGCTCGAGATCGTCGAGCGCACGCTGGATCTCCACGTCCGCGGGGAGAATCTTCCGCGCCCGCGCCAGCACCTCGGTGCCGCCGTAAAGGGTCGGCAGCGCCAGCAGCGCCGTCCGGACGTCCTCGGCGACATCACCGAGCAGATCGCGCAGCCCCGGCAGATCCTTCGCCTGCAGGCAATCGAACAAGGCCTCCTCGCGACCGGGCAGCAGCCCCGCCTTCTGGGCCAGCGCCTTGAACAGGCCGACGTGTCCCAGATCGATGCGCGACGTGCCGACTCCGGCGATCTGCAGCGTCTCGGCAAGCAGTCGAATGACTTCCGCGTCAGCCTCGATACCGGCGTGGCCGTAGAGTTCGGCACCGAGCTGCAAGGGCTCCCGGGTCGCCGTCAGCGACGACGGAACCGCATGGGCGACACTCCCGCAGTAGCACAGGCGCGCCACGCCCTTGCGGTTGAGCAGGTGGGCATCGATGCGCGCGACCTGCGGCGTGATGTCGGCCCGCACGCCCATCGTCCTGCCTGAAAGCTGATCGACGAGCTTGAGAGTCTTGAGATTCAGGTCCTGGCCGGCGCCAGTGAGCAGCGACTCGAGATATTCGAGCAGCGGCGGCGCCACCAGCTGATAACCATTCAGACGGAACGCATCGAGCAGACGACGGCGCAGATCTTCCAGCTTGGCCGCCTCGGCGGGCAGCGCGTCCTGGATATATTCGGGGAGAACCCAACGCAACATGGGCAAAGCGCCTCAGGAAAAAACAATCAGGATGAGGAGTCCAAGAACCATCGACCCCAGGCCGACGAAACGAATCTGCCCGTCTGCCAGGCGGATCAGACGGGCAAAGGTTTCGCGCCAGGTCGCCGGCGCGACGAACGGGATGATGCCTTCGAGAACCAGCATCAAGGCGAACGCGAGAATCAGCGTACGGCCCATTATTTCCCGTTCTTGGCGCTCTTGGTCGATTCGGCTGCCACAGCCGCCGAGCGACCGCCGGCAGATTTCAGGTATTTGAAGAACTCGGAATTCGGCTCGACGACCAGCACGTCGGACTTGTTCTTGAAGCTGTTCCGATAGGCCTCGAGGCTGCGGTAGAAGGCAAAGAACTCGGGGCTCTGACCGAAGGCCTGGGCGTAGATCGCCGACGCCTTCGCGTCGCCCTCGCCCTTGGCGATCTGCGCCTCGCGATAGGCTTCGGCCATGATCACTTCGCGCTGCTTGTCGGCGTCCGCCTTGATCTTTTCGGCCTCAGCACCGCCCTGCGAACGCAGTTCGTTGGCGACCCGCTTGCGCTCCGCCTCCATGCGGCGATAGACCGATTCGGAAACCTCGGTGGGCAGATCGACCCGCTTGAGACGCACATCGACGATCTGCACGCCGATCTTGCGCGCATCCAGGTCGGCCTTGACGCGCATGTCGTCCATGATCTTGTCGCGCTCGCCCGACACCACCTCGTGGACCGTGCGCTTGCCGAACTCCTCGCGCAGACCGGCGTTTACGGTCTGCTCGAGACGCGTCTTGGCGCGGGTTTCGTCGCCACCGACCGAAATGTAATAAAGCTTCGGATCGACGATGCGCCACTTCACGAACAGGTCCACGAGCACGTTCTTCTTCTCGGAAGTGATGAAGCGCTCAGGTTCGGACGAATCCAGCGTCAGGATGCGCTTGTCGAAATAGCGGACGTTCTGGATCAGCGGGATCTTGCCATGCAGGCCCGGCTCGCTGATCTGCCCCTTGACCTCGCCAAGCTGGAAGACAAGCGCATACTGCCGCTGATCGACGGTGAACAAGCTCATCGACAGGATGGCGAAGACGAACAGGCCGAGACCGGCAAAAAATGGTAGACGTTCACGCATCAGCGCTCTCCCCGCTCACGATTACGCATGGATTCGCGCGTACGCGTCTCGCCCGACAAGGCATCCGCCCGAGGCGGCGCAACACCGCTGTCCGACGGAGAAGGTGACGTGGCCGGACGGGTAACCGCCGCCGGCTCGGCCGCCACGGCAGCCGGCTGAACCGCCGTGCTCTGGATCAACTTGTCCAGCGGCAGGTACAGCAGGTTGCTGCCCGCCTTGGCATCGACCAGCACCTTGGAGGTATTCGAGAAAATTTGCTGCATGGTGTCGAGATACATGCGCTGGCGCGTCACCTCGGGCGCCTTGGCGTATTCGGCATAGATCTGCTTGAAACGCGAAGCATCGCCTTCGGCCTGCGCGACGACGCGGCTCTTGTGAGCCTCGGCTTCCTCGAGCAGACGCGATGCCGCGCCGCGAGCGCGCGGGATCACGTCGTTGGCATAGGCCTGACCTTCGTTCTTCTGTCGTTCGCGGTCCTGGCCGGCCTTGACGGCGTCGTCGAACGCGGCTTGCACCTGCTCGGGCGGCTGAGCATTCTGCATCGTCACCTTGCTGACCTGAATGCCGGTCGCGTAGCGATCGAGGATGTCCTGGGTCAGTTTCTGAGCGTTCGCCGCCACCTGCTCGCGCCCCTCGTAGAGCACGAAGTCCATCTTGCTCTTGCCGACAATCTCGCGCACCGCGGTTTCGGCCGCCTGGATCACCGAATCATCGGCATTCCGGTTGTTGAAAAGATACTGCTGCGGATCCTTGAGAATGTATTGCACCGCGAACTGGATATTCACGATGTTCTCGTCGTCCGTCAGCATCAAGGCCTCTTTGAGAACCTTGTTGCGCTCGGAACCACGATAGCCGATCTCTACCGTCCGCACGCCGGTCAGGTTGACCAGCTCATGGGTCTGGATCGGGTACGGCAGACGCCAGCGCAGGCCGGGCTCCGTCGCCTCGACAAAACGGCCAAACTGCAGCACCACGCCACGCTGGCTGGCATCGACGATGTAAAACCCGCTCGCCAGCCAGATCACCGCGGCGAACGCCGCCACGAGCCCCAGACCGCCACCGAACTGGCGGAAGTTGAACTCGGGCATCCGGCTGCCCCCGTCGTCGCCACCCGAACCGCCACCGCGCCCGGGATTACGACCGAACATGCCGGAGAGGCGACGATTGAAGTCGCGCCAAAGCTCTTCCAGGTCGGGCGGACCTTGGTTGTCGCCGCCACGATTGTCGCCGTTGCCGCGATTGCCCCATTTGGGATCGTTAAGAGACATGAGGATGCCTGAGATCACAGTGAAATTCCGCTCCGGGATGATTCGTGCCGACGCCGGTCAATCCGCGTCCGGAGTTTGTGAGGCGGCAGCCAGCGCTGCCTTGTGTTCCAGCGCCACGTCGGCGAGGACCTGGCGCAGCAAATCGAGCCCTTCGCCAGTTCTGGCGCTGAGCAAAACGCGCGTGATCTTACCACAAGCGTCCCGCTGGACCTCCGGGCTCGCCAAGGTCGCGTCGATCTTGTTCCAGACCTGAATTTGCGGCAGCGTACCAGCCCCGATCTCCTCGAGCACACCGTTCACCGCCGCGATCTGACCTTCGCGGTCTTCGCTGGCAGAATCGACCACATGCAGCAACAGATCGGCCGACACGGTCTCCTCGAGGGTCGCATGGAAGGCAGCGACCAACGAGTGCGGCAGATCACGAATGAATCCGACCGTGTCGGACAGCACGATGTTCCCCGCTTCGCCAAGAAAAAGTCGTCGGGACGTGGTGTCGAGCGTGGCAAACAGCTGATCGGCCGCGTAGGCCCCCGCTTTCGTCAGGGCATTGAAGAGTGTCGACTTGCCGGCGTTGGTGTAGCCCACCAGCGAGACCGTGAGCACATCGCGGCGCTCGCGCGCACGACGGCGCACCGATCGCTGCCGTTCGAGCTTGACGAGGCGGTCCTTCAGCAGCTTGACCCGCTCACCGAGCAGACGGCGGTCGGTCTCGAGCTGCTTCTCGCCGGGACCGCGCAGACCAATGCCACCCTTCTGGCGCTCCAGGTGAGTCCATCCGCGGACGAGCCGGGTGGACAAATGCTGCAACTGCGCCAGTTCAACCTGCAGCTTGCCCTCGTGACTCTTGGCGCGCAGGGCGAAAATGTCGAGGATCAACGCCGAACGGTCGATGACCCGACAGTTGAGCTTGCGCTCGAGATTGCGTTGCTGCGCGGCGGTGATGTCGTGGTTGAAGATGACGATGTCGGCCTCATTCATCTGCGCGACGAGACCGATTTCTTCGGCCTTGCCCTTGCCGACGAAATGAGCGGGGTCGGGCGCCTGCCGGCGCCCCTGGACAATCCCGACCACACTCGCACCCGCACTCTGGGCCAGCAGCGAAACTTCAGCCAGCCGTTCGTCGATGCCGCCCTGGCCAAAGTCTACCTGCACCAGGATCGCGCGATTACCCGAGGCCGGCCGGTCAAACATGCCGTCCCCGCTGTAAATTCTGGCCGCATCGCGGCCGCTGAATCATGCAGCTCAGCTTGCGGCCTCGTTCTGTTCCTGCTGGATGTTCACGGGACGAGCGGGCACGACGGTGGAGATGGCATGCTTGTAGACCATCTGGGTGACGGTGTTCTTCAGCAGGACGACGTACTGGTCGAAGGACTCGACCTGCCCCTGCAATTTGATCCCGTTCACGAGGTAGATCGAAACCGGCACGTGTTCGCGCCGCAGGGCGTTGAGGAACGGGTCTTGAAGGAGTTGCCCCTTGTTGCTCATGGTAGAACCTCTATGGTTGTAGTTTTATGAATGATTATAGAGCGATTTGCTGCGGCGCCACATGAACACCGCATCGCCCGGTCTTGGTGTGGAAATCGGTTCGTCAATCCCGCTCGGCATAGGGATTGTGGGACGACTTGAATTGTATCCGCAGCGGCGTTCCCTGCAGCCGGAACGCCTCCTGGAACGTTCGTTCCAGGAAACGCGTATATGACGCAGGCACATGATCGAGCGCACTGCCGTGGATCACGATCACCGGCGGATTCATGCCGCCCTGGTGGGCATAGCGCATCTTCGGACGGAAGCCCCCGTGGCGCGGCGGTTGCTGCTTGAGCACCGCGTCGAGCAACAGGCGGGTGAGCTTCGGGGTCGCGAGCTTGGTCATCGCCGCCGCGTAGGCGCCATCGACGGCCTTCAGCATCGGCACGATGCCCTGCCCTTTGAGCGCCGACACAAAGAGGAAGCGCGCGAAGCCGAGGAAAGGCAGCTTGCGGTCGATATCTTCCTTGATCCGCTGGCGGCGATAGTCGTCGACACTGTCCCACTTGTTGATCGCCACCACCAGTGCCCGCCCCGCCTCGACTACGAAACCGGCGATATGGGCATCCTGATCGGAGATTTCCTGGCTGGCGTCGAGGACGAGCACGACCACGTTGGCCTGCTCGACCGCCTGCAGCGTCTTGATCACCGAGAACTTCTCGACCGCCTCGAAGACCTTGCCCCGCTTGCGCAGGCCCGCCGTGTCGATCAGCGTGTAATGCTGGCCATTGCGCTCGAAGGGCACTTCGATGGCGTCCCGCGTGGTGCCGGGCATGTCGAACGCGATGACGCGCTCTTCGCCGATGAGCGTGTTGACCAGGGTCGACTTGCCCACATTGGGGCGGCCGACGATGGCCACCCGCGGGCCGCGCCCGGCCGGCTCGTCGTCTTCGGGATCTTCGGGAAAGGACTCGAGCACCAGTTCCATCAGCGCCGTGACGTTATCGCCGTGAGCCGAAGAAATGCACAGCGGATCGCCCAGGCCGAGTCGATGGAACTCGGCCGAGACCATCGCGCGGTTCATGCCCTCGGCCTTGTTCACGACCAGGAAGGTCGGACGGCCGGCGCGGCGCAGACGGGCCGCGATCTGTTCGTCGTGCGGCGTCAGGCCGGCGCGGGCGTCGACCATGAAGAGCAACGCATCGGCTTCGGCGATCGCCTGTTCGGCCTGCTTGGCCATTTCGTGGACGATGCCTTCCTTGGCCACCGGATCGAAGCCGGCCGTATCGACGACCAGAAATTCGCGCTCGGCGGCACGCCCGAGGCCGTAGCGCCGATCCCGGGTCAGCCCGGGAAAATCGGCGACGAGGGCATCGCGCGTCTTGGTGAGGCGGTTGAAAAGGGTGGACTTGCCCACATTGGGGCGTCCAACCAGGACGAGGGTCGGTTTCACGCGGGAGCGACTCCGTTATTGGATGCCGACGGCCGCAACGCTGCCGTCGCGGGACTGCACGATGATGCCACCCGGCGCGCGCTGCGGGTCGGCGAGCAAGGGGCTGGAGGCCGGACGTTGACGCCCGATGACGCTGCCGTCGTCCTTGCGCAGGACGTGCACGTAGCCCTCGACGTCACCGACGACCACGTTGTCGCCGATCACCCGGGGTCGTCCGGTTCCGCGGCCGGCAAATTGATCCTGCTTCCAGGCGCTGGCGCCGTTGCTGATGTCGAGCGCCATTACCGCGCCCTTCTCGTCGGTCACGTAGACGTGTTGCTCGTCCAGGTCGAGCCCCTTCGAGCTCGACAGGTCTCGCGTCCACAGCGTCGAGCCGTTGGCCATGTCGAAGCACGCGAGACGGCCCTGGTAGGCCACCGCGCAAGTGGCGCGGCTGCCGAGCACCGGCAAGCTGGTAATGTCGGCCATGCGCTCGAGTTCGGTCGCGCCACGCGGCACGGCAACCGTGCCTTCCCACATCAGGCTGCCGTTGCCAGGATTGATGGCGGCCAGCTTGCCACCCGGAAAACCCGCGAGGATGGCGTTGCTCTCGACCACTACACCCGCCGCGTTACGCAGCGAAAGCGGCGGTGTGGCGCGCTGGTAAACCCAGCGCTGACGCCCATCGGACGGATCCAGACCAAACAACCGGCTGTCGGCGCTGCGCACCACGATCAGGCTGTCTGACACGGCGGGCGCAGCAAGCACCTCGGCGTTGACGTTGCCGCGCCAGGCGATCTGCCCGGTGGTCGCATCGAGGGCGATCACCTCACCCTTCGGCGTGCCCACCACCACCCGATTGCCGTCGCTGCCGACGCCACCGGAAATCTTGGTCTTGAGCGCCGTCCTCCAGACGACCTTGCCGTTCTCGATCCGCGCCACTTCGTCACTGCCGGCGGCAAAAACCACGCCGCCGACGATGGCCGGCTGAAGCACGAACGCGCCCGTATCGCCCAGGCGCACGCGCCAGTCCTCTGCCGTGCGGATCGGGCTGGCGATGGGCTTGAGTGCCGGCAGCTTCGCGCCGCTGGCGAAGGGATTAAGCGAACTGCAGGCGCCAAGCGCCAAGGCGCCCAAGGCCGTCAGCGCCAGCTGCCGGGCTTTCATTGCGCACCCCCGACAGCATCGAGCTTGGCCTGCACGATCTCGCGCAGGGTCACGGCTTCAGCTTTGGTGGCAGTTTCGAGGGACGCGATCACCGACTTGTAGGCGGCGCGGGCATCGTCTTTCTTTCCCTGTGCGACGAGCACGTCACCCTTCAAATCGGCGAAACGTGCGGTGAGGCTGTCGTCCACCGGCGCCTGCAACTGGGCCAGCGCTTCATCGTAGGCTTTTTCGTCGAACATCACGGTAGCCAGACGCAGGCGAGCGATGTCGCGCAGCGCCGGGTCGTTGGCCTTGGTGGCCGCCCAGCTCAAGGGCACGCGGGCGTTCTTCAGATCACCGGCATCGACCTGAACCTTGGCCGACAGCAGCGCGGCAAGATCGGCGTAGGCGGTAGCGCCATACTTGTCGATAAGCGCACCGGCCACTTCGCGGGCTTTCTGGGCGTTGTGCTCGGCAGCGGCTGTCTGGAGCTGGTCGTAGAGTGCCGACGCCTCGAGTGTCTGCTTGCCCTTGTACCAGGTCCAGCCCTGCCAGCCGACAGAGGCCAGCGCAGCGGCGACGGCAACGCCGGTTACCAGCTTGCCGTACTGTTCCCACCAGCCCTTGATTTGGGAAATCTGTTCCTGCTCTTCGAGGTCAAATGCTGCCATCGTCGTCTTCCGCATCAATCAGGCGGTCTGCCAGGGTTTCGGGGAGCACGTCCATCGGAACGCGAATCTGTTCGCCACCGTCGCGCAGCGGCTTGAGGCTGACTTCACCGGCCGCGGCCTCGTCGTCGCCGATCACCACGGCGAACGGTGCGCCGGAGCCATCGGCTTTCTTCATCTGCGACTTGAAGCTGCCGCCGCCGCAGTGCAGTGTCACCGCGAAACCCGTGCCGCGCAGCGCCTCGGCAACCCGGAAGGCGGCGCGTTGCGCGGCCTCGCCGGCGTGTACGAGATAAACGTCGGGGACCATCCGCTGGGCTTCGCCGCCGCACTCCTGCCACAGCGCGAGGAGTCGCTCGACGCCCATCGCAAAACCGGCGGCCGGCGCAGGCTTGCCACCTAGCTGTGCCACCAGGCCGTCATAACGCCCACCGGCACAGATCGTACCCTGAGCCCCCAGGCGGCTGGTGACCCATTCGAACACGGTGCGGTTGTAGTAGTCGAGGCCGCGGACCAAGCGATGGTTGATGCGGTACGGCAAACCGGCGTCCTTCAGGAAGGTCTGCACGCCGTCGAAGTGCTTCAGCGATTCTTCACCAAGAAAGTCGGCCAGCTTCGGCGCTGCCTCGACGATGCCCTGGAGATCGGGATTCTTGGTGTCGAGGATGCGCAGCGGATTGCTGTAGAGGCGGCGCTGGCCGTCCTCGTCGAGGCTGTCCTTGTGCGCTTCGAGATAGGTGATCAGCGCGGCGCGGTGCGCTGCGCGCTCCTCGCTGCTCCCAAGGGAATTGATCTCGAGCTTGACGTCTTCCAGCCCCAGATCGTCCCACAACCGCGCGCACATCAGGATGTGCTCGGCATCCACGTCGGGACCGTCGAACCCGAGGGCCTCGACGCCGATCTGGTGGAACTGACGATAGCGCCCCTTCTGCGGACGCTCGTGGCGAAACATCGGCCCGTGATAGTAAAGACGGCGCGGCTGGCTGAACAGCAGGTTGTGCTGGATCGCGGCACGCACGCAGGACGCCGTGCCTTCGGGGCGCAGGGTGAGATGCTCGCCGTTCAGGGCATCCTCGAAGGAATACATCTCCTTCTCGACGATATCGGTCACCTCGCCGATGGCGCGCTTGAACAGCGGCGTCGGTTCGACGATCGGCATGCGGATCGGGCGGTAGCCGTAGCTGTGCAGCCAGTCGCGGACGATGTCCTCGAACTGCTCCCAGATTTCGGCCTCATCGGGCAGGATGTCGTTCATCCCGCGCACGGCCTGGAGGGTCTTGCTCATGATTCCTTTTGTTCTTCTGACGGGCAACGCGGCTCAGGCCACGACGCCCTTGCGGGGATAGGTGCGGGCCACGTAGCGCTCGATGATGGCCTTGAACTCGTTGGTGATGTTGTCGCCGCGCAAGGTCTGGGTCTTGACCCCATCCTCGAAGACCGGCGCGGCTGGCGACTCGCCGGTACCCGGCAGCGAGATGCCGATGTTGGCATGCTTGCTCTCCCCCGGGCCATTGACGATGCAGCCCATCACCGCGAGGGTCATGTTCTCGACACCATCGAACTGGTCGCGCCAGATCGGCATGTTGTCGCGGACGTAGCTCTGCACGTCGGACGCCATTTCCTGGAACAACGTGCTGGTCGTGCGTCCGCAACCGGGACAGGCCGTCACCATCGGCGTGAAGGCCCGCAAACCCATGGTCTGCAGGATTTCCTGCGCCACGATGACTTCCTGGGTGCGGCTACCGTTGGGTTCGGGCGTCAGCGAGACACGGATGGTGTCGCCGATGCCTTCCTGCAGCAGCACGGCCAACGCCGCAGTGGAGCCGACGATGCCCTTCGAACCCATGCCGGCCTCGGTCAGGCCGAGATGCAACGGGTAATCGCAGCGGGCGGCCAGATCGCGATAAACGGCGATCAGATCCTGCACGCTGCTGACCTTCGCAGACAGGATGATCTTGTTGCCCGCCAGGCCGTATTCCTCGGCCTTGATCGCCGATTCTAGGGCCGACGTGACCAGCGCCTCGCGCATCACCGCGCCCGCGTCGCGGGGCACCGCGCGCTTGGCGTTCTCGTCCATGATGCGGGCCATGACCGACTGATCGAGGCTGCCCCAGTTCACGCCGATGCGCACCGGCTTGTCGTACTTGCAGGCCATCTCGACGATGGCGGCGAACTGGGTATCGCGCTTGGCACCCTGCCCCACGTTACCGGGGTTGATGCGCAGCTTGTCGAGCGCCTCGGCGCAGGCCGGGTTATCGGCCAGCAGCTTGTGCCCGTTGTAGTGGAAGTCGCCGACCAGCGGAACGTCGAGGTTCATCTGGAGCAGCTTTTCGCGGATTTTCGGCACCGCCTTGGCGGCTTCGTCGGTGTTGACGGTGATCCGCACCAGCTCGGAGCCGGCCCGAGCCAGCTGCGCCACCTGCATGGTGGTGGCGAAATCGTCGGCGGTGTCGGTATTGGTCATCGACTGCACGACGACCGGGCCGTCAGAGCCGATCAGCACGCGACCGACTTTAACCTGGCGCGTCGTGCGGCGGGCGGCGGCGCGCCCGGAAAGAAGAAGGTCCATGATGCGTCCTGTCATTCGAACTTGAGGCGGGCGATGGTCGCCTTGCCCGTGAGGCCGAAATCGACCGCCTTGCCGTTACGCTCGAGCTTGACTGCGCGGGCGTTTCCGACAACCACCGACAACGGCGCAGCTGCTTCGATTTCCTGTCGGGAGCCGGCCTTGCCGAGCTTGCTGAAGATCGCCTTGCCGCTCTTGTCCTTTACCTCGACCCACGCATCCTCGGCGAACTCGAAGACGAGCTTGTCGTTACCGGTGGCCGCGGGCGCGACTGCTTCGGGGGCGGTGGGCGCCGCAGGCTGCGCCGGAGCGGGCTGGGACTCGGCGGGCACGACTACCGGCGTCGGGGAGACTTCGGTCCCCTGCGATGCGGGCGCGGCGTCGGGTCGGGCCACGGCATCAGCGCCAGCGGCGGGCGGAACCGCGGCCGCCTCGGCGGCTGCCGCCTGGCTGTCGGCCTGCGCCTGGGCCGTTTCGGCGACCAGGTCTTCGGTGGGTTTCTTGCGCTGGGTATCGTAATACCACCCCGCGACGACCAGACCGAACAACGCGAGGGCGGCGATCATGCCCGGAATCACCGAGCGCCGGAAACGGCCGCGCCCGACCTGGGGCATGTCGCCGTGGGCGTTCGAGGCCGGCGACAGCTCGACCGTCTCGCTACGCGCCGGCGACTGCAGCCCGGCCAGCAGGGGCTCCGGATCAATCTTGAGCAGGCGCGCATAGTTGCGCAGGAAGCCACGGGTGAACGCGGCACCGGGCAGCACGTCGAACCGGCCGGATTCGAGCGCTTCGATCTGACGGGAATTGAGCTTCAGGGAGTTCGCCACTTCGGCGATGCTGAGGCCCTGGGACTCGCGGGTGCGCCGCAGGGTGTCGGCGATGGACGAATCCGACGGGACACTGGTGGACATTTGCGGCTGGACTTGGGGATCGGTCACTGATACTGCCCTTGCAAGAAAGCCTGATACTCGGGAGAGCCGGGGAAACGGCGCCGCAGTTGCTGGACGAAGGAAGCCTCCGCCGTGCGGTCACCGAGCTTGCGTTCGGTGCGCGCCGCCAGCCAGAGGCTCTCTGCGGACGGCTCGCCGGCCTGATGAAGCGCGGCGAGATAACGTTTCGCCGCGTCGTAGGCGCCACGCCGGTAGGCGATGGCTGCCAGGTGATAGATCGCCTGGACGTTGCCGTTGTCGGCCTCGGCCGCACGCAGGAAGCTGGCTTCGGCTGCGGTGTCGTTCTTCAGGCGCAGATAGCACAGCCCGGCATTGGCCAGGGCACGGGTCGGCGTCTGGTAATACGGATTGCGGGCGGCGGTGTTGAGTTGCTCGATGCCGGCTTGCTCCTTGCCCGTCGAGCACAGGAACCAGCCGTAGCTGTTCATGATTTCGGGGTCGCCCGGCGCCAGTTGCAGGGCCCGCTCGAAGTTGGCAGCGGCCACGGTGTTCTCTTCGAGATACATGTGAACCAGCGCCATCAGCTGATAAGCCGGCGCGTAACCCGGATCGTAGTAGGCGGCGGCCTTCGCTTCGTCGAGGGCGACGCCGTAGCGGGCGACCTGAAGATAGGCCTGCCCCAGCTCGACGTGCACCCGCGCCTTGCGCTGGGCGTCATTGACAGTGGGCCGGTCGGAAACCGGACGCTCGATCGAAGCCACCGGCGTGCCGAACTGGGAGCCGGCGCAACCCGACAGACCGGCGATCAGCGCGCCCGCGGCGAAGGCGGTGAGGATTCGTTTCACGTTCAGGCTCCGGCGATCGGCACGATACGGGTCGTGCGGCGGGTCTTGTCCTTCACCTGGCCGGCGAGCTGGCCACAGGCGGCATCCACGTCGTCGCCGCGGGTCTTGCGGGTGGTGGTGACGATGCCGGCATTGATGAGGATCTCGGCGAAGCGCTTGATGCGCGGCGCCGGCGAACGCTCGAAGCCGGAGTTCGGGAAGGGGTTGAACGGAATGAGGTTGAACTTGCAGGGCACATCGCGGGTGAGCGCGATGAGCTCACGGGCATGGGCGTCGGAATCGTTGATGCCGTCGAGCATCACGTACTCGAAGGTGATGAAGTCGCGCGGCGCACGCTCGAGGTAACGCTGGCAGGCTGCCATCAGCTCGCGGAGCGGGTACTTCTGGTTGATCGGCACCAGCTTGTCGCGCAGGGCGTCGTTGGAGGCGTGCAGCGACACAGCCAGGGCGGTCGGGCAGGCTTCGCGCAGGCGGTCCATCGCCGGGACGATGCCCGAGGTGGAAACCGTGACGCGGCGGCGCGAGAGCCCGTAGGCGTTGTCGTCGAGCATCAGATTGAGGGCCGACACGACGTTGTCGAAATTGGCGAGCGGTTCGCCCATGCCCATCATCACCACGTTGCTGATGACGCGCTCGCCATCGCCGGTGGCGCCCAGAAGGCGGTTGGCGAGCCACAGCTGGCCGATGATCTCGGCGGCACTGAGGTTGCGGTTGAAGCCCTGTTTGCCCGTCGAGCAGAAGGCACAGTCGAGCGCACAACCGGCCTGGGACGAGATGCACAGGGTGCCTCGGTTGGTCTCGGGAATGAACACCGTCTCGACCGCGTTGGCGTTGCCCACGTCGAGCAACCACTTGCGGGTGCCGTCGGTCGAGATGCTGTCGCGCACAGGAACCGGCGGCGTGATGCAGGCCGTCGCCGCGAGCTTGGCCCGCAGCGATTTGGCCACGTCGGTCATCTGCTCGAAATCGGTCGCGCCGAAACGATGCACCCAGCGGAGCACCTGCTTGGCACGAAAAGGTTTCTCACCCTGCTGGACGAACCAGTCGGTGAGCGCTGCTGCATCGAAATCGAGAAGATTGACCACGTTTGTTTCCATCCAGACCGGCGGGAAGAAGGGATTTCATCCCGCCGGTAGAGATCATCAACGGCTGTAAACGTTCATGCCGGGGAAGAAGAAGGCGACTTCCACGGCAGCGGTTTCGGGCGCGTCGGAGCCGTGCACGGCGTTGGCGTCGATGGACTCGGCGAAATCGGCGCGGATGGTGCCCTTGTCGGCCTTCTTCGGATCGGTGGCGCCCATCAGCTCACGGTTCTTGGCGATGGCGTTCTCGCCTTCCAGACACTGGATCATCACCGGACCGGAAGTCATGAAGGAAACCAGATCCTTGAAGAAGGGGCGCTCTTTGTGGACAGCGTAGAACTCGCCGGCTTCACGCTCGGAGAGGTGGGCCATCTTGGCGGCGATGACCTTCAGGCCGGCGCCTTCGAAGCGGGCGTAGATCTGGCCGATCACGTTCTTGGCGACGGCATCGGGCTTGATGATGGACAGGGTGCGTTCAATAGCCATGAGTCAGGACTCCGTGAGACAAAGGATGGTCGAAAAACCGAAAGCTTGGAATTTTAGCAGGTTGAGGCGTCGCATCGGCGTTTTTCGGCTCGATGGCGGCGACGAACGGCCGGCGCAGGGAAAATTCGGCCGCGGCACGGCACGGAGAGGCGCGTTATGCGCGGAACGGCAAGGCGGCGGGATGTCGGGCGGAATGCCCTCGAAGACGGGATCAGGCAAAAAAAAGGGTGCGCATCGCGCACCCCCAACCCCAACAGAGAGACTTGAGTCACAGGCATTTCTGCCTGGAAGACGCTCGTTCTTGCTCGCACTCGCGTCTTCAAC
Organism: Zoogloea sp.; assembly: GCF_041911615.1. Taxonomy (GTDB): domain Bacteria; phylum Pseudomonadota; class Gammaproteobacteria; order Burkholderiales; family Rhodocyclaceae; genus Zoogloea. Next base: position 9,292 of record NZ_JAYROR010000066.1, on the reverse strand, counting down.
CTGGCGCGAAGTATGCGTGAGGATCGGGGGGCAAAACTTGATTTGAATCAAAAACCCTTCAAGTAGAAGGGGGATCGACGAAGGGCGCTCACGGCTTTTTCGGTGCCTCGCCGCCAGACGCCTTGCTGGGCGGGTCGTCGTCGTCGATGACCACCCGATAGCCCGGCCCTTCGAGATCGTCGAACTGTCCGCTGCGGACCGACCACCAGAAAATCAGGCCGATCAGGAACACCAGGACGACCGACAGGGGAATGAGCAGGTAAAGGCTTTCCATGATCCGATCTCAGCGAAGCCGGCGCTGCAGGCGCAAGGCGTTGAGGACGACGAGGAGCGAGCTCGCCGACATGCCGATACCGGCCATCCAGGGCGTCACGAGCCCGAACATGGCAAGGGGTACGGCGGTGAAATTGTAGGCGAAGGACCACCACAGGTTCTGGCGGATGATCGTGAGCGCCCGACGCGACAGGTCCAGCCCGTCGGCCAGCGAGGCCAACCGCCCGGACAGCAGCACGATGTCGGCCTGGTTGCGGGCGAGATCGGTGCCTCCGCCCATCGCCACCGACACCTGGGCCTGGGCGAGCACCGGTGCGTCGTTGACGCCGTCGCCGACCATCGCCACCAGGGCGCCGTCCTTTTGCAGCGCCGACAGCGCGGCGTGCTTGCCCTCCGGTGTCATGCCGCCGAGGGCGTGGGAGACATCGAGGCGGCGAGCCAGTTCCTCGACCGTGGCCGGCGTGTCGCCGCTGAAGATCGACAAGTCGATGCCTTTCGCGCGCAGCGACGCCAGCGCCGCCGGGCAATCCTCGCGCAGGCCGTCCGTCAGGGCGAATCCCGCCAGCCAGCCAGCCGACGAACCGAGGGCGATCACCGTGCGCCCGGAACGCTCGTCGGCGCGCAGGGCCTCGGGCTCGGGCGTACCGACCAGCGCGGCGACGAAGGCCGGCCGGCCGATCCGGTAGGCGACGCCGTCGAGCGTCGCGGCGACGCCCTGCCCGGTCGTTGCCGCGAGACCGGCGAAGGCCGCCACCGGCGCATCGCCGGCACGCTGACGCAGGGCTGCGGCGATGGCGTGCTCCGAGCCCTGCTCGAGGCCCGCGGCCAGACGCAGCACGTCGGCCTCGTCGGCGCCGCCGAGCAAGCGCACCGCCTCGACGCGCATCTCGCCGTAGGTGAGCGTGCCGGTCTTGTCGAAGACGAAATGGTCGGCCCGGGCCAGGGCTTCGATGGCGTGGCCGCGGGTGACGAGCACGCCCATCCGCGCCAGCGCGTCGGTGGCCACGGTGAGGGCCACGGGCGTGGCGAGCGACAGCGCGCAGGGGCAGCTCACCACCAGCACCGAGACGAACACCCACAGCGCCCGCTCGGGGTCGTGCCACCACCACCAGACGGCCGTGATGCACGCCAGCACCAGCAGCGCGACGATGAAGTAGGCGGCGATCCGGTCGGCCTGCTGGACGACGCGGGGTTTCTCGGCCGAGGCGCGCTCCATCAACTGACGGATCGCCGCGAGGCGGGTGTGCTCGCCGGTGCGGGTGACGCGCACGCACAGCGGGCTGCCGATGTTCACGCTGCCGCCGGTAACCGGCGAACCCGGGCGCTTGGGCACCGGACGGCTCTCGCCGGTGAGCAGCGCCTCGTTGGCGTCGCTCTCCCCGTCGGCGACGATGCCGTCGGCAGGCAGGGTCTCGCCGGGCTTGACACGGATCACGTCGCCGACCTGCAGCTGCGACACCGGCACCTTCTCGCCGTCCGGCGCGGGCCAGGCGGCCAGCCGCTCGGCGAACGCCGGCAGGGCCTTGCCGAGCTCCTCAACGCCACGCACGGCCCTCTGGCGCGCCAGCATCTCGACGTAACGGCCACACAGCAGGAAGAACACGAACATCGTCACCGAGTCGAAGTAGACCTCGCCGTGACCGATGAAAGTGGCCCAGCAGCTCGCGACGAATGCCGCGCCGACGCCCAGCGCCACCGGCACATCCATGCCCAGCCGACGCAGCTTGACGTCGCGCCAGGCGTGGCTGAAGAAAGGCGCGGCGGAATAGAGCACCACCGGCGCGGTGAGGATCAGGCTCGCCCAGCGCATCATCGCCTCAATGTCGGCGGTCATGTCGCCGTCGGCGATATAGGCCGGGAAGGCGTACATCATTACCTGCATCATGCCGAAGCCGGCGACGAACAGCCGCCACAGGGCCGAGCGCCGTTCGCGCTCGGAAATCTGCTCGGAGCGCGCTGCGTCGTAGGGATAAGCCCGGTAGCCGATGGCCTGGATCGCCGCGAGGATGTCGGAGAGCTTGATCTTGCGCTCATCCCAGCGCACCCGGGCGCGGCGGGTGGCGTAGTTGATGTCGACAGCGGTGACGCCAGGCTGGTGGGCCACGTGCTGCTCGTTGAGCCAGATGCACGCGGCGCAGGTGATGCCCTCGAGGATCAGCGCCGCTTCGCGCTCGTGCTCGCCGATGGGCTTGACGAAGCCTTGCTGGAAATCCGGGTGATCGAAGAGGTCGAGGTCCTTCAGCTCGTCCGGCATCGCTTCGCGCGCCTGCTCGGGCATCGCGTCGCGACGGCGATAGTAGTCGATCAGGCCGCTGCTGACGATCGACTGGGCAACCGCCTGACAGCCGGTGCAGCACATCTGATGTCGCTCGCCGTCGATATCCACGGGCAGATCGACGTCGGCGGGAATCGGCAGACCGCAGTGATAGCAGTCGTGTTCGGGGGGCGGGGGAGCGGACGACGGCGTGGAGGGGGGCAACGACTGGGACAACGCGGGCCTCGCAGACGACTCGCGACCGGGGATGGCCGCGGAAAACACGCCGTTTTATCACAAAGCGCCGGCAATCCAAACCGGCCCGGGCGATTCGGTGCGAAAGCGCGACAAAACGTCGCCCCCTCGCACCGCCATCGCCCGCCCGCGTCGGCGGCGCTCACAGCACCCCGAGCATCCGCGGAAACCACAGCGACAACGCTGGCCAGTAGGTAACGAGACCGAGAAAGGCGAGCATCGACAGCAACCACGGCCACACCGCCACGGTGAGCTCGGTGATGCCCATCCGGGTGATCCCCGACGCCACGTACAGGTTGAGCCCCACCGGCGGGTGACACATGCCCACTTCCATGTTCACCACCATGATGATGCCGAAGTGAACCGGATCGATGCCCAGCTTAATCGCCACCGGGAACAGGATCGGCGCGAAGATCAGGACGATCGACGAGGGTTCCATGAAGTTGCCGGCGAGCAGCAGCAGCACATTCACCGCCAGCAGAAAGGCGATCGGGCCGAGCCCGTTGCCCAGCATCCAGTCGGCCAGCGCCTGGGGAATGCCCTCGTTGGTCATGATGAAGGAGAACAAGACCGCGTTGGTGATGATGTAGAGCAGCATCGCCGACATGTTGGCGGAGTTCAGCAGCACCTTCGGCACGTCGGAGAGCGGCATGTCGCGATACACGAACACCGCCACGATGAAGGCGTACACCGCGCTCATCGCCGCGGCCTCGGTGGGGGTGAAGATGCCGGTGTAGATCCCGCCCATCACCACCACGATGAGCAGCAGCCCCCAGACTGAATCCCGGAAGGCCTTGATCCGCGCCCCCATCGACGCTCTCGGCTGGCGCGGGTAATCGAAGTGACGGGCGCGATACCAGGTGACCCCGCCGAGCAACAGGGCCAGCGCCAGCCCGGGCACCACGCCGGCCATGAACAGCGCGCCGACCGAGGTGTTGGTGGCCACCGAATACATCACCATCACGATCGACGGCGGAATCAGGATGCCCAGCGCCCCGGCGGTGGTGATGATGCCGGCGCCGAAGCGGTTCGGAAAGCCCGCACGCACCATCGCCGGCAGCAGGATCGAGCCGATCGCCACCACCGTCGCCGGCGACGAGCCCGACACCGCGGCGAACAGCGCGCAGGCCAGCACGCCAGCGAGGCCGAGACCGCCATGCCAGTGGCCGACCATCGCGGTGGCGAAATGGATCATCCGCCGCGCCACCCCGCCATGGGTGAGGAAGTTGCCCGCCAGGATGAAGAACGGGATGGCCATGATCTCGAACTTCTCGATCCCGGTGAACAGTTTGAGCGCCACCGATTCGAGCGGCACCTCGGTCATCGCGAAGAGGAAGGTAAGCACCGTGAGGCCGAGGGAAATGGAGATCGGCATGCCGGTCAGCATCAGGACCAGCAGCACGCCGAAGATGATCGCCGCGTTCATGGCCGGCCTCCCTGTCGATCGTCGCGCGGAGCGTGCTTCAGGTCGCGCAGATGCAGGTTGTCGTCGAGGCCGTAGACGTCGGCATCCACCGGCAGCGGCGCGTCCAGCCCATCCACGTGGCCGTGATCGTGATGGGGCAGCTCGCCGCTACGCACGAAGCGCCATGCCACCTGCAGGAAGCGGAAGCACATCAGGCTCGATCCCAGGGGAATCGCGCTGTAGACCATCCAGGTCGGCCATTCGAGATCGGGCGTGGTCGGACCTTCCGGCACCTCGCCGAGGTCGGCGCCGGTGACGTGCAGCAACGCGTAGTGCGCGCCGTTCTCCCACACGAAGTGCGCGCCCAGCGTCGCCACCACGCCGGTGAACAGCGCGCCGGCCAGCAGGCCGAACACGATGAAACGGGCCCGGTTGCGGTCCGACAGGCGATTGATGAGCACATCGACGCCCACGTGGATGCCGGTGCGCACGCCGTAGGCCGCGCCGAACTTGGCCATCCAGACGAACAGGATGATGCACAACTCCTGCGCCCAGCTGAAATTGAGCGACAGCAACCAGTCCTGCAGGCCGGGAATGCTCAGTCCGGCCAGATAGCGGTGGATGACGGACAGGAAGATGATCAGCGTCGCGCCGCCCATCAGCAGCGTGATGATCCCCTCCTCCAGACGATCGAGAATCTTCATGGCGCTCCAACCTCACCGACACATGCAGCCTGCGCTGCGGGAAACCCGGACCGGCGCCCGCCACCGGGATCGACGGCGGGCGAGGACATCACAGCTTGGTGGGATCGAAGCCGGTTTCCTTGTAGATCGACTGAATCAGATCGCGGCCGATGCGGCCTTCCATCTTCTGGTGCACCGGCACCAGTGCCTTCTTGAAGGCCAGCTTCTCGTCCTTGGTCGGGGTATAGACCTGCGTCTTGCCGGACTTCCGGATCGCCTCGAGGGATTTGTCGTTTTCCTCCTGGGCGATCTTGTTGGCGTAGGCGGTAGCCTCCTTCATCGCCTGTTCGAGTTGGCCGCGCACGTCGCCCGGCAGGCCGTCCCAGAACTTCTTGTTGGCGATCACCGCGTAGCCCAGGTAGCCGTGGTCGGTCAGGGTGAGGTACTTCTGCACCTCGTGCATCTTCTGGGTGTACATGTTGGAGTGGGGATTCTCGGTGCCGTCCACCACACCGGTCTGCAGCGCCTGGTACACCTCCGAGAATGCCATCACCTGCGGCAGACCGCCCAGGGCACGCACCTCCTCCTCGAGCACTTTCGACGACTGGATGCGCAGCTTCTTGCCCTTCAGGTCGGCCGGGGTGCGGATCGGCGTGTTGGCCGAGAACGACTTGAAGCCGTTGTCCCAGTAGCCCAGCCCGACGATGCCCTTTGACTCCAGTTTCTTGAGGATGCCCGCGCCCACCGGCCCCTGGGTCACCCGGTGCAGCTCGGTGTAATCGTCGAAGATGTAGGGCAGATCGAACACTTCGAACTCCTTCACCCCCAGCGGCCCGAACTTGGCGAGCGAAGGCGCCAGCATCTGCACCGCGCCCAGCTGGAGCGCCTCGAGCTCCTCCTTATCTTTGTACAGCGCGCTGTTGGCGAACACCTCGACCTTCACCCGGCCACGGGTCAGCTCCTCGGCGCGCTTCTTGAAAAACTCCGAAGCCTTGCCCTTCGGCGTGTCGGCGGCCACCACGTGGCTGAACTTGATGACGATCGGCCCCTGGGCGGCGCTCAGGCCGGAAAAACCGGCAAGACCCAGGGCTGCAAGACTCAACAGGGCGGCGCGACGCTTCATCGTTGTCTCCTTTATAAAAGTCTCCTAATAATACGCATCCGCAAGCCGTCCCGGCGGCCTCGCGAACGTGCCCGTTTCCGGGCAAGCCCCTTTGCCGTCTCAATTGTGGCTATCCCCAGTGGGGAAAGCGCGGATGGCCGAAGCCCCGCCGACGGGCGATAACACAGGCTGCGCAACCATGATCGCCAACCCCTTGCCCACCCCCGCCGCCACCCCGCCGCCCCGCTGGTACTGGAGCCTGCCCTACGCCGCGGTCGCCCTGTTCATCGCCACGATGGCCGCCCTGCTGTGGCTCACCCATCGCCAGGACGCCGAGGAGGAACGCGCCACCCTCATCAACGACGTGCTGTGGATGGAGCAGAACCTCTCCTTCCAGTTCGAGCGCAACAACGGCCTGCTTACCCAGCTCGGACCCGAACTGCTGGCCAGGCCGCGCCACGGCACCACCACCGAAGCCCGCCTCAAACGCGCGCTCGATCCCGAGAGCGGGATGATCCGCATCCTGTGGCTCGACACCCACGGCAAGGTGCGCGGCGCCGAGCCGCCCTACACCGACTCGCACCTGGTCGGCGAGGCCGCCGGCACCTTTCCCTCCTCGGCCGCCTGGCGCCTGTCCACCTCGATGGGCCGCCCGGTCTACAGCGAGGCCTACGCCGTTATTGACAACCAGACCCACTTCGAAGTCCACGTGCCGATCTTCGAGGGCGGTCGCCATCTCGGCTCGGTGGTCGGCGTGTATTCGGTCAACGACATGCTCGCCCGGCAGGTGCCCTGGTGGTTCTCCGAGCGCTACCGGGTCTCGGTCACCAACAATCTGGGCGTCGAGATCGCCGCCCGCTCCAAGGTTTCGCCGCTGTCCACCTTGTCCTACGAAATTCCCTTCGAGCCCCCCGGGCGCGGCCTCAACCTGGTCATCACCGCCTACAAATCCGAGGTGCGCTGGATCTCGCTGCTGCTCATGGGCTCGCTCGCCGTGCTCGCCGCCGCCATCGTCTGGAGCCTGTGGCAGTTGCGCCGCCACATGCTGCGCCGTCAGGCCGCCGAACAGGCCCTGCGCAGCGAGCACGCCTTCCGCAAGGCGATGGAAGACTCCCTCAACACCGGCATGCGCGCCCGCGACATGAACGGCCGCATCACCTACGTCAATCCCGCCTTCTGCCGGATGGTGGGCTGGCGTGCCGAAGAACTCGTCGGCCTGGTGCCGCCGATGCCCTACTGGGCCCCCGAAAGCCTCGACCGCACCTACGAGGTGCACCAGATGATCCTCGGCGGCAACGCGCCGCCCCAGGGCGTCGAGATCCGCCTGATGCGCCGCAGCGGCGAGCGCTTCGACGCGCTGCTGATCGAAGCCCCGCTGATCGACGCCGACGGCAGGCAGATCGGCTGGATGGGCTCGATGGTGGACGTCACCGAGCAGAAACGCACCCAGGAACTCGCCCGCCAGCAGCAGGAACGCCTGCAGGCCACCGCCCGCCTCGTCACCATGGGCGAGATGGCCTCCACCCTCGCCCACGAGCTCAACCAGCCCCTGGCCGCCATCTCCAGCTACAACACCGGCTGCCTCAACCTCATCGAGCACGGCCAGCTCGCCGAGGGCGAACTCACCGGCATCCTGCAGAAGATCGGCAAGCAGGCCCAGCGCGCCGGCCAGATCATCCGCCGGGTGCACGCCTTCGTGCGGCGCAGCGAACCCAAGTTCGAGACGGTGGATCTGGACGCCATCATTCGCGAGGCCGTCGGCCTGGTCGAACCCGACGCCGTGCGGCGCGGGGTGAGCATCGACCTGGAACTCACCGAACCCCTGCCCGGCGTGCTCGCCGACCCGGTGATGATCGAGCAGGTGGCGGTCAACCTCATTCGCAACGGCATGGACGCCATGGCCGACACGCCCCGCGGCGAGCGGCGCCTGCAGCTCGTCACCCGCGAGCAGGATGGCCTGCTCGTCTTCAGCGTGGCCGACCGGGGCAAGGGCATCCCGCCTGAAGTCGCCGAAAAACTCTTCGCCCCCTTCTTCACCACCAAGGAAGAGGGCATGGGCATGGGCCTCAACATCTGCCGCTCCATCGCCGAGTTGCACCGCGGCCGCCTCAGCTTCGAGGCCCGCCCCGGCGGTGGTACGATTTTCAACTTCTCGCTCCCCGTTCACGCCCCATGAGCCCACCCCTCGCCCACATCGTCGACGACGACGAAGCCATCCGCGACGCCCTCGGCTGGTTGTTCCGCACCCGCAACGTGGCGGCCCGCGCCTGGCCCTCGGCCGAGGACTTTCTCGCCGCCTGGCAGCCCGACTGGCAGGGCTGCATCGTGCTCGACATCCGGATGCGCGAGATGAGCGGTCTCGAATGCTTCGACGCCCTGCTCGAGCGGGGCAACACCCTGCCGGTGATCTTCCTCACCGGCCACGGCGACGTGCCGATGGCCGTCGGCGCCCTCAAGAAAGGCGCCTTCGACTTCCTCGAAAAACCGGTGGACGACAACGCCCTGGTGGATGTGGTGATCCGCGCCCTCGCCAGCAACGCGCGACACCAGCTCAACCAGGAAACACAGGCCAGCGTCGCCACTCGCCTCGCCCAGCTCACCCCGCGGGAGCAGGAGGTCATGCAGCTGGTGCTGGCCGGCAAGTTCAACAAGGTGATCGCCGACGAACTGAACATCTCGATGCGTACGGTCGAGGTACACCGCTCGCGGGTGTTCGAGAAAATGGGCGTGCGCTCCGCCGTCGAACTGGCCCAGCTCCTCGCCCCTCGGGACTGAGCACGCCCTGGCGGGCGCGATTCGCTCACAAACCTGGACGCGCCGAGCCGAAACCTGAAACCTTCAATCGCAGACTTGAACTTTTCCAGGACCAACTTGCGATCGCTCAACTCAAAGCGGGCACTTTCCAAGTCTGACTTGAAACACCGCACGTCCTGTTTGGAGGCGTTCGACAAAAACCTACGGCCTTTCAAGTTTTTGCTGGACGGCTGCAAGTCCAACCCGAAACCACTCAGATTCCGCTTAAGCGCGACAAGACGTTGCGTGCGTCAACTCAGGCGGGAGCGCTGATCGGGTATCCGGCGGATTCCGGGTTGCGGCAGCCAGATCGCGCCTGCGGGGGCGTGTTCAGGTATCGAGGCCGTATCGCGCCACCGAGCGCAGGTTTCCGCACCCAGCGCCCGCCCCCTTCAATCCGAGAACCCCTGGGTGTAGCGGGACCAGTCCGCGTCGCGGCGCAGGCCCCACCAGGGCAGATAGGCGTTGCCTTCGCCGCGGGCGCGGAACCAGTTGCGCTCGGGGTCGACGATGCGCGGGCGGGCCGG
>NZ_JAYROR010000065.1:0-1666 GCF_041911615.1 Zoogloea sp. | reverse complement strand
GTCGTCGCCCGGCTTCACGCCGCCGCTTTCGGAGCGGGCGGACATTCTCAGTCTGCACCTCGACTGCAGCCCCTGCTTCAAGCGCGAATGTCCGCTCGGCCACCTCGACTGCCTCAACAAACTCTCGCCCGACCAGGTGCTTGCCGCCTGCCTGCAACGGAGCAACGCATGAGCAAACCCGCCAATTACGCCTCGCCCGAAGACATCGAACAGGCCTTCTACGAGGCCGTGCAGAAGGGCGACGCCGACCTGCTGATCCAGCTCTGGGCCGAGGACGAGGAAACCCTGTGCGTGCATCCGACCGGCGTCCGCCTGCTCGGCATCGTGCCGATCCGCGAAAGCTGGCGCAGCATCTTTTCCAATGCCCGCATTCGCGTGCAGGCCGAATCGGTCGCCCACTGGCAGGGCTCGGTGCTGGCCATCCACCACCTGACCGAAATCCTCTTCGTCGGCGACGACCCCAGCCCGCACGGCCCACTGCACGTCACCCACACCTATGCCCGCGGCGCCCACGGCTGGCGCCTGGTCAGCCGCCATGCCTCGGCCGCCGACGACAGCCACCAGGCGATGGCCGAGGCCGTCCCGCACACTCTGCATTGAAACCCTACCATGCCCCCGCCTGGCTGCCCGGCGGGCATGCCCAGACCATCTGGCCGAAGCTGATCCGGCAGGCGCCGATCAAGCTCCGGCGCGAACGCTGGGATACGCCGGACGGCGATTTCATCGATGTCGATTGGGTCGACGGCCCGCCACGCTCTTCCCTGCTCGTGCTCTTCCACGGCCTCGAAGGCAGCTCCGCCAGCCATTACGCGCTGAGCACCGCGCACGCCTGCAGGAAGGCCGGCTGGCGGCTCGCCCTGCCGCACTTCCGCGGCTGCTCCGGTGAACTCAACCGTCGCCCGCGCGCCTATCACTCCGGCGACGCCGAGGAAATCGACTGGATCCTGCACCACCTTCACACCGCCCACGGCGGCCGGCCGCTGCACGCTGCCGGCGTCTCGCTCGGCGGCAACGCCCTGCTCAAGTGGGCGGGCGAGCGCGGCGCGGCGGCCGGCGAACTGGTCACCGGCGTTGCCGCCCTCTGCGCCCCGCTCGACCTCGCCGCCTGCGGCCACCACCTGGCGCGCGGCTTCAATCGCGTCTACACCCAGTATTTCCTGAAGACGCTGAAAGCCGTCTCGGCCGCCCGCCTGCGCCAGTTTCCCGGTCTCTTCGACGAGGCGCGCATGCTGGCGGCGATCAACCTCCACCAGTTCGACGATGCCGTCACCGCCCCGGTGCATGGCTTCGCCGGCGCCGACGACTACTGGCAACGCGCCTCGGCCAAACCGTGGCTGAAATCGATCGCCATACCGGCAGTTGCGGTCAACCCGAAAAATGACCCGTTTTTGCCCGCCACCTACCTGCCGAGTGCCGCCGACGTCAGCCCGCAGGTGCGCCTCGAACAACCGGCCGGCGGTGGCCATGTCGGCTTCGTCAGCGGCACCTTCCCGGGAAATCTGGACTGGCTGCCGCAAAGACTCTTACACTTCTTCCTTTATGAAACGTCATAGGCAAACATCATGACCCAACTTCCCGCCGAAATTTTCAAGGCCTACGATATCCGTGGCATCGTCGACAAATCGCTGACCGCCGGTGTCGTCCGGCAGATCGGCCACGCCCTCGG
>NZ_JAYROR010000064.1:0-31056 GCF_041911615.1 Zoogloea sp. | reverse complement strand
GCGGCGCCGAGCTTGTCGGCCAGCGGTTCGAGGGTGGCGCGGTAGGCATCGCCGCTGCCCAGGCCACGGCCGCCCGAGACGATGATCTTGGCGGCGCCCAGCTCCGGGCGGGCCGACTTGGTGAGCTCGCGGCCGACCAGCGTGCTCTGGGCAAGATCCGGGCCGGCGGCGACGGCCTCGACCCCGGCGCTGCCGCCTTCGGCGACGGCGTCGAAGGCGGTGGTGCGCACGGTGATGACCTTCACCGGGTCGGCCGACTTGACGGTGGCCAGCGCGTTGCCGGCGTAGATCGGACGCACGAAGGTATCCAAGGATTCGACGGCGGTGATGTCGGAAATCTGCGCGACATCCAGCAGCGCGGCGACGCGCGGCAGGACGTTCTTGCCGAAGGTGGTGGCGGGGGCGAGCACGTGGCTGTAGCCGCCGGCCTTGACCACGTCGACCAGCAGCGCGGCGAGGTTCTCGGCGCCCTGATCAAAGTAGGCGGCGGCATCGGCCACCTTGACCTTGGCGACGCCGGCCAGCTTGGCGGCGGCGTCGGCGGCGGCGCCGCAGTTGCTGCCGGCGACCAGCACTTCGATGTCGGCGCCCAGTTTGGTGGCGGCGGAAACGGTGTTGAGGGTGGCGGCCTTGAGGCCGGCGTTGTCGTGTTCGGCGATGACGAGGATGGGCATGTTCTGTGTCTCCGGTTTTGTAGGGGCGAATGCATTCGCCCTCAGTCGGTCAGTCGAAGTCCGCGGGCGAATGAATTCGCCCCTACAGGGCGCGCGGGCGCAGTGCGGGGCGCTTAGAGCACCTTGGCTTCGTTCTTGAGCTTGTCGATCAGCTGGGCCACGTCGGCCACCGTGACGCCGGCGCTGCGGGCGGCGGGCTCGACGACCTTGAGGGTGGTGAGGCGCGGGGCCACGTCGACGCCCAGATCGGCCGGCTTGACGGTGTCGAGCGGCTTCTTCTTGGCCTTCATGATGTTGGGCAGCGTGGCGTAGCGCGGCTCGTTCAGGCGCAGGTCGGTGGTGATGACCGCCGGCAGCGGCAGGGCCAGGGTTTCGAGGCCACCGTCGATCTCGCGGGTCACGCGCACGCCGTCGCCGCTCACCTCGACCTTGGAGGCGAAGGTGGCCTGGGGCCAGCCGAGCAGCGCGGCGAGCATCTGTCCGGTCTGGTTGGCGTCGTCGTCGATGGCCTGCTTGCCGAGGATCACCAGCTTGGGCTGTTCCTTGGCCACGATGGCCTTGAGCAGCTTGGCGACGGCCAGCGGCTGCAGGTCGGCGTCGGATTCGACCAGGATGCCCCGGTCGGCGCCGATGGCCATGGCGGTGCGCAGGGTTTCCTGGCACTGGGCGACGCCGGCGGAGACGGCCACCACCTCGGTGGCGGTGCCGGCTTCCTTCAGGCGCACGGCTTCTTCAACGGCGATCTCGTCGAAGGGATTCATGGCCATCTTGACGTTGGCCAGCTCGACGCCGCTCTGGTCGGCCTTGACGCGGATCTTGACGTTGTAATCGACGACCCGCTTGATGGGTACGAGAATCTTCATGGGAACCTGTCTCCGTTCTTGTGCTCGCGCGCTACGCGCTGGTTTCCCTGGCCGGACTGCCGGGGATCGGGGAGAAGGTTCGCAGACAAGTTTGTCGGAAATTTCGTGAAAATGTACTCAATCATGTCCGGGCCCGCGGTCCGTTCGGACGCTGGCTAGAATCGGAAAAAGTGACGGAAGTGGAGCTGCGGATGAGCGGACAGGAGATGGAAGCGGGCGGGGATCGAAACGAGGCGTCGCAAGGCGCAGCGGCCGAGACGCCGCCGTCCTTCGATCGGCGCTATCGGGAGATGCTGGGCGCCGGGCTCGACCTGCTCGACCAGGGCGTCACGGTGTTCGACGCCGAACTGCGGATGGTGGCCTGGAACACGACCTTCCTGCGCCTGCTGGATTTTCCCGAATCGCTGGCGAAGCCCGGGGTGAGCTTCGAGGACTTCATCCGCTTCAACGCCGAGCGCGGCGACTACGGCCCGGGCGATCCGGCCCAGCAGGTCGCCGAGCGGGTGGCGCGGGCGCGCAGCTTCCAGCCCCACGTCACCGAGCGAGTGCGGCCCAACGGGCAGATCCTGTCGATCCGCGGGTTTCCGCTGCCCTACCAGGGGTTCATCACCGTCTATACCGACATCACCGGCCAGCGCCACAGCCAGGCCCAGATCGCCCGCCATCAAGCCGAGCTCGAGGAGCACATCCGGCTGCGCACCGACGCGCTGACCCGCGCCAACGCCGAGCTCACCGCGGCGATCGAGTCGAACAAGGCGATCACTGGCGCGCTGCGCCGCAGCGAGCAGCGCCTGCGCGAGATCACCGACGCGATTCCCGCCGCGGTGGCCTATTTCGACCGTGGCGGGATCTACCGCTACGCCAACAAGGGCTACGCCGAATGGTTTGGCTGGTCCACGCCGGAGATCGAAGGCCGGCAGATCCGCGAGATCGTCGGGCAGGAGGTGTGGGGCATTGTCTCGCCCCACGTGGAGCGCGCCCTGGCTGGCGAGCGGGTGACCTACGAATATTCGATGACCGGCCGCGACGGCACACCGGTGTTCGCCCGCAGCACGCTGGTGCCGGATGTCGCCGAGGGCAGCGTGATCGGCTGCTACGTGCACTCGGTGGATGTCACCGAGAGCCGTCGCATCGCGCTGGCCCTGGCCCAGGCCCAGAAGATGGAGGCCATCGGACAGCTCACCGGCGGGCTCGCCCACGACTTCAACAACATGCTGACGGTGGTGATCGGCAACCTCGTCGCGCTGAAGGAGAACCACCCCAACGATCCGCTCACCGAGAACTTCGTCGAGCCCGCGATGCAGGCCGCCAACCGGGGCGCCGAGCTGATCCGCCGGTTGCTCGGCTTTGCCCGCCGCCAGCCGCTGGAGCCGCGCCCGGTGGAGGTGAACGAGCTGATCCTGGGCATGTCGAAGCTGATCCGCCGCTCGCTGCCGGGCACCATCGCGGTGAGCACCGCCAGCCGCGAGCCCTGCCTGGTGGCGATGGTCGATGCCCACCAGTTGGAGAACGCGCTGCTCAACATGGCGCTCAACGCCCGCGACGCGATGCCCAACGGCGGCGAGTTGCGCATCGAGTCGTCGCTGGAGCACCTCAACGTACATGCCGCGGCCGATCTGGAGGTGCCGCCGGGCGATTACGTCCAGATCGCCGTCACCGACAACGGCATGGGCATGGACGGCAGCACCCTGGCGCGGGTCTTCGAGCCCTTCTTTACCACCAAGCAGTTCGGCATGGGCAGTGGGCTGGGCATGTCGATGGTGTACGGCTTCGTCAAGCAGTCGGGCGGCGGCGTGCGCATCCGCAGCCGCCAGGCCCGCGGCACCACGGTGGCGCTGCTGCTGCCCAGCGTCGCGGAGCCCGAACAGACCGAAGCCGTGCCCCTCGGCGCCGAGGTGGACGAGACCGACCTCGCCGGCAAGCTCGTCCTGCTCGCCGAGGACGACGTGGATGTGCGCACCGTGGTGCGGATGCAGCTCTCCGAACTGGGCTGTGCGGTGGTCGAGGCCGAGAATGGGGCCGAGGCGGCCGACATGGTCGAGAACATTCCGGCCATCGCGCTGGTGATCTCCGACGTGGTGATGCCCGGGGCGATGGACGGGCGGGCGCTGGCGCGTTTCGTGCGGCGGTTTCGCCCCGATCTGCCAGTCGTGCTGATGAGCGGTTTCGCCGAATCCCAGCACGAACTGGGCATGGACGCCGATCTGCCGCTCCTCGCCAAACCTTTCTCGCGGGACAAGCTGCTCGCCGCCTTGCGTCCGCTGGCCGCTTGAGCCAAGCTTCGTAGCTGTGATGGCCCACACCCGCAAACCCGAGCTGATCTACGTTGTCGAGGACGAGGCGGCGATCGCCCGCCTGATTGCCGACACCCTCGAAAAATTCAGCTATCGCGCCGAGCTGTTCCGCACCGCCGAGGCCTTCTTCCACGGCCTGCGCCACCAGGTGCCCGACCTGGTCGTGCTCGACCTGGGCCTGCCCGACATGGACGGCATGACCGTGCTGCAGCAGTTGCGCGGCAAGCACACCTGCGGCCTGCTCGTCGTCACCGGGCGTGCCGACACCCACGACCGGGTGATGGGCCTCGAACTCGGCGCCGACGACTACGTGGTGAAGCCCTTCGAGCCGCGCGAGCTGATCGCCCGGGTGCGCAGCATCCTGCGCCGCTACCCGGGCCAGGTCGCGATGCCGGCCGACCCGACCCTGCGCGTCGCGGAGTTCGCGGGCTGGCGCTTCGAGCCCGGCAGCAACACCTTGACCAGCCCCGGCGGGCAGGCGGAAACCCTCAGTACCGCCGAGGCGCAGTTGCTGGGCGTGCTGCTTGCCCATCCCAACCACATCCTGACCCGCGAACAGCTCCTAGACGGGCGGGACGTGTCGGCGCTCGACCGCAGCATCGACCTGCGCATCTCGCGCCTGCGTCGGCGCTTCGAGGAAAACCCCCAGCACGCCAAGCTCATCAAGACGGTTTACGGCGCCGGCTACCTGCTGGCGGCTACCGTCACCTGGTCGTAGGCGCGTCGCTTCAACCGCGTCCGGCGCGGCTGCGCACCGGGACCGCGTCGAGGGTTCGCGCCGCGTCGGCAGCGCCGCGCCGCAGTTCTGCGGGCAGGCGGCTCACCAGCCACGCGATCACCAGGGGGATCAGCACCAGGTCGTCCACCAGCCCGATGCCCGGCAGCAGGTCGGGGATCAGGTCGATCGGCGAGAGCAGGTACAGCCCGAGCCCCACCACCGCCGGCAGCAGCCAGCCCGGCCGTGCCGGGTGGCGCAGCGCGTACCAGAGGATGCGCACGTCCTTGCGGACCAGGGCATACAGGGCGGACAGTTTCTTGAACATGGCGACGCGCTCCGGCGAAGGTGAGTGACCGTCGTATGATCGCCGGGCCGGCGCCGGGGTGCCGGATGTCTTGTAAGCCGATGTAAGCGCGTCCCCGGACCGCAACATCCCGACAATTATGCGGCAAAAGGTCGCAGCAGCGCGGCCGTTGCCGCCGCGGCGGTGCCGCCCGCGTTAAGCTCCACCCGTCCAATCCGAGGAGTCGTCCGTGAAGCTTTCGTCCCTGATCCGCCCCGCCGCCGGCCTCGCCATGGCCGGCCTGTTTGCCGTGTCGGCCGTGGCTGCCGACCTGGAAGTCGCGAACCCGTGGGTGCGAGGCACCGTCGCGGCCCAAAAGGCCACCGGCGCCTTCATGAAGCTCAGCAGCAAGAGCGGGGTAACCCTGGTCGGCGTGGCCAGCCCGGCCGCCAACGTGGTCGAGATCCACGAGATGGTGATGGCCGACAACGTGATGAAGATGCGCGCGGTACCGCGTGTCGAGGTGCTGCCCGGCCAGCCGCTGGAACTCAAGCCCGGCAGCTATCACGTGATGCTGATCGACCTGAAGAAGCCGCTGGCCAAAGGCGAGATCGTGCCGATCACGCTGAAGGTCGAGGGCAAGGACAAGAAGGTCGAGACCGTCGAGGTGAAGGCCGAGGTGCGCGAGCTGACCGCGCCGGCGCCGATGGAGCATCACCACTGAGCGTCGTCCGACGGGGGCGGCGCGCGGCGCGTGCCGGCGCCAAGGTGCCTCGGCGATAGGTGCGTCTGACGCGGTTTTCCCCTGCGGAAAGGGGCGAGCCTGCCGTTAAGGTTGTCGAAGACGACGATCATCGACGGAGACGCGCAATGAGCCAGCCGGACGACCCCCTGGTATTCCTGGACGAAGAGGGCCCCGAGCCGGAGGCGGCTTTCCTGCCGCCGTGGCGCATCCTGGTCGTCGACGACGACCGCGATGTGCACGAGACCACCAGCTTCGCGCTGGCCGGCATCCGCATCCTCGGGCGTCCGCTGGCGCTGCTCCACGCGATGTCGGCGGCGGACGCGCTGGAGACCTTGCGTCGTCAGGGCAACGTCGCGGTGATCCTGCTCGACGTGGTGATGGAAAGCGAGGACGCCGGCCTCCGGCTGGTGGACGCGATCCGCAACGACCTGCGCGTGACCAACACCCGCATCATCCTGCGCACCGGCCAGCCCGGCCATGCGCCGGAATGCGAGACGATCACCCGCTACGACATCAACGACTACAAGACCAAGGGCGAGCTGACCCAGGCCAAGCTGTTCGCCACCCTTACCTCGGCGATCCGCGCCTACGATCAGCTGCTGCGGCTCGAGGCGACCCGTGCCGGCCTCGAGAAGATCGTCGCGGCGAGCAACCAGTTCATCGCCGACCAGGGGCTGCAGGCGTTCGCGGAGGGCGTCATCACCCAGATCGCCGGCCTGCTCGGGGTCGAGCCCGAAGGGCTGGTGTGCGCCGCCGCCGAGGACGGCCCGGCCGGCGACGGCGAGCCGCGTTTCCGGGTCATCGCCGCGGCGGGGCACTTCCGCCACCTGATCCAGCGCCGCCTGTCGGAGATCGAAGATCCGTGGATCGCCGCCCAGCTGACCGACGCGCTGCAGGGGCGTCGCAACCTGGTGCATCCGCGCAGCATGGCGCTGTATTTCCGCAAGACGGCGGACGAAGGCTTCGCCGCGTTCATCGATTCGGCGAGGCCGATCCGTGCGGTGGACCAGGAGCTGCTCGAAGTCTTCTGCACCAACATCGCCCTGTGCGCCAAGAACGTCGACCTGGTGGCCGAGCTGCGCCGGGACGCCTTCGTCGACCGCCAGATGGGCCTGCCCAACCGCACCGCGCTGGTGTGCGAGATCAATGCCTGCCTCGCCCGGCACGATGGCATGGCGCAGGCGCTGGCCATCGTCGACGTGGACCAGTTCGCGTCGGCCAACGACGTGCTGGGCCACGACTACGGCGATGCCTTGCTGCGCCTCACGGCCCAGCGCCTGGCCGAGCTGCCCGGCGGGGTGTTCGTCGCGCGGCTGGCGGGCGACGCCTTTGCGGTGCTGGGGCCGGCGGAAACGGTCAATGGGCCGGCGATCCAGGGCTGCTTCCGGGCGCCGATGCTGATCGAGGCGGTGCATCACCCGGTTTCGGTGTGCGTCGGGCTGGTGGCGCTGCAGGGCGATCGGCGCTCGGGCATCGAGTACCTGAAGGACAGCTACCTCGCCCTCAAGCGGGCCAAGGCGCAGGGCCTGGCCCAGACCGTGTGCTTCTCGCCGGCGCTGGGGGCCGAGGCGCGGGAGCGTGCCCAGTTGCTGCGCGACCTGCGCCTGGCGTTCGATCAGTCGCGCCTGTCGCTGGTCTATCAGCCGCAGGTGGCGCTCGCCACCGGCCGGGTCACCGGCGTGGAGGCGTTGCTGCGCTGGCGACGGGAAGATAGGCCAGAGGTGCCGCCGGACGATTTCATTCCCATCGCCGAGCAGTCGGGCTTGATCGTCGGGATGGGCAGCTGGTTGCTGCAGGCGGCGCTGCTGGCGTTGCAGCGTTTTCGCGCGGCGGGGCATCCGGCGCTGCGGATGGCGGTCAATGTTTCGCCGATCCAGCTCCGCCAGCCGGATTTTCTGGCCCAGGTGCGCGAGGCGCTGGCCGAGACGGGCTGCGTGGCCTCGGCGCTGGAGGTGGAAGTCACCGAGTCGGTGGCGGTCGGCGGCCTCGAGCCGGCGGCCGAGCATCTGCGCGCGCTGCGCGAGATGGGCGTGACGGTGGCCATCGACGATTTCGGCACCGGCTACTCGTCGCTGTCCTACCTGGAGCGCCTGCCGGCCGACCGTCTGAAGATCGACCGCAGTTTCATGCGCGGGCTCGAGCGCGGCGAGCAGGGCGCCCGTATTGCCCGCACGATCATTGTTCTCGGTCGCGAGCTGGGCCTGACGGTGCTGGCCGAAGGGGTCGAATCCGCCGAGGTGGCCGCAGAGGTCGCCCGCCTGGGCTGCAGCGAGGCGCAGGGCTTCCACTACGCCCGTCCGATGGAAGAGGAGGCCTGCCTCGCCTGGCTGGCGGGGTGCGCATCATGAGGCGCCTGCGACGCTGGCTGGCGGGCTGCCTCGGGGTGCTGGCGCTGGCGGGCTGCGGGGCGCCGCCGCCGCTGCGCATCGGTTTCGTGGCCGAGCTGAGTGGCCGCTCGTCGGACCTGGGCGAATCGGCCCGTAACGGTTTTCTGCTGGACCTGGACGACAGCCGCCGTCGCGGCGTGCCGGCCCGCCCTGTCGAGGTGTTGATGCGTGACGTGGGCGCGGGCCCCGAGGCGGCGCGGCAATCCGTACAGGAACTGGTTGCGGGCGGGGTGGACGTGGTCGTCGGACCGATGACGAGCGCGATGGTCGACGTGGTCCAGCCCATTACCGAACCCGCGGGCGTGCTGATGATCTCGCCCACGGCGTCGGCGGCAAAATACCGCGGCAAGGACGATCTGCTGTTCCGCATCAACTGGACGACCCGCGAGGACGCCAGTCATTACGCCGAGTATTACTGGACGAGCGGTGTGCGAAGGGTGGCGGTGGCGGTCAATGGCGACAACCGCGCATTTTCCGAGAGTTGGCTGGAGGAGTTCTCCAAGACCTTCGAGGCCCTCGGCGGCAAGGTGCTGACGACCCAGACCTTCAAGTCGAATTCGGTGGGCTACGAGGCGGTGTGCCGCCCCCTGGTGGCGACGCGTCCCGACGCGGTGGTGCTGATCGCCAACGCGGTGGACAGCGCACGGCTGGCCCAGCAGGTGCGCAAGCTCGCCCCCGAGATGCCGCTGATCGCCGCCGAATGGGCGGGCGCGAGCCAGCTCATCGAACTGGGCGGGCGGGCGGTGGAAGGGCTGCGGCTCGGGCAGAACTACGACCACGGCGATACCTCGCCGCGCTTCACGGCCTTCCGCGAGGCCTACCAGCTGCGTTACGGCAAGATGCCGGCCTTCGGCGCGGTGCTCGGCTACGACACCGCCACGGTGCTGCTCGAAGCCCTCGACAGGCGCACGCCGAGCATGTCGGTGAAGGACGCCCTGCTGCGCTTCGGGCCCTATCCGGGGCTGCAGCAGCAGGTGGTGTTCGACGCCAACGGGGATGCCGAGCGGGCAATCTATTTCATGGTGGTGCGCGACGGGCGGTTCGTGGCGGAATGAACCCGATGACGCGCCGCTGGCATCTGCGCACGCTGCTGATCTGGCTGCTGTGCACCAGTTCGCTGGTGACTTTCGTGGTCATCGGCGCGGTGCTGTTCTTCGTGCGGGTGCCGCAGATCACCGCGGAGACCCGCGCCGAGCTGAGCGCCGACGCCACCGATCTGGCCCATCGCAGTGAGGTCATCCTCGGTGCGCTGGAAGCGCAGCTGGACATGCTGGCGGCGCTGATGGCCGCCACGCCGGGCGTGGACGTGCAGGCCGCCCTCGACCAGGCCGTGGCCGAGGGCGGCGCCTTCGTGGCGATCTACCAGGTGGGCGCCGACGACGCCATCGCCCGTGTGGGGGTGGCCCACTCGGCCGGGCTGGGGCGGCGCGAGCAGCTGGTCGGCAACGATCTCTCCCGCGATCCGCTCTTGCTGCGGGTGCGCAGCCGGCGCGAGGCGGCCTGGAGCGACAAGTACATCTCCCCGGTGTCGGGGGCGATCACGGTGGGCATCGGCGTGCCGGCGGGCAGGGGCGTGCTGGTCGGCGAGGTGCCGCTGGCCTACCTGCTCAAGACCTTGCGCGCGGCCTCGGGCAGCGGTGCCCAGGGCGTGTCGATCCTCGACCGCCGTGGCGAGGTGCTCGCCGACAGCGACCGGCCGGGGCGGGTCGGCACCGTCAACCTGGCGGGCGAGGCCTTGTTCCTGCGGGCGCGGGAAACCCGCGACCCGATCGGTACGGTGGTGCTCGACGGCCGCCGTTTCGACGCGGCGCTGGCCCATTCCCACGGGCTGGATTGGTATTTTCTGGTTCGCTCGCCCAGCGGCATCGCCAACCCGCGCATCGGGCCGGCCGTCGACCTGGGGGTGGCGGCGCTGGTCGGCTCGCTGCTGCTCGGGGTGCTGCTGGCGCCGTTCTGGGCGACCAGCGTGGCGCGGCCGATCAACGCCATCACCGAGCGCGCCCGGCGGGTGGCCGACGGCGAGGCGCCGGGCGAATGGCCGCGTTTGCGCACCTTCGAGCTCAACAACCTGTCCGCCGACCTGGAGCGCATGCACCAGGTGCTGCGGGCCCGGGAGCAGGAACTGCAGGCCATTTTCGACGCCTCGCCGGTGGGCATCGGGGTGCTCGATCCGCAGCGGGATTACGCCTTCATCAAGGTGAACGAGGCGGTCTGCCAGCTCCTTGGCCTGCCGGCGAGCCGGCTGCTGGGCTACACCGGGGTGGACATCGCCCTGTGGGACGATCCCGCCGAGCGCGCCGAGTTCTACACCCGCCTGTCCAGTCAGGGCATCGCCCAGACCGAAGCCTTGCTGCGCCGCGGCGACGGCAACCGCTTCCTCGCGGCGATCATCACCCGCAACGTCAGCATCGCCGGGCTGGCGCGCACCGTCTGGGTGGTACGCGACGTGACCGCCCTGCGCCGCATCGAGAGCGAGATCCGCCAGCTCAACACCGAGCTGGAGGCGCGCGTCGAGAAGCGTACCGAGCAGCTCCACCAGGCCAACACCGAGCTGGCCGCCACCGTCGAGCGCCTGCAGCTCACCCTCGGCGAACTGGTCCGGGCCGAAAAGCTGGCGTCCCTCGGTTCGCTGGTGGCGGGCATCGCCCACGAGCTGAACACGCCGCTGGGCAACGGGGTGATGGCGGTGTCGTCGGTGCGCGGCGCGCTGTCTACCTTCCGGGCCCAGAGTGCCGGGGGTTTGCGCCGCTCGATGCTCGACCAGTTGCTCGAAGCGGTGGATACCGGCACCGACATCGCGGGCCGCAACCTGGCCCGCGCCGCCGAGTTGGTGACGAGCTTCAAGCAGGTGGCGGCGGACCAGACCAGCTCCCAGCGGCGCGGCTTCGATCTGGACGAGCTGACCAGCGAGATCGTCCTCACCCTGCGCCCGCTCCTCAAGAAGAGCGGCGCCACCATCGAGGTGTCGCTGCCGCCGGGCATCCACCTCGAAAGCTATCCCGGCCCCCTCGGCCAGGTGCTCACCAATCTGGTCAGCAACGCCGTCACCCATGCCTTCGAGGGGCGCAGCGACGGGCACATCCGCATCGGCGTCGACCCGGCGGCCGACGACCGGGTCGTCATCCGCGTCGACGACGACGGCAGCGGAATCGCGCCGACGCTGCTGCCGCGGGTTTTCGACCCCTTCGTGACGACCCGGATGGGCCGCGGCGGCACCGGTCTGGGCCTGCACATCGCCCACAATCTGGTGGTCCAGGTGCTCGGCGGCAGCATCGCGGTGCACAGCGAGCCGGGCGTCGGTACGCGCTTCGTGCTCGATCTGCCGCGCGTCGCCCCGTTGGCGGTGGCGGGGGCCGGCACGGCGCCGCCGACGGTGGGCTGAGCCCGTCGGCGTCGCCCAGGAAGGAGGCGGCGCGCTACACTCAGGCCCCGTCCTTTCGTCGCATCCGCTCTCCATGACCCCGTCCGGCCACCGCCTCGGGCTGCTCTTCGCCCTGCTCGGCGCGGTGGGCTTCTCGTTCAAGGCCATCCTCATCAAGCTGGCCTACCCCTACGGCGTCGATGCCGTGACCCTGCTCGCCCTGCGCATGGGCCTGTCGCTGCCGTTCTTCCTGGCGCTGGGCTGGATCGATGGGCGGCGCCAGCGACACGCGCCGCTGGCCGCGCGGGACGTGGGGCTGATGTTCGGCCTCGGCCTCACCGGCTACTACCTCGCCAGCTATCTGGACTTCCTCGGTCTGCAGTACATCTCGGCGGCGCTCGAGCGGCTGATCCTGTTCGCCTACCCGACGCTGGTGGTGGTGTTCTCGGCGCTGTTCCTGGGCAAGCCGATCACCCGCCGGGCGCTGGCTTGCATCGGCTTGTGCTATGCCGGCATCGCGCTGGCGGTGGCCCACGACCTGGACATCGCCGGGGTGGCCGGCAACGCCCACAACGTGTGGGTCGGGGGGGCGCTGGTGTTTGGTAGCGCGGTTTCGTACGCGCTCTACCTGATGGGCAATGGCCAGGCGGTGGGGCGCCTCGGCGCGGCCCGGGTGACCGCCTGGGCCAGCGCCATCGCCTGTCTGCTGTGTCTGGGCCACTTCGCCCTGACCCGGCCGCTGGGCCTGCTGGTGCAGCCCGCGCCGGTGCTGGGGCTGGCGGCGGCGATGGCCTTGTTCTCGACGGTGCTGCCGGTGTGGATGGTGTCCGAGGCGATCCGCCGCCTGGGCGCGGGGCCGGTGTCGCTGATCGGCACCCTCGGCCCGGTGGTGACCTTGTTCCTGGGCTGGCTGATCCTCGCCGAGCCGATCGGGTTGTTCCAGCTGCTCGGCGGCACCCTGGTGGTGGCCGGGGTGGTGCTGGTGGGCAAGCGCGGCTGAGGCGCGGGTTTTCCGTAGCTGCGGGGGCGCCCGCCCCGTGCGATGCTTGCGCCATGGACATCGCTCATCTTCAGCACACCCTGCAGCGGGACGCCGTCACCGTCGTGTTCGTCAACGTGCTGCTGCAGCAGATCGGCCTGCCGGTGCCGGCGGTGCCGACGCTGCTGATCGCCGGCAGCCTGCTCGCCGCGCCGGGGCCGCTGGCGCGGGTGCTGGCCGCCGCGATCGTCGCCTCGGTGATCGCCGACGCGCTGTGGTACGCGGCCGGGCGGCGCTTCGGCTACCGGGTGCTGGCGGGGCTGTGCCGGTTGTCGATCAACCCGGCGTCGTGCGTCAGCCAGACCGAGGCGCACTTCATCCGCTGGGGCGTTTCGTCGCTGGTGGTGGCGAAGTTCGTGCCGGGCTTTTCGACCGTCGCGCCGCCGATCGCCGGGGCGCTGCGCATGGCGCCGGCGGGCTTTCTGGCGGCGGCCGGCGCGGGGGCCGGCCTGTGGGCCGGGCTCGCCCTGGGCGTCGGCTGGCTGGCCCAGGACGCGGTGCTGGCGCTGATCGCCGCGCTGGAGGCGCACGCTGGTCGGGCGGCGCTCTGGCTGGTGGCGTTGGCGGGCCTGTGGCTGGGCTGGAAGCTGTGGCAGAAATACCGCTTCCGGCGCCTGGGCGCGGTGCCGCGCATCAGCGCGGCGGAACTCCTCGCCGCCCTCGATTCGGATGCGCCGCCGTTGCTGCTGGATTTGCGCGGGGCGTCGATGGTGGCCGAGCTCGGACCGATCCCCGGCGCCCGGGTGGCCGAGCATGATCGTCTCGCCGACGCGGTGGGCGACTGGCCCAAGGCCGCGCCCATCGTGACCCTCTGCGCCTGCCCCGAGGATGCCGGGGCGATCCAGGCGGCAGTGCGCCTGCGCGATGCGGGCTACCGCTCGGTGCGGCCGCTGGACGGCGGCTACGCGGCGTGGTGCGCGGTGGCCAGGCCATCGGCGCGGCCCTGACGGGGCGCGGCGCTCAGCCCTCCGCGGGGCCGTAACCGGCCCACGGCAGCGGCGGGGCGACGAGGCGCCGGCCGTCGCTGCCCGGCACGGCGCCGAAGCGCGCGTCCCCGGCTTCCCAGTCGCGTTGGGCGTGGGCGATGGCGTCCTTGCCGTGGCCGACGAAATTCCACCACATCGTGACGGGCTCGCCGAAGGGTTCGCCGCCCAGCAGCAGCACCCGGCTGCCCGGCGCGAGCCACAGCACCGCGCGCGTGGCGCCGGGGGCGAGATAGGCGAATTCGTCGGTGGCAAACGCCGTGTCGTCGATCCGGCAATGGCCTTCGAGGACCAGCAGGCCGTACTCGAAGCCGGGCCTGAGGGGCAGGGTGGTGCCCGGTTCCAGGAAAGGCGTGTCCGGGGGCGCGTGGATGTCCAGACCGATGAGCGGGGTGTGCACCCGGGCGGGAGAAATCTTGGCGCCGAACTGCCCGGCGAGCAGGGTGAAGGTGCAGCCGCCGTCGTGCCAGCGCGGCAGCGTCGGGTAGTGGGCGAAGTCCGGCGGGCAGTCGGCGAGCGCGGGCGGCAGGGCGATCCACAGCTGGGCGGCGTGCAGGCGGCGGGCGTCGGGAAGCGAGTCCTCGGTGTGCACGATGCCGTGGCCGGCGGTCATCAGGTTGACCTGGCCGGGGCGGATCACCTGTTCGTTGCCGAGGCTGTCCCGGTGCAGCACTTCGCCCTCGATCAGCCAGGTGAAGGTTTGCAGGCAGGTGTGGGGATGGGCGGCCACGTGCATGCCGCCGCCGGGGGCGAAGTCGATCGGGCCGGCGTGGTCGAGGAAGCACCAGGCGCCGACCATGCGGCGCTGGCGGGTGGGCAGCACGCGGCGGACGACGAGGCCGTCGCCCAGGTCGGCGGCGCGCGGGGCGATGCGTTCGAGGGGGCGCATGGGTTTAGCCCAGGTCGGTGTGGATGCGCACTTCGCCGGTGAGCAGCTTGTGCATCGGGCAGGCGTTGGCGATCTTCAGGAGCTGGGCGCGCTGGGCGTCGTCGAGCTCACCTTCGAGGAAGACCCGACGCACGATGTCGTTGCCGGTTTCGGGTTTGCCGGCGGGATTGAGCGCGAGTTCGACGCGCACGCCGGTGAGCGGCATCTGCTTGCGCGCGGCGACCATCTGGATGGTGATCGCGGTGCACGCGCCGAGGCCGCCGAGGATCAGCCGGTCGGGGGCCGGGCCGGTGTTGCCGCCGCCGACGTCGGGCGGTTCGTCGGCGCTCCAGCGGTGGCCGAGGTCGTCGGACAGGGTGACGAGGTACGGGGTGTCGTGCAGGACGGCGGTGACGGCGGGGATTCCGGACATGGTGGCTCCTCGGTTGGGTGAGTGCCCGCCGGATGCGGGCCCCAGGCTTTCCGACCGGCGCGGGCCGGCGGAGTTCGGTCCGGCCGGGTCATTCGCCCATCAGCGCGCGGGTGCGCCAGTTGTAGCGGATGGTGAGCATCCGCACGACGAACGAGAGGGCGATGGTGCTCCAGGCGCTGGCTTCGGTGGGCAGCTGCAGGCCCAGGGTGAAGCTGAGGAACGCGACGCAGGCGAGCAGCACGACGAGTGCCGAGAACTGGCCGGGCTGGAGGATGAACGGGATGTCGCGCACGATGAGGTCGCGCAGCACGCCGCCGCCGACGCCGCTGACCGCGCCGACGAGAATCACGCCGGGCAGCGGGACGCCGGCGCCCAGGGCGAGCTGCATCCCGACCACCGCGAAGGCGGGCGTGCCGATGGCGTCGATGGCGGCGACGAGCTGGTCCACCACCTTGAGGTGGGCGATGCGGGCCCGCAGCGCGGCGGTGATGAAGGTGGCGGCGAGGATCAGCGGCAGGTAGAGCTGGCCGGTGAGCACCGGCGGCGGGCGTTGCAGGAACACGCCGTCGCGCAGGATGCTGCCGCCCATCGAGGTGAGCAGGGCGAGGACGAACACGCCGACGATGTCGAAGCGCTTGCGCAGCCCGACGATGGCCCCCGACAGCGCCCAGGCGAAGGTGGCGAGGTAGTCGAAGTAGGCGGGGAGGTGGAAGGCGCCGCTGTTCATGGCGTCCGCCCTGCGAAGACGAGGCGGTCGCGCCCGATGTCCTTGGCGCGGTACATGGCGTCGTCGGCGCTCTTCATGAGGGCGATGTCGTCCTGGCCGTGTTCGGGGAACAGGCCGATGCCGATCGAGGCGGAAATCTCGAGGCGTAGTCCGTCGAGCGCGAAGGGTTGGGCGAGGGCGCTGCGGATGCGGCTGGCGACCCGCTCGGCGTCGTCGGGTTGTTCGATGTGGGGCAGCAGGACGACGAATTCGTCGCCGCCCAGGCGGGCCAGGGTGTCGGACTCGCGCAGGCAGTCGCGCATGCGGGTGGTGGCGGCGATCAGCAGCTGGTCGCCGACGGCGTGGCCGTGGCGGTCGTTCACCGACTTGAAGCGGTCGAGATCGACGAACATCAGCGCGGCGCCGTGACGGTCGCGCCGGGCCAGGGCGAGGGCGGCCTGCAGGCGGTCGGAGAACAGGGCGCGGTTGGGCAACTGGGTGAGCGGGTCGTGCTGGGCCATGTGGCGCATGCGCTCCTCGCTCTCGCGCAGTTCGCGGGTCATGGCGCGGGCGCGGGCGTCGGCGCGGTCGCGCCCGGTGACGAGCTGCCAGGTGAACAGCGCGAGCAGCAGGCTGCCGATGCCGCCGGCAATCGCGATGACGCGCGCCGGGCTGCGGCTGTGGCGCTCCTCGAAGGCCGGCGTGGTGCGGATGTGCAGGGCCCAGTTGTGCTGGGGGAAACCGATGTACTCGATGGTCGAGAAGCGCGGCGGGGCGTCCGCGTCGGCCTCGGGCGGGGATTCGAAGATGAGGCTGGCGGGCGTTGCCGCGACGTCGTCGTAGATCGAGACGGCGATCCCCGGCGTGCTCTCGCCGTAGAGGCTGGCCATCAGGTCGCGCAGGCGGAAGGCGATGTGCACCCAGCCGCGCAGGTGGGCGCGCCGCTCGGCGGGGGTGTCGAGCCCGTTGGCGCGGTCGTAGAGGGCGAGGTAGATGGCGAAGGAGGGCGCGGTGGCCGGTTGGTCCATCAGCAGCGCGATGCGCGGGGTGATGGCGATCTCGCCGGAGTCCCGCGCCTGCAGCATGGCGGTACGGCGCGGCAGGTCGGCGAAGAGATCGCGGCCGAGGGCGCGGCGGTTGCGCGGGCTGTCGGGCGCGACGTAAGTGACCGGGGCGGTGTCGCCCTGCCAGCGGGTGAACACCACCGCCTGCAGGCCGGAGAACTCGGCGCCGCCGGTCAGCGCATCGACGAAGCGCTGGAAGTCGGCCGGGCGGACGTCGTCGGAGGCGTCGAACAGGCCGCGGGCGCCGCGCAGCATCTGTTCGTAGGTGGCGATGCGCTGCTCGATGCGGCTGACGGTGTGGCGGACGCTGAAATCGAAGTCGGCGCGCAGCTTGGCGTCGAGGCTGGTCTGCTCGTGCCGCCACAGCCAGCCGGTGACGGCCAGCGAGAAGAGGCCGACGGCGGTTGGCAGCAGCAGGGGGGGGAGGCGGATCGGGTGCTTCAAAATCGCGTCATGGCCCGGCTCAGCTCGGGCTTGAAGTACTTGTCGAAGATCCGCTCGACGGTGCCGTCGGCGCGCATCTGCGCCACCAGCGCGCGCCAGCGCTGCTGCTCGGTGGCCGATACGGCCTGCCGCGACATGATCAGGCCGTGGGGCACCGCCGGGTCGTCGAACGCCAAAATGGTGGTCTGCTCGCGGATGCGGGCGCTTTCGAGGGCCGGGTAGTCGAAGGGTTCGATGATCATGCCCTGGATCCGGTTGGCGAGCAGGGTTTCGTAGAGCGGCGCGAGGCCGGTGGCGTAGCTTACCCGCAGGTCGGCATCGAGGGTGTCGACCATCCGGTTGGCGCGGGGGCTGTAGCGAAAGCCGCGGATCGCCCCGAGGCGCAGGGCGGGGTTGCGGGCAAAGTCGTCCACCCGCTGGATGCCGCTGTCGCGACGTACCAGCAGGTAATACGGGTTGGAGAAGTACCAGGCGAAGGCGGCGAACTGTTCGCGCTGGGGGTTGCTGATGCCGGACAGGCTGAAATCGAGGCCGCCGCTCTCGATGAGCTGCCAGATCCGCGCCCGCGGCATCACGACGAGGTTGAGCCGGCAGCCGCTGCGGCGGCTCAGTTCGTCGGCGATGTCCTTGTCGATGCCTTCGCCGGTCTGGCGGTCGTAGAGCAGGCCGTGTTCGTGCAGGGCCAGGGTGCGCGGGCGGCTGCAGTCCGGAAGCGGTTCGCCGGCCTGGGCGAGGGCGGAGCCGGCGACGAGCGCCAGGGACGCCAGCAGACGTGGCAGGGAGGCGGTGGGCACGGTAGCGCTTCCGGGTGGGGTTGGATGGGCGGCGTCTGTGCGCCGCTGTCATGGACGACGGATTTTAGGCGGGTTTGGCCCGGGTTGGCGGGCTTTCTCGCCGGGCGCCCGCGGTGCCGGCGGGCGTGCTAAGTTCGGCGCTCCACAGCGTGAGGAGCGCGCATGTCGCCAAGTTTTCGTGCCGGCGCCCGCGAGGGCTTCCGGGTTTGCCTGCCGGTGTCGGTGGGCATCGTGCCGTGGGCCCTGGTCACCGGGCTGGCGATGGTGGGGGCGGGCTTTTCCACCGCGCAGGCGATGGGCATGAGCCTGATCGTGTTCGGCGCCACCGCCCAGCTCGGCACGCTGCCGCTGATCGTGGCCGGCGCGCCTCTGTGGCTGATCGTGGCGACCGCGCTGGTGGTGAATCTGCGTTTCGTGATCTTCAGCGCGGCGCTGGCCCGGCCGCTGGCCGGCGGGACGCTGGCGCAGCGCTGGCTGTGCGGCTACGTGCTGACCGACGGGGTCTTTGCGACGACCCTGGAGCGCCTGCGCAGCGAGCCCGATCCCCAGTGGCGGCTCGGCTACTACCTGGCGCCGTCGTTGTGGTGCGCGCTGGTGTGGCAGAGCGCGACCCTGGTCGGGGTGCTGGCGGCGGGGTCGATTCCGCGCAACTGGTCGCTGGAGTTCATGGCCAGCATCGCGCTGATCGTGCTGCTGGTGCCGATGGCCAAGCTGCGTCCGATGCTGCTGGCGGCCGCGACCGGCGGAACGCTGGCGGTGCTGCTGCGCGGGATGCCGCTGCGGCTGGGGGTGATGGCGGCGATCGTCGGCGGCATCGCGGCGGGCTTCGCGGCCGAGCACTGGCAGGCGCGGAGGGCGGTGCGATGAGCGAGGACGGGATGCTGTGGCTGACCTTCGTGCTGATCGGCGCACTGGCGACGACCTTGCCGCGCGCGAGCTTCATCGTGCTGGGCGAGCGCGCGAGCCTGCCCGAGACGCTGCTGAAGGCGCTGCGCTATGCGCCGGCCGCGGCGCTGGCGGCGATCGTGGTGCCCGACGTGGTGCTGGTGGCGGGCACGGTGGAGGTGTTCAACCCCAAGCTGGGCGCGGCGATCGCGGCGGTGCTGGCGAGCCGGCTGTCGAAGAACCCGTGGTTGCCCTTTGTGGCCGGCATGGCGGTGCTGTGGCTGCTGCGGTGAGGCGGCCGGGCGGTGGGCGCCCGGCCCGCTGCGTCAGTGCATGAAGGGGTAGTCGGTGTAGCCGGCCGGGCCGGGGGTGTAGAACGTGCTCGGGTCGGGGGCGTTGAGCGGCGCGCCGGCCTTGATGCGGGCGGGCAGGTCGGGGTTGGCGAGGAAGGGCACGCCGAAGGCGACGGCGTCGAGCTGGCCGCTTTCGATGGCGCTCGCGGCTTCCGCCGGGGTGTAGCCCATGTTGCCGATCAGCACGCCCTTGTACAGTTCGCGGACCGGGGTCAGCACGTCGCCCTGCTGCTGGCCGAAGAAGTCGGCGCGCATCACGTGCAGATAGGCCAGGCGGTAGTCGTTGAGGCGTGGGGCGAGCCAGCGCACGAGGCCGACCGGGTCGCTGTCGATCATGCTGTTGAAGCTGTTGAGCGGCGAGAGGCGCAGGCCGACGCGGTCGCTGCCGAGTTCGGCGCAGACGGCGTCGAGAACTTCGAGCAGCAGGCGTGCGCGGTGCGCGATGGGGCCGCCGTAGGGGCCGCTGCGCTGGTTGGCGCCGTCGCGCAGGAATTCGTCGAGGAGGTAGCCGTTGGCGCCGTGCACCTCGACGCCGTCGAAGCCGGCGGTCCGGGCGTTGGCGGCGGCCTGGCGGAAGCCGGCGACGATGGCCGGCAGTTCGTCGTCGCGCAGTTCGCGCGGGACGACGTAGGGTTTCTTGCCGTCGGGGGTGTGCAGTTCGCTGTTGGTGATGGCGATGGGGCTCGGGCCGACGGGCTGGGCCCCGTCGTTGAACAGCGGGTGGCAGGCGCGGCCGCCATGCCAGATCTGCAGGAAGATGCGTCCGCCGGCGGCGTGCACCGCATCGGTCACCTGCTTCCAGCCGGCGATCTGGGCGTCGGCGTAGATGCCGGGTTCGCACCAGAAGGCGGTGTTGCCGGGGATCGCCATGGTGGCTTCGGCGATCAGCAGGCCGGCGCTGGCGCGCTGGGCGTAGTGGGTGGCCATCAGCGCGCCGGGCACGTGGTCTGTGCTGGCGCGGCAACGGGTGAGCGGCGCCATCAGGATGCGGTTGGGCAGCAGCAGGGCGCCGGCTTGCAGGGGCTGGAACAGGGCGGACATGGGGGCTCTCCGGGTTGCGGTTGAGGGGGGCTCAGCGCGCGCGACGGACCGACCAGACGGCCATCGCGACGCCGGCGAGGATCATCGGCAGCGACAGCCACTGGCCCATCGACAGACCGAAGGTGAGCAGGCCGAGGAAGTCGTCGGGCTGGCGACCGAACTCGGCGATGAAGCGGAAGGCGCCGTAGCCGATCAGGAATACCGCCGAAACCAGCCCGCGCGGGCGTGGCTTCGCGCTGAACCACCACAGCAGGAAGAACAGGCACACGCCTTCGAGGGCGAACTGGTAGAGCTGCGAGGGGTGGCGCGGCAGGCCGTCCACCTGCGGGAAGATCATCGCCCACGGCACGTCGGTGACGCGGCCGACGAGTTCGCCGTTGATGAAGTTGCCGAGGCGCCCGGCGGCCAGGCCCAGGGGCACCAGCGGGGCGATGAAATCGGTGACGGCGAGCCACGGACGCCGCGTCTTGCGCCCGAACAGCCACATGGCCACCAGCACGCCGAGGAAGCCGCCGTGGAAGGCCATGCCGCCCTGCCAGACGGCGATGATCTCGGCCGGGTGGGCGAGGTAGTAGGCGGGTTTGTAGAACAGCACGTAGCCGAGGCGGCCGCCGAGGATGACGCCGAGCACGCCGTAGAACAGCAGGTCGTCGATCTGCTGGGCGTCCCAGCCCAGGTCGGGGCGGCGCCGGGCGTGCAGGCGTCCGAGGACGACGAAGAGGATGAAGGCGGCGAGGTACATCAGGCCGTACCAGCGCACGGCCAGGGGGCCGACGGCGATGGCGACGGGATCGAACTGGGGATGGACGAGCATGGGGCGTGCGGTCGGGCTGCGGGATTACTGGAATTGCTTGCGGAAGGCTTCGAACTCGCCGGTGAGCCAGTCGAGCTGCTGGCGCAGGCGACGGACTTCTTCCTCGAGTTCGCCGACGCGGCTGCCGCGCGGGGCGCTGGCGCCGGTGTCGGCGTCGAAGGCGTGCTGGGGAATGGCCGCCTCGCCGCACATCAGGTGGGCGTAGCGGGCTTCCTTGGTGCCGGGGGCCTTGGGCAGGGCCATGGCGAGCTGCTTGTCGTCGAGGCGTTCGAGCACATCCTCGACCTCGGCCGGGCTGGCGAAGGCGTGCATGCGCTCGCAGCGGGCGCGGATCTCGCCCACCGTCTGGGGGCCGCGCAGCATCAGGATGGCGAGCACGGCCTGCATCGGCGGGGTGAGGGAGTAGCGCAGGCGGATCTGGTGTTCCCACTTGGAGACGCGGGCGCCGGCCTGGTGGCGTTGGCTGACCAGGCCGCGCTCGGCGAGGCGGTCGAGCGCGGCGAGGACGGTGGATTCGGACAGGCTCATGACCGGTTCGCGGCCGGTGAGCTGGTTGCAGCCGGTGACGAGCGCATTGACCGACAGCGGGTAGGTGTCGGGGGTGACGAAGGATTTTTCGATCAGGACGGCGAGGACGCGGGCCTCGAAGTCGTCCAGGCTGGCGGTGGTGTCGTTGGCGGCGGGGGTGTCGGTCATGGCGGGCTTCCGGGGGCGAACGAGGGCGTCATGATAGCCGACCGGGTGGGTCGGCCCGATGACGGCGGCGAGGCGGCGTCAGGTGGCGCCGTGGCATTTCTTGTACTTGCGGCCGCTGCCGCAGGGGCACGGGTCGTTGCGGCCGACCTTGGCTTCGTCGCGCCGCACGGGTTCGCGCAGGGCGCCGAGCGGGATCGGCGGCAGCTGCACCGGCGGCAGATGGAAGAGGGCCGGCCAGTCGGCGGTTTCGCGGGCGACGTCGTCGATCAGGCCGCCGGTTCGACGCAGCGCGGCGAGGCGTTCGGCGGCGGGACGGGCGATGTCGGTCTCGATGTCGGCGGGGTCGGCGAAGCTGTCGTCGACGAGGCCGCTGGCGAACCAGCTGCGGATGGCCGGGAGGTGGTCGGTGGCGCCCAGGTCGGCGAGGTGCACGACGACCAGGTCGAGGAGCTGGATGTCGGCGCCGGCGTCGGGCTGGCCGCGCAGGGCTTCGGCCTGGCGGGCGCCGAAATCGGCGATGAAGTCGGCCACCGGGGCGAGCGGGGCGCGCCCTTCGAGGGCGGCCAGGGTGAGCGCCTCGAGGGCGGCGCAGCGGCTCCAGGCGCTGGCGTCGGCATCGTCGGCGAGGGCGGTGAGCGGGGCGATGTCGCCGTCGCACACCGAGGCCAGCGCGCGGCCGTAGCTGGCGTGGGCGAGCTGCCCGAAGATGCGGTCGACGGCGTCGTCGCCCAGGTGGCCGAGCTGGGCCAGCGGGCGGTAGGCGCGGGTGTCGCGCCAGGCGGCGAGGAGCAGCATCGCATACAGGTGCAGGACGTAGCCGTCGTCCTCGGCAACCGCGGGGTCGGCGGTGACAAGCAGGAGCTCGGCGACCAGCGCCGGGGCGATCTCGTCGCGGGCTTCGTCGGCCCGGCGCAGGGCGTCCAGCGGGCGCTGGCCGGAGAAGTGTTCGAGCTGCGGGCGGAGGGCGGACCAGGTGTCGGACATGGGCGGGCTTTCGGTGGAGGGCGGGGGTTCAGTCCGGCGTCGGGGTGGCGAGCAGCTTGGCGAGGTAGCGGCCGGTGTGGCTGGCGGGATTGGTGGCGAGCGCCTCGGGCGTGCCGGCGCCAACCAGGGTGCCGCCGCCGTTGCCGCCTTCGGGGCCCATGTCGATGAGCCAGTCGGCCGTTTTGATGACGTCGAGGTTGTGCTCGATGACGACCACGGTGTTGCCGTGGTCGCGCAGGCGGTGGAGGACCGAGAGCAGCATTTCGATGTCGGCAAAGTGCAGGCCGGTGGTGGGCTCGTCGAGAATGTAGAGGGTGCGACCGGTGTCGCGCTTGGAGAGTTCCAGCGCCAGCTTGACGCGCTGGGCCTCGCCGCCGGAGAGCGTGGTGGCGCTCTGGCCGAGGCGGATGTAGCCGAGTCCGACCTGCATCAGCGTTTCGAGCTTGCGGGCGACGATGGGCACCGCCTGGAAGAAGTCCAGCGCCTGCTCGACGGTCATCTCGAGCACTTCGTAGATGGTCTTGCCTTTGTAGCGGATCTCCAGCGTCTCGCGGTTGTAGCGCTTGCCGTGGCAGATGTCGCAGGGCACGTACATGTCGGGCAGGAAGTGCATCTCGACCTTGATCAGGCCGTCGCCCTGGCAGGCTTCGCAGCGCCCGCCCTTGACGTTGAAGCTGAAGCGGCCCGGGCCGTAGCCGCGCGCCTTGGCCTCGGGGACGCCGGAGAACAGGTCGCGGATCGGGGTGAGCAGGCCGGTGTAGGTGGCCGGGTTGGAGCGCGGGGTGCGGCCGATCGGGCTCTGGTCGACGTTGATGACCTTGTCGAAGTGATCGAGCCCCTCGATGCTGGCGCACGGCGCGGCCTCGATGTTGCTGCCGTTGA
This sequence comes from Zoogloea sp., assembly GCF_041911615.1. Taxonomy (GTDB): domain Bacteria; phylum Pseudomonadota; class Gammaproteobacteria; order Burkholderiales; family Rhodocyclaceae; genus Zoogloea. The sequence continues at coordinate 7,745 of NZ_JAYROR010000064.1, read as the reverse complement.
GGTGCCGGGCCACGTGGGCGTAGAGGGTGTCGTTGATGAGGGTGCTCTTGCCCGAGCCGGACACCCCGGTGACGCAGGTGAACAGGCCGACCGGCACGTCGATGGCGACGTTCTTGAGGTTGTTGCCGCTGGCGCCCTGGATGCGCAGCAGGCGTTCCGGGTCGGGCGCGTGGCGGCTGGCCGGCACGGCGATGCGGCGGGCGCCCGACAGGTAGGCGCCGGTGAGCGAGTCGGGGTGGGCGGCGACTTCGTCGGGCTTGCCCTCGGCGATCACCTGGCCGCCGTGCTCGCCGGCGCCGGGGCCCATGTCCACCACGTAGTCGGCCATCCGGATGGCGTCCTCGTCGTGTTCGACGACGATCACGGTGTTGCCCATGTCGCGCAGGCGGCGGAGGGTTTCGAGCAGGCGGTCGTTGTCGCGCTGGTGCAGGCCGATGGAGGGCTCGTCGAGCACGTACATCACCCCGGTGAGGCCGGAGCCGATCTGGCTGGCGAGGCGGATGCGCTGGGCCTCGCCGCCCGACAGGGTGTCGGCGGAGCGGTCGAGGGAGAGGTAGTCGAGGCCCACGTTGATGAGGAACTGCAGGCGGGCGGAGATCTCGCTGACGATCTTGTCGGCCACCTGGGCTCGCTGGCCGCTCATGTTGAGGCCGTCGAAGAAGGCCTTGCAGTGGGCCAGCGGCAGGTGGCTGACCTCGGACAGGTTGCGCCCGCCGATCAGCACGAAGCGCGCCTCGGTGCGCAGGCGGCTGCCGTGGCAGGCGGGGCAGGCGCAGGTGGCGCGGTATTTGGCGAGCTCCTCGCGCACGGCCACCGAGTCGGTCTCGCGGTAGCGCCGTTCGAGGTTGGGGATGATGCCTTCGAAGGCGTGTTCCTTGAGCACCGCCTTGCCGCCGTCGGCGAGGTAGCGGAAGGCGATCTTGTCGCGCCCGGAGCCGTGCAGCACGACGTTGCGGGTGAGCGCCGGCAGTTCCTCGAAGGGCGTCTCGATATCGAAACCGTAGTGGTCGGCGAGGCTGGCGAGGAGCTGGAAGTAGAACTGGTTGCGGCGATCCCAGCCGCGGATGGCGCCGGAGGCCAGCGACAGGTCGGGGTGCACCACGACCCGCTCGGGGTCGAAGAAATCCACCTGGCCGAGGCCGTCGCACTTGGGGCAGGCGCCCATCGGGTTGTTGAACGAGAACAGCCGCGGCTCCAGTTCGGCGAGCGCGAAGCTGCACACCGGGCAGGCGAACTTGGCGGAGAACAGGTGCTCGGTGCCCGAATCCATCTCGACGGCGATGGCGCGGCCTTCGGCGTGGGTGAGGGCGGTCTCGAAGGATTCGGCGATGCGCCCGCGCAGGTCCTGGCGTACCTTGAAGCGGTCGACCACCACCTCGATGACGTGCCGGCGGTTCTTGTCGAGCACCGGCAGGCTGTCGAGCTCATGGACGACACCGTCGACCCGCACCCGCACGAAGCCCTGGGCGCGCAGTTCGGCGAACAGGTCGGCCTGCTCGCCCTTGCGGCCCGACACCACCGGAGCGACGATCATCAGCTTGGTTTCTTCGGGCAGCGCCAGCACCGCATCGACCATCTGCGACACGCTCTGGGCTTCCAGCGCGTGCTCGGGGTGGTCGGGGCAGTGGGGCGTGCCGGCGCGGGCGTAGAGCAGGCGCAGGTAGTCGTGGATCTCGGTGACGGTGCCCACGGTGGAGCGCGGGTTGTGGCTGGTGGCCTTCTGCTCGATGGAGATCGCCGGCGACAGGCCCTCGATCAGGTCCACATCCGGTTTTTCCATCAGCTGCAGGAACTGCCGCGCGTAGGCCGAGAGCGATTCCACGTAGCGCCGCTGCCCTTCCGCGTAGAGCGTGTCGAAGGCCAGCGAGCTCTTGCCCGACCCGGACAGGCCGGTGATCACGGTGAGCCGGTTGCGCGGAATGTCGAGGCCGATGTTCTTGAGATTGTGGGTGCGGGCACCGCGGATTCGGATGGCTTCCATGGGGCGTTCGGGGTGGGGGCAACCTGTTAATATACGCCTCTTGCCCCTCCCCACGCAGCACGTTTCATGGCTTCCTCCGACAACGACACGATGAGCCCGGCCGAACGCCGCGCCGGCACCTCGCTGGCCGCGATCTTCGCGCTACGAATGCTCGGCCTGTTCCTGATCCTGCCGGTGTTCGCGGTGCACGCCCACGGCATGCCCGGCGGCGACAACACGGCGCTGGTGGGCATGGCGATCGGCGCCTACGGCCTCACCCAGGCCTTCCTGCAGATTCCCTTCGGCGCCGCCTCCGACCGCTTCGGCCGCAAGCCGGTGATCGTGGTCGGCCTGCTGCTGTTCGTCGCCGGCAGCGTGGTCGCCGCGCTGGCCCAGGACGTGCAGACGGTCGTCGTCGGCCGTGTGCTGCAGGGCGCCGGCGCGATCTCGGCGGCCGTCACCGCGCTGGCCGCCGATCTCACCCGCGACCAGCACCGCACCAAGGTGATGGCGATGATCGGCTCGTCGATCGGGCTGGTGTTCGCGGTGTCGATGGTCGCCGCGCCGATCCTGTATGCCCTGATCGGCATGAGCGGCCTCTTCTGGCTCACCGCCGCGCTGGCGGTGGCGGCGATCTTCACCATCCTGTTCGTCGTGCCGGCCGCGCCGCCGGTGCCGCGGGCCGTGGGGCGTTTCAGCGAGGTGCTCGCCGACGGCCAGCTGATGCGCCTCAACTTCGGCGTGTTCGCGCTGCACCTGATGCAGACCGCGATGTGGGTGCTGGTGCCGGCCGGGCTGGTGGCCGCCGGGCTACCCATCGCCGAACACTGGAAGGTTTATCTGCCGGCCGTGCTGCTGTCCTTCGTGGTGATGGTGCCGGCGATCATCGTGGCCGAGAAGCGCGGCAAGATGAAGCAGGTCTTCAACGCCGCGATCGGTCTGCTGCTACTGGTCCAGATCGGGCTCTACGTGGAGGGCGGCGCGGGCCTGTGGCCGCTGGCCGTGCTGCTGACGCTGTTCTTCGTGGCCTTCAACGTGCTGGAGGCGACCCAGCCTTCGTGGATTTCCAAGATCGCCCCGGCCCACGCCAAGGGCACCGCCCTGGGCATCTACAACACGCTGCAGTCCGTCGGCCTGTTCCTCGGCGGCGCGCTGGGCGGCTGGCTGGCCCAGCACGTGGGCCCCGGCGCGGTGTCGCTGCTGGGCTGCGGCCTGGCCGTGGTGTGGCTGATCCTCGCCGCCGGCATGGCGCCGCCGCCGGTACACCGCGTCGCCCCGGCCGCCTGAGCGCGCCGCCCGCGACCATCGAATTTTTCAGGAGAGAGATATGGCTTCGGTCAACAAGGTGATTCTTATCGGCAACCTGGGCAAGGATCCCGAAACCCGCTACGCCCCGAGCGGCGATGCGATCTGCAACATCACGCTGGCCACCACCGATACCTGGCGCGACAAGGCCAGCGGCGAGAAGCGCGAGGCCACCGAGTGGCACCGCGTGGTGTTCTTCGGCAAGCTCGCCGAGATCGCCGGTCAGTACCTGCGCAAGGGTAGCCCGGTGTACGTCGAGGGTTCGCTGCGCACCCGCAAATGGCAGGACAAGGACGGCCAGGATCGCTACACCACCGAAATCCGCGCCGACGAGATGAAGATGCTCGGCAGCCGTCAGGGCATGGGCGGCGCCGACGCGCCCTCGCGCAGTGAAGGCGGCTACGGCGGTGGCGGTGGTGGTGGCAGCCGCGACAGCGGCGGCTACGGTGGCGGCAACGCGGGGGGCGGTTACGGTGGCGGTGCGCCGGCGCCCAGTGCGCCCGCGCCGAAGAAGCCCGCCGGCGGTGGCGGCTTCGGCGATTTCGACGACGACATCCCGTTCTGATCCGGCCCCGGCCGTCAGTCCGCAAAGGCCCGCTCGTGCGGGCCTTTTTCATGGGCGGCGTCCGGTGGGCGTCAGGCGTCGGCGCAGTGGGGCAGTGCCTCGGGCGCGGGGAGCCACATCTCGAAGACGTTGCCGTCCTGGGCGGTGCGTGCGGCGATGTCGCCCCCGTGGGCGCGCAGGATCGAGCGGGTGATGGCGAGCCCGAGGCCGGCGCCGTCGCTGGCGTGGCGCCGCGCGGCGTCGACCCGGTAGAAGCGGTCGAAGAGGCGCGGCAGGTGTTCCGGCGGGATCGGCGTGCCGCTGTTCGCCACGCTGAGGCGCACGCTGCCGCCGTCGGCGTCCGGCGCGACGCGCACCGCGACGTCGATGCGGCCGCCGGCCGGGGTGTGGCGCAGCGCGTTGGAGAGCAGATTGCCGATGGCGCGCCGCAGCATCAGGCGGTCGCCGGTGACGCTGCCGCTGCCGTCGCAGCGGAGGGCGACGCCGCTGTCCTCGGCCAGGGCGCCGTAGAAGTCGAACAGCGCGGCGACCTCGTCGGCCAGATCGAAGCGGTCGTGGCCGGGCACGATCAGGCCGTTGTCGGATTTGGCGAGGAACAGCATGTCCGCGATCATCCGCGACAGGCGCTCGAATTCCTCGGCGTTGGATTCGAGCACCTCGCGGTATTCGGCGGCGCCACGGGCCTTCGAGAGCGCGACCTGGGTCTGGGTCATCAGGTTGCTGACCGGGGTGCGCAGTTCGTGGGCGAGGTCGGACGAGAAATCGGATAGGCGTCGGAAGGAGTCCTCCAGCCGGGCGAGCATGTCGTTGAGGGAGTCGGCGAGTTCCGCCAGCTCGATCGGCACCGATTCGACCGGCAGGCGCTGGTCGAGTCGCTGGGCGCTGATCTCGGCGGCGCGCCGACGCATCTCGCGCAGCGGCGCGAGCCCGCGGCGGGCGGCGAACCAGCCCAGCAGTCCGGTGGCCAGGGTGCCGCCGACGACGACCAGCCACAAGGTGCGCATGAAGGAGGCCATGAAGCCGAGGTGGTGGGAGATGTCGGTGGCGAGCGCCACCGTGGCCCGCGGCCAGCCCGCCACGCCGGTGGGTAGCTCGGCGACGATGCCCCGGTAGGGCGGCTGTCCGGCCGTTTGCCAGACCTGCGGGCGGAGTGCCGTCGTGGGGGCGCCGGCCCGTGCGAACAGGTCCGGTGGGAAGGGATCGGCGTGGGTTGCGAACAGGGTGCGTCCGTCCGGCCCGCGGACCGCGACGGCGAGGCCGTGGTGGCCGCTCTGGGCCTCGTCGAGCTGCTGGGCCAGCGCCGCCAGGTCGGCCGCGTTGCGGGCGCGGGCCAGGGTGTGGCGGATCTGCTCGAGCTTGGCGCCGAGGGTGGCCATGTCCTGTTCCTCGAAGTGGTGCTCGACCGAGCGGACCACGATGAAGCCCAGCACGAGCAGCACGGCGGTGGCCGCCGCGGCGAACAGCAGGGTGAGGCGGAAGGTGAGCGACTTGCGCCGCGCGACGGCGTGGGTCAGGGGCACGCCGGCGCCTCCAGCACGTAACCCATGCCGCGCACGGTGCGGATCAGCTTGGGTTCGAAGCCGTCGTCGATCTTGGCGCGCAGGCGGCGGACCGCCACCTCGATGACGTTGGTGTCGCTGTCGAAGTTCATGTCCCACACCTGGGAGGCGATCAGCGAGCGTGGCAGCACTTCGCCGTGGCGGCGCAGCAGCAGTTCGAGCAGCGCGAACTCCTTGGCGGTGAGGTCGATCCGCCGGCCGCCGCGGCTGACGCGCCGGCGCGGCAGGTCGAGCTCCAGGTCGGCCACCCGCAGGGTGTCGGCTTCCTTGGTCTTGGTGCCGCGCCGCAGCAGGGTGCGCACCCGGGCCAGCAATTCGGCGAAGGCGAAAGGTTTGACGAGGTAGTCGTCGGCGCCCAGTTCGAGGCCCTTGACCCGGTCGTCCACGCTGTCGCGGGCGGTGAGGAACAGCACCGGCACCTCGCGCTCGGCCTGGCGCAGCGCCTGCAGCACGCGCCAGCCGTCGAGCCCGGGCAGCATCACGTCGAGGACCACCAGATCGTAGTCCTCGGTGCTGGCGAGGTGCAGGCCGTCGAGGCCGTCGCGCGCGAGGTCGACGGTGAAGCCGGCCTCGGCCAGGCCTTGCCTGAGGTAGTCGCCTGTTTTGGGTTCGTCCTCGACGATCAGTATTTTCATGGCCTCATCCACGGCGTTGGCGTGTCGGCAGTGTCGCCTGTCCGGCCCGCCGCGGCGCGAAGATTACAGAAAAGTAATCTCCCGGACAGCTTTCCGTCGGGGAGCCCTTGCCAGAATGGGGCATCCGAGTCAGCGAAGGGGGCTGCGCGATGCGCTTGCCGAGTCCGATCCTGTCCGCCGTGCTGGGCCTGCTGGCGGCGAGCGCCGTTGCGGCCGGCCCGCAGGTCGAGGTGTTCAAGAGCCCGTATTGCGGCTGCTGTGGCAAGTGGGTCGAGCACCTGCGCGCCCACGGCTTCGAGGTGAAGACCCGCGACGTGGCCGACGTGCCCGGCCAGCGCCGGGCGCTCGGCATGTCCGAGGCTTACGCGTCGTGCCACACCGCGCGGGTGGGTGGCTATCTGATCGAGGGACACGTGCCTGCCGCCGACGTGCGGCGCCTGCTCGCCGAGCGGCCCGCGGCCATCGGCCTCGCGGTGCCGTCGATGCCCCCCGGTTCGCCGGGGATGGAGGGGCCGCGCACCGTCCCCTTCGAGACCCTGCGCGTGAACGCCGACGGCACGGCCGTCGTGTTTGCCCGTCACTGAGTTTCCGCCCCGCCCCCGTGAAGGAGCCTGCCATGAAGCAACGTTTTCTCCCCCTGCTCGCCGCCCTGGGTGCGGCCCTCGTTCCACCGGCCGTGGCCGCCGACGGGCACGCCGGGCACGCCGGCATGACGGCCGCCCGGCCCGCCGCGACGCCGTTGAGCGATGGTCTGGTGAAGAAGGTGGATAAGGCCGCCGGCCGTCTGACCCTCTCCCACGGCCCGCTGCCCAACGGCATGCCGGCGATGACGATGGCTTTCCGGGCGCGGGACGCGGCGTGGCTGGATCAGGTGAAGCCGGGCGACGCCGTGCGCTTCGCGGCCGAGCAGGTCGACGGCGCGATGACGGTGGTGCGACTGGAGCGCAACTGAGCGCGCGCCACGGCGCGGCGCCCGGTGCCCGGAGACGGCAATGATGAAGCGTGCAGGATACGGCAGGGGCGGGCGCTGGGCCCGCTGGAGCGTCGCGGGGCTGCTCGGCGCGCTGGCGCTGACCGCCCGGGGGCAGGACGCGGCGCTCGGCGCCAATCTCGAGTCGTTGCTCGACTACGCCCGCGCGCGCAACCCGGAATACGCCGCGATGCGCTACGAGGCCGAGGCCGCCGCCGAGCGGGTCGCCCCGGCCGGCGCCCTGCCGGACCCGAAGCTGCGCACCGAGCTGCGCGACCTCACCCGCATGGGCGAGCAGAGCCCCAGCCTGGCGCCGGCCCGGGTCGGCAGCACCCGCTACCTGTTGATGCAGGATGTGCCCTGGCTCGGCAAGCGCGACCTCAAGCGCGAGATCGCCGCGCTCGACGCGCAAGGGGCCGACGGCCGTGCCAGCGGAACCTGGGTCGAGCTGGCGACACGCATCAAGGCCGCCTACGCGCAGCTCCAGTACGTGCATCGCAACGCCCAGCTCACCGGCGAAGTCCTCGACCTGATGACGCGCCTGGCGCAGATCGCCCAGGTGCGCTACGCCGGCGGGCTGGCTGCCCAGCAGGACGTGATTCGCGCCCAGGTGGAGCAGACCGGCATGAGGAGCGAGCTGATCGCCCTGGACAACGAGCGCACTCAGCTGCAGGCCCGACTCAACACCCTGCTGGCGCGGCCCGGCGCCGCGCCCCTGGCTGCCCCCGAGCGCGCGCGCGCGCTGCCGCCG
>NZ_JAYROR010000063.1:0-1958 GCF_041911615.1 Zoogloea sp. | reverse complement strand
CGGTACCGAGCAGCTGCGCCGCCATCATGTACTCGGCGTCACCGTGGCCGCGCAGGAGACGGACCAGGCCGAGGGCCGTCGACAGGAGCACCAGGCAGGCGGCGGCGACAAGGAACTCAGCCATGCCCGGGCGCCCTCTCCAGCACGCGCGCCAGCGCCGCCTCCTCGGCCGCCAGCTGCGCGACGACGGGTTGCCCGACGTCGAGACAGTGGAAGACGATCCCGCCCTCGCTTTCGCCGCACGGCAGGGTACCGGGCAGCAGGCTGGCGATGGTGGCGAAGGTGTTGCGCAGATGGCCCGGCGCGTGCGCGCTGGGAAAAACGACGAAACCGGGACGAAGGGGCAGGCGCGGATCGAAGGCGCGGCGCGCGACATCCCAGCCGGCCAGCAGCGACTGCCACAGGAAGCGCGGCAGCAGCGCCACCAGCGGCCACAGGCGCACCCGCTGCGGCCCGGGCGGCAACAGGTGCAGGCTCGTCCACGTGGCGCCGACCGTGGTCACCAGACCGACCGCCAGCGAAGACCAGGAGATGCCGATAAGGGCGCTCCAGAACAGCAGAAAAAGCGCCCCGCGCACCAGCGCGGCGGTGAACAGCGGGCTCACTGCGCCGCCACCGCCTCCGGCGCCGACGACTTGCCGCCGAATACCGTCACGTAGAGCGCCGGCAGGAAGATCAGCGTCAGCAACGTCGCCACCAGCAGACCGCCCATGATGGCGAAGGCCATCGGCCCCCAGAATACGGTTGGCGCGATCGGGATCAGGCCGAGCACGGTCGAGATCGCCGTCAGGACCATCGGCCGCAGCCGCGAGGTCGCCGAGGCGAGGACCGCCTCGAGAACGTTCCGGCCTTCCGCGCGGTCGGTCTCGATCTGCACGATCAGGATCACCGTGTTCTTGGCGATCATGCCGATCAGCGCAAGGATGCCGAGAATGGCCACGAAACCGAGTGGCCGGTTGAACAGCAACAGCGAGAGGACGACGCCGATCAACCCGAGCGGCAACACGGCGACCACGATCGCCAGGCGGCGGAAGCTCCCCAGCATCACCATCATCGTTGTCAGCATCAGCACGATCATCAGGGGCACAACCGCGAACACCGATGCTCTCGAGATGGCGCTTTCCTCATAGATCCCGCCGGTTTCGATCTTGTACTGCGCGGGGAGCCGGGCGTTCAATTCGGCAATCTTCGGCGCCAGCGCGCCGACGACCGTATCGGGCAGGACGCTGTGGTCGACATCGGCACGCACGGTAAGGGTAGGCAACCGATTGCGACGCCAGACGAGCGGGAATTCCTGCTCCTCGACCACCGTCGCAAACTGGCTCAAGGGCACCATGCGCCCGCTTGATGTCGGCACCTGCAGCGAAGCGAGACTCCCGAACGAGGCTCGCTCTTCGTCAACCGCGCGCGCCACGACATTGACCAGGTAGATATCATCGCGCACCTGCGTGACCGTCGAGCCGGTCACCTTGGCGTTGAGCACGGTGGCCAGCGCCGCGGAGCTGATGCCAAGCTGCCGCGCCTGATCCTGGTTGACGCGAACGCGCAATTGCCGCGCCGGCTCCATCCAGTCGTAGTTGATGTAGCGGGTGCGGGTGTCGGAACCCATCACCTGGGCCAGCTCGAGCGCGATTCTGCGCACCTCGTCCTTGTCCGGGCCGGTCACCCGGTACTGCAGCGGCCAGCCGACCGGCGGCCCCAGTTCGAGCGGCGAGACACGCGCGACGACTTCCGGGAACTCCTCGGCGAGCACTTTCTCCAGCTTGGCCTGCACCCGCTCGCGCGCTTCGAGATCCTTGGTGACGATCACGAACTGGGCGAAGAACGGGTTGGGCAGCTGCACATCGAGCGTCAGGATGAAACGGATCGCGCCGCGGCCGACATAGGTGCTGTAGTGGTCGATGTCGGGATCGTCCTTGAGGAGCGCTTCGAGGCGCAGGGCCTGCGCCTCGGTGGCG
>NZ_JAYROR010000062.1:0-20991 GCF_041911615.1 Zoogloea sp. | reverse complement strand
CGGCGGCAGCAGCGCCGGGGCGGCGAGCTCGCTGGGCGCGGGGACGTAGGGCGAGCGCCCGGCGAGCACGTCGCACGCGCCGGCCCAGTGGGGGAGACCGGGGGCGACGAGACCGATGCCGTCGATCCAGGCGGTGAGGGGGGGCTGGCTCATGCGGCGCTCCCGAAGACGAGGCTGCAGTTGCTGCCGCCGAAACCGAAGGAATTGCTCAGCGCCCGGCGCACGCGGCCGTCACGGCTGGCGAGCAGGTAGTCGAGGGGAAGCGCCGGATCGAGCTGGCGGGTGTGGGCGCCGGCGGGGAGGAAGCCGTCCTCGAGGGCGAGGGCGCAGACGATGGCTTCGAGGGCGCCGGCGGCACCCAGGGTGTGACCGGTGAGGCCCTTGGTCGAGCTGCACGGCACGCGGTTGCCGAACAGCTGGCCGACGGCGCAGCCTTCGGCGGCGTCGTTGTTGAACGTGGCGGTGCCGTGGAGGTTGATGTAGTCGATGGCGTCGGGGGCGAGAGCCGCGTCGGCGAGGGCCGCTTCCATGGCCTGGCGGGCGCCGCGGCCTTCGGGGTGGGGCGAGGACATGTGGTAGGCGTCGCTCGACTCGCCGCAGCCCAGCAGCAGCACGCCGGGGGTGTCGTCGGCGGGGCGTTCGAGTAGGACGAAGGCGGCCGCCTCGCCGATCGAGATGCCCTGACGCGTCGCGTCGTAGGGCCGGCAGGGTTCGGGGGCGGTGAGTTCGAGGGAGGCGAAGCCGTGCAGGGTGGTGAGGCAGAGGCTGTCTGCGCCGCCCACCAGGCAGGCGTCGATGAGGCCGGTGTGGATCATCCGCGCCGCGGCGGCGAAGACCTTGGCGGACGATGAGCAGGCCGTGGAGACCACCGCGGCCGGGCCTTCGAGTCCGAACCAGGCGCGCACGAAGGCGGCCAGGGAATAGGTGTTGTGGGCGCCGGCGTAGTTGAAGCCGGCCGGCAGGGCGCCGTCGGCGCCTCGCTGGCGGAAGGCGGCTTCGGTTTCGAGGATGCCGGAGGTGCTGGTGCCGAGGATCACCCCGACCCGGCGGGCGCCGTGACGGGCGATGGCCGCGCGCACCGCGGCGTCGAAGCCGTCGGCCTCGAGCCCGCGGCGGGCCAGGCGGTTGTTGCGACAGTCGAACCGGGCAAACGGGGGGGGCAGCGGGGCGTCGTCGAGATCGGCGACTTCACCGATCCAGGTGGGCAGCGCGGTGCCCTGGAATGCGCACGGGGCGAGTCCGCTGCGGCCATGTCGCAGTGCGTCGCGAAACGGGGCCAGTCCGTCGCCGACGCAACTGACCTGGGTGTAGTGGGCGAGGTGAAGGGGTGTCACGGGCGCACTCGGTGGGGAGGTCGCGGAAGTTTACCAGAATGCCAAACGGGGACCGGCGAGGGGTGGGTTCAGTCGGGCCGGGCCAGGATCAGGATGTTGGCGAAGCCGGCGCCGCCCATCGGATGGGTTTCGCAGCGGAAGCCGAGGCGGATCAGCAGTTCGAGCCAGGCGTCGAGGGGGCGGCCGTGGAGGGCGGGCCAGCGGGCGCAGTGGCCGAACACGACGAGGCTGTCGGTGAGCCGGGAGAGGCGGTAGGCGAGGCCGGCGGAGGCGTCGCCGACACGCAGCAGCAGGCGTGCGTCGGCGGCAAGCTGGGCGCGGATGCGGGCAAGGAGCGCTTCCTGGGCGGTGGCGGGGATGTAGTGCAGGACGTCGATGAGGGTGACGACGTCCACCGGCGGGATGACGGCGCGGGTCATGTCGCCGGTGTCGAGGTGGATCGCCGGGTCGTGGCCGAGGGCGAGGTTGCCGCGCCGCACCGCGCTGTCGAGGAGCTCGACGCCGGTGTAGCGGGCGAGGCGCGGCGGGGGCGGATGGCCGGCGGGCCAGGCGCCGAGGGCATGGCGTCGGCCTGCGGCCTGGAGCCAGGCGGCGAGCAGGCCCTGGCCGCAGCCCAGGTCGAGGTAATGGCCGCGGGCGGGCAGCAGGCCAGGGCGCAGCAGGGTGCCGAACAGGGGGTCGCCGGCGAGCTTGCCGCGGGCGAAGTGGTAGGCCCAGCGGCCGGCGGGGCGATAGGCTTCGGCGGCTTCGACGGCGAGCTGGCGCAGTGGGGCGCTCATTGGCAGCCTTCGGCGAGGGTGACCGGCGTGAGCCCGGCGGCGCGGATTCGCGCCAGCAGTGGCGGCAGCACGGCGAGGATCACCGGTTGGCCATCCGGCGTGCGGGCGGCGTTGCCGTCGTGCAGGAGCAGGATGTCGCCGGCGGCGAGGCCGTCGCCGAGGCGGGCGAGAACCTGCTGCGGGTTGCCGTTGCGGGTGTCGTAGGCGCGGCGCGTCCAGGCGGCGAGGCGCAGGTCGAGGTGGGCCAGGGCCGGGTCGAGGAAGGGGTTGCGCAGCCCGGCGGGGGCGCGGAAGAAGCGTGGGGCACGCCCGGCAAGTGCGCCGAGGCTGGCCTGGGCGGCGGCGACTTCGGCCCTCATGGCGGCGTAGCCGAGGGTCGAGAAGCGTTTCCAGTGGTGTTCGGAGTGGTTCTCGACCGCGTGACCGCGGGCCACGATGTCGCGGACGAGCCCGGGGTGGGCGGCGGCCCGGCGGCCGATGCAGAAGAAGGTGGCGCGGGCGTCGGCGGCATCGAGCAGGCCTAGCACGCGGGGGGTGACGGCCGGGTCGGGGCCGTCGTCGATGGTGAGTGCGATCTCGCGGCGGGCGACGGCGGCGGGGGGCAGACGGGTGAGGTTGGGGCCGAGCAGGCGGCTGCGCGGCAGCAGGCCGGCGGCGGTGAGCGCGGCGTGGTTGGCGAGCAGGGCGCCGACGGCGACGGGCCAGCCGGCGGGATCGACGAGCAGCCCGACGCCGGCTGCGGCGTGCAGGCCGGCGCTGAGGGTCAGGAAGGGGCTGGGCTGCCAGCGGGCCATGAGGTCAGGACGCGACGCGCGTGGGCGGGCGCCGGGCGAGGATCGCCGAGAGCAGCAGGGTGAGCACCGCGCCGGGGCCGACGGTGATGCCGATGGCCTTGAGCACCGGGACCGGCGAGATCGCCAGGATGCCGAAGCCGATGACGGTGGCGAGGTTGGCGAGGAGCAGCGAGGCGAGGGTGCGCGGGTCGTCGGCGGGGTTGGCGTCGGGGCGGTCGAAGAACAGGGCGTAATTGGAGCCGACCGCGACGATCAGCAACATGCCGACCAGATGCAGCAGGGTGAGGCGTTCGCCGGCCAGGGCGAGGCCGGCCATGACCAGCAGTTCGGCGATCAGCAGCGGGGCGAGCACCCGGGCCAGGCGGCCGGGGCTGCGCAGGACGGCGGCCATCAGCAGGACGATGGCGAGGCTGCCGGCCAGCGACAGCAGGATCGCTTCGTCGAGGTAGGCCCGGTAGAGGGCGGAGGATTCGCCGAAGATGTCCACGAACAGGGCGTCGTTGCCGGCGCCCTCCAGCGCGGCGCGCACGGCGGCGGGGTCGAGGGGCTGGTCGCCGGCGGGGGCGCGTAGTGGCATCAGCACGGTCCAGCCGGTGGGGCGCTGCAGCAGGAGGGAGTCGACGGCCAGCGCGAGGGTGGAGCCGCGCAGGCTGTCGGGGGTGAGCAGGGGCTGGCGGCGGGCCGCGTCGACGGCGTCGAGGAAGGGGGTGAGCCGGCTGGCGGACAGGGGCTGGCCGTCGAGGGCCGCGTCGAGGCGGCGGGCCAGCTCGGCGCGTTCGGGCAGGGCGTGCTGGCGGGCGGCCTGGGTGGCGGTGCTGGGCAGGAAGCGGGCCGGGCTCTCGTAGCCGCCGAGGGTGCCGGCGGCGACCAGGCCGTCGAGGCGGGCGCCGACCTTTTCGGCGGCGGCCAGGGCGGCTTCGCGGTCGGCGGCCTTGAGGACGACGAGGTAGCGCAGGTCGGGGGCGCCGAGGTCGGCGCGCAGGCGCTGGTCGAGGGCCTGGTCGGCGTCGGAGACGGGGCTGAGGCCCGACAGGGTGGCGCTCCAGACCCGGTCGTGGTGGGTGACGAGCACGCCGATGGCGGCCACCGCCAGCACCGCGATCAGCGGGCGCAGTCGGGTGAGGTGCTGCCACAACCCGGCCACCGCGACGCCGACCGGGCGGATGTCGCGGATCGGCAGGCCGGCGGGGCGCAGGTGCGGGAGCACGAAGCGGGTGATGGCGGCGGCGGTGACGAGGCCGGCGATGGAGTACAGGCCGAGCTGGGCGAGGCCGGGGAAGCCCGAGAACAGCAGCGAGGCGAAGCCCATGACCGAGGTGAGCACGCCGAGCCGGATGGTGGGCCAGAAGCGCGCCATCCAGTTGCCGGGGCTGCCGTCGCGCTCGGCGCCGTCGGACTGCACGAAATAGTAGATGCTGTAATCGACCGCTTCGCCGATCAGGGTGGTGCCGAAGCCGATGGTGAGCCCGTGCACCGTGCCGAAGCCCAGCGCCACCGCGGCGATGCCGGCCAGGGCGCCGCTGGCGACGGGAATCAGGCCGAGCACCACGGCGGTGGGCGAGCGGTAGATCAGCAGCAGCAGGCAGATCACCATGACGCTGCCGGCGGTGGACAGGCGCACGGCCTCGGACTGGATCGCGGCGCGGGATTTGACCGCGAACACCGCGGCGCCGGAGACCAGCACGCGGGCGTCGGGCTGGTTGGCGGCGACCGCCGCGAAGTCGCTGTGGATGCGCGCGATGGCGACTTCCTGGGCGTCGGTGTCGGAGCCGCTGGCGCGGGTCTGGAGCATCAGGATGGCGCGCTGGCCGTCCTTCGAGACCCACGCGCCGTGGGCGCTGGCGGGGCCGCCGCCGGTGTCGAGGCTGCCGATCAGCTCGACGATCTCGCCGGTGGGGTCCTGCGGGAGGATTTTCTTGAGCATCATGCCGGCGGGCGAGCCGAGCAGGTCGATGCTGCTGCCGATGGCCTCGCGCAGGCCGGCGACGCTGAAGCGCTCGGGGGTGACGGCGCGGCTGAGGAGGTAGCGGTTGTTGAAGAGGAGATCCCGGTCCACCGCCAGGGCGGCGGGGTCGCCGTTCTGCACCGAGCGGAACTGGCCGGATTCGTCGAGCCGCCGGGCCAGCGCGCGGGACAGGTCGGCGCGGGCCTCGGGGCTGGCGCCCTCGATGCCCACCAGCAGCAGGCGCGACAGCACGCCTTCGGTGAGCTGATCCACCAGCAGCTGCTGGGCGGGCGTCGGGCTGCGCGGCAGGAAGGCCGACATGTCGGCGGTGTAGTGGGCGCGCAGGGCCACCGCGGCGCACAGCGCGAGTCCGATCAGCCAGACCAGGACGTGACGGTGCAGGCGCGGCGTCATGGCGTGGCGACGGGTTCGATGGACATCACGGCGCGGTCGCCGTCGGCCTGCAGGTATTCGACGCTGCCCACCTGGCCGCGCTTGCCGCCGATGGTGATGCGGGTGACCAGTTCGGCGATGCGGGTGTCGCTGGGCGAGAGGGTCAGCGTCCAGGCCTCGCGGGTGCCGGCGAGGTGCAGGGCGTAGTTGCGTTCGAGCGCGGCGCGGTTGCCGGACAGGGTGCCGCGGATGCTGGCGACGAAGGCGAGGATCTCGGGCTGCTCGGTCAGGCGCAGGGTGATCTTCTGCTTGCCGCGCTCGACGACGATCTGGTCCTTGTCGAGGAGCAGCAGCTCGGGCCGGGGCTTGAGGGTGCGCTTTTCGAGGTAGTCGGGGGCGACGTAGCGCATCTCGCCGGACGACACCACCGGGCGGTCGAGCAGCGCGATGTACTTCTTTTCGGTGAAGGTGGCGCGGCCCCCGGGGTTGCGGGCGAGCTCGCCCATCAGGGTGGCCACGTCCCAGGCGGCGCGGGCCGGCGCGGCGCCGGCGAGCAGGAGAAGGGCCGCGAGGGGCGCGGCGAGGGCGGGGCGAAAATTCATGGGCGCGGGCCGGCGCCATCGGGGCGCCAGAAATCGAAGAAGTTGAACCAGTTGTAGGGCGCGCTGCGGCAGCATTGTTCGAGCTGTTGGGCATAGGCGCGCTGGGCGGCGTCGATGGCGGCGTCGCGGCCCTCGCGGTCGACCGCCGAGAAGTCGGCAAGTTGCGCGAACCGCAGGCGGTAGCGGTTGCCGCCGAGGTACAGCGCGGTCATGAACAGCACCGGGCGGCGCAGCATCGCGGCGAGGCGGAAGGGGCCGAGGGGAAACTCGGCAGGGGCGCCGAGGAAGTCCTGTGGGCGGGTGTCGGCCTGGGGCGTGCGGTCGGCCAGCACGCCGATCATCTGGCCGGCGTCGAGGCGGTCGCGTAGCTGGAGCATCGAATCGAGCCGGCCGAGGGCGAGCACGTCCTGAACGGCGGCCGGGTTGATGGCGGCGAGCACGCTGTTGAGTTTGCGGGCGTTGTCTTCGTGCATCAGCATGCAGACGGTGTGCCGGGTGTGATGGCGGCCGAGGGCGCGCAGGGCTTCGAAGCTGCCCAGATGGGCGCCGAACAGGAGCACGCCGCGCCCGCCGGCGAGGGCCGCGTCCACCTGCTCGGCGCCGTCGATCTGGATGTCGAAGAGGTCGAAGCGCTCGTTGAGGAAGTAGATGCGGTCGTGGATGGTGGTGGCGAAGGCGAGGATGTGCCGGTAGCGGTCGGCGAGGGTGGGCGCGCGGCCGAGGGCGCGGGCGAGATAGGCGCGCGAGGCGCGGCCGGCGGCCGGCGCGAAGGCGACGAAATAGGCGGCGATGCCGTGCAGCACGACGCGGCTGAGGCGTCGCCCGAGGGTGAGCGACAGCCAGGCCATGAAGCGCATGATGGCCGCGCTGCTGCGTTCGGACTGGCGGGTCCAGGATGCGGCGGCGGCCGGCGGGGTGTCCGCCGGCCCGCTCACGGCGCGGCTCCGAGGCGGAAGCTGCCGGTGGCGACCGGCGTGTCGCCGTGCCGGATGTCGAAGCGCAGGGCGGTGGCGCTGGGGGCGCCGTAGTCGAAGGCGAGCTCGGCCCCGGGCGGCACCGGGCGCAGGAACTTGGCGCTGGCGAGGCCGGTGATCGCGAGCCCGGCCGGGGCGCGCCGCAGGGCTTCGTCGAGCAGCACGACGCCGGGCAGGATCGGCCGGCCCGGGAAATGGCCAGGGAAGGCGGGATGGTCGGCGGGGACCGTCCAGCGCGCGGCGCTCATTTGCCGACTCCGGCGTGGGCGGCGAAGAGGGCCAGGAGTTCGGCCCGCGGCAGCTTGCTGGCGGCGTTGCGCGGCAGGCTGGCCACGAAGATCAGCGGGCGCGGCAGGAACACCGGGTCGATGCGCTGGCGCAGCGCGGCGAGCACGTCGCGGGCGGTGAGGCCGGGGGCGACGACGGCCGCGCGCAGGCGGGTGACGTGGTCGTCCGGTTCGTCGTCGGGCATCAGGAAGGCGCCGTCCTCGACGCCGGGAATGCCGCCCAGTTGCTCGTTGAGATAGGCCAGCGAGGTGCGTTTGCCGGCGATGTTGATGAGGTCGGCGTTGCGGCCGTGGAGGATGAAGTGGCGCTCGTCGACGGGTTCGAGCACGTCGGAGAGCGGCACGGTGCCGTCCACGTGGCCGCCCCGGGCGGCGTGGCCGTCGCCGTGGGCGACCAGGCGCACGTCGCCGAGCAGTTGCCAGGCGCGCGTCGCGGTGGCACGGCGGCTGGCGAGCTGGCCGGTCTCGGTGCAGCCGTAGATTTCGAGCAGCGGCGCGCCGAGGTCGGCCTCGGCGCGGCGGGCGAGGGCTTCGGACAGCGGCGCGGTGGCGGACAGGATGAAGTCGAGGGGCGGCACCGCCACCTCGGCGTCGAGCAGGGCGCGCAGGTGGAAGGGGGTGGTGATGAGGGCGCGCGGCTGCGGTACGGCGGCGAGCGCGGCGGCGATGTCGGCGGGGTAGAAGGGGCGCCCGTGCCACAGGGCGGCGCCGCCGTGCAGGCAGATCAGCACCGTGGATTCGAAGCCGTACATGTGCTGGGCCGGCACCGTGCCGACGAGCACGTGGCCGGCGGCGCCGAGGCGCTCGGCTTCGGCGAGGCCATTGACGACGAGGCTGCCCCAGGTCTTGGTGTGGGTGCCGGGCACGCCGGTGGAGCCGGAGGTGTAGACGTGGGCGATGACGCGCTCGACCGGAATCCGCGGCACCGGCAGCGGGTCGGCGCCGACCGGGGCGGACGGCGGGATGGCGAGGCCGGGCAGGCCGCCGACGGCGCCCTGGCCGTCGTGGATGCAGAGCAGGTCGGGCGTGCCGGCGGAGAGACGGGCGACGGTCTCGTCGGTGAGGTTGGGCGGCAGCAGGCTGACCCGTCCGGCGACCGCGGCGGCGGCGAGGCCGACGAGGAAGTGGTAGCGGTCCTGGCAGGTGTTGAGGACATGGCCGCCGGGCGGGAAGAGGGCGGCGAGTGCGGCCACGTCGGCGAGGAACTGGTTGCGGCTGACCGGGCCGTCGGCGCGCCAGGCGATGACGCTGTCGGGGCGCGGGTGGTCGGTGAGGGGCAGGGTGGACGCGTTCATTGCCGGATCGGGTTGCCGGGGACGGTGGGGGCCTGCGGGGCGGCACCGGGCTGGGTGCTGGCCATGTAGGCACGGATCGAGTCGAGGATGCCGTGGCGCTCGTCGGCCGGGATGACGCGGCGGCGCACGAGGCCTTCGACGAGGAACATCAGCACCAGCGAGGGCAGGTAGGCGACGTTGGAGAACAGCGACCAGGCCTCGGGGCTGGCGAAGGCGTAGAGCAGCGCGGACAGCGCGGCGCTGAGCACGAAGAACAGCGCCCAGGCCAGGGTGAGGCGGCGCGTGTAGCGCAGCACCGCGGGGCTGGGGTAGGGCTGCAGCACGGTGGCGAAGGTGGTGCACGCCGGGGTGCGCCCGCCGGTGAGGGTGAGGCCGAAGAAGCCGCCGAGGGCGAGGTTGGTGGCGAGGTACTGGAGCAGGTAGAGGCGGCTCATGTGGCCGGCGAGGTTGGCCTGCAGCAGCGGCCAGACGAGCGCCACCCCGGCCGCCACGGCGAGGGCGCCGAGCACACCGCCGAGCCGCCCGAAGCGCCGTGCGGCGAATCCGGCCGCCAGCGCGCCGGCGGGCAGCAGGGTCACGATCACCGCCCAGTGGGCGGCGTCGGGGATGGTGCTGACGTAATGGGCGAGTCCGTCGTAACCGGCCAGCGCCAGGCAGGGAAGCAGCAGGGCGAGGAGCGGCGGTTGGCGACCGGTCATGCCTGCATCTGGCGGACGATGTAGTCGGTGAGGTTGCGCAGGGAGCGGAAGATGGTGGCGTTGTCTTCGTTGTCGGCGCGCAACTGGATGCCGTAGCGCTTGGAGATGACCAGCGCGATCTCGAGGATGTCGATGGAGTCGAGGCCGAGCCCGTCGCCGAACAGCGGGGCGTCGGCGTCGATTTCGTCGGGCGTCATGTCGAGGTTGAGGGCGGAGACGATGATCTCGGCGACATCGGCGGTGGTCGGAGGGGTGGCCTGCGCGGCGTCGGGGGTCGTGGTCATGATGGCTTGACGTGGGTTTCGGAGTGGTCAGGCGGCGTCGGCCTTGCGAAAGGCGAGGACGACGTTGCAGCCGCCGAAGGCGAAGGAGTTGGACAGGGCGACGCGGGCGCCGCTGCCGACCAGCGGGGCGCCGACGATGTGGCGCACGCCGCCGCAGGCCGCATCGACGGTGTCGAGGTTGGCGGTTTGCGGCAGGGCGTCGCGGCGCAGCGCGAGCACCGTGGCGACGGCCTCGATGGCGCCGGCGGCGCCCATCAGGTGGCCGTGCATCGACTTGGTGGCGCTCACCGGCACCGCCGGCGCGCGTTCGCCGAAGAGCTGGCGCAGGCTGTCGATCTCGATGGCGTCGCCCTCGACGGTGGAGGTGCCGTGGGCGTTGACGTAATCGACCGCGTCCGGGCTGAGACCGGCGTCGGCCAGGGCCAGCCGCATCGCCCGGACCTGGCCGGCCGGGTCGGGCCGGACCAGGTGGCTGGCGTCGCTGCAGGTGCCGTAGCCGATCATCTCGGCGAGGATCGGGGCGCCGCGGGCGACGGCGTGATCCCAGTTTTCGAGGATCAGGGTGGCGGCACCTTCGCCGAGCACGAGGCCGCTGCGCGCCGGGTGGAAGGGGCGGCAGCTGGCGGGGGCGCCGGCCTCGTCGGCCACGGCGATGACGCGCAGGGCTTCCCAGGCCTTCATGGTGGCGTAGGTGAGGGGCACGTCGCTGCCGCCGGTGACCATCAGGGTGGCCTCGCCGTCGCGGATGCGCTTGTAGCCTTCGCCGATCGCGGAGGCGGCCGACGAACAGGCGGCGACGTAGGTGAGGCTGGCGTTGGCGAGGCCGAGCTGGATCGAGATCTGCGAGGCGGCGGCGTTGCTCATGCCGATCACGACCGACATGGGCGGCAGGCGTTCGCGGCCGTTCTGCCACATTTCCTTGTAGCCGCGCTCGAAGGTGCCGCTGCTGCCCAGCGCCGAACCCCAGGCGACGCCGAACTCGGGGCGCACGACCTTCTCGCCGCGGTCGAAGCCGGCCTGGCGCCAGGCCTCGAAGCTGGCGGCGAGCGCCATCTGCACCGAGCGGTCGGTGGCGCTGGCGATGGGGCGGCCGAGCAGGGTGTCGGCGTCGAAACCGGCGCAGTGCACGGCGGGCTGGGTGACCGGCCGCGGCGGCGCGTCGGCGGTGTGCAGGCGGACGAAGGATTCGCCGGCCAGCAGACGGTCGAAGAAATCATCGGCGCTGACCCCGGCCGGGGTGACGGCACCGAGGCCCGTCACGGCCACGCGGTGGCGGCTCATCGGCTCAGCCCTGCGGGGTGGGCGGGTTGGCGGCGGCCTTGGCCTCGGCTGCGGCGACGAAGCCTTCGACGATGGTCATCATGTCGCCGATGGTGTTGGGGGTCGCGGTGTCCCGGTCGAAGGTGACGTTGAACTTTTCCTCGCACTCGAAGATCAATTCCACCAGCATCAGGGAGTCGACCTGGAGTTCGGCCAGGGTGGTTTCCGGATGGATGGTGGAGGGATCGACGCCGAGGCGGTCGTGGAGGAAATCACGGATGACGGTCAGGATGTCCATGGCGGAATGAAGGCTTCGGCTGGTGGAGGGCGCCAGACACGCTTAAAAACCGGGTCTGGCGCATTTTTATCGACAATTTTACCACGCGACCGGGCACCTGCACCCGGCAGGCCGGGCCTCAGCCCGGGGTGAAGACCTTGCCGGGGTTGAGCAGCCCGAGGGGGTCGAGGGCGGCCTTCAACGACGCCATCACGGCGACCCCGTCGCCATGTTCGGCGCGCAGGAAATCCATCTTGCCCATGCCGATGCCGTGCTCGCCGGTGCAGGTGCCGTCCAGCAGCAACGCCCGCTCGACGATGCGCCGCCCCAGCGCCTCGGCGGCGTGCACCTGGGCCGGGTTGTCGGGCTCGGTGAGGATCACCACGTGGAAGTTGCCGTCGCCCACGTGGCCGACGATGGGGGCGATCAGCCCGGTGGCGGCGATCTCTTCCTGGGTGCCGGCGATGGCCTCGGCGAGGCGCGAGATGGGCACGCACACGTCGGTCGAGATGCCGCGGCTGCCCGGCTGCAGGTTGAGGCAGGCGAACAGCACGTCGTGGCGGGCCTGCCACAGGCGGGTGCGGTCTTCGGGGCGGGTCGCCCACTCGAAATCCTGACCGCCGTTGTCGCGGGCGATCTCCTGCACGGTCTGGGCCTGTTCCTCCACGCCGGTGGGCGAGCCGTGGAACTCGAAGAACAGCATCGGCGATTCCCGCAGGGTGGTCTTGCTGTAGCGATTGACCGCCTGCACCGTGAGGGCGTCGAGCAGTTCGATGCGCGCCACCGGCACGCCCAGCTGGATGGTCTGGATCACCGTGCGCACCGCGCTCGCCACGTCGGGGAAGGAGCAGGTGGCGCTGGAGATCGCCTCGGGCAGTGGGTGCAGCCGCACCGTGAGCTCGGTAATGATGCCCAGGGTGCCTTCCGAGCCCACGAACAGGCGCGTGAGGTCATACCCCGCGCTCGACTTGCGGGCCCGGCCGCCGGTGCGGATCACCCGCCCGTCGGCCAGCACCACCTCCAGCCCCAGCACGTTCTCGCGCATGGTGCCGTAGCGCACGGCGTTGGTGCCGCTGGCCCGCGTCGAGGCCATGCCGCCGAGCGAGGCATCCGCGCCCGGGTCGATGGGAAAGAACAGCCCGGTGCCGTGCAGCGCCGCGTTGAGGGTCTTGCGGGTGACGCCCGGCTGCACCACCGCGTCCATGTCCTCATCGTGGATGGCGACGACCTGGTTCATCTCCGACATGTCCACGCTGATCCCGCCGCGGGTGGCCAGGATGTGCCCTTCCAGCGAGCTGCCGACCCCGAACGGGATGATCGGCACCCGATGTTCGCGGCACAGCTTGACCACCTCCACCACCTCGGCGGTGCTGTGCGGCCACACCACGCCGTCGGGCAGCGCGTCGGGAAAGTGCGACTCGTCGTGCCCGTGGTGGGCACGGACGGCCTCGGCAGTGGAAAAACGCTTGCCGAAGCGCGCGGCAAGGGCTTGGGTGAAGGTGTCGGGCAGGGACATGGCGGGTCTCGGCGATGGAGGGGGAAGTGCGCAGAGGGTAGCGCGGTTTGGGGCCAATCACTACCCGGGGAAGCCCACACCCCAGCGCTCCGCACGGGCCCTTGAAGGGGCGGCTTCAGCCGCCCGCGGACTTTCAATCCACCACCTGCGCCTGCCCCGCCCGCGGATGGGCGACTGGACTGAAGTCGCCCCCACGAAGACCCGGCATGGCTCGGGTTGGCGCCAGCCCCATCGAGAGTCCCGGTTACCCTCGATTGCCTAATTATTAGGCAATCGACCCTCCCGATTACCCTCAGCCGCCTAAACTTTAGGCAATGCCGCCCCATCCTTAGGCTGCGCTGCCTAAAATTTAGGCGACGTCGCCTAAAAATGAGGCGACCGAGGGTGCCGCCCCCCCTCGATTGCCTAAAAATCAGGCAGCGTCGCCTCAAAATTAGGCAACGGAGGGTGGCAATCACCCCCCGTCGATGAAAAACCACCCCCCACCCCCTCAAACCCCGGGCCGGGCTCAGGCCGCGCTATCGGCCTTGGCCGGTGCGGTTCGGCGCACGTTGGAACGCATGGCCTCCTGCAGGGGCGTCACGTTGTCGGCCTTGCCGAAGGTCTTGAGCAGCCGGTAGCCGTCGTAGCTCGCCGAGAGGATGTCGCTGCCCAGGGCCACCTGGGTATCGGCGCACTTGGCCGCCAGCGCCTGCAGGCGGATCAGCCGCGGGCGCAGCGCATCGAAGGCCGCCAGATCGCGCTTCAGCTCGCCCAGATCAAAACCCGGCGGCAGCGCCTGCTTGTTCTGCTCAAGGATCGCCACCGTCTGCCGGCAGAAGGTCTCGCTCTTGTCCCCGATCTTGGTCAGCTGCCGCACCTCGTCCGGCGTGAGCGACACGAACACATCCATCAAGCCCTCGATGGCATCCAGAGCCCCATCGAACTTGGGCAGGTTGTCGGTGAGATCGAGGGAGACGAGGTTTTGAGTCATGGCGGTGCTCCTGACGTTGATTGATGGTGTGCGGAAGCGCATGGAACAGTTGTTTGCGCGGATTGGATAATACATTACGGTATTTTTTTTGCATTATTCGTAAGGCGGCGGTGTCGCCGTGCAATGCGCGCCAACATCGCCGTGATGGCGATGGCTTATGCTTTGCGCAATGACGATTTTGGAGAGCGGTATGCCCGGGCGCTGGAAGGTGTTCATCTCGTATTCGCACAAGGACGAGGCGCGCTGCGATTCGCGCGCCGAGGTCGGGGTCGGCTATCCCCGGGCCTTCCTGACTAGTCTCAAAGCGGCCATCCAGGCCCACGAGGGGCTGCTGAGCAAGGACGAGATCTTCTTCGACGATGAGCGGCTGAGCGTCGAGGCGGAATGGCGGCCTGCCATCGGCAAGGCCCTGGACGAATGCGAGTTGTTGATCTTTCTTGTGAGTCCCCATTCGGTGCTGTCCGAGTTCTGCATGACGACGGAGTTGGCTCGCGCGCTTCAGCGCAACATTCATGTCATCACGGTGTTGCTGCGCCCTCTGCCCGACTGGTACGGGATCAAGGTTCGCAATCCGGAATCGGGCGCAACCAAGCTGCTGGGCGAATGGCATTCGGGTGGCCTGCCGAAAGTGAGCGGAAACGCCAAGCCGGTGAGCGATTGGGGAGCGCAGGAAGACGCCGCCTGGGCCAATGTCACGGAGCGCATCCTGGCCTTCATCAAGGCGCATCCGTTCAAGGGGGCAGACGGCGCCAGTGCGCCGCCCGACCCGGCGCCGCCGCAGCCCATTCCCGCCCCTCTCCCCGATTCCGGGCCGGCGTTCGCGTGCGTTCCCGAAAAATCGCCCGTTCCAGTCGAATCGGCGCTGTGTGCGGCGCTCAGGGCGCATCTCGAACAGCACTGGACGCAAGCCCGGCTGGCGGAGGTCTTTGCCGACGAGCAACTGATCGTGGGGGTCGAGTTGCCCGCCTCGCCGGACACGGTGATGCGCTTCGTCTGTGCCACGGACGACTGCTGCGTGACTCTTGCGGAAGCGGTCGGGTGCCTGCGGGCCTGCAAAGGCAAGCCGGATCTTGGAGAGCCTGTCGAAGGGGCGCTGGTCAGGATGATTCTGGTCATCGCTGAAACCTATCTCCGGGCTGCGGCCGTGGAGGCCGGCTACCAGCCCGGGCGTGAGGAGCCCGTGTGGGAGCAGGAAATCCTGATGGCAAGCCTGATCGCCGCCGAGCGCATGGGCTTCGGCCTCTGCTTCAAGGGCGGAAAACGCGAACCCGAATGTGTCTATGCGATCACGCCCCCCGCGGAGGTGCTCGGCGATCCGGACGAAGCGGGGCCCGGCCTCGTGCGTTCGGAGGTGATGCGGGCGCTCGATCGCAGCCAGGTCGCCTCCGGCAATGCAATCAGCGCGGGCTATCTGAAGGCAACGGTGATCCGGCGGCGGCGGGACTTGAAAGCCGATGTCGTGGTCACCGCGCTGGCGGACGGCGCCTACGCGCAGCCCGGGCCGCGCGCCGCGCTGCAGGATTTCCTCGCCCAGTACGAGATTCACGCCTTCTTCCGTAGCGCCGAACGGCAGGATGTTCCACAGTGGGCGCTCGCGGTGATCGGCGATCTGCAAAATGCCCTGGCGGAGGCATTTCCGCCGGAAACGAAAACAGGAGCGGAGCAAAAGATGGCAAATCCGGCAAAAGACGGGAGCAACGGGAACGTTGTAAATAACTACAACATCAACGCGTCGGGTGGCGCCGTCAATTTTGGGGATCACGCCAAGGTGGCGGGCCGCGATATCCACGCGGGTAGCCCCGCCGACTGGAACACGGTGGCTCAGGCCTTGACGGCGCTCCAGGCATCCATCGCGGCATTGGCCGATGGCGTGCCGCAAAAGACGCGGCTGCTTGCCGATCTGAAAGAGGTCAGCGCCGTGGTCGAGACGGGCAAGCCCAGCGAAGGCGACGCCAGACTCGTCAAGCGCTGCCTCGAAGGCTTGAAGCAGGGCGCAGAGGCCGTGGAGAACGGCGGCAAGATCGTCGAGAAGATTTCGCCCGTGTGGGACGGCCTCAAGGCCGCGTGGCCCGCCTTTCTGGCTTTGATTTCCTGAGGACACCCCGATGACCCAGCCCAAATCCCCCTTTGTCGGCCTGCAGGCCGGCACGATCACCCGACTCGACAAGACAGAAGCGTATTCACAATCCTGGCACCAGTGGTCGCAGCCGGAGATCGACGCGCTGACCCTCGCCTACGCGGCGGGTCGGCCGCTGCTGGTGCGCGGGGAGCCCGGCACCGGCAAGACCCAGCTGGCCCGTGCGGCGGCCCAGGCCCTTGGCTGGAAGCTGCACGCCGAAACCATCCACCCCCGTTTCGAGCCCCACGAGTTGCGCTTCCGTTTTGATGCAATCAAGAGGTTGGCGGATGCCCAGGCCCAGGTAGGCGGCAAGGGGGCTGAAGCCTTGAACGACCGTCTATATTGGCGCCCGGGCGTGCTCTGGAAAGCCTATGGGTGGGCGTCGGCGACTCGGTTCATGTCCGCGGAGGAAGGCAACGGCGAAGTCAAAGGCCATGTCGTCCTCATCGACGAGATCGACAAGGCCGACAGCGACCTGCCCAACAGCCTGCTGGAGGTGCTGGCCCAGCGCAGCTTTCACGTGGAGCCGGTGGCCGCGCCCATCGGCGGCCCCGGCGTGCAGGCGCCCCTGATCGTCATCACCACCAACGAAGAACGGGATCTGCCCGCCGCCTTCCTGCGCCGCTGCATCGTGCTGTCGCTGGCGGCAGACAGCGCTTACGCGGGCTGGCTGGTGGCGCGGGGCAAGGCCCACTTCGGGGCGCTGGAAAATATCGACGGGCGGGCGCAGCCCCTGCTGCACGACGACGTGCTGTGGCAGGCCGCCGAGCAACTGGTGAAGGACCGGGATGCCGTCGCCGGCCACAACCTCGCCAAGCCCGGCCTCGCCGAATATCTCGACCTGCTCTATGCGCTGCACGCCCTCTTCAAGGATGAACCCGACGCGACAACGCGCACCGCGGCCCAGCTCAAGTGGCTCGACCGCCTGTCGGCCTATGGATATCTGAAACACGCGGTCGAAGACCCGGCAAGCGCCGCCCATCAGCCCGCCCAGGCGAGCCAGCGCAGCCAGCGCGCAGCCGGGGAGCCGCGCTGAATGGGCCATCTCCGGCTCAGCGGCCGCGCCGATCTGCTCCGGGCGCTGGCGGATGCCCACGGCGGCGACCCCGACGCCGTTCCCGACGCGGGGATGACCCGCCTCGCCCGGCTGCTCGAGCTGTTTCCCCAGCCGCCGGCAAGCGGCGACGGCCGGCACGTGGACAAGACTGCCGGCAGGGACGCGCCGCCGCCCAACGACGACGAGGCGCGCGTGGGTGGCGGCGACTGCCCCAACGAGTCGCCGCCGCCTGCGCGGCGAGCGCCGCTGCAAGCCCGCTTCTTCATGGTGCTGGCGTCCCGCGAGCTGCCCACCAGGGACGACGCAGCCTCCCCGCCGGAACCGCTCCAACCCCTCACCCCGGCCGACTGCGGGCCGCGCGCCCCCGGTGAGGCGCCGCCCATCACGCCTCTCGTGCCGCGCACTCGCTTGTGGCCGGCCCTGCGCCGCTCCCTGAGCCACGTCCACGCCGGCGGGGTTGATGTGGGGGCGCTGGTGCGGCGCCTGTCCCGCGCCGAGAATCTCCGGCGCCTGCCTCGCCTCACCCGTCGTGGCGCCGGGGGCGAGGCGTGGGTCGTGTTCGACATTGCCCGTCGCCTGATCCCCTACGAGCAGGATTTGGCGGGGATCGTTGGCGAGGTCCGACGGCTGCTGGGGGCGGGCAAGGTGCGCCTGTGGTGGGTGTCGGACTCGCCCGATGCGGTGCTCACCGTGCAGCATGGCCGGGGCGCGGCGGTGGCGTTCGCCGGTCGTATCCCGGCGCCACCTCCCGGCACGCCGGTGCTGATCCTCGGCGACCTGGGCCTGCTGTCCCGCGACGGGCAGAGCGCGCCCCGGTGGACGCTGTTCTGCCGCCGCATGGCCGCCGCGGGCGCCCGCCCGCTGGCCTGGGTGCCCGCCTCGCCCCGGCTGGTCAGCCGCGAGGCGGCCCGGCACGCCAGCGTGCATTGCCTCGGCGCCGGCGACCTGCACCCCGTCAAACCCGGGCGTTGTGCCGAGCAGCCCCCGTGGCCCGACGAAACCCTGCACCGCCTGCTCGACCGCATGGCCTGCTGTGTGCGCGTCGAGCCGGCCTTGCTGCGCAGCCTGCGCCTCGTGTCGCCGGACACTGCGGCCGAGCCAGGGCTGGAGGCGCTGGCGTGGGATCACCCGGCGGATGTCCGCGCAGGCTATCGCGTCTGCGAAATCGCCGCCTCCGCCCAGGCCCGCCATCGCGCGGCCTTCGCCGCGCTGGGGGCGACGGAGGGCGGGCGCGCCGAGCAGAACGAGACGCTACGGCGGATGCTGGCGCTCCATGCCTACCAGGGCCGGTCCACCGAATCGCTGGAGGCGTTGATCTGGCGCGCCCACGCTGGCCGCCTGCCGGATGAGTTCAGACCGGCGGTGGAACGCGCCGGCGAGTGGATGGCCCGGGCCGGCCTCCAGCCGGACGGCAGGGTGGGGAATGTCGTGAGCTACGCCAGAGACCTGTTCACCCGGCAGGGCGGCGATGCGCGCCTGATGGACGAGCACTCGGCGCGGCTCGCGCCGATCTGGGCGGTGGCCGATGTGGCGCACATTCCGGCCGGCCTCGATTCCCGGGATGTGGCGAAGGCGCTGCGTGGGCCATCGGGCGGTGCCACACGCCGAGCAATGGAACTGGTGACGGAGAACAATCGCCCGTATTTGATCGACGCAAAAAAGATGAAGTCAGCCCGGGTGATGTGGCACTACCAGGACGTTGGCAAGCGGAGCGATGCGGCGTATGTGCATTGGCCGCTCGTGACGGTTCCGGAGGTCTTCGAGTGGAGCGCGTCGGGGGGCGGGCTGCGGCAGAAGATCGCCGGAAACGGGGAGCGCCTGGGCTTGCCCTTCGATGGCGCGGGGCCGGCGCGCCCTCATGAACTGGTGGCCGGAGCGCAGGCCTACCGCATCGGTGGCGTCACCCGGCCATCGTGGGCGGCGGAGTGGGGGATGGACAAGGACGGCCTGTATGCCCTCGCCCCCAATCCCTTTGGCGAGCCGATCAAGCTGCGCTGGTCGGAGCAAGGGGGGGAAGACGCCACCAGCGGCTCGCCTCCGGGCGGGCGGGCATTTCAGGCCGCCCCGGTGGAGGTGGAAACGGGGATCGAGCTTGGCGCCGACATCCAGTTCGGCCTCTACCTCGACGTCCCCTTCGGCTCCGCCACCCAGCGTTTTCGTTGGATCGAGCCTGGGGAGTTTGTGATGGGCTCGCCGGAGGGGGAGGAGAGACGTTTGGGCGACGAAGGCCCGCAGCACGTGGTGAGATTGAGGGAAGGCTACTGGCTTGCGGAGACGGCGTGCAGCCAGTTGGTATGGGATTCGGTGATGGGGAGCAACCCCAGCCGATTCAACGAAGACTCGCAGAACCCGGTGGAGCAGGTGAGCTGGGATGACGTGCAGGGCTTTTTGAGGGAAGTGGAAAAGCGCTTGCCGGGCGTGAAGGCGGATTTGCCGACGGAGGCCGAATGGGAATACGCCTGTCGTGCGGGTAGTGAGAAGGCGTTCAGCTGGGGCGATGGGATCACGCCGGATCAGGCCAACTACGACGCGAGGACAAGCTACGCCAATGGCCCGACGGGTGAGTACCGGGGAAAGACGGTGCCGGTGAGATCGTACGAACCGAACGCGTGGGGCTTGTACCAGATGCACGGGAACGTGTGGGAATGGTGCGCGGACGGCCTGCGGTATTACGACGGGGCGGTGCAGGTTGATCCGCGGGGCCTGGCGGGGGGGGAAGCCGATGCCCCGCGCGCCGTGCGCGGCGGGTCGTGGATCGACGACCCGCTCTGGCTGCGCGCTGCCTTCCGCTTCCGCAGGCTCCGGGGCGAGCGCTACGTCGACCTGGGCTTCCGTTTCTCCCTGAGGTCCACAAGCCAGCCAGGGGGCGCGGAGCGCCCGCCGGAGGCGGCGGTGGCCCCGGAGCATTTATTGGCTCCGCTTGACTCAAATGAGCAATCGAGTTTCGTCAAAGTAAAACTCGAAGAATTTGATAGTGCATCCTTGAGGAAGTCCGCCGATTTGCGCAATACAGGCACGGGGAGCCTGCTCGATTACATGGCGAATGTGATTGCGAAGCCCGAACCTGTAAATGGTCCGATGCCGTGGTCGAAGCTCCGCGAAACGATACCGGTGGGGAAGCGGTCGAGGCCAAAGTCAAAATATCGGGGTGAAAAGTGACTCAAGCTTCCACGCGGTATATGACCCCCGACCTCACCTGGCCCCCCGAGCCCCAGCGCTGGCCGCCGGTGTTTCCGCCGGAGTGCGCCTGTGCGTGGGGGGATGATCGTTTCGGGTTGTGGATCGATGTGGTGCTCGGCGGGCCGGTGCAGCGTTTTCGCTGGATCGAGCCTGGGGAGTTTTTGATGGGCTCGCCGGAGGGTGAGGAGGGGCGTGATGACAATGAAGGCCCGCAGCATTTGGTGAGATTGATGGAAGGCTACTGGCTTGCGGAGACGGCGTGCAGCCAGGCGGTGTGGCAGGCGGTGATGGGCCGCAATTCCAGCGACTTCAAGGACGACCCGCAGAATCCGGTGGAACGTGTGAGCTGGGGCGAGGTGCAGGGATTTTTGCGGGAAGTGGACCTGCGCCTGCCTGGGGTGAAGGCGGCGCTACCGACGGAGGCGGAGTGGGAGTACGCGTGCCGTGCGGGCAGCGAGACGGTGTTCAGCTGGGGCGACGGGATCACGGCGGAGCAGGCCAACTACGACGCGACGTACAGCTACACCAATGGCCCGACGGGCAAATGGCGGGAAAAGACGGTGGCGGTGAGAAGCTTCGCCCCGAACGCGTGGGGCCTATACCAGATGCACGGCAACGTATGGGAATGGTGTGCGGGCGGTTGGCGGGATTACGACGGCGAGGCGCAAATTGACCCGCGCGGCCCGGAGGGCGTCATCTGCGTGCTGCGCGGCGGGTCGTGGATTAACCACGGCCGGTTCTGCCGCGCTGCTTACCGCTTCAGGAACGATGAGCCGGGCCACTACTTCAACTGGCTTGGCTTCCGCCTTGCCCTCAGGTCAAAGGGCCCGGAGGGCCTGCCGGAGGCGGTGGTGGCCCCGGAGGGGCCGCAGGGCGCCCGCGATGCGGCCAACACCGAGTGGCAGCGCGACCTGTCGGTGAGCCACGGGAATATCGGCGACGTGCTCCAGGCCCAGGGGGACGGGCCCGGCGCCCTCGCCGCCTACCGCAACAGCCACGCCATCGCGGAAGCCCTCGCCGCCCGCGACCCGGCCAACACCGAATGGCAGCGCGACCTGTCGGTGAGCCACAACAAGATCGGCGACGTGCTCGGCGCCCAGGGCGACGGGCCCGGCGCGCTGGCGGCCTACCGCAACAGCCTCGCCATCTTTGAAGCCCTCGCCGCCCGCGACCCGGCCAACACCGAATGGCAGCGCGACCTGTCGGTGAGCCACGACAGGATTG
>NZ_JAYROR010000061.1:0-20204 GCF_041911615.1 Zoogloea sp. | reverse complement strand
GCGGCGCCGAGCTTGTCGGCCAGCGGTTCGAGGGTGGCGCGGTAGGCATCGCCGCTGCCCAGGCCACGGCCGCCCGAGACGATGATCTTGGCGGCGCCCAGCTCCGGGCGGGCCGACTTGGTGAGCTCGCGGCCGACCAGCTGGCTCTGGGCCAGATCCGGGCCGGCGGCGACCGCTTCGATCGCGGCGCTGCCACCCTCGGCGACGGCGTCGAAGGCGGTGGTGCGCACGGTGATGATCTTCACCGCGTCGGACGACTTGACGGTGGCCAGCGCGTTGCCGGCGTAGATCGGGCGCACGAAGGTGTCGGCCGACTCGATGGCGACGATGTCGGAGATCTGGGCGACATCCAGCAGCGCGGCGACGCGCGGCAGGACGTTCTTGCCGAAGGTGGTGGCGGGGGCGAGCACGTGGCTGTAGCCGCCGGCCTTGACCACGTCGACCAGCAGTGCGGCGAGGTTCTCGGCGCCCTGATCAAAGTAGGCGGCGGCATCGGCCACCTTGACCTTGGCGACGCCCGCCAGCTTGGCGGCGGCTTCGGCGGCGGCGCCGCAGTTGCTGCCGGCGACCAGCACTTCGATGTCGGCGCCCAGTTTGGTGGCGGCGGAAACGGTGTTGAGGGTGGCGGCCTTGAGGCCAACGTTGTCGTGTTCGGCGATGACGAGGATGGGCATGTTCTGTGTCTCCGGTTTTGTAGGGGCGAATTCATTCGCCCTCAGTCGGTCAGTCGAAGTCCGCGGGCGAATGAATTCGCCCCTACAGGGCGCTTACAGCACCTTGGCTTCGTTCTTCAGCTTGTCGATCAGCTGGGCCACGTCGGCCACCTTGACGCCGGCGCTGCGGGCGGCGGGCTCGACGACCTTGAGGGTGGTGAGGCGCGGGCCGACATCGACGCCCAGGTCGGCTGGCTTGACGGTGTCGAGCGGCTTCTTCTTGGCCTTCATGATGTTGGGCAGCGTGGCGTAGCGCGGCTCGTTCAGGCGCAGGTCGGTGGTGATGACCGCCGGCAGCGGCAGGACCAGGGTTTCGAGGCCACCGTCGATCTCGCGGGTCACGCGCACGCCGTCGCCGCTCACCTCGACCTTGGAGGCGAAGGTGGCCTGGGGCCAGCCGAGCAGCGCGGCGAGCATCTGGCCGGTCTGGTTGGCGTCGTCGTCGATGGCCTGCTTGCCGAGGATCACCAGCTTGGGCTGTTCCTTGGCCACGATGGCCTTGAGCAGCTTGGCGACGGCCAGCGGCTGCAGGTCGGCGTCGGATTCGACGAGGATGCCGCGGTCGGCGCCGATGGCCATGGCGGTGCGCAGGGTTTCCTGGCACTGGGCGACGCCGGCGGAGACGGCCACCACCTCGGTGGCGGTGCCGGCTTCCTTCAGGCGCACGGCTTCTTCAACGGCGATCTCGTCGAAGGGGTTCATGGCCATCTTGACGTTGGCCAGCTCGACGCCGCTCTGGTCGGCCTTGACGCGGATCTTGACGTTGTAATCGACGACCCGCTTGATGGGTACGAGAATCTTCATGGGATGGGTTCCTTGTCGGTGTGGGGTTGGATCGCGGGTTCGGGTCGTGGCGGGGGCTCAGCGCACCTTCTCGCCGATCATGCGGCGGTACAGGGCGATGGCCTCGCCCACCAGCCCGCGGCGGAAGGCGAGCACGCAGGCGGCGAAGATGAAGCCCGTGATGACCGTGACCATCGACCCGACCTTGTCGGCCAGCTCGTTCTGCAGGGTGACGATCACCGTGGCGCCGACTACCGGGCCGAGCACCGTGCCGACGCCACCGAGCAGGGTCATCAGCACCACCTCGCCGGAGGTGTGCCAGTGGGCGTCGGAGAGCGTCGCGAAGCTGAACACCAGGGTCTTCAGCGCGCCAGCCAGCCCGCTCACCGCCGCCGACAGCACGAAGGCCAGCAGCTTGTAGCGATCCACGTCGTAGCCCAGGGAGATGGCGCGGGGCTCGTTCTCGCGGATGGCCTTGAGGATCTGCCCGAAGGGCGAGTGGATGCTGCGATGGATCAGCCAGAACGCCCCGGCCGCCACCGCCAGCACCAGGTAATACAGGTGGGTGTCGGACGACAGGTCGAAGCCCAGCACGCTCCCGCGCGGAACGCCCTGCAGGCCGTCCTCGCCGCCGGTGAATTCGCTCTTCAGGAACAGGAAGAACACCAGCTGGGCCAGCGCCAGCGTGCTCATCGCGAAGTAGATGCCCTGCCGGCGGATGGCGAGGCTGCCCACCACCCAGCCCAGGGCCGCCGCGCCCAGCGTGCCCAGGGCCAGCCCGACGAGGGTCGGCACCGCCCACACCTTGAGCGCGTGGGCGGTGAGATAAGCCGCCCCGCCCAGGAAGGCCGCATGTCCGAAGGACAGAAGGCCCGTGTAGCCCAGCAGCAGGTTGAAGGCGCAGGCGAACACCGCGAAGCACAGCACCTTCATGACGAGCACCGGATAGACCAGCGCCGGCGCGACGAGGAGCGCCGCCAGCAGCGCGAGATAACCCAGCGGAAGACGTTGCGGATTCATCATGCTTCCTTTCCGAAAAGCCCGGCCGGCCGGAACCACAGGACGACGGCCATGATCACGAACACGACGACGGCGCTGGCCTCGGGGTAGAAGACCTTGGTGAGCCCTTCCACCACACCCAGCCCCAGCCCGGTGAGTACCGAACCGAGGATCGAGCCCATGCCGCCGATCACCACCACCGCAAAGACCACGATGATCAGGTTGCTGCCCATCAGCGGCCCCACCTGGGCGGTGGGCGCGGCAAGCACGCCCGCCAGCCCCGCCAGCCCCACGCCGAAGCCGTAGGTGAGCATCACCATCAGCGGCACGTTGATGCCGAAAGCCTGGGTGAGCCGCGGGTTCTCGGTGGCGGCGCGCAGGTAGGCGCCGAGCCGGGTCTTCTCGATCATGAACCACGTGAACAGGCACACCGCGAGCGACACCACGATGACCCACGCCCGGTAGCGCGGCAGCATCATGAAGCCCAGGTCGAAGGCGCCGGCCAGCGCCTCGGGGATGGCGTAGGGCTGACCGGCCACGCCGAAGGCCTGCCGGAAGCCGCCCTCGATCATCAGCGCGATGCCGAAGGTGAGGAGCAGCGCGTAGAGGTAGTCGAAGCGATACAGCCGGCGCAGCAGCAGGCGTTCGAGCACGATGCCGATCACCGCCACGCCCAGCGGCACCAGCAGCAGCGCCCACCAGTAGCCCAGCCCGAGGTATTCCAGCGCCATCCAGGTGAACATCGCGCCCATCATGTAGCAGGCGCCGTGGGAGAAATTGATGATGTGCAGCATGCCGAAGATGACCGCGAGGCCGAGGCTCAGCAGGGCGTAGAAGGAGCCATTGACCAGCCCGAGGGTGAGCTGGCCAAGGAGTGCCGGCACAGGCACACCGAAGATTTCGTTCATGGGCGGAGACTCCGAAAAAGATGGCAGGACGCGGGCTGCCGCTGCCATCCGGGCGGGTGGTCAGCGCAGCCCCGGATGAACACGACAGCGGGGCCGGCGCCCTGCCCGACGGCCAACGGGGGCCGAGTGGAGAATGCAGGCCGAGGCAAGCGCAGGCGGCGGGAGAGGAGGACCGCCGTCATACGCCCAGTGCCTCTTGCAGGAAGGCCTGCTTTTCCTGGAGCTCGTGCTGCGCGATCTCGGCCACCACCTGCCCGTGTTCGACGACGAACAGGCGGTCGGCCAGGGGCGCGGCGAAGCGGAAGTTCTGCTCCACCAGCAGGATCGTGAAACCCCGCGCCTTGAGCGTCGCGATGATCTCGGCGAGGCGCTGGACGATTACCGGCGCCAGGCCTTCCGAGATCTCGTCGAGCAGCAGCAGCCGCGCGCCGGTGCGCAGGATGCGGGCCATCGCCAGCATCTGCTGTTCGCCGCCGGACATCTTGGTGCCAGGGCTGTGGCGACGTTCGGCGAGGTTGGGGAACATCGCGTACAGCTCGTCGACGCTCATCCCACCGCTGCCCACCAGGGGCGGCAGCAGCAGGTTTTCCTCGCAGCTGAGGCCGGCGTAGATGCCGCGCTCCTCGGGGCAATAGCCCACGCCGAGCTGGGCGATCCTGTGGGGTGGCAGATCGACCGCCTCGCGGCCGTTGATCATGATCGAGCCGGTACGCTTGCCGGTGAGGCCCATGATGGCGCGTAGGGTGGTGGTGCGACCGGAGCCGTTGCGGCCCAGCAGCGCCACGCATTCGCCGCGTCGCACGGTGAAGTCCATGCCGTGCAGCACGTGGGATTCGCCGTAGAAGGCGTGCAGGCTCGAGACGCGCAGGTATTCGGTGGCGTGGGCGGTGGCGTGGGCATCGGGCACGGCGACGGGGCTGAACAAAGCTTGGTTCATCTCAGAGCCCTCCCGCCGCGTGGGCGGCCTCGCTGCCCATGTAGGCCTCAATCACCGCCGGGTTGCGCGACACGCTGGCGTAGTCGCCCTGGGCCAGCACGGCGCCCCGGGCGAGCACGGTGATGGCGTCGCAGATGCCGGAGACGACCTTCATGTTGTGCTCGACCATCAGCACCGTGCGCCCATTGGATACCGCCTTGATGAGCTGCATCACCCGGTCCACGTCCTCGTGGCCCATGCCCTGGGTGGGTTCGTCGAGGAGCAGCATCTCGGGCTCCAGCGCCAGGGTGGTGGCGATCTCCAGCGCCCGCTTGCGGCCGTAGGGCAGCTCGACGGCGACCATCCGGGCAAAGCGCTCGAGGCCGACGAGGGCCAGGATTTCCATCGCCTTGTCGTTGAGGCAGTCGAGGCTGCGGCCGCTCTTCCAGAAGTGGAAGCTGGTGCCGAGCTTGCGCTGCAGCGGGATGCGCACGTTCTCCAGCACCGAAAGGTGCGGGAACACCGCCGATATCTGGAACGACCGGACCAGCCCCATCCGGGCGATCTGCTGGGGGCTGCTGCGGGTGATGTCCTCACCCTTGAAGCGGATGCTGCCGCGGCTTGGCGCGAGGAACTTGGTGAGCAGGTTGAAGCAGGTGGTCTTGCCGGCGCCGTTGGGGCCGATCAGGGCGTGGATGTGGCCTTTGCGGATCTGCAGATCCACGCCATTCACGGCCACGAAGCCGCGGAATTCCTTCACGAGACCGTGGGTCTCGAGAACGATTTCCGCGTCCGGGGCGGCGGGGCTGGGGGTCGGTCCGGTCATTCGGCGGGCTCCGTCGGGGTGGGCGGGCTCAGTTGCCGAAGGCGGCGATGCCGGTCTGGGCGCGGCCGAGGATCAGCGCGTGGATGTCGTGGGTGCCTTCGTAGGTGTTCACCACCTCGAGATTCACCAGATGACGCGCCACGCCGAACTCGTCGGAGATGCCGTTGCCGCCCATCATGTCGCGCGCCAGGCGGGCGATCTCCAGCGACTTGCCGCAGGAGTTGCGCTTCATGATCGAGGTGATCTCCACCGCGGCGATGTGCTCGTCCTTCATCCGCCCCAGCCGCAGGCAGCCCTGCAGGCCCAGCGTGATCTCGGTCTGCATGTCGGCGAGCTTTTTCTGGATGAGCTGGTTGGCGGCCAGCGGGCGGCCGAACTGCTTGCGATCGAGCACGTACTGGCGGGCGCGGTGCCAGCAATCTTCCGCCGCACCCAGCGCGCCCCAGGCGATGCCGTAGCGGGCGGAGTTGAGGCAGGTGAATGGGCCTTTCAGGCCGCGCACGTCGGGGAAGGCGTTTTCCTCGGGGCAGAAAACCTCGTCCATCACGATCTCGCCGGTGATCGAGGCGCGCAGGCCGACCTTGCCGTGGATCGCCGGCGCCGACAGCCCTTTCCAGCCTTTTTCCAGCACGAAGCCGCGGATCTTGCCTTCGTCGTCCTTGGCCCACACCACGAACACGTCGGCCACCGGGCTGTTGGTGATCCACATCTTGCTGCCCGAAATGCTGTAGCCGCCGTCCACCTTGCGGGCACGGGTAATCATGCTGCCGGGGTCGGAGCCGTGGTTGGGCTCGGTGAGGCCAAAGCAGCCGATCCATTCGCCGCTGGCGAGCTTGGGCAGGTATTTCTGTTTGGTGGCTTCGTTGCCGAACTCATTGATCGGCACCATCACCAGCGAGCTCTGCACGCTCATCATCGAGCGGTAGCCGGAGTCGACACGTTCGACTTCCCGGGCGATCAGCCCGTAGCTCACGTAGTTGAGGCCGGCGCCGCCGTATTGCTCGGGGATGGTGGGGCCCAGCAGGCCCAGTTCGCCCATCTCGCGGAAGATGGCGAGGTCGGTGTGCTCGTTGCGGAAGGCCTCCAGCACGCGGGGGGCGAGGCGCTCCTGGCAGTAGGCGTAGGCGGTGTCGCGGATCATCCGCTCTTCGTCGGTGAGCTGCTGGTCGAGGAGCAGGGGGTCGTCCCATTGAAAGTGGGTCATGGCGTCGTCCTTTTTGATTGTTGGGGTCAGGTGGCTGCGCGGATCATGTTTCGGGCGATCACCAGCTGCTGGATCTGGGTGGTGCCCTCGAAGAGGCGGAACAGGCGCACGTCGCGGTAGAAGCGCTCGATGCCGTACTCCGCCAGGTAGCCGGCGCCGCCGAAGATCTGCACGGCGCGGTCGGCCACGCGGCCGCACATCTCGGAGGCAAACAGCTTGGCGCACGAGGCTTCGGTACCCACATCGAGCCCCGCGTCGCGGCGTCGGGCGGCGTCGATCACCATGCTGCGGGCGGCGTAGAGCTCGGCCTTGCTGTCGGCCAGCATGGCCTGGATGAGCTGGAACTCGGCGATGGGCTTGCCGAACTGCTTGCGCTCGCAGGCGTAGCGCAGGGCGTCGTCGAGCATGCGTTCGGCTACGCCCACCGAGATGGCGGCGATGGCGATGCGGCCCTTGTCGAGCACCTTCATGGCGGTCTTGAAGCCGACGCCTTCCTTGCCGCCGATGAGGTTGGCGGCGGGCACGCGGCAGTCCTCGAAGATCACGTCGCAGGTGTGGGCACCGCGGTGGCCCATCTTCCTGTCGGGCAGGCCGAGGGAAAGGCCCGGCGTGCCGCGCTCGACGATGAAGGCGGAGATGCCGTCGGCGCCCTTGTTGGCGGGGTCGGTGCGCGCCATCACGGTGAAGATGCCGGCCTCCGGCGCGTTGGTGATGTAGCGCTTGGTGCCGTTGAGCACGTAGTGGTCGCCGTCGCGGAGGGCCGTGGTGCGCAGGCTGGCGGCGTCGGAGCCGCTGTCGGGCTCGGTGAGGGCGAAGGAGCCGATGAGCTCGCCGGTTGCGAGGCGCGGCAGGTAATGGGCCTTCTGCGCCGGGGTGCCGTCGATCACGATGCCCTGGCCGCCAATGCCGTTGTTGGTGGCGAACAGCGAGCGGAAGCACGGCGAGGCGTGGCCGATCTCGAAGGTGGCGAGCACCTCCTCCTCCATCGTCAGCCCCATGCCGCCGTGCTCCTCGGGCAGGGACAGGCCAAAGAGGCCAAGCGCCTTCATCCCGGCGACGATCTCGTCGGGGATGTGGTCGGTCTCGGAGACGATGGATTCAAAGGGAACCAGGCGTTCGCGCACGAAGCGCGAGATCGTGTCGAGCAGCAGGTTGAGGGTTTCCTGATCTCTGATCATGGTGGGCTTTCCTCGGACGGACGGGGTGCGGTAGGGGCGAACGCGTCCGATTGCAGGGGTCGAAGCGTGCGGGCGAATGAATTCGCCCCTACAACTGGGCGTTTATTTCACGTGCTTGCGGAATTCCGGCTTGCGCTTCTCGCGGAAGGCGTTGCCGCCCTCGGCCGATTCCGGGGTCTCGTAGTAGAGCTTGAGGGCGTGCATCGCCAGGCCGCCCATGCCGCGGATCATCTCGGTATCCACGTTGAAGGACTTCTTGGCCAGGGCCAGCGCGGTGGGGCTCTTTTCGAGGATCTCGTCGCACCACTTCTTCACCTCGGCGTCGAGCTCGGCCTGGGGCACCACGGCATTCACGAGGCCCATCTCCAGCGCCTGCCGGGCGGTGTAGCGGCGGCACAGGTACCAGATCTCGCGGGCCTTCTTCTCGCCCAC
Organism: Zoogloea sp.; assembly: GCF_041911615.1. Classification (GTDB taxonomy): domain Bacteria; phylum Pseudomonadota; class Gammaproteobacteria; order Burkholderiales; family Rhodocyclaceae; genus Zoogloea. The sequence continues at coordinate 12,245 of NZ_JAYROR010000061.1, read as the reverse complement.
CACGCGGGCCAGCAGCGCAGTGCCGAAGCCCGGATCGACCGAACCGACACGCGGCCCGGCCTGACCGAGCTGGGCGTTGTCAGAGGCGATGGCCAGGTCGCAGATGGTGACCAGCACGTTGCCGCCGCCGATGGCGTAGCCATTGACGCGGGCGATCACCGGCTTGGAGATGTCGCGGATGGCGCTCTGGACTTCCTCGATGGGCAGGCCGATGGTGCCGCGGCCGCCGTAGCCGCCGTCCTGGGTGCCCTGGTCGCCGCCGGTGCAGAAGGCCTTCTCGCCGGCGCCGGTGAGCACCACCACGCCCACGCTGCGGTCGTAGTCGGCGTCCTTGAGGGCGTGGATCATCTCCTCGCAGGTGTTGGCGGTGAAGGCGTTGAACTGCTTGGGCCGGTTGATGGTGATGGTGGCGACGCCGTCGACCTTGGTGTAGAGGATTTCGCGGTATTCCATGGGGTGTCTCCTTGCAGGTGAGGGTTTGTGCTTTGTCTATCTGTTTCTTCGTCAGCGTGGAGGGTGCGAAGAAATCGTCGCGAGCAGGCCCGAGGTCGCGACGAGGAACGGAGACGTACAGGCGTACGTCGAGTACCGGAATCGCGAGATCGGGACGCGCAGTAGATTTATTCGCGCCCGCCTAGCCGGCCATCGTGAGGCCGCCGGACACGCTGATGACCTGGCCGGTGATGAACGAGGCTTCCTCGCTCGACAGGAACAGCACCGCGCCGGGCAGGTCGTCGGGCTGGCCGAGGCGGCCGAAGGGGATGGCCTTGGTGAGCGCGCCCTTGAGCTTCTCGCCCTGCTCGCCTTCGCCGGCGAAGTCGCGGAACAGCGCGGTGTCGGTGGGGCCGGGGCACACCACGTTCACGTTGATCTGCTTCCTGGCCAGCTCGCGGGCCATGGTCTTGGAGAAGGACAGCAGGCCGCCCTTGCAGAAGGCGTACACCGCCTCGCCGGAGGAACCCACACGGGCGGCGTCGGAGGCCACATTCACCACCTTGCCGGCGCCCCGCTCGGCCATGCCCTTGAGCACCGCCTGGTGCATGTAGAGCGGGCCGTACAGATTGACCGCGACGATCTTGTCCCACAGGGGCTTGTCGGTCTTGAGGAAGGGCGCGGCGTGATCCCAGCCGGCGTTGTTCACCAGAATGTAGGTGGGGCCGAGCTGGGTCTCGGCGGCGGCGACGGCCGCCTGCACCGATTCCTGGCTGGTCAGATCAACCTGGAAGGCCGCCGCGCTGCCGCCCTTCTCGCGGATCTCGGCGACCACCGCCTGAGCGGCTTCCAGGTTGATGTCGAAGACCGCGACGATGGCGCCCTCCTCGGCGAAACGCCGGCAGATCGCCGCGCCGATGCCGCCGGCGCCGCCGGTCACGATGGTCACTTTTCCTTTGATGCCTCGCATACTGTTCTCCTTTTATGTAATTGGGCTCTGGGTCGCTGCCCGTTGCGTTTTCGTCCTGCTTTGCGCTTCAATGCGGCTTCACCCGCTTCACGTACCGCCGCGATGACCGACCTGACCACCGAGAAGAGCCTTGCCTCCATCGAGATCAACAACCGCCTGTTCTTCCGGCTCTTCCAGGCGGCCAACACGCTGCACACCAAGGGCACCCAGGCCCTCGACGATTTCGGCGTCACCACCCAGCAGTGGTCGGTGCTCGGCGCCCTGTCGCGCCCCCAGGTGGAAGGCGGGATGAGCGTCAATGAGCTGTCGCGCTACCTGCTGGTGAGCCGCCAGAACCTCACCGGCCTGCTCGGCCGCCTCGAACGGGACGGCCTCATCGAGCGCAGCACCGGCGCCGAAGACCGGCGCGAACGGCGCGTGCGTCTCAGCGAGAAGGGCGTGGCCCTGTGGCAATCCCTGGCCGACCCGATCCACAACTTCTATGACGGGGCCCTCAAGGGCTTCTCGTTCGACGACCGACTGGCCTTCATCCACTACATCAACCTCCTGCAGCGCAACATGTCGCAGCTGTAAGGCCGCTCAGATCCGGTACTGGGCCACCTTCTGGCGGGCGATGATCATCTTCATGATGTTTGCGGTCCCGTCGCCGATCTGCAGGCCCAGCACGTCCCGGTAGCGCTGCCCGAAGTGGTAGTCGCTGCCGTAGCCGCCGTGGCCGTGGGTGAGCAGGCACTGGTGGATGATTTCGCAGGCGAGCTTGGGGCCCCACCACTTGCACATGGCCGCCTCGGCGGTGTGGGAAAGGTGGTTGTCCTTCAGCCATAGGGTTTTGAGGCACAGGTTGCGGCAGGCCTCGTACATCGTCTCGGCCTCGGCGAGCGGAAAGCTCACCCCCTGGAAATCGGCGATCGGCTTGCCGAAGGCCTCGCGCTCCTGGGCGTAACGCCACGCCTCGTCCAGGCTCGCCCGGGCCACGCCCATGCACTGCAGGCCGATCAGCGCGCGGCTGTAGTCGAAGCCCTGCATCACCTGAACGAAACCCTGTCCTTCGTCGCCGAGCATCATCTCGGCGGGCACGCGCACCCCGTCGAAGAAGATCGAGCCACGCCCCACCGGCCGCGTGCCGATGTCGTCGAAGGCCGTGCGGGTGATGCCCGGCAGATCCATCGGCACCAGGAAGGCGCTGATGCCCCGCGCCCCGTCCGACTCCAGCCCGGTGCGGGCAAACACCACCGCCACGTCGGCCTGGGTGGCCATCGAGATCGAGGTTTTCTCGCCGGAGAGAATGAAATCCTTGCCGTCTCGCACCGCCTTCAACTTGAGACGCGCCGCGTCCGAACCGGCTGAAGGCTCGGTGAGGGCGATGGCGATCAGCTTGCGGCCGGTGATCACCTCGTCCATCCACTCCCGGGCGATCTCGGGCCGGGCGTAGTTCGAGACGATCTGGCCGCACAGGGACGTGAGCAGATTGACGTAGGACACGTTGAAGTCCCCGTAGGCGATCTGCTCCAGCAGCAGCCCGCTGGTCACGCAATCCACCCCCAGACCGCCGAACTGCTCCGGCAGCTCCGGGCCGAGAAAACCCAGCTCGGCCATCTCGATCACCAGTTCGCGCTCCACGCGCTCGGCCTTCTCACGGGCCCGGTAATCCGGGGCAAGACGATTCCGGGCAAAGCGGCTGGCGGATTCGACGAGTGCTTTCTGCTCGTCGGTCAGGCTGAAATCCATCGTCGGTCCTTTCGGTTGGGAAGTGCGGCGAATTTTAGAAATCGCCGCCCAAATCTGTCAATATATTTACACATTTAGTCAGTTGAATTTTTCTATCGAAAATCGATGTGCGATAGAACATATTTTAATTAATTGTTTAAACGCAATTTAATCTAATTAGATGATGCAAAGCACAAAGTAATTTTTCACCGCCAACGCCATTAAACGTAAATATGTTGACTTATATTACTCGGGTCGATACGTTTCGCAGCGGCGTGGAAGCACGCGCACCGAGGCACAAACGACACAAGAGGAGCGAGACATGCAGAACAGAAACAAGCGCGCAGGCGTCGCCGCGCGGCCCACCCGACACTGGCTGGGCGCCGCGATGGCGAGCGCCCTGCTGGCCGCCGGGCCCGCCGTGGCCCAGCAGAAGATCAGCGACGACGTGGTGAAGATCGGGGTGCTCACCGACATGTCCGGTGCGTATTCGGACTTCACCGGGGCCGGCGCGGTGATCGCCGCCCAGATGGCAGTGGAAGACTTCGCCCGCAACGGCCAGGTGGCCGGCAAGAAGATCGAGGTGGTCAGCGCCGATCACCAGAACAAGGCCGACATCGGCGCCGAGCGGGCCCGCAACTGGTTCGACCGGGACAAGGTGGACACCATCGTCGAGCTGGTGACCACCAACGTCGCGCTGGCGGTGATGGACGTCGCCGAGCAGAAGAACCGGCTGGCGCTGGTGTCGGGCTCCGCGTCCCTCGCCATCACCAACGAACGCTGCAACGCCAACACCGCCCACTGGGTGTACGACAGCTACGGCCTCGCCTCGGGCACTGCCAAGGCGGTGATGAAGGCCGGCAAGAAGAACTGGTACTTCATCGCCGCCGACTACGCCGCCGGCGCGGCCATGACCAAGGACGCCAGCCAGGTGGTCAACGCGGGCGGCGGCAAGGTGGTGGGCGTGGCCAAGCACCCCTTCCCCAACGCCGACTTTTCGTCCTTCCTGCTCAGCGCCCAGGCCTCCAAGGCCGACGTGATCGCGCTGGCCAACGGCGGCCAGGACACCATCACCGCCATCAAGCAGGCGGCCGAGTTCGGCATCACCGGCTCGCGCCAGAGCCTGGTGCCGATCGTGCTGTTCATCAACGACGTGCACGCGCTGGGCCTCAAGACCGCCCAGGGCCTGACCCTCACCGAAGGCTTCTACTGGAACCGCGACGCGAAGACCCGCGCCTGGTCTCGGCGCTTCTTCGAGCGCGCCAAGAAGATGCCCAGCATGGCCCACGCCGGCGTGTATTCGTCGGTACTCAACTACCTGAAGGCCGTCGAGAAGACCGGCACCGACGACGCCGCCACGGTGATGAAGCAGCTCAAATCCGCCGAGATCGACGACGGCCTGTTCAAGGGCCGCATCCGCGCCGACGGCAAGTTCGCCCACGACATGCTGCTGCTGGAGGTCAAGAAGCCCGGCGAATCCACCGAGCCGTGGGATTACTACCACGTCCGCGGCGTGATCCCGGCGGCCGACGCCGCCCTGCCGCTGAGCGAATCCAAGTGCAAGCTCGTCGCCCCGCGCGCGGCGTCCTGACGACCCGGAGAGATGCCATGAAATTCGATCCCATCCTGCTCGCCCCGCGCATGGCGCCCATGAAGGCCGCCGGCTTCTGGCGCGACGAGACCATCGAGCAGCCCCTGCGCCGCGCGCTGCAGCAATGCCCCGACAAGACCGCCGTGGTGAGCTACGCCGCCGGCGAGGACACGCCGGTGCGCCTGAGCTACCGCGAGCTCGACGCCCGCGTGGACCGCATCGCCCGCGGGCTGGTGAGCCTGGGCGTCGGGCGCAGCGACGTGGTCACCTTCCAGCTGCCCAACTGCTGGGAGTTCATCGCCCTGTCGCTGGCCTGCGTGCGCATCGGCGCGGTGGCCAACCCGGTGATGCCGATCTTCCGCCAGCACGAACTCAACTTCATGCTCAACTTTGGCGAGAGCAAGGTCTTCGTGGTGCCCAAGGTGTTCCGCGGCTTCGACTACGAGGCCATGGCCCGCGGCATGCTGGACGGCCTGCCCCATCTGCGCCAGCTGGTGGTGCTCGGCGGCGAAGGCGAAAGCAGCTTCGAATCCGCCCTGCTGCGCGACGACACCCCGCCCCTCACGGGCCCCGGCCTCGGCCCCGACGACGTGCTGCTGCTGATGTACACCTCTGGCACCACCGGCGAGCCGAAGGGCGTGATGCACACCTCCAACACGCTGTTCTCCAACCTCCACGCCTACATCGCGGCGATGGAACTCGGGCACGACGACGTGGTGCTCGGCGCCTCGCCGATGGCCCACCTCACCGGCTACGCCTACCTGGCGATGCTGCCGCTGATCCTCAACGCCACCACCGTGCTGCAGGACATCTGGGAAGCCCGCCGGGCGCTGCAGATCGCCTGCGCCGAGGGCGTCACGTTCAGCATGGCCTCGACGCCCTTCGTCGCCGACCTGTGCAACGCCGTCGAAGCCGGCGAACCCACCACGCCGGGCTTCAACAAGTTCTGCTGCGCCGGCGCGCCGATTCCGCCGGTGCTCATCGAGCGCGCCGCCAGCATCCTCGGGATGCGCCTGTGCTCGGCCTGGGGCATGACCGAGAACGGCGCCGTCACCGTCACCGAACCATCCCGGGCGATGGACAAGTCCGGCGTCTCCGACGGCCGCCCGCTGCCGGGCATGGAGCTCAAGGTGGTGGACGCCAACGGCCACAGCCTGCCCGCCGGCGAAAGCGGCTCGCTGCTGGTGCGTGGCGCCTCGCTCTTCGGCGGCTACCTCAAGCGCCCGCAGCTCAACGCCACCTCGGCCGACGGCTGGTTCGACACCGGCGACGTGGCCACCATCGACGCCGAGGGCTACATCCGCATCACCGGCCGCACGAAGGACGTGGTGATCCGCGGCGGCGAGAACATCCCGGTGGTCGAAATCGAGAACCTGCTCTACCAGCACCCGGCCATCGCCGTGGTGGCCATCGTCGGCTACCCCGACCGGCGCCTGGGCGAGCGCGTGTGCGCCTTCGTGTCCCTCAAGCCCGGCGCGCGCTTCGACTTTCAGGAGATGGTCGGCTACCTGGAAGGCCGCCAGGTGGCCAAGCAGTACTGGCCCGAGCGCCTCGAGATCGTCGAAGACCTGCCCCGCACGCCCAGCGGCAAGCTGCAGAAGTTCAAGCTGCGGGCCATCGCCAAGTCGTTCGGTGACGTCGAGTGAGGGCGGCCCCATGAACCCGCCCATCCTCATCGAAACCCACGACCGCGTCGGCCTGATCCGCTTCAACCGACCGGAGGTCTACAACGCCCTCAACGACGCGGCGATGGACGCCCTGGCCGCCGCGCTCGACGCCTTCGAGGCCGACGAGGCGATCCGCTGCGTCGTCCTCACCGGCTCGGCCAAGGCCTTCGCGGCCGGCGCCGACATCGTCGCCATCCGCCAGATGGATTTCATGGACGCCTACAAGGGCAACTTCATCACCCGCAACTGGGAACGCCTCAAGACCTTCCGCAAGCCGGTGATCGCCGCCGTGTCGGGCGTGGCGCTCGGCGGCGGCTGCGAGGTGGCGATGATGTGCGACATCGTCTTCGCCGCCGACACCGCCCGCTTCGCCCTGCCCGAGGTGAAGATCGGCACGCTGCCCGGCGCCGGCGGCACCCAGCGCCTGCCGCGGGCGGTCGGCAAGGCCAAGGCGATGGATCTCGTGCTACGCGGCCGGATGATGGACGCCGCCGAGGCCGAGCGCTGCGGCCTCGTGTCCCACGTCGTCCCGGCCGACAGCCTGCTGGACGAAGCCCTGGCCGCCGCCCGGGAGATCGCCGGGCATTCGCTGCCGGTGCTGATGATGCTCAAGGAATCCGTCAATCGCGCCTTCGAAAGCCCGCTCGGCGAAGGCCTGCTGTTCGAGCGCCGGACCCTGCACGCGAGCTTCGCGCTGCACGACCAGAAGGAAGGCATGGCGGCCTTCGCCGAGAAGCGCAAGCCACGCTTCGAGGACCGCTGAACCCACCAGGCAGGCCGACCCACACCCCGCCCGCCGCCTGCCGCGGGCACACCACACACAAAAAACAGGAGACAACCATGTCACGCCACCGTCACGCCCATCCTGCGCGCTTGCTCGCGCTTTCCGTCGCCGCCGCCTTCGCCGCCAGCCCCGCCCTGGCCGGCGAAAAGGAGCTGCAGGCGCAGATCGAAGCCCTCGCCCGCCAGCTCGAAAACCTGCAGCGCCAGATGGCCGAACAGAAGGCCGCCGCCGCCGCGCCGGCCACCACGCCAGCCCCGGCCAGCAGCGGCCCGGGCAGCTTCAAGCTCAACATCTCCGGCAACCTCGACGCCGCCGTCGGGCACCAGGGCAACGTCGCCACCGGGGCGGCCGCCAGCCAGGGCAGCACCACCAAGTTCTTCAACGGCGGCATGGCCCCCACCAACCTCGCCGTCACCGGCTCAACGGAATTCGGCGACGGGCTCACCGCGCTGTTCAAGGTGGATACCGAGTTCCTCACCTCGTCCGGCGCCAACATGCTGCCGGTGAGCGGCCAGATCGCGCCCTCGAGCTACAACGGCGCCAACGGCGGCAGCGTGCTGTTCAACCGCGCCGCCTACGTGGGCCTTGCCGGCCGCTACGGCACCCTCAACCTCGGCCGCCAGCAGACGGTGGCGGTGGACGCGGTGGTGAAGGTCGAGCCCTCCAACTACACCAACTTCTTCATGTCCTCGGTGTATGGCGCCTACAACCTGGGCAACGCCATCTACGGCCAGGGGCTGGTGAACACCGTCGCCGGCAAGTACAGCGCCGGCGTGTCGGGCAACCTGGATTCCCGCGACAACGCGATGATCAAGTACGTCAGCCCCAACCTGGCCGGTGCCCGCATCGTGGCCGGCTACAGCCCCGGCGCGGTGGCCGGCGGCGACACCCAGGGCTCGAAGGCCGCCGTGGGCGCCAGCTACGACTACGGCAACTTCAGCATCGGCGGCTCGTACACCGAATGGAATCCGATGGACGTGGTCACCAACCGCGACGTGAAGTACCGCCTCCACAACCTGGGCGTCGGCTACCGCTTCGGCCCCCTCAGCGTGCGCGCCGCGATGGGCCACACCGCCCTGCCGGCCGTCACCCTGAAGGATTCCACCAACACCAACGTCGCCTACAGCGCCGCCGACGCCTCGGTGAAAGGCATCGGCGCCACCTACGCGGTGACGCCCGCCATCGACGTGACCGCCGCCTACTACGTGAAGCGCTACGACATCGCCAGCGGCAACAAGCCGCGGGTCGACACCCTGGGCCTGGGCGCCACCTGGCTGCTCTACAAGAACACCAAGCTCTACGCCCTGTTCGACCACGCCAGCAGCCGCGGCGACAACGCCGCCGCCCAGACCCTCGGCGGCAACGGCTCGGCCAACGCCTTCGCGGTGGGCTTCTCGTATGCCTTCAGCGCCGACATGATCCGCTGAGGAGCCGCCTCGCCAATGTTCCGGCCGCCCGCCCCACGGGGAGGGTGGCCGGCGTCCGTGGTGCTATCCGGTGGGCGCGCCCCAGGCGGCACGGCACGCCTCGCGCATCCGCCGCGCCAGCGGAGACGGATCGCGCGGCAGCAGGATCGCCGCGCCGGCGCTGGCATCCAGGTCGGACAACGGACGCAGGACGACCTCCGCCGGCACCAGCCCGGCCATGCCCGCCGGGATCACCGCGACACCGAAACCCGCGCCGACGAGGGTCAGCATCGACGTCTTGCGCGAGATCACCGCCGCCATCCGCGGCACGAACCCCCGCGCCAGGCACAGGTCGGTCACGCGCCGTGCCAGGCCGCCCCGCTCCCGGTGCACCGCCGACACGAAGGCCTCCTCCGCCAGCGCTGCCAGCTCGATACCGCCGTGGCCCGCCAGCCGATGCCCCGGCGGCAAGGCCACGAGCAGACGCTCGTCGGCCAGCGTCACCAGCTCCACCGCCGGATCGCGATGCAGCAGGGGCAGACGCGCCAGGCCCATGTCGGCCCGCCCCGCCGCCACCTCGGCCACCTGCACTTCCGACGACACCCGGTCCAGATCCACCCGCGCCGCCGGCGCCTCGCGACTGAAGCGACCCAGCGCCGCCAGCAGGGGGCCGGCCACCGGCACCGAACTGGAATGGAGCAGGCGCAGCACGCCGGCCTCGCCCCGCTCGGTGGCGCGCCCGTCCTCGACCGCCACCGCCAGCGCCGCCTCGATGCCCGCCGCCCGGGCGCGGAACACCTCGCCGGCCGGAGTCAGGCGCACGCCACGCGCTTCGCGGACGAACAGCGCGTAACCCAGCGTCGCCTCCAGCGCGGCGATCTGGCGACTCAGGGCCGGCTGGGCGATGAACAAGCCGCCCGCCGCCTGGGAGAAATTACCGGCCTCCGCCACGGCCAGGAAGTAGCGGATCTGCTTGAGACTAACCATGCCAACAATGAATGGATGAATGATTTATTCGATATTGGCGTTATAGCAGACGGGCCGCCACACTTGACGTCCGATCAAGTCCATCGCGTCCAACATGCCCACCCTCGCCCTTCCCCCGTCGCTCGCCGATCTGTTCTCGGGCAGCAGCCCGAGCACGCTCCTGGCGGTGTTCGCCGTCGTCGCGCTGGCCTACGCAATCTTCGCGCTGCTCGGCTTCGGCACCGCGCTGATCGCCGCCACGCCGCTGGCCTGGGCGATGCCCGTGGCGCAGGTGATTCCGCTGCTGGCCCTGCTCGACGGAGCCAGCGCCCTGCGCCGCGGCTACGCCAACCGCCAGCGGGTGGACCTCGCCGCCATCGGCCGTCTGCTCCCGGGCATGGTGCTGGGGCAGGCGCTGGGCGTCGCGCTGCTCGCGGTGCTGCCGCTGCGGGTTTCGGCGCTGCTGCTGGGGGGATTCGTCGCCGCTTACGGCGCATGGAGCCTGCGCGGCGCGCCCCGCCGGTCGCCGTCGGCCCGGGCCGCGTGGCTGTGGGGTGGCGTCGGCGGGGTGCTGGGGGGCCTGTTCGGCAGCGGAGGCTTCGTGTACGCCAGCTATCTGCAGGCCCGCCTGCCCGACCGCGACGCCTTTCGGGCCAGCCAGGCGGTGCTGATCTCCGCGTCCACCCTGTGGCGGATCGTGCTGTGCGCGCTGTCGGGCCTGATCGACCTGCGCCTGCTGGGCGTCGCGGTGCTGCTCGGCCCCGCGGTCGTCCTCGGCCACCGCATCGGCGCGCTGATCGACCGCCGGCTGTCGGCCGACGGCTTCCGGCGCGCGCTCAACCTGATGCTCATCGCCTCGGGCCTCGCGCTGGCCGGGCGCAGCCTGCTCTGAGCGGCGGGGGTCAGTCCGCCTGCACCACGGCGTCGTAAATGCGGCGGGCCACGTCCGGGTCGTCGAGATAGCCGTCGATACCGTGGCGGTTTTCGGTGTGGTTATCCACGTTGGTCTTGTTCTCGATGGCCGGCTTGAGGCGGAAATTGGTGGCGTCCAGCGGATACAGCGACACCACGTCGCGCCCATCCATGGCGTTGTACCAATGGCTCACGCATGGAGGAAAGACCACCGGCGCGAGCTGCGCGAGCCGCTGCTTGATGACCGTGACCGCCAGCGGCGAGCCCACCGTGACGAACTGCGGCACCGACCAGCCCCGCGTCTGGCCCAGATTGCGCAGCACGTTGTAGGCCACCACGGTGCCGAGGGAATGGGCGACCACCACGGTCTTCTTTCCCTCCGGCATCGCGCTGGCGACGCCGTCGTCGATGGCGTCGCGAATGCGCTTCTGGGTGAGATATTGATAGACGTCGCGGGTCGCCAGCGCAACGCTGGCCCCGCTGGCGCCCGGCACATGGCGGTCGAGCACGGTGAGGATGCCCTGCACCCATTCCCAGTTGAGCACGCCCCGCTCCACCGACATCCCCTGAGGCATCTCCTTCATCACCGCGAGTTCGGGGTTGGCGGCGTAACGCCCCACGTGCTCCATCAAGGCGGCTTCGAGGAACGCCTTCTCGTCCTGGGACAGGGCGGTCGAATCGTCGGGCTGCACCCCGCGCACCACGATCTTCGCCGCCTCCTCCGGCGACTTGCCGGCGACCAGCTGGTCGAGGGTGTCGCCGTAATACGGCAAGTGGATCTGCTCGTCGGCGAGCGGGCGCTTCAGCCCGATCCGGGCCAGGCCGCGTTCCCACGCCTTGATCCAGTCCGCCTTGAGTTTGATCGAATCGAGACGCTGCTGGGCGCGTCCATGAACCAGCACGAGATCACGCATGATGAACCTCCGGGGGAGACAACCACGCCGCGAGCACCGCGCAGGCCTCGCGACTGAAATGCGTCCACAGCGCCGGCCGCAACAGCGGCGGCAGTGCAGCGAGCGGCGCAGGCAGGATCACGCCCCGCGCCGCCAGCCCGACCCAGCCGCGGGCCATCAGTGGCAACCCGGGCGGACACCCCTGCGACGCCTCGCCGGCGAGGCCCGCCAGCACCGCCACGTCGTACAGCGGCGGAACGCCGGCGCCTCGCATCCGCGCCACCAGCTCGGCCAGCCGGTCGGACAGGCCGGCGTCGTCGAGGGCGTAGGCCAGCAACAGCGCCAGCACCGGATCGGGTGCAGGCCCCGCCATCGCCGTGGCGACCAGGGCGTCGAGCACCGCCGGCGCGGGCCGGAAGACGCCCCGGGCGAGCGCCGAGACGATCAGCTCGCGCCCTGTCCGCCGGGCCATCCGGCGGGTGTCGTCGGGATCGAATAGCGGCGAGTTGGCCGACGCCTCGTAGGCCAGGCTGACGAGCCGGCCGTCGTCGCCAAAACTGAGCTCGCCGATGAATTCGGGCAGCAGCGGCACCAGCACACCCGAGCCGTCCTGCAGCGTCAGCAGCACCCGGTCGGACGTCAGATCGCCGGGATGGGCGCGCAGCACCTCGCCGCCCAGCTCCCAATCGAGGCCCATGCGGGCGCCCAGCGCGCCCATCGCCGTCGCCCCGCGCAGCTTGAGGCCGCAGCGGGTCTCGAACTGCCGGGGCGCAAACTCTTCGGCATGGCGCCGTGCCACTTCGGCCAGCCCACCGGCACCGACCGGCGACACGCCCGACGCGGCCACCCGCCCGCCGAGGAAGCCCCCACCCGGCTGCGCACCGCGCGGTCGGCCGAGCAGCGCGTCGTCCGCCGGC
>NZ_JAYROR010000060.1:0-31020 GCF_041911615.1 Zoogloea sp. | reverse complement strand
CGCGCCCGCATCGCCCTGGCCCAGCTCCTCGGCAACCGCATCCCCGCCGCCCAGCTCGACACCACCGACGAGTGGCCCAGCGCCGAGCCCGCCCCGGCGGGCGGCGGCGAAGGCGCCGAGCGGGCCGACCTGCTGGCCGCCCGCAAGCGCGTCGAGCAGGCCAACGCCCTGCGCGACCTGGCCCGCGCCCAACGTACCCGCGACGTCTCGGTCGGCGTGCAGTACGAACACGCCGGCGCCAACGCCAACAACGCCTACTCCACCTCGTCCTACGGTCTGAGCGTGTCGGTGCCGCTGTTCCTCGGCTACGACTACCGCGGCGACATCGCCAAGAGCGAGGCCGACTACGACGCCGCCGAACAGCAACTGGTCGCCACCCGCGCCGCGGTGGGCAGCGAACAGGCCCGCCTGCGCGCCGAATACGAGGCCAGCCAGGCCCGCTACCTGCGCCTGCGCGACGTGGTGCTGCCCGCCGCCGAACGCGCCGGCCGCGGCGCCGACGTGGCGATCCAGAAAGGCGGCATGAGCCTCACCGACTACCTCGATACCCAGCGCTCCCTGCGCGCAGCGCGCATCGAAACCATCCAGGCGCGCGCCGACCTCGCCCGCGCCGCCCTCACCCTGCGCCTGGCCGGAGACCCTCAATGAACCGCAAGCCCCTCGTCATCGCCCTCGCCGTTGCCGCCATCGCCGCGGGCGCCTGGTATTTCCACAGCGCCGCGCCCGAGGCGCCGACCGAGCCGGTCGTCCAGCGCCCGTCCGCCGAACCCGGGGTGCTGCGCTACCCCACCGCCGCGCCGCAGCTGTCGCAACTCAAGGTCGACCGCGCCGAACTGGCCCCGGTGCCGATGGACGAACCCCTCGCCGCCCGCGTCGCCTACGACGAGAACGCCACCGCGCGGCTGTTCGCCCCGATCGCCGGACGGGTCGTCGAAATCCACGCCAACATCGGCGACAGCGTCAAGGCCGGCGAAGTGCTGGCGGTGCTGGACGCCCCCGAACTGGGCACCGCGGCGGCCGATCTGGCCAAGGCGCAGGCCGACGCCCAGCAGAAGAAATCCGCCCTCGAGCGCGCCCGCAGTCTGTTCCAGGCCGAAGTCATCGCCCGCCGCGACCTCGAAACCGCCCAGTCCGAAGCCCGTCAGGCCGACGCCGAAGTCGAGCGCGCCCGCCTGCGCCTGGCCAACCTGTCGCCCGTCGGCGGCGTCGCCGCGGGCAGCCAGCGCTACCAGCTGCGCGCGCCGATCGCCGGCGTGGTCGCCACCCGCCGCATCAACCCGGCCATGGAAGTGCGCCCCGACAGCGACGAGCCGCTGTTCGTCGTCACCGACATGAGCCGCCTGTCGGTGATCGTCGACGTGCCCGAGCGCGATCTGCCCATCGTCACCGTCGGCAAGTCCGCCCAGGTCGAGGTGTCGGCCTATCCCCAGCGCAGCTTCGCCGGCAAGGTGGTGCACGTCGCCCCGACCCTCGATCCGCAGACCCGCCGCATCCAGGCCCGAGTCGCCGTGGACAACCGCGACGGCCTGCTCAAGCCCGAGATGTACGCCAAGGTCGGCATCCTCGCCGACAGCAAGGAAGAGCTGCCCAAGATCCCCACCGGCGCGCTGCTCGTCGAAGGGGTCAAGAACTACGTGTTCGTCGAGCGCGAGCCCGGCGTGTTCGAGAAGCGCGAAGTCACCCTCGCCGTGCAGACCCGCAGCCACGCCTACGTCTGGAGCGGCGTGAAGGGCGGCGACAAGGTCGTCAGCACCGGCGCCCTGCTGCTCAACGCCGAGCTGGCGAGCAGCTCCCGCTGAGGTCCGGCCCGCCATGTTCGATACCCTCATCACCCTCGCCCTGCGCCAGCGGGCCTTCATCCTCATCGCCGCGCTGGCGCTGCTGGGCTACGGCCTCTACGCGGTCAACCAGATCTCCATCGAGGCCTTCCCGGACGTGCAGGACGTGCAGGTCCAGGTCGTCACCCAGGCCATCGGCATCGCGCCGGAAGAGGTCGAGCGCACCATCTCGCTGCCCATCGAACGCGAGATGAGCGGCGTGCCGGGCATGACCCAGCTGCGCTCGGTGTCGATCACCGGCCTGTCGGTGGTCACCCTCACCTTCAACGACAAGACCGGCGACTACTTCGCCCGCCAGCAGGTGCTCGAACGCCTGCAGAACGTCACCCTGCCGCCCGGCGCGCAGCCCGTGCTGGCGCCGCTCACCACCGCGGTGGGCGAGATCTACCGCTACGTGCTCGACGCCCCGCCCACCGCCGATCGCGAGGAAATCCGCGCCGTGCAGGACTGGACCGTGCGCCCTGCGCTGCGCATGGTGCCGGGCATCGCCGACGTGGTCAGCTTCGGCGGCGCGATCCGCGAGATCCAGGTGCGCATCGAACCCGAGCTGCTGCGCAAGTACGCGGTCAGCCTCGACGACGTCACCCAGGCCCTGTCCACCGCCAGCGCCAACGGCAGCGGCGGCCTGCTGCGCCGCGGCGACGAAGCCCTGGTGGTGCGCACCCTGGGCCTGTTCAAGAGCCTCGACGACGTGCGCGACGTGGTCGTCGTCGCCCGCGACGGCAAACCGGTACGCATCTCCGACGTGGCCGAGGTGGCCACCGGCTTCCGCCCCCGCTCGGGCATCGTCGCCTTCAACGACCGCGACGACGTCATCGAAGGCATCGTCCAGATGACCAAGGGCGGCAACGCCGCCAAGATCGTCGAGGCCCTCAAGCTCAAGGTGGACGAGGTCAACGCCCGCCTGCCCGAGGGCTACCGCCTCAAGCCGATCTACCAGCGCACCGAGCTGATCGGCCACACCGTCGCCACCGTCGGCGAAAACCTGCTGGTCGGCGCGGTGCTCGTCACCGCCATCCTGCTGGTGTTCCTGCGCAACCTGCGGGCGGCGATCATCGTCGCCGCGGTCATTCCGCTGTCGCTGCTGTTCGCCTTCATCCTGATGCACGCGATGGGCGTCTCCGCCAACCTGATCTCCCTTGGCGCGGTGGACTTCGGCGTCATCATCGACAGCGCGGTGGTGATGGTCGAGGCGCTGATGGTACGCCTCGCCGTGGACGCCCACGCCGAACACCACGGCATCAGCTCGCCGGTGGGGCGGCGCATCCACGCCCTCAAGCAGACCTGCGTCGAGCTCGGCTCGCCGATCATGTTCTCGAAGGCCATCATCATCGTCGCCTTCCTGCCCATCTTCACCTTCCAGCGCGTCGAAGGCCGCATCTTCACCCCGGTGGCCCTGACGCTCTCGTTCGCCCTGCTCGGTGGCCTGATCCTCACCCTCACCCTGGTGCCAACCCTGCTCTCCTACGCCCTCAACAAGGACGACATGGCCGAGAAGGAGAGCCCCTGGCTGCACCGCCTGCAGGAACGCTACCGCGCCCTGCTGATCCGCCTGCAACAGCGCCGCCGCCAGGTGGTGGCCGCCTCGGTCGCCTGCCTGGCCACCGCGCTGGCGCTGGCGCCGCTGCTCGGTTCGGAGTTCCTGCCCAAGCTCGACGAGGGCAACATCTGGCTCACCATCAGCCTGCCCCAGTCGACCGGCCTCACCACCACCAAGGACATAGAGCGCAAGGTGCGCGCGGTACTCACCAGCTACCCCGAGGCCAAGGCCGTCATCACCCACGTGGGCCGTCCCGACGACGGCACCGACCCGAAGGGCCCCAACAACATGGAAATCCTGGTGGACCTGAAGCCCCGCGGCGAATGGAACTTCCCCACCAAGGAAGCCCTGGTCGAGAGCATGTCGGCCAAGCTCGAGACGATCCCCGGCCTGCCCACCAACTTCTCCCAGGTGATCCAGGACAACGTCGAGGAATCGCTCTCCGGCGCCAAGGGCGAGATCGCCGTCAAGGTCTTTGGCCCCAACCTCGAAGTGCTCGAAGCCAAGGGCCGCCAGATCGCCAACGTGCTGAACCGCATCCAGGGCTCGGCCGACGTGGCCGCGCTGCCGGTAGGCGGCCAGAGCGAGGTGGACATCCGCCTGCGCCGCGAGGCGCTTGCCCGCTACGACATCAACGTCACCGACGTGAACGCGATGATCCAGACCGCCCTGGGCGGCAGTACCGTCAACATGTTCTACGAGGGCGAGCGCCGCTACGACGTCACCCTGCGCTTCGGGCCGCAGTTCCGCGACCAGGTGGACGACATCGCCAACCTGCCGGTGGCCCTGCCCGGCGGCCACGGCAGCATCCCGCTCGGCGATCTCGCCGACGTGGAGCTGCGTCAGGGCGCCTCGCGCATCCAGCGCGAAGCCGGCAGCCGCAACGTCATCGTCAAGGCCAACCTGCGCGGACGCGACCAGGGCAGCTTCGTCGCCGAAGCCCAGCAGAAGGTCGCCGCCGAAGTCAGCCTGCCGGCCGGCTACAGCATCACCTGGGGTGGCCAGTTCGAGAACCAGCAGCGCGCCATGGCGCGCCTCAAGCTGATCGTGCCGATCACGCTGGGCCTCATCTTCTCGCTGCTGTTCTGGGCCTTCCGCGACATCCGTCCCGCCGTGCTGGTGCTCTCGATGGTGCCCTTCACGCTGATCGGCGGCTTCGCCGGCCTGGGGCTGGCCGGGCTGCACCTGTCGGTGTCGGCGGCGGTGGGTTTCATCGCGGTGGCCGGCATCTCGGTGCAGAACGGCGTGATCATGGTCGAACAGGTCATCGAGATCGCCCGCCGCGGCGCCAACCGCTCCGAGGCGATCCTCGACGGCGCGATGCTGCGCCTGCGCCCGATCGTGATGACCGCGCTGATGGCCGGCCTCGGCCTGCTGCCGGCGGCCCTGTCCCACGGCATCGGCTCCGAAACCCAGCGCCCCTTCGCGGTGGTGATCGTCGGCGGCATCGTCAGCGCCACCATCTTCACCCTGCTGCTGCTGCCGGTGCTGCTCTCCTTCGGCGGCCAGAAGGAAGGCCCGCGCAGCCGCGGCGAATGACCCTGTCCGCCCTTCCCCTCCCGTGCCCCGTCCACCCCTGACCCGACGCCCCACGCCATGCGCATCCTCATCGTCGAAGACGACCCCCTGCTCGCCGACGGCGTCGCCCAGCTCCTGCGCGGCGCCGGCTTCGCAGCCGACTACGTGGGCAGCGCCGAGCTCGCCGAGGCCGCCCTCGCCACCGAAAAGTTCGACCTGATGGTCCTCGACATCGGCCTGCCGGGCATGGACGGGCTCGAACTGCTGTCGCGCCTGCGCGCCCGCCACAACCCCATCCACGTCCTGATGCTCACCGCCCGCGACGCCCTCAACGAGCGGGTGCGCGGCCTCAACCTGGGCGCCGACGACTACCTCACCAAGCCCTTCGCGGCCGTCGAGCTGCTCGCCCGGATCAACGCCCTGGTGCGGCGCAGCCGCGGGCAGAGCGGCCAGCGCCGCGAGTTCGGCGCCCTCGTCCTGGACGAGGAGGCCCGCCGCGCCTGGCTCAACGGCCAGCCGGTCGAACTGCCCCAGCGCGAATGGGCGATCCTCCAGTTCCTCCTCGACAACCCCGAGCGGGTGCTCAGCAAGGAGCGCATCGTCGCCGCCGCGTGCAGCTGGGACAAGGACATGAGCGAGAACGCCGTCGAGGTTTACGTCTCGCGCCTGCGCACCAAGCTCGAACCGGCGGGCATCCGCATCCGCACCGTGCGCGGCCTGGGCTACATGCTCGAAGACCAGCCCCATGACGCGAAGCCTGCGTAAGGCCCTGCTGCTCTGGCTGCTGCTGCCGGCCACCCTCGCCCTGCTCACCTTCCTGCCGCTGGCCTACCACCTGGTGCACCAGCCGGCGATGGAAGCCCTCGACCAGGCCCTCGCCGACGCCAGCCTGGCCCTCGTGCCGCACCTGGAAATCCAGCACGGCGAACCGCGCTTCGTCTTTCCCCCCGCCGCCGAGCAGGTGTTGCGCGCCGACCGGGTGGACGACATCTACTACCTGATCCTCGGCCCCAACGCGCACTTCGTCGCCGGTGACGCCGGCCTGCCCCACGAGCCCCCCGCCGATCAGGAAATCCACGGCGACCGGGTCAGCTTCGACTCCCACTACCGCGGCCACCGGGTGCGGGTCATCGCCATCCACCGGGACGTCTCCGGCGAGCCCTTCGTCTTCGTCACCGCCGAGACCACCCGCAAACGCGACCAGCTCAAGGTCGACCTCGCCGTCGCCCTGACCCTGCCGCTGCTGTTCTTCGCCGGCGCCACCGGGCTCACCATCTGGTTCGGCGTGCACCACGCCCTGCTGCCCGTCGAAGGCATCCGGCGCACCCTGCACGGCATGGAACACCGCGCCCTCGAACACCTCGACGAGAGCGCCGCGCCCACCGAAATCCGACCTCTCGTCACCGAATTCAACCAGGTGCTCGACCGACTCGAACACGCCGCCGAAGCCCAGCAGCGCTTCGTCGCCAACGCCGCCCACCAGCTGCGCACCCCCCTCGCGGGCATCCGCACCCAGCTCGAACTGCTGCAGCGCGAACCCGACGCCCGCGAGCGCGACGCCCGCACCCGCCACTGCGTCGGCGCCATCGAACGCCTCGGCCACCTCATCAACCAGATGCTGGTGCTGCTCTCCGCCGAGCCCGGCGGCCGCCACGAGAACCTCGCCAGCGATTTCGAGCTTCCCGACCTGATCCGCGAGCGCAGCCCCGAGTGGATCCGCCTCGCCGAAGCCCGCGGCCTCGACCTGGGCTTCGAACTCGAACCGGCGCGCCTCAGCGGCGACCGCCTGCTGATCGGCGAGATGATCGCCAACCTCGTCGCCAACGCCCTCAACTACACCCCCAGCCCCGGCGAAGTCACCCTGCGCTGCCGCACCCGCGGCAACCGCAGCCTGATCGAGGTGGAGGACAGCGGCCCCGGCATCCCCCCCGCCGCCCGCCAGCAGGTGTTCGAGCGCTTCTTCCGCCTGCCCGACGCCAGCCACCCCGGCAGCGGCCTCGGCCTGGCCATCGTCCGCGAGATCGCCCACGGCGCCGGCGGCGAAGTCGAGATCGCCGACCCGCCCGGCGGCCGCGGTGCCCTGCTGCGGGTCACCCTGCCCGCGCGGACGAGCTGAGCCCCCCGGAGGACGGCCCGCCCCACCCTTTCCCACCCTCCAGGAGACCAACACATGGCGATGGACGTCGTCGACTACGAAATTTTCGGCCACGAGATGCAATACGTCGAAGTCGAGCTCGACCCCGGCGAGGCCGCCATCGGCGAGGCCGGCGTGATGATGTACATGCAGGACGGCATCCAGATGGACACCGTCTTCGGCGACGGCTCGGCGCAGCAGGGCGGCTTCCTCGGCAAGCTGATGGGCGCCGGCAAGCGCCTGCTCACCGGCGAGAGCCTGTTCACCACCGTCTATCACAACGAAGGCAGCGGCAAGCGCCGGGTCGCCTTCGCCGCCCCCTACCCGGGCAAGATCGTGCCGGTGGACCTCTCCACCGTCGGCGGCACCCTGATCTGCCAGAAGGATTCCTTCCTCGCCGCCGCCAAGGGCGTCTCGCTCGGCATCGCCTTCCAGAAGAAACTCGGCGTCGGCCTGTTCGGCGGCGAAGGCTTCATCATGCAGCGCCTCGACGGCGACGGCATGGCCTTCATCCACGCCGGCGGCACGCTGATGGCGCGCACCCTCGCCCCCGGCGAGACGCTGCGCGTCGACACCGGCTGCGTGGTCGCCTTCCAGCCCAGCGTCGATTTCGACATCCAGTACGCCGGCAAGATCAAGACCGCTTTGTTCGGCGGCGAGGGCCTGTTCTTCGCCACCCTGCGCGGCCCCGGCAAGGTCTGGCTGCAATCGCTGCCCCTGTCGCGGCTCGCCGACCGGATCGTGCTGGCCTCTCGTGCGGCCGGCGGGGGTGGCAAGGAAAGCGGCTCGGTACTCGGCGGCATCGGCCTCGGCGGACTGCTCGGCGACGACGAATGAGCACGCCCCCGGCACGCTTCTATCCGGCAGGAGGCGCGGCCGACGGCCAGCCCGTGCGGCTGGCGTGGCGCGCCGGGCAACTACGGATCGTCCCCGCCACGGGGCCGACATCGCGCTAAAAGGCGCCCGGCTGCGCGTCACCGCCGAGGCGGTTCAACAATAGCCAGTGAACGCTGGCATGGCCCGCCCCCGACGGGGAACACCTGCAGCGGGTGGAGAACGCCCCCATCGACCCGCGCGGCCTGGTGCGTCTCTTCCGGTGGATCGGCGCCGATGACCGGCCACGCTGCGATCCACGCACCGGCACGCGGCGGATCGCCCTCCCCCTGGCAGGGTTCAAGTTTGAGGTTGGGATGTCGTTGCCCCTCACGGGCCGGGCATCGGACGCCGGCCCGCGACTGCGCGGCCCGACCGCAGCCTCTGACACACGACACCGGATCGCTCCATGCGCTTTTCCCACCTGCTGACCGCCGGCATCCTGAGCGGCCTGGCCCTCTTTGGCGGCGCCTGCCTGGCAGCCGACGAGGATGCCGCCCGCACCGTGGTGAACGGCTTCGGGACCCTCGGCTATGTTCACAACGACCGTCGCGACGCGGGCTTCGTCCGCGACCTGACCCAGCTCGGCGTCCGCGACCGCGCCTACGCCTGGCGCCCCGACTCCCGGCTCGGGATCCAGTTTTCCCACACCACCGACGCGCGCCTGCAATTCGTCGGCCAGCTGGTGCTGCGCGACCAGCCCTCCCAGAGCCCGAACCGGATGCTCTCGCGCGCCTTCGTGAGCTGGCGGGCCACGCCCGACCTGCAACTGCGGGCCGGCCGCCTTGCCGACACGATGTTCCTGATGTCGGACTACTACGAGGTGGGCTACGCTTACCCGTGGGTGCGCCCACCCGTCGAATCCTACGGGGTCATCGCCCTCAACCACTACGACGGGGCGGACTTCACCTACAGCCTGCACGACGACGACGCGACCTGGCGCATCAAGGGCCTGGTCGGACGCATCAAGTCCGAGATGCCCCGCAGCCGCGACGCCAGCTACTTCATCGACACCAACGACCTGTAGGGTCTGACCCTCGTCCATGAACGCGGCCCCCTCAAGCTGCGGGTGGGCTACACGACCCTCCAGCTCCGACGCGAGAACGACATCTCCGAGCAGGTTCTCCCCGGCCTCGCGGCCTTCGCCGCCGCCCCCATGAACCCCTACGCCGCCGAGGCCCAGCGCCTGGCCAGCGACATCGACCTGGCCGGCACCCGCGTCGGGCTCACGTCGGCGGGCGGCGTCTACGACGACGGCACGTGGATGGTCCAGGGTGAGGCGAGCCTGCTCGAAGGATCGCGCCGCGCATACGCCGGCGGCCGGCAGGGTTATCTGAGCGTCGGCCGCCACGTGGGCAACCTGCTGCCGTATTTCACCGTCAGCGCGGCCCGCGCCAACCCGGCCGCCCACGCCCAGTCCGACTGGGGGCCGCTGTACGGCCCGCTGCAACAGGCCGCCCTCGCGGTGCTCAACGGGCAGCGCGTCTCGCAGCGCACCCTGTCACTGGGCGTGCGCTGGGATTTCGACAGCAACGCCGCGCTCAAGCTGCAATGGGACAACACCCGCGTCTTCGGCGACGGCTGGTACCTGTGGAAGACCGATTACCCGTTTTCTCCCGCCAACAAGGAAGCCAACATCGTTTCGGCCACCTTGGATTTCATGTTCTGAGCGCAGCGCAGATGTCCAAACTCATCCTGGCCGCGCTGGCCTGCCTCCTCGCATCGGGCCCCGCCGGCGCCGATCTGTACGTGGTGGTGAATACCGCCAACCCGGTGCGCGCCCTGACGACGCAGGAGGTGTCCGCGCTTTACCTGGGTCGCGCCCACAGCTTCCCGACCGGCGAGTTCGCCCTGATTTTCGACCACCCGCGCGACAGCCCGCTGCGCGAGCGCTTCTTCTGGCGCGTGGTGGGGATGTCCGTGGCCCAGGCCAACACCTATTGGTCGCGCCTGATGTTCGCCGGCCAGGAAATGCCGCCCCAGCAGCTACCCAACGAACAGGCGGTGATCGACATCGTGCGCCGCAACCCCGGCGCGATCGGCTATCTGGGCAGCACGCCGCCCCGCGACAGCGGACTGCGCAGCGTGCTGGAGGTCAAGGAATAGGCGATGCCGAAGTTCGAGAGCATTCACCACCGGCTGGCGCTGGGGGTCGCACTGGGCTCACTGCTCTTCGCGGTGGTGGCGGGCCTCTTCGCCTTCGGGATGGAATACCGCGCCCGTCTCGACCAGGCCCGCCAGCTGCAGGATCAACTGGTCGCAACGGTACAGAGCTCGGCGGTGATCGCCGCCTTTGCGGGCAACCGCGAGATCGCCCAGGACGTCGTCGACGGCCTGCTCGCCAACCCGGTCGTCGCCGGGGTGCGCCTCCAGTCGCTGAACGGCTTGCGCTTCGAGCGGCAGCGGGACGAGGCGAGCGGCGAGCAGGTCGTGTATCCGCTGTACTCGCCCGTGGACCACAAGGACCACATCGGCGACCTGGTGGTGACCCAGGACCACCGCGAGATCAGCGCCCGGGCGATCCGGGCGGCGTTGCGGTACGCCGCGCTGCTGGTGGTCCAGATCGTCATCTCGGCCCTGCTCCTGATGTACGTCTTCGACCGCGTCGTCGGCCAGCCGCTGACCCGCGTGGCGCGGATGATGGAGCAGGTCCCGGCGGGCAGCGCCCAGCGCATCGAGACCCCCGCCGGCCACGAAAACAACGAGATCGGCGTGCTGGTGCGCAGCACCAACACCCTGCTGGCGGCGGTGGAACAGGCCATCATCGACGAGCGCAAGCTGCAGTCCGAGGTTGACGAGATGCAGTCCCACTACCGGCGCATCTTCGAGACCACCAACGTGGGCGTGATGATCCTGCGTCCCAGCGGCGGGCTCATCAACTGCAATCCCACACTGATGTCGCGGATCGTCGGCGTCAAGTTCGACGCCGCCAACCCGGCGGACTGCCGCGACTTCATCGACACCATCTTCGAATTCCCGGCGCGAGCCTGGGCGATGGTGATCGAAGCCCGCGACTCGGGCCAGACGGTCGCCAGCGACCTGCGCATGCGCACCGGCGATGGCCCGGAGCGCTGGGCCCACTGCATGATCTCGGTGAGCACCAACGGACAGGGCGAGATCGAACTGATCGAAGGCGTGCTGTACGACGTGACCCGCCGCCGCCTGCGCGAGTCCGAAGCCCGCCGGGCGGCCGAAATGGACGCCCTCACCCATCTGGCCAACCGGCGCGGCATGGAACTCTTCCTGGACAGGGCGCTGCGCTACGCCGAATACCTGCCCGTCGCCGTCGGCGTGATGCTCATCGACCTGGACGGCTTCAAGGCGATCAACGACACCCACGGCCACGCCGCCGGCGATGCGGTGCTCCAGACCGTCGCCACCCGGGTCGCCGGGCGGGTGCGGCCCTACATGGATCTCGCGGCCCGCCTGGGCGGCGACGAATTCGTGGTGGTGGTCCACGACAGCGACCGCCGGCCCGACCTTCTGGCCGACATCGCCCGCCAGCTGATCCGCAAGATCCGCGAACCCATCCGGCTGGAAGACGGCACCGAGGTGCAGGTCGGCGCGAGCATCGGGATCGCCTGTTCGCCGGGCGACGGCATCACCCGCGAGCATCTGCTCGGCGCCGCCGACGCGGCCATGTACGCGGTCAAGCGGCGCGGCAAGAACGCCTACGCCTTCCGCAGCGAACTCGGCGAGGAAGCGCTGCACGCCGCCAACCCGACGGCCTGAGCGCGAACCTTCACATCAGCAGGTTGATCGCCTGCAAGCCGATCCGGCACACCGCCGCGATCCCCAGCGCCACCGCCACCGACAAGCCCACCGAGAACAGCGCGTCGCGCCGCCCGATGGTCTTGAGCATCACCGCGAAGGTGGACACGCAGGGCACGTAGAAGGTCAGGAACACCAGGAAGGTGGCGATCTGCACCCAGTTGAGCAGCGGCGAGATGTCCTGCGTGCCGAGGGCCTGGAACACCATCAGCAACGACAGCTCCTTGCGCAGCACGCCGAACAGGATCGGCACGCCCAGCGCCACCGGCAGCCCCAGCCACCAGCTCGTCACCGGCAGCAGCAGGGTGTTGATGACCTCGTCCGCCCCGAAGTGGGCCAGCAGCGCCAGCACCACGCTGCCCAGCACCAGCAGCGGCGTGACGATGGTCAGGATGTCGCTGGTGCGCTCCCAGGTGATCGCCAGCAGGCGCCGCCACTGGGGCAGCGCGTAGGGCGGGATCGCCTGGATCAGGCCCGGGCTGGCCTTCACGTAGCGGCGGGTCAGCAGCTTGCCCGCCACCGCGATGATCAGCATGGTCAACAGGAAGATGCCCAGCACGCCCTCCCAGCCCAGGTACTTCCCGCCGATCGCGAGCACGATCGCCGAGCGCGCCGAACACGGCACGAAGGTGATCAGCAGCGAGGCGACGATGCGCTCCCGCCCTGCCGACGAGGCCGCCACCGCCGACAGCGCCGGCACGTTGCACCCCAGCCCCAGCAGGAAGGGCACCGCCACGCCACCGTGCAGGCCGATGCGGTGGAAACCCCGGTCCACCACGAAGGCGACCCGGTGCATGATGCCCGACTCCTCGAGACTCACCAGCAGCAGCACCAGCGGCAGCATGTAGGGCACGACGATGCCGACGAGCCCCACCAGACCGTCGGCCACCGCGCGTCCGACGACGCCGGCAGTGGTGGTCGGCGTCCACTGGCCGACCCACGCCGCGAGCGGCGCGGAAGTCACCGAATCGAGCGTCGTGCTCACCTCGAACACCATGAAGAGCACCAGCGCAAACACCGCCAGCGTGCCGATCAGCCCCCAGCGGGGATGCAGGAAAAGGCGGTCGAGGGCGCGCTTCCAGCCGGCCTTCTCGGCGGCGTGGCCGAGCCGGCTCACCTGTTCGTGCAGCGCCGCGGCGCGATAGTGGCGGTCGGCGAACAGCTCTTCGGCGAGCGGGCGCGGCAGGGTGCGCGCCGCCTCGGCACGGGCCGCCTCGACGGCCGGCGCCAGATCGGGAAAATGCCGCGCCAGTTCGGCTGCGAACCAGGTATCGCCGCGAGCCACCTGGGTCAGCAGCAGCGCGCGTGGCACCCGGAAGGCGGCCTCGACCTCGGGCCGGTCGAGAATCGCGTTGAGCGGCGCCAAGGCCTTGCGCAGGTGCGGACTGGGTAGTTGCGGAAGCGGGCAGCTGCGGTCGTGGAGCAGACCCAGCGCCGTCTCGAAGAGGGTCGTGATGCCCTTGCCCATGTGTGCCACGGTGGGCACCACCGGCACGCCGAGCGCCTTGGACAGCGCCGCCACGTTGATGAAGATGCCCTTCTCACGGGCCTCGTCGAGGCGGTTGAGGGCGATCACCAGGGGCTTGCCCAGTTCGCAGAACTCCTGCGCCAGGGTCAGGCTGGATTCGAGGGCGGTGGCATCGACCACCTGGATCAACAGGTCGGGCGCCTTGAAACCGGGCTTGCCGTTTCCGCCCGGCTGCCCGCCGAGCAAGGCCATCAGCAGCAGGCGATCCGCCTCGTCGAGATCGTGCAGGGTGCGCAGCGGCGGCAGGTCCACCAGCGCCGCCTGCTCGAGCCCCACGTTGACCTGGCAGGTTTCGAAACGCAACGCGCTGCCGTCGAGGCAACCGGATTCGACCGCGGTGCTCGAGGCGGCCTGGAAGATCGTGCTCTTGCCGGCACGCGGCAGGCCGACCAGGGCGATCTGCGGACGCCGCGCGCCGCGTAGCAGGCTCTTGGGCAACGAAACGGTTGCCACGACAGGCGCAGCGGCCCCCATCACCAGCTCACCCGGGCATCAAGTCGCATCATTTCAAACCAGTGTCGATCCGTTGCGCAGGATTATAGGCGATAATAAGAATTGTTCGCAAAAACAAGCCAGAAACCGTGTCTTAGCCCGCGGATGAATCCGCCTCACACGCGCAAGCCGGCGCGGGTCATCATCAGCAGCGCCTGCGCCCGGCTCGTCACCCCGAGCGCGCGCAGGATCGCCGACACGTGCACCTTGACGGTTCCCTCCGACAGCCCCAGAAACTCGGCGATGTCGCGGTTCGACTTGCCCTGTGCCACCAGTTCGAGCACCCGCCCCTGCGCCGCGGTGAGCTGGAAGCGCTCGGCGAAGGCCTGGCTGGCGCGCCGGTTGCGGCTGCCTCCGTCGCTCCCGCTGGACGCCTCGGGCGTGAACACCCCGCCGGCCAGCACCGTGCGCACCGCCTCGATGAGGGTGTTGCTGGGGCTCGCCTTGGAAACGAAACCCGAGGCGCCGGCCTTCATCGCCCGCTGCACCGACTCCCGGTCGTCGAGGGCCGACACCACCAGCGCCGGCACGTCCGGAAAGCGCTTGGCGATCACCCCGAGGAGCGAGAAGCCGTTGATCTCCGGGAGCATCAGATCGACCACCAGCAGGTCGCAATCGGGGTCCGCCTCGAGCATCGCCAACGCATCGGTGGCATTGCTCGCCTGCTGGCAATGGACGTCCTCCGCCACCTGCGCAAGGGTCAGCGCCATCGCTTCCCTCACCAGCACGTGGTCCTCGATAATCAGAATACGTGTCTGCATCATGACCGCCAAATTATTGCGGAAAATTCGAAATCGATTTTTACCCGCAGTTTAGCCTACCCAGCCCTGCCCAAAACGTACAAAATCGTGGTTTACGCGCCGAACCGGCAAAAATCATGCCGCCCTACCTGAAAATCGCCAGTCCTGTCCGCGCCCTGCGCGCACCCGCTTTCCTTCTCGGTCTGCTGCCCCTCGCCGCGCAGGCCAACCCCGATCTCAGCGAGGCCGAACACTTCGACGACCTGCCGGTGGTGCTCTCCGCGACCCGGCTGGCCCAGGCGCCCGCCGACGCGCCAGGCGCCGTCAGCGTGCTCGACCGCGAGATGATCCGCGCATCCGGCGCCCGCAACATTTACGAACTGTTCCGCCTGATCCCCGGCTTCCAGCTCGGTATGCACACCGGCAACACGCCGCTGGTGGCCTATCACGGCCTCTCCGACGACGCCCCGCGGCGCATGCTGGTGCAGGTGGACGGCCGCTCGATCTATTCGCCCTACCTGATTTCCGGCGTCGAATGGAACCAGATCGGGGTGGACATCGACGACATCGAACGCATCGAGATCTTCCGCGGCTCTAACTCCGCCACCTACGGCAGCAACGCCTTCCTGGGCGTCGCCAACATCATCACCCGCGCCCCCGCCGAAACGCTCGGCACCGCGCTGCGCTATCGGGCCGGCGACAACGGCATCAACGATTTCGGCGTGCGCACCGGCCGCCAGTTCGGCGACGTCGCCGTGCGCCTGTCGGTGTCGCGCACCTACGACCACGGTTTCGGCAACTACGCGCCGAACAACGAGCGCATCAACGACTGGCGCTACACCCAGCTCGGCACCCTCAACGCCGACTGGCGTACTGACAGCGCCAACAGCGTCGAATTCCAGACCGGCTGGACCGACTCCCACGAAGGCACGGGCAAGGAGTTCAACGCCACCGACCCGGAGCGGGCCATGCGCATCTACACCGGCTTCGGCCTGCTGCGCTGGCGCCACGCCCCGGCACCGGGCGAGGAGCTCACGGTCACCTACTACCACCAGGAAGAAAACGGCCGCGACCACTACGACAGCATCGCCAGCACGAAGATCACCCTCAACGGCGTCTCGCGCACGGTTTCGATCCCGGTGCGCTTCGACTACGACTTCAAGGCCGTGCGCGACGACCTCGAGCTGCAACGCATCACCACCCTGACCCCGTCGCTGCGGGCCATCGCCGGGGCCGGCTGGCGCACCGACCTGCTCTCCGCCCCATCCCGCTTCAACACCCCGAACCCGGTCCGCAGCACCATCACGCGGGCCTTCGGCACGCTCGAATGGCGTGCCTCGTCCACGTGGCTGTTCAACATCGGCGCGATGGTCGAGGACAACTCCCTCACCGGCACCGCCCTGGCGCCGCGGCTGTCGGCCAACTACCACATGACCGACAGCCAGACCTGGCGGATCTCGATCAGCCGCTCGCACCGCAACCCGATGGCCTTCGAACAGAAGTCCAGCATGATCTACACCAACTCGGCGCCAGTCACCGTGGCGGGCAAGACCTACCCCGCCGGCACGCCCCTGAACCAGACCTTCCGCCCCTCGCCCGACCTGCACGCCGAACGCATCACCACCTACGAGCTGGGCTACCTCGCCGAGCTGCGCCCCCTCAAGACCACCATCGACGCGCGCATCTTCCTCGAACGCGCCCGCGACCTGGTCGAGATGAAGGCCGGCCCGTCCACCGCCGGCCTCTTCTGGCGCGACAACACCCGCTACTTCACCAACAGTGGCGAAGCCGACATCCGCGGTCTGGAAGTATCGGCCACCTGGCGGCCCGGCCCGCGCACCTGGCTCACCGCCAATCACACCGAACTGCGCATCGACAACCCCAACTACACCCGCAGCACCGCCAACAGCAACTCCAGCGGCTGGATCGAATACACCGCGCCCAAGCACACCTCCACGCTCTTCGGCGCCTGGGAATTCCACCCCGACTGGCAGATCAGCGCCGCCAAGCACTGGATCGGCTCGATGAGCTGGTACCAGGACGCCGCCCACAAGACCGCGCCCTACCGCCAGCTCGATCTGCGCCTCGCCCGCCGCCTGCCGGCCAGCTTCGGCCGTGGCGAAATCGCCCTCGTCGCCCGCAACGCCGACGGCCCCGATCAGACTTACGCCCCCGACACCTCCTGGTGGGCCCGCTCCGTCTTCGCCAGCCTGAACCTCGAGCTCTAGCATTCCCGATGGCCGCGGCCCGGCGCCTCTTCCTCTGCCTCCTGCTCGCTCTCGGCGGCGGACTGTCGCTGCCCGCGTGGGCGGCGACGGTGGTGTTCGTCATGTCCGAGGAGAGCAGCGCCTTCAGCGAGGCCGCCGAAGCCCTGGCCAACGAACTGCGCGGCACCGGCCATCGCCCCCAGACCCTGCTCCTGCCCCTGCGCGCCGACGACGCCGCGGCCCTGTCCGGCACCGCGCTGGTCGTCACCTTCGGCACCCGCGCCGCGCAGACCGTGGCCGCCCTTTCCCCGCGCACCCTCGTCCTGCACACCCTGCTCCCGCGCAGCGCCTACGAACGCCTGCCCGGCCGCAGCGACGACGGCCGCCGCGTCTCGGCGGTATTCCTCGACCAGCCCCCCGCCCGGCAGATCGAACTGCTGCGCATCGCCCTCCCCGAGTGGTCGCGGGTCGGCCTGGTGGTCGGCCGCGAGAGCGGCGAACTCGGCACCCGCCTGCAGGCCAGCGCACGCGACCGGCGCCTGCGCCCGACCCTCGAAACCGCCAACGAGGAAAGCGACCTGTACCCGGCACTGCAGCGCATGTTCGCCGAACCCACCGTCCTCATCGCGGTGCCCGACCCACAGCTGTTCAACAACCGCACCATCTCCAACATCCTGCTCACCGCCTATCACCACCGCTCGCCGGTGATCGGCTTCTCGCCCGCCTACGTCAAGGCGGGCGCCCTGTTCGCCCTTTACAGCACCCCGGCGCAGATCGGCCAGCAGGCCGGCGAAGCCGCGCGCATCGGCCTCATCAGCGGCAACCTGCCGCTGCCCGCCGCGCCGCGCCAGTTCCGGATCAGCACCAACCCCTACGTCGCCCGCTCCCTCGGCATCACCCTCGAGGATGCGGCCGTCCTGCGCGAACGCCTCGAACGCTCGGAGAACGCACCATGATCGGCGAAGGCAGTCTCGACATCCGGGCCCGGGCCATCCTCATCGCCGCACTGCCGGTGATCGTCATGGCCGGGCTGCTGATCTTCTTCTTCACCTCCTCGCGGCTGTCCGATCTCGAGGACGTCCACATCCAGCGCGGCAAGGCGCTGGCCCGCCAGCTGGCCGCGGCCAGCGAGTACGGCGTGTTCTCGGGCAACCTCGAAAGCCTGCGCAAGCTCAGCAACGCCATCGTCGTCGAGAAGGACGTGGTGCGCGTGGTGGTGATCGGCCCGCAGCACGACGTGCTCACCGAAACCGTCTCGCCCGACCGTCTCGCCGAGCACGGTTCCGACCCGCCGCTGCGCTTTCGCGAGCCGGTCACCGGAGTCGGCGTCAACATCGAGGACGCCTTCCTCGAGAACACCGGGATCAGCCCGCCGGCGGGCACCGAGCGGCGCGGCGAAGTGCTCGTCGAGATGACCCGCGAATCGCTCCGCGCCGAAGAGCGCCGCCTGTTCTGGAACGCCGTGCTGCTCGGTGTCGCGGTGCTGGTCGCCAGCGTGCTGCTGGCCCTGCAGATGAGTCGCGGCATCTCCGGCCCGATCCAGCGCATCGCCAGCACCGTCACCCGCTTCGGCCACGGTGACCTCGCCGCCCGCGTGCCCGTCGAAGGCGGGCGCAGCCTGCGGGCCCTGGCCGAAGGCGTCAACGACATGGCCGACAAGCTCGGCGCCTCCCAGGAATACCTGCAGCGCCAGATCGAGTCCGCCACCCGCGAACTGCTCGACAAAAAGGACGAAGCCGAGCGGGGCAACCGCGCCAAGACCCGCTTCCTGGCCGCCGCCAGCCACGACCTGCGCCAGCCCATGCACGCCCTCGGCCTGTTCGTCGCCGAACTCGGCCAGAAACCCCACGCCCCCGACACCCGGCGACTCGTCGAGCAGATCGCCGTCTCCGCCGAGACGATGGAAAACCTCCTCGACAGCCTGCTCGACATCTCGCGCCTCGACGTCGGCGTGCTCGACCGCCAGATCAAACCCTTCCCGCTGCAGCCGCTGCTCGAACGCATCGACGTGGACTACCGCCGCGAGGCCGAAATGCGCGGTCAGGGCCTGCGTCTGCGCCCCACCAGCCTGTGGGTCGAGAGCGACCCGCTGCTGCTCGAGCGCATCCTCCACAACCTCATCAGCAACGCCCTGCGCTACGCCCCTGGTGGCACCATCCTGCTCGGCTGCCGGGTGCGCGGCCGGCGGGTGCGGATCGAAGTGCGCGACAACGGCCCCGGCATCGCGCCGGAAGCCCAGGAAGCCATCTTCCAGGAGTTCGTCCAGCTCGATAACCCCGAGCGCAACCGCGCCAAGGGCCTCGGCCTCGGCCTCGCCATCGTGCGCCGCCTGACCGATCTGCTCGATCACCCCCTGACCCTCAAGTCGCGCCCCGGTCACGGCGCCCTGTTCGCCGTCGACCTGCCCGCCGCCGCCCCGGGCCTGATCGCCGAAGGCAGCCACCCGGTCGCCAGCCAGGCCCTCAACGGCCTTCACGTGGTGCTGGTGGACGACGACGAACTCGCCGTCGCCAGCACCCAGGGCCTGCTCGAATCCTGGGGCTGCGAGGTCACCGCCGCCAACAGCGAGGCGCACATCATCGCCGCCCTCGACGCCCGCGGCACCCGGCCGGACATCATCCTGAGCGACTACCAGATCACCGGCCCCGCCGACGGCCTCGAGATCATCCAGCGGCTGCGCGCCCACTACGGCGAACCGATCCCCGCGATCATCCTGAGCGGCGACACCTCCAGCGCCACCGCCGCCGCCATCCAGCAGGCCGACATTCCACTGCTCCACAAGCCCGTGCGTCCCGCCAAGCTGCGCGCCCTGCTGCAGCGCAAAACCCAAGCCTGATGCAGCGCGCCCACGCTTCGGTTAAGATCGAAAGACGATTCCACAACCATACGAGGGGAGAGCAATGAGCACCGAGAACAAGGCGCAGGATCCGCTGGAATTCATGCGCAACATGTGGAGCAAGATGGGCTTCAGTCTGCCCGGCATGGTCACTCCGACCCTCGACGTGGACGAACTCGACAAACGCATCGCCGACATGAAGGCCGTCGAGAACTGGCTCAAGATGAACCTCAGCTCCCTCCAGATGGCCACCCAGGGCCTCGAGATGCAGCGCGCCACCATCGCCGCGATGCAGGCCATGAGCAAGGTTGCGGCCGAAGGCGGCAGCCCCGAGGCCGGCCCCGCCAACCCCTTCGCCAACGGCATGTGGCCGTGGAACCTGATGCAGGGCCACGCCGAACAGGCCGCCGCGGCCGCACAAGCCCCCGCCGCGGCCGCCAAGCCCAAGGCCAAGGACAGCAAGTAAGCCCCCGCCGCCCTGCCCGCCGGCGCCCTGCCGGGGGCCGGGGCGGCGTCCTCAGGCCGCGCCCAGTCGCGTGAGCCAGAACGTCAGCGTCACCGCCGCCGCCACCGTGGTGGCCGAGATCAGACGCGCCACGCCGGGGCCGTCGCCGCCCATCCGCATCGCCAGAATGTAGGCCGACGAGGCCGTCGGCAGCGCCGCGAACGCCACCGCAGTCTGAAAGGCGACGCCCTCCAGCCCCACCGCGCGGCCCAATCCCCAGGCCACCGCCGGCAACGCCAGCAGCTTCACCACGCACAGGTAGAGCGCGCCGAACGGGCCGCCTTCGCTGCGTCCCACCCGCAGCGCAGCCCCCACCGCCAGCAGGCCGAGGGTCACCGCCGCGTCCGCCAGCCGTTGCAGGAAAGGCTGCAGCGGCGCCGGCAAGGCCAGCCCCGACACGCTGAAGGCCATGCCGGCCAGCGTCGCCAAGATCAGCGGATTCCGCGCCAGCTCCCGCCCCAGACTGCCCTGACCGTGGCGCGCCAGCATCGCCACCGCCGCCATGTTGGCGAAGGGCACCATCGCGCCGCACAGCGCCCCCATCGTCGCCACGCCGGCCGCACCGGCCAGCTTGCCGGCCACCGCGATGCCGATGTAGGTATTGAAACGGTAGGCGCACTGCAGGCGCGACGCGAACGCCATCGCCCCCAGCCCCATCAGCGGACGCCCGAGCAGCCCCAGCAGCAACCCCGCCACCATCGTCGCCAGCCCCACCCCGAACAGGGGCGCCATGCCGCCGATGTCGATGGGTGCGCGGGCCAGCGCGTTGAACAGCAGGGCCGGGAACAGCACGAAGTACACCAGCTTCTCGACCCCGGTCCAGAAGCCGTCGCCCAGCCCGGGCATGTGGCGCAGCGCTGCCCCGAGGGCGATCAGCGCGAAGTCGGGCAACAGCAGCAGAAAGCTCTGCATGGCTCAGCCCCCGCCCACGGCGGCGCGGGACGCACCGCCGGCCAGGGGCCGCGGACAGGAAGGGGGGCGCCGGCACATCGTCATGCCCCGAGTGTGCCTCAAGCCCGCGCCGCGCGGGATCGGGGGTTTCCGCAGCGGGCGGCGGGCGCCTCAGGCGTAGGTGCGCAGATCGTCGATGATCTTGCCGTCGTTGGCGAGACTGCCCACCGCGCACAGCTTCACCTCGCCGCGCAGCTTGGTGACCTCGCGGATCGACGCGGCGATGGCCTCGGCGAGCCCGTCGTGCGCGCCGTCCACCTCGCAATGCAGGGTCATGCGGTCGTTGTGGTCGGGGTTGTCCACCACCAGCCGGCCGCGCCCCAGGGCCGGGTGGCGCTTGAGCACCGCCACCACCTGGCCGGGATGCACGAACATGCCCTTCACCTTGGTGGTCTGGTCGGCGCGCCCCAGCCAGCCCCTGATGCGCGTGTTGGTGCGTCCGCAGGGCGACGCGCCGGGCAGGATCGCCGACAGGTCGCCGGTGCCGAAGCGGATCAGCGGGTAATCGGGGTTGAAGCTCGTCACCACCACCTCGCCGACCTCGCCGGGCGCCACCGGGTCGCCGGTGCCGGGGCGGACGATCTCGAGCAGCACGTCCTCGTCGAGCACCATGCCGTCGCGGGCCGCCGTCTCGAAGGCGATCAGGCCGATGTCGGCGGTGGCGTAGGCCTGGAAGGCCTGGATTCCCCGGGCGGCCAGGGCTTCGCGCTGGCTTGGCGGAAAGGCCTCGCCCGACACGAAGGCCTTTTTCAGGCTGTCCAGCTTGACGCCCTGCTCGTCGGCCTTATCGAGGAGGATGCGCAGGAAGGACGGCGTGCCGGCATAGGCGTCGGGGCGCAGGTCGAGCATCGCCGCGAGCTGTTGCTCGGTCTGCCCGACCCCGGCCGGAAACACCGTGCAGCCCAGCGCGTGGGCGGCGGTTTCCATCATCGAGCCGGCCGGCGTGAAGTGGTACGAGAAGGTGTTGTGCACTAGATCGCCGGCCCGAAAGCCCGCCGCGTAGAACGCGCGGGCCAGCCGCCAGTAATCCTTGCGCGCGCCCTCCGGCTCGTAGATCGGGCCGGGCGAGGCGAACACCCGCGCACAACCGCTGCCCCAGCCCACCGCCGCAAAGCCGCCGAAGGGCCGCGCGCCTTTCTGCAGTTCCAGCAACTCGGACTTGCGCACCACCGGCAGCGCGGCCAGCGCCTCGCGGGTGGTGATCGTCGCCGGGTCGATGTGGGCCAGCAGCCTGGCGTAGGCGGCGGTCTTCGCCCGGGCATGGGCGATCTGGGCCGGCAGACGGGCGAGCAGGTCGCGCTCCCGCAGCGCGGGATCGCGGGTTTCTCGGGCGTCGTAGTAGTTCATGAAGTTCTCCGCGTCTTTCTTCTTGTTCGTCGCCCGATGGGCGGCCTGTTCAATGCGCGATCCGCCCCCGACGGGGCGCCACCCGTCGCGCGGATCACGACAACCAGCGTTTCCTTCGCCGGTAATGCTTGACCTCCCGGAAGCTCTTTCTCCCCTCCGACGACAGCCCCAGATAGAACTCCTTCACGTCCTCGTTGGTGCGCAGGTCTTCCGCCTCGCCTTCCATCACGACGCGGCCGTTTTCGAGGATGTAGCCGAAGTCGGCGTAGCGCAGGGCGACCATGGTGTTCTGCTCGGCCAGCAGGAAGCTCACGTTCTCCTTGCTGTTGAGGTCCTTCACGATCTCGAAGATCTCCTCGACGATCTGCGGCGCGAGGCCCATCGACGGCTCATCCAGCAGGATCATCTCGGGCTTGGCCATCAGGGCACGGCCGATGGCGCACATCTGCTGCTCGCCGCCGGAGGTGTAGCCGGCTTGCGAGGTGCGCCGCGTCTTGAGGCGCGGGAAGTAGGCATACACCTTCTCCAGGCTCTCCTTCAGCTCGCCGCGGGACTGGCTGCGGGTGTAGGCGCCGGTGAGCAGGTTTTCCTCGATGGACAGGTGGCCGAAGCAGTGGCGGCCCTCCATCACCTGGATGACGCCCTTCTTCACCAGGTCGGCCGGGGTGAGCTGGTCGATGCGCTCGCCCTTGAACTCGACGCTGCCCTTGGTCACGTCGCCGCGCTCGGCGCGCAGCAGGTTGGAGATCGACTTGAGGGTGGTGCTCTTGCCGGCGCCGTTGGCCCCCAGCAGGGCCACGATCTTGCCCTGGGGCACCTGCAGCGAGACGCCCTTGAGCACGAGGATCACGTGGTCGTAGATGACCTCGATGTTGTTGATGCTGAGGTAAGACATGGCGACGGCCATCCTCCGTTGCGGACGGGGGCAGCCCGTCCTCGGTCTAGTGCCTTGGGGGGAGCGCTGACTGTAGGTGCGAATTCATTCGCACGACACGCGCCGAGCCAGGGCAGATCGGTGTTGCAGGTCGGCGGGCGAAGGAATTCGCCCCTACAGGGGCCGGCGTGCTACCGGCCCCTGCGCCGATCAGCTCTCCTTCGAGCAGTCGCGCAGCTTGATGCCCTTTTCCTTGGCGTAGGCGGCGGCGGATTCCTCGATCATGCCGCGCACCAGCGGACGGTCGGAGTCGACCCAGTCGGTGATGACCTTCCACTGGGCGCCGTCCCACTGCTGGAACTTCACCTTGCCCGGGCCTTCGTGGTCGGCACAGGTGATCTTGAGCGGCGGCATGAAGCCGGTGGCACCCAGGGCCTTCAGGCGGGCGTCGTCGAGGTTGAGGTTCTCGAAGCCCCAGCGCACCTGCTCGCCGGTCATCGCCTTGCCCTTGCCGAACTTCTCCTGGGCCTTGCGGATCGCCTCGACCGTGATGATCCCGTGCACCACGCCACGGTTGTAATACACCGAGCCGATGCGGGACTTGTCTTCCATGTTGCCCTTGTCCTTGCCGTACACGTGCTTCTTGATGTCGGCGACGACCGGGTAGCTGGCGCCCGCAACGTTGAAGCCGGCGGCGATGAAGCCCTTGGCGGCGGGGCCGGCGGGGATGGTGTCCTCCTCGGCGCCGGACCACCACACGCCGAGCAGCTTCTCGCGCGGGAAGCCGGTCTTGGCGGCGGCCTTGATGGCGGTCGGGTTCATCACGCCCCAGCCCCACAGGATCACGTAGTCGGGCTTGGCCTGGCGGATCTGCAGCCACTGGGACTGCTGCTCGTTGCCCGGATGGGCCACCGCGATCTTGAGGACTTCGAAGCCGTGCTTGGCGGCCAGCTTGTCCATGATCGCGTGGGATTCCTTGCCGTAGGCGGAGTCGTGGTACAGCAGGCCGATCTTCTTGCCCTTCAGCTTGTCCATGCCGCCTTCCTTCTGGCCGATGTAGTTCACCATCGCCGAGGCCTGCGACCAGTAGGTGGTGATCATCGGGAAGACCCACGGGAAGACGCGGCCGTCGGCGGCGTCGGTGCGGCCGTAGCCGATGGTGACCATCGGAATCTTGTCCTGGGCCACCTTCTCGAGCACCGAGTAGGTGATGCCGGTTGAAACCGGCTGGAACACCGAGTTGCCGGTGCTGCCTTTCTTCTTCAGGCGCTCGTAGCACTCCACGCCGCGGGCGTTGTTGTACTCGGTCTCGCACTCTTCCCAGGTCAGCTTGACGCCATTGACGCCGCCGTCGCGCTCGTTGATGAGCTGCATGTAGTCGATCCAGCCGCCGAACAGGCCCGAACCGCCGGCGGCGTAGGGCCCGACGCGATAGCTCGGCAGGCCGATGAACTGTTCGTCGGCGCTCGCCACGCCGCTGCCCAGCAGGCCGGCGATGGCAGCACCCAGCAGGATGGTGTGCTTCAGTTTCATGGTGTGTCTCCTCTTTTTGGTTTGGGTGCTACGACGAAAACGGTGTCAAGAACGATCGCGGACCTTAATGGGGGAAGGGCCACAGGCGCAGCTTCTCCTTGGCGATCTGCCACAGGCGCGCGAGGCCGTGGGGCTCGACGATCAGGAAGAAGATGATCAGGCCGCCGAACACGATGAGCTGGAAGTTGGACACGAAGCTCGCCCCCAGGGCATCGCCGAAGATCATCGGCACCACGTTGTCGAGGAAGATCGGCAGCAGCACGATGAAGGCCGCGCCCAGGAAGGAACCCATGATCGAGCCCACCCCGCCGATGATGATCATGAACAGGACCTTGAACGACAGGTCGAGGTTGAAGGCCTCCGGCTCGACGGTGCCGATGTAGGTGTAGGCGTACAGCGCGCCGGCCACGCCGCAGTAGAACGAGCTCACCGCGAAGGCCAGCAGCTTGGTGCGCATCAGGCGAAAGCCGATCACCTGGGCCGCCACGTCCATGTCGCGCACCGCCATCCAGGCCCGGCCGGTGGAGGAACGCACCATGTTCTTGGCGAGCAGCGCCATGACGGCGACGATCAGGAAGGTGAGGACGTACTTGGCCTCGGGGCTGACGAAGGTGTAGCCGAGGATCGTCACGTCCTGGGCGGTGACGACACCCGACGACGAGTTGTTGGAGAACCACGGAAACTTGACCAAGGCCCACACGATGAAGAACTGCGCCGCCAGTGTTGCCACCGCGAGATAGAAACCCTTGATGCGCAGGCTCGGCAGGCCGAACAGGATGCCCACCAGCGCCGCCGTGAGCCCCGCCAGCACCAGCGCCACCAGGAACGGCATCCCGTCGATGCGCAGCATGAAGTTGTAGGCCGCGAAGGCCCCCACCGCCATGAAGGCCGCCGAACCCAGGGACAACTGCCCCGCGTAGCCGGTGAGGATGTTGAGGCCCAGCGCGGCCAGCGAGAAGATCAGCACCGGAATGAGGATGGCCTTGAGCCAGTACTGGTTGGCCAGCAGCGGCACGGCCACCCCCAGCACCAGCATCAGCACCCAGAAGCCGACCCGGTCCTGGCGGATCGGGAAGATCTGGGCATCTTCGGCGTAACTGGCCTTGAACTGGCCGGCTTCACGATAAAACATGGGTGGGTCTCCTTATCCGCTCAGGCAGCGGCCCGCTGCCGGCTGACCGTCTTGTCATGGTGTTCGGCGATGGCCTTCGCGGGGTGCGCGGCAAGCACCGCATCGCCGCGCAGGAAGCGCTCGGGCGGGTGAGGACGCGGTTGCGCGCCCGAACCCTTTGTTTCGGTGCTGAGAAGAAACACTTCGTCGCTGCGAAGAAAGGTTTGGCGCCCCGATATAAAGGTTGCAGCGTCCAACATAAAGGTTTGGGTCTCCAACATAAGGGTTGCGACCTCGAACATAAGGGTTTGGCTCGCCAAACCCTTATGTTGGCGAGCGAACATCAGCAGTTCACCCTTCCACAAAGACCTTTCGCCCGCCAACATCGACTGTTGCATCGCGGAACAAGGCTTTGCAGCGGCCGCACCTTTCATCGGCGTGGCGCTACGGGCATGGAATCGATTCATCGCCCTGCTCCCGGTCACACGCGGTCGATGTGTTTCTCGCCGAACAGCCCTTCGGGGCGCACCAGCAGGAAGGCCAGGGCCAGCATGTAGGGGAACCAGCCTTCGATGCCGCCGCCGACCATCGGCCCCACGTACACCTCGGCCAGCTTTTCGGAGGCGCCGATGATGAGGCCGCCGACGATGGCGCCCGGCACCGAGGTGAAGCCGCCGAGGATCAGCACCGGCAGGGCCTTGAGGGCGGTGAAGGTGAGCGCGAACTGCACGCCGTTGCGGGCGCCCCAGATCAGGCCCGCCACCAGCGCCACGAAGCCCGCCACCGCCCACACCACGCGCCAGATCGTCTGCAGCGGGATGCCGATGGACAGGGCGGCCTGGTGGTCGTCGGCCACCGCGCGCAGCGCGCGGCCCACCTTGGTGTATTGGAACAGGATGGCCAGCAGCGCCACCAGCGAGGCGGCGATGCCCGCCGCGAACAGGTCGAACTTGGAGACGCCGATCTCGTAGTTGTCCATCAGCCAGGCGATGGGTTCATCGACGATGCCCAGATCGAGGCCGCGCACGGTGGCGCCCCAGGTCATCTGGGCCACGCCCTCGACCACGTAGGTGAGGCCGATGGTGGCCATGAACAGCGTGATGTGCGGCTGGTTGACCAGCGGCCGCAGCACGATGCGCTCGGTGACGATGCCCAGCAGCACCATCGCGCCGAAAGCCAGCAGCAGCGCCAGCCAGAACACCACGCCGCTGTCGGCCTCGAGCCCGAGCCAGCCGGGCAGCTTTTCCTGGAAACCCACGAAGGTGAGCGCGGCGAAGAACACCATCGCCCCCTGGGCAAAGTTGAACACGCCCGACGCCTTGTAGATCAGCACGAAACCCAGCGCGACCAGGGCGTACATGACGCCCGACAGCAGCCCGCCGAGCAGTACCTCAATGAAGAATTGCATCTTCCTGTCTCCCTTGCAGCGGTTTGACTCACCAGCCGCCGCTCTTTCTGTAGGTGCGAATGCATTCGCACGATCACCTGCCGCAACCTTCCGCGGGCGAATGAATTCGCCCCTACACGGCCCTTCTCAATGGGCAGTGCCGAGGTAGGCCTTGATCACTTCGGGGTTGTTCTTCACCTCGTCCGGTGCGCCGTCGCCGATCTTCTTGCCGTAGTCGAGCACCACCACGCGGTCGGAGATGTCCATCACCACGCCCATGTCGTGCTCGATGAGGACGATGGTGGTGCCGTAGTGGTCATTCACGTCGAGGATGAAGCGACACATGTCCTGCTTCTCTTCCACGTTCATGCCGGCCATCGGCTCGTCGAGGAGCAGGATGTGCGGCTCGGCGGCCAGCGCCCGGGCCAGCTCGACACGCTTCTGCAGACCGTAGGGCAGGCGCCCGACGGGCGTCTTGCGGATGTCCTGGATCTCGAGGAACTCGATGACCTCCTCGACCTTGATGCGGTGCGCGATCTCCTCCTTCTGCGCGGCGCCCCAGTAGAGCGCGTGCTGCAGGAAGTTGCAGCGCATCTTGAGGTTGCGCCCGGTCATGATGTTGTCGAGCACCGTCATGCCCTTGAACAGGGCGATGTTCTGGAAGGTGCGGGCGATGCCCTGCTCCGCCGCCTGATGGGGCTCCATCTTCTTGCGCAGCGCACCCTTGAAGAAGATCTGCCCTTCCTGCGGGTGATAGACGCCATTGATGACGTTGAGCATCGAGCTCTTGCCGGCGCCGTTGGGCCCGATGATGGAGCGGATCTCGTGTTCCTTGACGTTGAAGCTGATGTCGGTGAGCGCCTTCACGCCGCCGAAGCGCAGGGAGATGTTCTGGAGGTCGACGATCACGTCGCCAATCTGTCTGGCCATGGTCGCTCTCCGTCAGGCCGCTTTCCGCGCGGGCGGAAAGGTCTTGGCGTCCTCGATCACGAGATCGGCGGACACCTTGTTGGTGCGGCCGTCCTCGTAGGTCACCTGGGTTTCGATGAACTGGCGCGTCTTGCCGGCGTAGAGGGCATCGATCAGCACCGCGTACTTTTCGGCCACGAAGTTGCGGCGCACCTTGCGCGTGCGGGTCAGCTCGCCGTCGTCGGCGTCGAGTTCCTTGTGCAGCACCAGGAAACGCTTGATCTGGGATTCGCTCATCTTGGGGTCGGCGGCCAGGTCGGCATTGACCTGCTCGACGCACTCGCGGATCAGCGCATACACCTGGGGCTGGCTGGCGAGGTCGGTGTAGCCCGAGTAGGCCATGCCCTTGCGCTCGGCCCAGTTGCCGACGGCTTCCAGATCGATGTTGACGAAGGCGGTGACAAAGTCGCGGCCGTTGCCGAAGCACACCACTTCCTTGATGTGCTGGAAAAACTTGAGCTTGTTCTCGATGTAGTTGGGGGCGAACATGCCGCCGCCGGTGAGCTTGCCCACGTCCTTGGCCCGGTCGATGATCTTGAGGTGGCCGTCCTCGTCGAAGAAGCCCGCGTCGCCGGTCATGAAGTAGCCCTCGGCGTTGATGGATTCGGCGGTGGCGTCGGGGCGCTTGTAGTAGGCCTTGAGCAGCATCGGGCCGCGCACCAGGATCTCGCCGTTGTCGGCGAGCTTGACCTCGACGCTGGGCGCCGGGGTGCCCACCGAGTCGAGCTTGATCTGGCCGTCGGGCTGCAGGCACACGTAGGCGCAGGTCTCGGTCTGGCCGTAGAGCTGCTTGAGGTTGATGCCGATCGAGCGGTAGAAGCGGAACAGGTCGGGCCCGATGGCGGCGCCGGCGGTGTAGGCCACGCGGATGCGGCTCATGCCGAGCACGTTCTTGAGCGGGCCGAAGACCAGCAGGTCGCCGAGGGCGTACTGGGCGCGGTCGGACGCCGAAACCGGCTTGCCGTCGAGAATGTCCGCGCCGCAGCGGCGGGCCACGTCCATGAAATGCTTGAACAGCTTGCGCTTGAGCGGGCTGGCGTCCTCCATGCGGATCATCACCTGGGTGAGCAGGTTCTCGAACACCCGCGGCGGCGCGAAGTAGTAGGTGGGGCCGATCTCGCGCAGGTCGTTCATCACCGTCTCGCCCGATTCGGGGCAGTTGATGGTGAAGCCGGCCACCAGCGCCTGGGCATAGGAGAACAGGTGATCGCCCACCCAGGCCATCGGCAGGTAGGAAAGGATGTCCTCCTGGTCGGACAGCCTGTCGAACTGGCAGCCACCCTGGGCCGCGGCGATGAAGGCACCGTGGGTCTGACACACGCCCTTGGGCTTGCCGGTGGTGCCCGAGGTGTAGAGCATCACCGAGACGTCGTCGGGGCTGCCCTTGTCGATCTCGCCACCGAGAAAATCCGGGTGGTTGCGGTCGTGGATGCGGCCCATCTCCAGCACTTCATCCAGGCCGTGCAGCCAGGTCTGGTTGTAATGGCGCAGGCCGCGGGGATCGTCGTAGATGACGTGCTCGAGGAGCGGCAGGCCGCCCTTGATCTCGAGCATCTTGTCCACCTGTTCCTGGTCCTCGACACAGGCGAAGCGGATCTCCGCGTCCTCCATCACGTAGGCCATTTCCTGGGCCACGGCGTCCTGGTACATCATCACCGGAATGCCGCCGAGGCACTGGCAGGCCGCCACCGACCAGTACAGCCGCGGGCGGTTGTCGCCGACCACGGCGAGGCGGTCGCCGCGCTTGAAGCCCAGCTCGGCCAGACCGCTGGCGATCGCGCGCACCCGCTCGGCCACCTCCATCCAGGTGTAGGTCTGCCAGATGCCGTATTCCTTTTCGCGCATCGCCGGCCGATTGGGCCGCTGCCGGGCGTGGTGCATCAGCAGGCGTGGAAACGTGTCCAGGCCGCTCGCGTGCGCTGCCGTATCGCTGGCATGTGCGCCGGTGTTTGCCATCCCCATCCTCCTCCGGTCTTGTCTCGCGTCGTTCCGGCGGTCCGTTGGCGGCCGCGGATTGTGTGTTTTTCGACGTGGGAGGAGTCTGGCAAACCATGTTTGCTCAACTGTTTTTCAAATGTACGGAATTGTGAGTGGGGTACGGAAACTGAAGCCGCGCGCGAAAACGGCTGCCAAAATGGCGCGAAAAGTCGCGTCGGGCGCACTTACATGTCGCAAAGGCGAATGGCGCACGATGAATGCCAGACGCGCTTCTCCGCGATCTCCGGCAGCGCCGGGCAAGGGTTGATTCCACGCGCATCGAGGCGCTGCAACTTGTCCGCAGGGGGCGGTGGGCGATCGTCTGCTCTGAAGGGCGCTTTTTTATACTTTTTATACATCGGCGGTGCTACAAGGTGGGCCCTGCCAGCCCCCCAAAGATCGATCTCCATGCCGCCTCCAGATACTTCGATCCATTGGGTTGATATCGACGGATGTCTTCACGAAGTGTCAGTCATCGTGATCTCGGGACCGACGTGGTTCGCATATGGGCAGATCGGGAAGATATCGATCGGCGTAACGGGTGCGTCGATTGATCAGGCGCTCAATACCTGGAAAAAAAATGCCACCGAACGGCGCTTCGCTCGCTAGGGCGCTGCGTACTTCCGCCCAGGCTTTTCTCGATCGCCGTCCACCGCCCGGGCTCGGCCCCACGCTTCAACTCGGCGAGGAAGTTGGCGGCGGGCCAGAGAGCCTAGCCCTGGTCGTCACCAATGCCCG
This sequence comes from Zoogloea sp., assembly GCF_041911615.1. Classification (GTDB taxonomy): domain Bacteria; phylum Pseudomonadota; class Gammaproteobacteria; order Burkholderiales; family Rhodocyclaceae; genus Zoogloea. The sequence continues at coordinate 151 of NZ_JAYROR010000060.1, read as the reverse complement.
GCAGCACGCTTAGGGTGTGTGGACATTCATGCAGCCCAAATGACAGCTGCACACAGACAGATGAACGACGCAAAGCGGGATGCCAGCTTGTCGTAGCGGGTTGCGATGCGCCGAAACTGTTTGACGCGGCAAAACCAGCGTTCGACCAGAT
>NZ_JAYROR010000059.1:0-8653 GCF_041911615.1 Zoogloea sp. | reverse complement strand
CCGCGGCCGGCGGCGTGCCGGCCCGGCGGGGGGGGGCTCGGCCGAGACTTTCCGCTGTCCGCCGGCGGTGCGGCAGGCCTGCCGCACGGCCGGTCGGGGTGGCCGCCTAGCGGCCGGGTTCGTTGCCCCAGATGATCTTGTGGAGCTGTACCTGCATGCGCACCGGTAGTCGGTCGCGGAGGATCCAGGCGGCCAGGTCGGCCGGCTTCAACTGGCCCTGGACCGGGGCGAGGAGCACCGGGCAGCGTTCGGTGAGGTGGTATTCGGCGATCTGCGCCTTGGCCCATTCGTAGTCGGCCTCGCTGGCGAGGACCAGCTTCAGTTCGTCGCGCAGGGTCAGCAGCGGGATGTTGCCGAGCAGGTTGCGGGCGACTTCGCCGGAGCCGGGCGCCTTGAGGTCGACGATGCGCGAGACGCGCGGGTCGACACCGGCGATGTCGAGGGCGCCGCTGGTTTCGAGGGATACCGAGTAGCCGGCGTCGCACAGGGCGGTGAGCAGCGGCAGGCAGTTCTTTTGCGACAGGGGCTCGCCGCCGGTGACGCAGACCGTCTGGCAGCCGTAGCCGGCGACTTCGGCGAGGATGTCGTCGAGCGTTCGGGTGGTGCCGCCGGTGAAGGCGTATTCGGTGTCGCACCAGGTGCAGCGCAGCGGGCAGCCGGTCAGGCGGACGAAGACGGTCGGCAGGCCGCTGCGGGAGGTCTCGCCCTGCAGAGAATGAAAGATTTCGGTGATGCGCAGGGTGGCGGCGCGGGGGACGGTCGGAGCGGCGTGGGGCATGGCGGTGAACCGGGTGCGGCGTGCCCCGCGCGGTGGGCGCGGGGCGGACGGCTTACTTCTTGAGACGTTGCTTGGCGATAGTCGCCGCCGAGCTGCTCGGGTACTTGGCGAGCAGGCGCTCGAGCGTCTTGGTGGCGGAGGCGGTGTCGCCGCGGGCCTGCTGGGTGTTGGACAGGCCGAGCAGGGCGTCGGGCGCACGCGTGTCGTCGGGCCACTGGTTGGCGACCTTGGCGTAGTGCTCGGCGGCGCCGGCGTTGTCCTTGAGCTGGTAGAGCGCGCTGGCGGCCCAGAAGTGGGCGTTGGGCTGGAAGCTGCTGTTCGGGTAGTTGCGGGTGAAGGCGATGAACCCGCCCGCCGCTTCCTTGAACTTGCCGCCGCGCAGCTGGGTGAGGGCGGCTTCGTAGTCGCGGCTCTCGGCTGCCGGGTCGACCGCCGCCGCGGCAGGTGCGGGGGCCGCGGTAGGCGCTTCGGCGCCGGCCTGGGGCTCGACCTTGCGCAGGCGGTTGTCGAGGTCGACGTAAAAGTCCTTCTGCCGCTTGTTGGCGTTGGCCAGGTCGTTGCTGAGGACTTCGTTCTCGCCGCGCAGGCGGGCGATCTCTGCCTTCAGGGTTTCGATCTGGTCGGCCAGTTCGAGCTGGGCGCGGGCCCCCGCCTCGAGCTTGTCGAGACGGGCGGAGAACTCGCTGCGCATCTGGTTGATGCGCAGGCGGGCTTCTTCGTCGTCAAACAGGCCGGCCTGGGCCTGGCTGGCGAGCAGGCCCGCCAGCAGCCCGGCCAGCAGGCGGGGCAGAAGGCGGCGGGACATCAGAACTCACCCGAGTAGAGCATGTCGCCGCGGCGGTTGGCGGCCCAGCAGGTCTCGGACGCTTCGCCGCAGCTGGGCTTTTCTTCGCCGAGGCTGACGGATTCCAGCTGGCTTTCGGACACGCCCAGCAGGCCGAGGGCCTTCTTGACGGCGTCGGCGCGCTTCTGGCCGAGGGCGAGGTTGTACTCGCGGCTGCCGCGTTCGTCGGTGTTGCCCTGGATCAGCATCTTCATCTTGGGGTTGGCAACGAGGAACTTGGCGTGGGCTTCGATCAGCGCGCGGTACTCGTCCTTGATCACGTAGCTGTCGTAGTCGAACAGCACGCTGCGCTTGGAGAGGATGTTCTTCGGGTCCTTGAGGGCCGCGATGCCTGCGCCGCCGGCGCCGTCGGCATTGACGGTGGTGACGCGGCTGCTGTCGACGCCGGAACTGGCGGCGCCGCTGCTGCGGTCTTCGACCGCTGCACCCTGGCCGTCTACGTTGGGGGCAGAGCTACAGGCGGCCAGCACACTGGCGGCGATCAGGGACAGGGCAAGACGGTGAAACTTCATGGTGTGGGCTCCGTGGGGGCGGTCGGGTGGCCGCGAAAAACGAAACGTTTAAGTGTCGAAGGTTTGCGCGAGCAGGTCAGTTGCGGGGTTGCGGCCCCCAGGCGGGTTCGCGCACGTCGCCTGATTGTACCGACAGACGCTGCTTCACACGACCGTCGGATGACACGGCCGCGAGCACGCCGCGCCCGCCGATCTCGGTGGCATACAGCACCATCCGGCCATTCGGGGCGAAGCTCGGGGATTCGTCCTTCGACGAGTCGGTGAGGATTTGCGTCTGTCGGGATGCGAGGTCGAGCAGGGTGACCTGAAAGCGGCCGCCGTTGCGCGACACATAGACCAGGCTCTTGCCGTCGGGCGAGGGGCGCGGGCTGACGTTGTAGCTGCCTTCGAAGGTGACCCGCTGGGCGTCACCGCCGCCGGCGGGAACGCGGTAGATCTGCGGGCTGCCGCCGCGGTCGGAGGTGAAGTAGATCATGCCGTCGGGCGACCACGACGGCTCGGTGTCGATGCCGGACGACGAGGCCAGGCGCTGCACGCCGGAGCCGTCGGCATTGACCGAATACAACTGGGACTGGCCATCCTTGGTCAGCACTACCGCCAGCCGGCGGCCGTCGGGCGACCAGGCGGGCGCGGAGTTGGAGCCCTTGAAGTTGGCGGCGACGTTGCGCTGGCCGCTGGCCAGGTTGTGAACGTAGACCACCGGCTTCTTGGCCTCGAAGGAGACGTAGGCGAGGCGCGAGCCGTCCGGCGACCAGGCCGGCGAGATGATCGGCTCGCGGGAGGCCAGCGCGGTCTGGGCGTTGCTGCCGTCCGCGTCGGCGATCTGCAGCTCGTAGCGGGAGCCGGACTTGACCACGTAGGCGATGCGGGTCGAGAACACGCCGGGCTCGCCGGTGAGCTTCTCGTAGATGAAGTCGGCGATGCGGTGGCCGGTGATGCGGTACTGCGCCGGCGACATCACCATCGCCTGGCTGCCCAGGGCGACTTGCTTGGCGGCGTCGTGCAGGCGTACCTGAATCTGGTAGCGGCCGCCGCTCGGGCTGACGGTGCCGACCGCCACGGCGTCGGCGCCGCGGGACCGGACGCGGCCGAAGTCGACGCTGTCGGCCCCCATCGGGCTCGGGCCGAGTTCGACCAGCTTGAACAGGCCGCTGCGTTCGAGGTCGGCCCGCACCACGTCGGTGACGGCGCGGGGCAGGGCACTTTCGCCCTCGAAACTGGCGACGGCCACCGGCAGGCGGTTGGCGCCGGCGCCGGTGATCTCGACGGTGAGCTGGGCGTGGGCGAAGGCGCTGGCCAGCATCAGCACGCAGGCCGGCACGGTGTGGCGCAGGAAGGTCGGGATGCGTAGGGTCATGGGCAAAGGACTCACGGATTAGCCGCGGAGCGGATAGAACTTCAGCTCCAGCGTCGGGTTGAAGAGTTCCGGCTTGTCAGGGCGGGGCAGCGGGCTGGATTTGCGGATCGCGCTGGCGATGGCCTTGTCGAGGGCGCGGTTGCCCGAAGACTGGCGCAGGCGGACGCTGGCGACCCGGCCGCTGGGTTGCTGGACGACCGCGAAAACCACCGCGGGATCGCCTGTGACACCCCGGGGCAGGCGGATGTTGGCGCAGATCTTTTGCTGGATCGCCATCGCGTAGGCTTCCGGCGTGGCGATCCGCGTGGCCACCCGGCCGGTGCAGAAGAAGAACGGTGCCGAATCGGCCGGCACGGCAGCCAGCGCGCGGCTTTCGTCGGCTGGGGAGGTGGCTGGCGCGGTGCTCGGGGCGGCCTCGGCGGGGCGCGTCGGCGCCGTGGGTGTCGGGCCGGTGGAACATGCCGTCACCAGAGCCGCCCAGCCCGTCAGCACGAGCGCGCGCGTCATGGCGGAGGCGGGCGGGTGGCGGAGGGGCGAGGGCGTCATCGTCGGGTGAGGCTCAGTCGCGAAGCGGGTGGAACTGGAAGTCGAGGGTACGCTGGAACAACTCGCTCTTCTCGGGCTTCGGCAGCGGGCTGGACTTCTGGATCGCCCGCTCGATCGCGGCGTCGAGCTGCGGGTTGCCACTGGAGCGCTTGAGGCGCACCTCGATCACCGAGCCGTCGGGCAACTGATCCACGTAGAAATCGGCGCGCGGATCGCCAGAGACCCCGGGCGGCAGGATGATGTTGCCTTTCACCTTGGCGGCGATCTTGTCGATGTAGGCCTTGAGCGCCCGGCTGTTGGCCGCCTTGGCTTTGTCGTTGGCGATGCGCGCGAGTTCCTTCTGGATCTCGCCGGTCTGCTTGACGTTCTCGCTGTCGCGGCTCAGCAGCTCGCGCATGCGGCGATCCTCGAGTTCGCGGGCGCGCTCGGCGGCGACCTTGGCCTCCTTGTCGGCGCGGGCCTTGTCGAGCTTGGCCTGCTCGGCGCGGGCCCGTGCCTCGGCCTTCGGGTCCGGCTTGGGCTCTGGCTTCGGTTCGGGCTTGCGGGGTTCGGGCTTGGGCTCCGGCTTGCGCGGTTCAGGGCGTGGCTCCGGCTTCCTGGGCTCCGGCTTCGGTTCGGGCTTGCGGGGCTCGGGCTTGGGCTCGGGTTTCTTCGGCTCGGGCTTGACGACTTCCTTCACCGGCTTGGGCGGTTGCTTCTTCGGCTCGGGCGCCTTGACGGCGATGTCGGGCTGCTTGCGTGGCGGCGGTTCGGGCTCGCGCTCTTCCTCGGGCTCGACGCGGGGGGGCGGAGGCGGAGGCGGGGGCGCCGGGCGTGCCTCGGCAGGCGGCGCGGGCTCGGGCGGCGGGGCGGGTTGGGGGGCAGGCGGCGGCGCGGTGACCAGCTCCACCTCGACGGCGTCGGGCAGGCGGTTCTGCCAGCGCACGCCGTAGAACAGGAACAGGCCGAGCAGGACGTGGACCAGCGCCGCCAGCGCCAGCGAGGACCACTTGCCGCGTTCGTTGGCGGGTAGTGCTGGGTTCATCGGGCCGACTTGCCGACCTGCGTCTGCAGCCCGACCTTGTTGACGCCCGCGTTGCGCAGGTCGTTGAGGGTGTTCATGACCTGCTCGTACTTGACGCTCTTGTCGGCGGCGATGATCACCGACTGGCCGGGGTTGGCCGACACGGCGTCCTGAACCTCGGCGATCAGGTCCTTGCGGTTGAGCGACTTCTCGGGCGCCTGGCTGGTGGCGCGCAGCGTCAGTTCTCCGTCCGGCTTGACCTGGACGACCATCGCATCGGTCGGCGGGGCGGGCACTTTATCGACGCTCGGCAGATTTACCGAGCCGGACTGGATCATCGGCGCGGTGACCATGAAGATGACGAGGAGCACCAGCATCACGTCGATGTAAGGCACGACGTTGATCTGGTTCATCAGGCGACGTTGGCGCATTGCGGCTTCGCTCCCGGTCAGCGCAGCTGGCGCTGGAGGATGTTCAGGAACTCTTCGGTGAAGCTCTCGAAGCGGATCGCGATGCGGTCGATGTCGTGGGCGAAGCGGTTGTAGGCGACGACCGCCGGAATCGCCGCGAACAGGCCGATGGCGGTGGCGACCAGCGCCTCGGCGATGCCCGGGGCGACGTGGGCGAGGGTGGCCGAGCCGACATTGGAGAGCCCGCGGAAGGCGTTCATGATGCCCCACACGGTACCGAACAGGCCGACGTAGGGTGACACCGAACCGACCGAGGCGAGGAAGGCCAGGTGGGCTTCCAGGTCGTCGACCTCGCGCTGGTAGGTGGCGCGCATCGCGCGGCGGGCGCCGTCCATGATGGCGCCGTGGTCGAGGTTCTTGCCGCGCAGCTTGGCGAATTCGCGGTAGCCGGCTTCGAAGATGCGCTCCATGCCGGCGGCCTCGTGGCGGCCGGTGGCGGCGCTCTGGTAGAGGGCGTTGAGGTCGCCGCCGCTCCAGAAGTCGCGCTCGAAGAGGTCGGTTTTCTTCTTGGCGTCGCGGATCTGGAACCACTTGCGGAAGATCCAGTACCAGGACATGAAGGACACGGTGCCGAGCAGCGCCATGACGAGCTTGACGAGGACGCTCGCGTTGGCGATCAGGGACAGGATGGAAAGGTCTTCGGTGACGTTCATCGGTTTAAACCAGGGTGGCGAACTGTGCGCGCACAGCGGGTGGAAGCGGGATGGCGCGTCGGGCGACGCTGTCGATGCAGGCGATGGTGATCTGGGCGTCGAAAATGGGCTGACCATCGCGCAGGATGCGCTGCGCGAAAACCAGGCTGGCGTGGCCGAGCCGTTCGATGGCGGTGACCACGTCGAGCAGGTCGTCGAGGACGGCCGGCTGGCGGTAGTCGGCCTTCACGGTGCGCACCACGAAGACGAGGTTCTGCTCGGCGGCCAGCTGGCGCTGCTCGAAGCCGATCGCGCGCAGCCAGTCGGTGCGGGCGCGTTCGCAGAACTTGAGATAATTGGCGTAGTAGACCACGCCGCCGGCGTCGGTGTCTTCGTAGTACACCCGGACCGGCAGCGTGAAGGACGCCTTCTGCGCAGCCGGAGCGGGATCGTTCGTGAAATGCATCGCAACATTTTACCGCACGACGCGCCTTGATCCGAAGCCGCGCGGTAGATTCAGTGTTTCAGAATGTAGGCCGACGGACGGCGGCGACGCGCGGAGCGTTGTAATTGCAGCGATCCTGTGCATAGAATCGCAGTCTTGGAGACAAGGCTGGCGCGCTTCGTGCTGGCTGCCGAGTCGCTAATGGGTGGATGCCGCGGGGCAAGCGCCGTGGGCACCCGGGCCCGACAGTCGATTCATGGGAGGAATGAGACATGGTTGCAACTACCAGCAAAGACAAACTGCTCACCGAGGCCGAGATCCTGGCCATGCCGGACGACGACTACATGAACCCGGCCCAGCTGGAGTTCTTCCGCGAGCGTCTGTCGAAAATGCGTGAAGAGCTGCTCGAGAACGCTGCCAGCACCGGCGCCAACCTGCGCGAGAACGAACTCGTCGCCGATCCGGCCGACCGTGCCACGGTGGAAGAGGAGCACGCCCTCGAGCTGCGCGTGCGCGACCGTGAGCGCAAGCTGATCAAGAAGATCGAGGAAGCCCTCGAGCGCATCGCCGAAGGCGAATACGGCTGGTGCGAGGAAACCGGCGATCCGATCGGCATCGGCCGCCTGCTGGCCCGCCCGACCGCGACCCTGTCCATCGACGCCCAGGAGCGTCGCGAACGCACCCAGAAGCTGTACGGGGAATAATCCCCGTCGGTTTCAGTGCCGCGTCACCCGATTCGCCGGAACGGCTCGTCCCGATCATGACTGCGCCGGCGAATCGCATCCCCGTCACCCTGCTCACCGGCTTCCTCGGATCGGGCAAGACCACCCTTCTGAACCACCTGCTGCGTCAGCCCGAACTGGCGGGGACGGTCGTGCTCGTCAACGAATTCGGTGCCGAACCCCTTGACCACCTGCTGGTCGAGAAGATCGACGAGAACGTGCTGCTGCTCGAATCGGGCTGCATCTGCTGCGCGGTGCGCGGCGATCTGGCCCGCGCGCTGAAGGACGTCTTCATGCGCCGCCTGCGCCGCGAATTGCCGGCCTTGTCGCGGGTCTTCATCGAAACCACCGGCCTCGCCGACCCGGCGCCGGTGATCTTCACCCTGATGCAGGATTTCTTCATCGCCGAACGCTATCGCCTCGATGGCGTGGTGACGGCGGTGGACGCCGTTTTCGGCGCCGATCAGCTCGCCCGCCAGCCCGAGGCGGTCAAGCAGGTGGCGATGGCCGACCGGCTGCTCATCACCAAGTGCGACCAGGCCGTGCCCGCCGCCATCGACGCCCTGTCCGCCACCCTGGCTGCGCTCAATCCCGGCGCGCCGCAGCGCCGCGTCGTGGCCGGCGACGTGCCGGCTGCGGCGGTGCTCGACTGCGGGCTGTGGAACCCGGCCACCAAGTCGGCCGACGTGGCCCGCTGGCTGGCCGACGAGGCGGTCGCCGCCGCCGCGCCACGCAATCCGTACGCCCCGCGCGGCGCGCGCCGGGGCGATCCGGCGCGTCACGACGCCTCGGTCCACGCCTTCGTGCTGCGCATCGAGGCGCCCGTGGCCTGGGGCGACTTCTCGGCCGCCCTCGATACCCTGCAGAGCCTGAAGGGCGATCACCTGCTGCGGGTGAAAGGTATCGTCCAGGTGCGCGGCGAGGTCGTGCCGCGCGTCCTGCAGTGCGTCCATCACCTGCGCTACCCGGACGCGGCGCTGCCGGCCTGGCCTGACGCCGACCGGGCGACGCGTCTGGTGTTCATCGTGCGCGACCTGGAGCGCGAAGTGGTCGATCGCGTGTTCGCCGGCTTCTGCGCCGCGGAGGCCGCATGAGGCGCCTGCACGGTTCGCCGATGCTGCGCAGCGTGCTCGCGCTGCTGCTGGTGTGCGCCCAGTTCTTCGCCGCCGCCCATGCGCTCAGCCATGTGGGCGATCTCGTCGCCGCCCATCGTGGCGACGAGCCCGTTGCGGCCGCCCCGCTCGATCCCGCCGGCGGTCTGCCGGCGGCGGAGCGTCACGACCGCTGCCTGCAATGTCTCGCGGCGGCCGACCTGGGAGCCGCCCTGCCGTCGATGCCGCCGCT
>NZ_JAYROR010000058.1:0-1558 GCF_041911615.1 Zoogloea sp. | reverse complement strand
CGCATGCGGTCGAGGCGGTCGGCCTGGGTGACGTCCTTGATCTGCAGCAGGCGCTGGTTGCGCGCGTAGGGCACGACGAAGATCGACAGCACCCGGTCCTCGCCGCGTTCGGAGCGCAGCGTCAGCGGGCGCGCGAAGTCGCCGGCCTTGAGGTAGTTCACGAACTCCGGCTGGCGCACCAGGTTGACGATGGGCTGGCCGCGGTCGGTGGCGATCACCAGGCCGAGCTGCATTTCGGCGGTGGTGTTGCAGTACTCGATCGCCCCGTGCTCGTTGAGCAGCACGACGCCGTCGGTCAGCGCCTGGCCGGCGGCGATCAGCTTGGCGATCTGCGCGTCGCGTTGGGCGATCTTTCCTTGCAGGTCCTTCTCGTGGCGGTAGATGCGGGCGAAAACGCCGTCCCAGGCGCCCTCGCCTTCGAGGCTGGGGTCGACCACCGGCGCCCGCGACCAGCGGTCGAGGCGGGCGAAATGGCGGAAGTGGAAGGCCATCTGCAAGCCGAAACCGGAGCAGAAAATGGCCCAGCCCACCCACGGCTTGACGAAATGGCCGAACGGCACGGCCACCGCGGCCGCCAGCGCGGTCAGCAGGAAAGCCCGGATCAGCTGGGGAGACACCAGGTTCAGCTTCCCCGGAAGCGGTAGCCGGTGCCGCGCACGGTCTCGACCCGCTCATGATGGCCGGACGGCTCGAGCGCCGCGCGCAGGCGGCGGATATGGACGTCCACCGTGCGCTCCTCGATGAAAACGTGGTCGCCCCACACCTCGTCGAGCAGCTGGGCGCGCGAATAGACGCGCTCGGCGTGGGTCATGAAGAAGAACAGCAAGCGGAACTCGGTGGGGCCGAGCTCGATCGGCTGGCTGCCGGCGAGCACCCGGTGGGTGGCCGGGTTGAGCGCCAGGTCGCCGATCTCGACCGCCTCGCCGGCCAGGTGCGGGGCGCGGCGGCGCAGCACGGCGCGCACGCGGGCGACCAGTTCCTTGGGCGAGAAGGGCTTGGTGACGTAGTCGTCGGCGCCGGCCTCCAGCCCCTGCACCTTGTCCTCCTCGTGCACGCGGGCAGTCAGCATGATGATAGGCAGCTCGCGGGTGCGCTCGTCGGCGCGGATCTTCTTGGCCAGCGCGACGCCGGACTGGCCGGGCAGCATCCAGTCGAGGATCAGCAGGTCGGGCAGCGCGGCACGGATGGCCGATTCGGCCTCCTCGGCGCTGCCGGCGCGAACGACCAGGAAACCGGCGTGCTTGAGGTTGATGACGACGAGTTCCTGGATGGCTGGTTCGTCCTCGACGACCAGGATCGTGGGTGTCACGCCTTGCTCTCCTTCTCCGGATGACGGATATCGCGCCCTTCGACGATGAACACCACGTGTTCGGCGATGTTCTTGGCATGGTCGCCGATGCGCTCGACGGCGCGGGCGATCCAGATGATGTCGATGGACGTCGTGATGGTGCGCGGGTCTTCCATCATGTGCGTGATCAGCTGGCGCATGATCGACTTGAATTCGGTATCGACGTCGGCGTCGGCGCGGATCACCTCTTCGGCCAGCTGGGGGTCGAGG
>NZ_JAYROR010000057.1:0-7428 GCF_041911615.1 Zoogloea sp. | reverse complement strand
GTGGTGGCCCCGGAGGGGCCGCAGGGCGCCCGCGATGCGGCCAACACCGAGTGGCAGCGCGACCTGTCGGTGAGCCACGACAGGATTGGCGACGTGCTCGGCGCCCAGGGCGACGGGCCCGGCGCGCTGGCGGCCTACCGCAAGCGCCACGACATCGGAGAAGCCCTCGCCGCCCGCGACCCGGCCAACACCGAATGGCAGCGCGACCTGTCGGTGAGCCACAACAAGATCGGCGACGTGCTCCGCGCCCAGGGCGACGGGCCCGGCGCGCTGGCGGCCTACCGCAAGGGCCTCGCCATCGCGGAAGCCCTCGCCGCCTGCGACCCGGCCAACACCGGGTGGCAGCGCGACCTGTCGGTGAGCCACGACAGGGTCGGCGACGTGCTCCGCGCCCAGGGCGACGGGCCCGGCGCGCTGGCGGCCTACCGCAACAGCCTCGCCATCCGTGAAGCCCTCGCCGCCCGCGACCCGGTCAATGCTCAGTGGCAGACCGATCTGGCTGTTTCGTGCGCCAAGCTGGGCAGCCACCCGGGCCTGGAGATCGACGCGCGCCGCGACTTCCTGCGCCGGGGCCTGGCGATTCTGCAGCGGCTGAAGGATGCCGGCCGGCTGATGCCGAGCCAGGACTGGACGGGCGGGCTCTCGGCGGCGCTGGCCAGGCTGCCGTAGCGCGAGTGGGGGCGATGACGGGGCGATGAGGGATGTCGGCTCACTTGATCACCACAGCGGCGCAAACCCGACATCCCGCCACGACCTCCACCTGCCCCTTGCGGGTGCAGCCCCCATTCCCGGTAAACTCCGCCCGTTCAACCCACGGAGCCTTCTCCCATGTCCAAGACGATCATCGCCACGCCCAACGCTCCCGCCGCCATCGGCACCTACTCCCAGGCCGTCAAGGCCGGTGACACCGTTTATATGTCGGGCCAGATCGGCCTGGACCCGGCCACGATGCAGATGGTCGACGGCTTCGAGGCCCAGACGGTGCGCGTGTTCGAGAACCTCAAGGCGGTGGCCGAAGCCGCCGGTGGCTCGCTCGCCGACGCGGTCAAGTTCAACATCTACCTCACCGATCTGGCCAACTTTGCCAAGGTGAATGAGGTGATGGCCCGCTACTTTGCCGAGCCCTTCCCGGCCCGTGCGGCGGTGGGCGTGAAGGAGCTGCCCCGCGGCGCGCTGGTCGAGGCCGACGCCATCCTCGTGCTCGGCTGATCTTGCCCGAGACTGCCGCGCCCGCCACTTCCGCAGCGTCGCCCAAGAAGGCGGCGGTGCGCGGCTGGCCGGGCGTGGGGCCGCAACTGGCCGAGCGGCTGGCCAAGCTCGACATCTTCTCGCCGGCCGACCTGATCTTTCACCTGCCGCTGCGCTACGAGGACGAGACCCGCCTCACCATGCTGGCCGACCTGCGCCCCGGCGTGCCGGCTCAGTGCGAGGTGGAGGTGATCGACTGCACCGTGAGCCCGCCGCCCCGCCGCCAGCTGCTGGCCCGGGCGTCGGACGCCAGCGGTGAGGTGCTGCTCCGCTTCGTCCACTTCTACCCCAGCCAGCAGAAGCAGCTTGCCGCCGGCAGCCGCCTGCGCATCTTCGGCGAGCTGCGCGACGGCTTCTTCGGCGCCGAGATGATCCACCCGCGGATCAGGCCGGTGGCCGCCGGCGAGCCGCTGCCCGACAGCCTCACGCCGATCTACCCGACCACCGCGGGGCTGGCCCAGTCGGCCCTGCGCAAGCTCATCGGCGGCGCCCTGCGCCACAACCCGCTCTCCGACGACCTGCCCGAGGCCCTGCGCCGTCGCCTCAACCTGCCCACGCTGCCCGAGGCGCTGCGCACGCTGCACGCGCCGCCGCCGTCGATGGCGATCCTGGACATCGAAGACCGCGGCCACCCCGCCTGGCAGCGCGTGAAGCTGGACGAGCTGCTGGCCCAGCAGATTTCCCTGCGCCGGGCCTACGCCGCCCGCCGCGCCAAGAACGCCCCGAGCCTGCCCGGCCACGACACGCTGACGCGCCAGCTCCTCGAACAGCTGCCCTTCGCGCTCACCGGCGCCCAGAGCCGGGCCTTCGCCGAGATCGCCGCCGATCTGGCTTCGGACCACCCGATGCAGCGCCTGCTGCAGGGCGACGTGGGCTCGGGCAAGACCTGCGTGGCCGCGCTGGCCATGCTGCGCGCCGCCGAGAACGGCCGTCAGGCGGTGCTGATGGCGCCCACCGAGATCCTCGCCGAGCAGCACTACCGTAAGCTGGCCGGGTGGCTGGCGCCCATCGGGCTGGAGGTGGCGTGGCTCTCCGGCAGCCGCAAGAAGAAGGAACGCGAGGCGACGATGGCCCGCCTCGCCGCCGGCGAGGTGTTGCTGGCGGTGGGCACCCACGCGCTGATCGAAGACCCGGTGACGCTGCCCGGCCTCGCCCTGGCGGTGGTGGACGAGCAGCACCGCTTCGGCGTGCGCCAGCGCCTGGCCCTGCGCGAGAAAGGCCAGGCCGGCGAGTCGCCGCACATGCTGATGATGTCGGCCACGCCGATCCCGCGCACGCTGGCGATGAGCTACTACGCCGACCTGGACGTGTCGGTGCTCGACGAGCTGCCGCCGGGCCGCACGCCCATCGTCACCAAGCTGGTGTCGGAGCAGCGCCGCGACGAGGTGATCCGCCGCGTCCACGCCGCCTGCATGACCGGCCGCCAGGCCTACTGGGTGTGCCCGCTGATCGAGGAGTCCGAGGCGCTGCAGTTGAAGACCGCGCAGGAGACCTTCGAGATGCTCTGCGCCGCGCTGCCGGATCTGGCCGTCGGGCTGGTGCACGGGCGGCTCAAGAACGACGAGAAATCCGCCACGATGGCCGCCTTCGTGGCCGGCGACATCCAGGTGCTGGTGGCCACCACGGTGATCGAGGTGGGCGTGGACGTGCCCAACGCCAGCCTGATGGTGATCGAGCACGCCGAGCGCTTCGGCCTCGCCCAGCTCCACCAGTTGCGCGGGCGGGTCGGGCGCGGGGAGCACGAGTCGGTGTGCATCCTGCTGTTCGCCCAGCCCCTGTCGCAGACCGGGCGCGAGCGCCTGAAGGCGATCTACGAGCACACCGACGGCTTCGTGATCGCCCGGGAGGACCTGCGCATCCGCGGCCCCGGCGAGTTCATCGGCGCCCGCCAGAGCGGCGTGCCGCTGCTGCGCTATGCCGACCTGGAGGCGGACGCGGTGCTGGTGGACATCGCCCGCGATCTGGCCGAAACCCTGCTGCGCGACGCGCCGCGGGTGGCCGACGCGGTCACCGCGCGCTGGTTCGGCGGCCGGGCGGCGCTGCTGAAGGCCTAGGTGCGGCGCCCTGTGGGGGCGGATTTTTTCGCACATCACGCTGAATGGTGGCCATCGCGCGTTTTCGCCTCTTCGGGCGAATGAATTCGCCCCCACAGGGGCATCGCAGCGCCGGTTTTTGTAGGGGCGAATCCATTCGCCCGCGGACGTCGGTCAAGTCACCGTCGATGGTCGCGCCTCAGTACCGCGACGGCTGGGCGAAGCGCTCGGTGGCGGCGCGGGTCAGGTCGTGGAAGTTGCCGACGTCGGCGGCGGTGCGGCGCAGCCACACCGCGTCGCCCTGCCGGTTTTGCGCCAGGTCGCGCAGGCCTTCGAGCTGCAGCCGGCAGCCCAGCGCGTCGGCGTCGGGGGCGAGGGTTTCGAGGAGCCGCAGCAGGTCGTCGCCCAGCGGGACGACGCGGCGGCCGACGGGGTCGGCCAGCCCGGCGTCGAAGCCGAAGCGGCAGGCCTGAAACTTGTTGTAGCGGGCCACCAGCGCCTGCATCGCCGGCGCCACGGCGGGCCGCTCGCGCAGCAGGTGGCGGGCCAGGCACTGGGCGAAGGCGGCCAGCTCGGTGGCGCGGTCCACCGATAACGGGGTGTCGCAGACCCGGATCTCGACGGTGCCGTATTCGGGCTTGGGGCGCACGTCCCAGTACAAGTCCTTGATGCTGTTGGCCACGCCGCAGGATTGCAGCAGCCCCATGTGATTGGTGAAGGCGGCCCAGTCGGCCACGTCGGGGGCCTGCCCCGACAGCGGAAAGGCCGACACGGCGTTGAGGCGGGCGGATTCGAAGCCGCTGTCGGTGGCGTCGAGGAAGGGCGACGAGGCCGACAGGGCCACGAAGTGCGGCACGTAGCGGTTGAAGGCGTGGGTGAGCCAGATCGCGTCGTCGCCGGACGGCACGCCCACGTGGATGTGCTGGCCGAACACCGTGAACTGCTTGCTCAGGTAGCCGTAGCGTTGGTTGAGGAAGGCGAAGCGCTCGCCGGGGCTGATGCGTTGCTCGGGCCAGTGCTGGAAGGGGTGGGTGCCGCCGCCGCAGATGGCGATGTTGTTGCGCTGGCAGTGGCTGACCAGCACGTCGCGCAGGCCGTCGAGGTCGCGCCCGATGGCGGCCACGTCGTCGCGGGGGCGGGAGTTCACCTCGATCATGCTCTCGGTGATCTCGAGCTTCACTTCGCCGAAGCGGTCGTCGTAGCGCAGGCTCTCGAGCAGATCGGTGGCGGCGCGGGTGAGGTTGTAGTCGCGCAGCGAGACGAGCTGCAGCTCGAGCTCGACGCCGAGGGTCAGCGGGCGGCTGGGGGTGAAGGTCAGTTGGGAGAGAGCGGTCATCGGGTGTGTCCTGCGGGGGAGGGGGCGGTTTCGCCGGCGCGTTTGAGGGCGAGGCGGCACAGCTGGGGGCCCACGAACTCCATCAGCGCGGCGGCCAGCAGCGGCAGCAGCAGGGCCTGGGCGCCCACTTCGGGGAAGATCGCGATCAGCTCGGCGGCCATCACGATGGCCGTGGCCGACAGGGGCTGGATGCCGAGGCCCACCAGCGCGCGGCGGCCCGGCGGCAGATCGCGGCGGCCGCTGGCCAGCACCCCGGCAAACTTCGCCAGACCGCGCACCAGCACCAGTCCGAGGGCCTGCAGGCCGAGCGTCCAGCTGAGTTCGTGGAGCGGCAGCATGGCCCCGGTCACCACGAACAGCACGATGGCCAGCAGCCAGTGGCCCTGGGGTAGCCCGGCGTAGGCGAGCACCTTGTCCCGGTCGGCGAGGTTGAGGGCGGCGCCCATCATGAACAGGCACAGGAACACCGGCACCGCCAGCATCCGCGCGACGCCGGTGGCGAGCAGCGCCGAGGCGACCAGGATGAATACCTGGGCCGCCGAGCCTTTGGCTTGCAGCGCCGCCATCGCCAGCGCCAGGCGCGCGCCCAGCATGCCGATGCCGACGCTGCCGCAGACCACCCACAGCGGATGGGCGACGGCGTTGAGCCAGTCGCCGGAGCGCTCGGCGTAAATGCCGCCGAGCACCGCGGTGAAGACCACGAAGGAGAGCGCGCAGCTCAGTGCGGTGAGCAATTGCGTGCGTTGGGTGATCTGGCCTTCGGCGCGGTTCTCCTGGGCGATCAGCAGCACCACCGCCGGCGCCGAGGCCATCGTGATCGCGGCGGTGGCGGCGCTCCAGGCGGGGCTCAGCCCGCCGGCGAAGTAGGCGAAGGCGAAGATGGTGGCGAAGGCCAGCCCCGATTCGGCGAGCGCGGTGGTCAGCAGGCCCGGGTTGGCGCGCAGCCAGCCGAGGTCGAGGTAGCGTCCGGTTTCGAGCAGCAGCAGGCCGAGGGCGACATCGGCGATCGGTTTGGCGACCGCCACGGAGGCGGGGTCGAGCCAGCCCAGGAAGCCGGGTCCGGCGAGGGCGCCGGCCAGCACGTAGCCGACGAGGCGCGAGACGCCGACACGGCGGAACAGGGCTTCGCCGATCAAGAGCCCGCCGATCAGCATCAGGGCAGACAGGGCGAGGGGGTCGAGCTGGGCGGGGAAGGGCGGCAGAAAGAACAGGCTTTCGCGCAGGCCCTCCCACGCGGGGCGGATTGGCATCATCGGGGCAGGCTCTCCGGTTGTGGGGCGGGCGGCGGAACGCCTCGCGTCGCCTGACGCCCGGGGTGGCTCGGATGGTGGGCGCCGGACGTGCGGCGTGGCCGGGGCGCGGCGGGCCGACGCCGCGTTCGCCGGAGCGGGACCGGCGGTGCGTCGGCATGGATGTCGAGGGTTGGAGCGCGGCGCCGGAATAAAGTGCCGCAATTCCGGCGTTGGAACTGCCGGGCGGTTTGCCGATCCACCTTGCGGGGCCGTCGTCATGGCGTCGCCCGGCCCCGCCCGCAAAGGAGAGCCCAATGAGCCGCAACAAACCCCTGAAGATCGCCCTTTCGGCGCGCCTTTTCCATCCGCGGGAAGGGGCGACGGGCATCGAGTCCAAGACGCTCCAGGTGCTGGAGCAGTCGATTGCCCAATGGCTGATGTCGCGGGACGTGCTGGTGCTGATGGTGCCGTCGATCCTCAAGGACGGGCCGATCCACCGCAGCAACATCCGCCTGCGCGACTACGCCGATTATCTCGACGGCCTGGTGCTGCAGGGGGGCGCCGACGTTAGCCCGGAAACCTACGGGGAGCGCCCGTTGCAGGCGGAGTGGGCCGGCGACCGGGTGCGCGACGCCTACGAGATGGAACTGCTCCACGAATTCGTCGAGGCGGGCAAGCCGGTGCTGGGCATCTGCCGCGGCATGCAACTGCTCAACGTGGCCTTCGGGGGTTCGCTGTACCAGGACATCCCGTCCCAGTTCGAACGCGCCGCGCGCCATCAGGACGCGGCCTACGACCGCCACAGCCACGAGATCGTCTTCGCGCCGGAGGGCCAGTTCGCCCGCTGGTTCGGCGGCAAGCCGGGCGGGCACGTGGTGTCGATCCACCACCAGTGCGTGCGCAGCGTCGGCAAGAGCCTGCAGGTCGAGGCGACCGCCGCCGAGGACGGGGTCATCGAGGCGATCCGCCACACCGAGCACGGCTTCGTCGTCGGCGTGCAGTGGCACCCCGAATTCCACACGCCGGGGCACGACAGCCTGCTCGACTGCGCGCCGCTGCTCGAGGCCTTCTATGCCGTGGCGCGCGGACGCCGCTAGCCGCGTCGCCGGCGTTCCGGGGCGGTGCCGGCGTTCTCGGCTTTGGCCATAAGCCGTACAATTGCCCGCCCGATCCGTCGTCGATCCGCGTTTTCCCTCGTTCCCATGACCCTCGCCCATTTCCCGGGCCGCGACCCTTTCCGCATCGCCGCCTGGCAGGCGCCCCGCGGAATGCGCGGCTGGCTCAGCGACGACAGCTCGCTCACCGCCCGCATCCGCGCCCGCTGCGGCCGCTTCTCGCTGACGGTGGTGCGCCAGGGCAAGGGCGTGGTGCTGCCCGACGAACTGGCCGCCCTCGGCCTGCATCGCCATGCCCGCCTGTGGCAGCGCGAGGTGTTGCTGCTGGCCGACGGCGAACCGGTGGTGTTCGCCCGCTCGCTGGTGGCCGCCACCGCCATCCCCGCCGACTGGCACCTGCTGCGCGGGCTGGGCGGACGGCCGCTGGCGGCGGTGCTGTTCGACGATCCCCGGGTGGCGCGCTC
>NZ_JAYROR010000056.1:0-52748 GCF_041911615.1 Zoogloea sp. | reverse complement strand
GCCACCCGGATCGGCCCGCCGACGGCTTGCAGCAGCGGCCCGGCGAGGGTGATCTCGAGGGCCGCGGCGTCGGCCGGGTTGCCCGCGAGGCCATTGGCGGCGGCCAGCCGCAGCGGGTCGAGGGCGCCCGAGCGCGGCACGCCGATGCGTCGATGGCCGAGGCGCCCGCGATCCTGGATCGACACGCCGAGACCGGGGGATTCGATGCGCAGGTGGGGGCTCATGGGGCCAGCGCGTCCCGCCCGGCGTCACGCCAGCACACGCGGTCGCCGGGAGCGAGCAAGGCTGGACGGTCGGCGTTGGCGGGGTCGAACAGGCGGGTGCCGGTGCGCCCGACGAGGCGCCAGCCGCCCGGGCTGGCCCACGGGTAGATGGCCGCCATGCGCCCGGCGATGGCGACCGAGCCGGCCGGCACCGCCACCCGCGGGGTGGCGAGGCGCGGCATCTCGAGCGCCGCCGGCAGCCCGCCGAGGTAGGGAAAGCCAGGCAGGAAGCCGAGCATGTAAACCGGGAACTCGGTGGCGCACAGCAGCGCGATCACCGCCTCGCGGGTCAGGCCGCGGGCGGCGGCCACGTCGTCGAGGTCGGGCGCGCAGTCGGGATCGAAGCACACCGGCAGCGTCCACCGGGTGCCGCGGGTGCGGGCGGCGTGGCCGGCGGCGGCCAGCGCCCGCAGATCGGCTTCGAGCCGGGGCGGGTCCACGGTGTCCGGGTCGAAGTGGATCGTGACCGAACGGAAGGTCGGCACCCACTCGACGATGCCCGGATGGCGCTCGGCCAGGGCCGGCAGGGCGTCGGCGAAGCCCAGCACGCGGGCGTGGATCGCCGGGTCGATGGCGTTGCCGAACTCGACGGTCAGCGCCGCGTCGCCCAGCGGCAGCAGGCGGACGGGCGCGGCTCCGTGCATCGCGCGGCTTACTGGCCCAGCGCGCCGAAGGCCTTCTTGGCCAGGCTGCCGGCGGCGCCCACCGGGTCCTTGCGGATCGCCTTTTCTTCCTCGGCGATCATCAGGTAGAGGCCGTCCAGGGCCTTGCGGGTCACGTAGTTCTCGATCTTCAGGTCGTCGCCCTTGCCCAGGCCGAAGGCGCTGGCCTTGCCGGCGAGCTTGTTGTACTGCTCGGCCAGCGCCAGCTTGCCGGTGGTCTCGCGCACCGTGGGCAGGAAGGATTCGGTCAGCTGGGCGGCGGTCTTCTCGCGGAAATACTGGGTGGCCGAATCGTCGCCGCCGGAGAGGATCTTCTTGGCGTCGTCGACGCTCATCTTCTTCACCGCGTCCACCAGCAACACCTTGGCCTTGGGCACGGCCTGCTCGGCGGCCTGGTTCATGGTGGCGACGAGGGCGTCGAGATCCTTGCCGCGGCCCATGGCGCGCAGGCCGCCTTCGAGGGGCGCGAGGGATTCCGGCAGGCCGATCTTCACCTTCGGGTTGTTCATGAAACCGCCACTGGTGCCGAGCTGTCCAACCGCCTTGGAGGCGCCCTGGACCAGCGCTTCCCGGAGGCCGCCGGAGGCGTCCTTGTCGGTCAGATCGGCCAGCCCCAGCGCCCAGGCCTGGGAACAGATGACAAGCAGCAGCAAAGCTTTCAGAATCGCACGCACGGCAGCACCCCTTTCGCAATCAACACGCGGTTAAAAAAGATGTTTCTCAAGGCTATCACGCGTCTCGTGGCCCCTGTGCTCCTCGTTGCATTCCTTGACGGATGCAGCGCCCCGGCGGCGCCCGACGTGCGCTTCACGACCCTCGACGGCCAGACCACTCCGCTTTCCGCCCTGCGCGGCAAGGTGGTGCTGGTGAACTTCTGGGCGACCACCTGTACCACCTGCGTGGCCGAGATGCCGCAGCTGGTCGACACCTACACCAAGTTTGCGCCCAAGGGGTTCGAGACGGTTGCGGTGGCGATGAACTACGACCCGCCCGAGTACGTGCGCAATTACGCCGCGAGGAACGCCCTGCCCTTCAAGGTGGCCCTCGACAGCGACGGCACGGCCGCCAAGGGCTTCGAGGAGGTTCGCCTGACGCCCACCACCTTCCTGCTCGACAAGCAGGGCCGCATCGTCCAGAAATACCTCGGCGCGCCGGATTTTCCCAAGCTCCACGCCCTGCTCGAAAAACTCCTGGCCGAACCGGCGTGAAGGCCCGCGGCACCCTCCTGGCGCTGCTCGCCGTCGGCGCGCTGGCCACCGTCGCCCTGTGGCCCAAGGGGCGCGAGGTGGACGTCGTCGCGGTGCGCAAGGCGCCGCTCACCCAGTCGGTGGTCGCCACCGGCCGGATCGCCACGCCGGCGCGCATCTCGGTGGGCAGTCCGCTCGCCGCCACGGTGCTCGACGTGAGCGTGCGCGAGGGCGACCTGGTGGCGCCCGGTCAGGTGCTGGTGCGCCTGCGCGCCGACGACGCCACCGCCCTCGTCACCCAGGCCCAGGCTGCCCAGGCCGAGGCCGAGGCACGCCTCACCCAGGTCGAGAAGCTCGGCCGGCCCGTGGCGGCCCAGCAGCTCGCCCAGGCCGAGGCCAACCTCAAGGTGGCGCAGGCCGAGGCCGAGCGCGCCCGGCGTCTCGTCGCCCAGGGCTTTTACGCCCAGAGCAAGGTGGACGACGCCCTGCGCAACGCCGCCAACGCCGCCACGGCGGTGGAGGCCGCCCGCGCCCAGCTCGCCAACGCGAAGGCCCGCGCCGCGCTGCTGACCCTCACCGCGCCGTCCGCGGGCACGGTGCTCACCCGCAAGGCCGAGCCCGGCGACGTGGCGGCGGCCGGCAAGGTGCTGCTCGAACTGGCCGACGCCGGCGAGACGCGCATCTACGCCACCGTCGACGAGAAGAACCTGCGCCTGCTCAAGCCCGGCCAATCCGCCCGTGGCGTCGCCGACGCCTTTCCCGCCCAGCCCTTCGACGCGACGCTGTACTACCTCGCGCCGGCGGTGGACCCGCAGCGCGGCACCGTCGAGATCCGTTTCCGCGTGGGCAAGCCGCCGGCCTTCCTGCGCCCCGACATGACCGTTTCGGTCGAGACCGTGACTGGCCACCAGGATGCGACCCTGGTGTTGCCCGCCGAGGCGGTGCGCGACGCCGACGGCAACGCGCCGTGGGTGCTGGTGGCCCGCGATGGGCTGGCGAGCCGCGCCGACGTGAAGCTGGGGCTTGCCGGCATCGGCGAGGTGGAAATCGTCGCCGGCCTCGCCGAGGGCGATCTGGCGATCCTGCCGGCGTCCGGCGCCCTCGAGGGCGACCGGGTGCGCATCCGGGCGCCCCGGAAGCCCAAGGTCGGCGGCCTGCAGGTGCCGCCGGGCATGACGAAGTGAGCGCCCCCGCGTGAGCCTCCGGTTGCGCCTGCCCTTCGCGCCGCTCGTGGCCCTGCGCTTCCTGCGCGAGGGGCGGATGCAGACCGCGCTGATCCTCGCCGGCACCACCGGCGGGGTGGCGGTCATCATTTTCCTGACCCAGCTCATCACCCAGCTGCAGGCCCAGATCGTCGATCGGGTGCTGGGCAGCCAGGCCCACGTGGTGATCCGCCCGCTCGAAGAGGCCAACCGCCGCGCCCTCGACGACGCCGGCTTCGCGACGGTGATCGAGCCCCGCGCCCAGCGCCTGCGCTCGGTGGACCAGTGGGAGAGCGTGGCCAAGCTGGCGGCGGGGATGGCCGGCGTCACCGCGGTCTCGCCGGTGGTCACCGGGCCGGCCTTCGCGGTGCGCGGGCAGGCCAACAAATCGGTGGCGCTGATGGGCGTCGATGCCGAGCGCTACCGGCGCATCGTGCGCATGGAGGAATACATGACCGCCGGCCGCTTCGCCGTCGATGGCCCGCGGGCGGTGATCGGGATTGAACTGGCCAAGGACCTGGGCATCGGCCTCGAGGACAAGCTGCGGGTGATGCTGCCCAACGGCCGCGACGAACTGCTGGTGGTGGGCGGCGTGTTCGACATCGGCAACAAGGATCTCAACCGGCGCTGGGTGTTCGTGACCCTGCCGCTGGCCCAGAGCCTGCTCGACCTGCCCGGCGGCATCTCCAATCTGGACCTCACCGTGGCCGACATCTTCGACGCGCAGGCCGTCGCCGACCGCCTGCGCGCCGCCACCGGCCTCACCGTGGATAGCTGGATGCAGACCAACGCCCAGCTGCTGGCGGCGCTGCGCAACCAGACGGTGTCCAACAACCTGATCCGCAGCTTCGTGATCCTCATCGTGGCGCTGGGCATCGCCAGCGTGCTGGTGGTGAGCGTGGTGCAGAAGCAGAAGGAGATCGGCATCCTGCGTGCGATGGGCGCCAGCCGGGCGATGATCCTGCAGGTGTTCCTGATCCAGGGCGCGGTGGTGGGCGCGGTCGGTTCGGCGGTGGGCAGCGGGCTGGCCTTTGCGCTGCTGGCGGTGTTCTCCCACATCTACCGCAACGCCGACGGCACGCCGCTGTTCTCGGCCGAGCTGGAGCCGCGCTTCATCGTGATGGCGGCCCTCGTGGCCACCGCCGTGGGCCTCGCCTCGGCGCTGATTCCGGCCCGCCGCGCCGCGCGGATGGACCCGGTGCAGGCGATCCGCGCATGAGCGTCGCTGTCACCGCCCCGGTCATCGCCCTGGCCGGGCTCACCAAGGTTTACAACGCCGGCACGCCGGTCGAGACCGAAGTGCTGCACGGCATCGACCTCAGCCTGATGGAGGGCGAGTTCGCCGCCTTGATCGGGCCGTCCGGCTCGGGCAAGAGCACGCTCCTCAACGTCATCGGCCTGCTGGAGCGGCCCACCGGCGGGCGCCTGTCGATCGGCGGGCGCGACACCGCCACCCTGTCGGAGGCCGAGATCACCGCCCTTCGCGGGCGCAGCATCGGCTTCGTGTTCCAGTTCCACCACCTGCTGCCCGCCTTCAGCGCGCTGGAAAACGTGATGATGCCCACCATCATCGCCCGTGGCCGCCCCGACGACGAGGCCGAGGCCACCGCGCTGCAGCTCCTCGACGCGGTCGGCCTCAAGGCCCACGCGCGCAAGAAGCCCGCCGAGCTTTCCGGCGGCCAGCAGCAGCGCGTCGCCATCGCCCGCGCGCTGGCCCTCAAGCCGCGCCTGATCCTCGCCGACGAGCCCACCGGCAACCTCGACACCCACACCGCCGACGACATCTTCGCGCTGCTGCGCGAGTTCAACCGCCAGACCCACTGCGCCTGCCTGATCGTCACCCACGACCCCCGCCTCGCCGCCCGCTGCGACCGGGTGGTGCGGCTGGTGGACGGGCGGATTGCCGAGGACGGGCCGGCGCGCTGAGGCGCGCGGTTCAGCCGGCGGCCGGCGGCAGGTTGATGAAGCGCTGATCGACCATGGTGGCCACCGCCCAGCGAACGTCCGTCGAAGGGGCGTACCGGCGGCGCCTGGCGTTCCGCCTCGGGTGGGGTCAGGCCGGCGAATGCAGGCCGATCATGTTGCCCTCGCTGTCGCGCAGGTGGGCGATGTGGCCGTACTGGCCGATGGAGAACTTCGGCTTGACCACCGTGCCGCCATGGCTGGCCGCGCGTCCGGCCTGCACCGCGCAGTCGGCGCAGGTGAAATACACCAGCACGCTGCTGCCGCCGGGATCGAGGCCGTCGATCCGGGCCAGCGCGCCGGAGATGCCGTGGCCGCCCGGCTGCATCGGAAACGCCCACAGGTCGATGGGACTCTCCAGCCGGGTGAATTCAAAACCGAACACCGCGGCGTAGAAGGCCTTGGCCCGGTCCATGTCGGCCACGTAGAGCTCGAACCAGCCCACCGGGTTGGCGCCGCCCGGATCGCCGCAGCCGGCGGGCGCGAGGCCGGCGTCGACGTCCAGGGTGAGCACGGCCTTTTCGGTGTAGGGGTTGAAGGGCGCCGAACAGTGGTCGTGGACGATCAGCCAGCGGCCGGCGTGCTGGCGGAACAGGGTCGAGCTGCGCAGCCAGTGGCGTCCGGCGGGATGGCCGGGGGGCAGTCCGGTGAAGCGCCACAGGCAGTGGGCGGCGGCCAGCGCGCCGCCGACGTGCACGGCGAGATCGCGGGTTTCGATGGCGAAGCCGTCGGGGAAGTAGGGAAAGCAGCCGGTGAGCTTGGCGCGCAGCCCGCCGGGGCCGTCGGAGAACGGCGGAATGGCGTCGAACAGCACCGCGTCGGGCGCGTACAGGGCGCAGACGGCGTCGGCGTCCTTGCGGCAGAAGGCGGCGTGCCACGCGGCGAGGGCGGCGCGGATCAGGGTTTCATCGTTCATGGTGGTTTCCTTGGCGCAGGGGGCGCGGCGCGCATTCGTATCCATCGGCCGCGGGTCGCGCCGCCATCCGTTTCAGTCTAGTCGCTGGCGGCCCGGCCGCAGGGCTAAAAAAGAACAGCGCCGCCGCCCCGGGCGGGCCCAGAATGGGGGCTGTCTTTCCCCGCTGTGCCTGTCCATGCTCCTGCTGTCCTGCGGCCTCCTGGTCATCAACGAACGCGGCGAACTGCTCGTCGGCCACTCCACCGGCAGCACCCTCTGGGATCTGCCCAAGGGCCTCATCGACCCCGGCGAGACGCCGCTGGCCTGCGCGCTGCGCGAGGCGCGCGAGGAGTTCGGGCTCGACTTCGCCGCCACGCCGGTCGACGACCTGGGGCGCCACCCCTACTACCGGGGCAAGGACCTGCACCTCTTCGCGGTGGCCGCCGACAGCGCCGCCATCCGCCCGCAGGACTGCCGCTGCGCCAGCTTCTTCGACGAGCCGCGCAGCGGCGCCCGCCTGCCCGAGATCGACGCCTACGCCTGGGCCGACGAGGCGCGCCTGGGCCTGCTGCTGGGGGCCAGCATGAAACGGCTGCTCCTCGGCAAGGGCCTGCTGGCCGGCGCGCGGGCGGCCCTGGGGCGCGGCTGAGGGGCGACCGGCGGCGGGCTTGAATGCCTTGGGGATAATGCGAGATGGGTTGAATGGATATACACTGCGGCGCGCGCCGCGTGGCGCGCCATGACAACCGCAATCCACCCGGAGGAGCTCCGCCCATGTCCCAGAACCTCATCGCCCTCGACCTCGGCGCCGACGCCGTCGCCGCCATCGACCAGGCCCTCGCCACCCTCGAAGCCCACCTCGGGCGCCTGCCCATCCTCGACGGCGAGACCGTCCGCCGCCTCGTCAAGATGGGCGACAAGACCGAAGCCTTCTGCCGCCAGGCGGCGGTGGTGCTGGAGGACAACCCGCGCCTGGTGCCGCCCGATTTCAGCGTCGCCGCGCTGCGCCAGGACATCACCGACCTGGACCTGATGCGTCCGCGCTTCCTGCGCCTGCGCGAGCTGCTCGAACGCACCCGCAGCGCCGAGCTGGCCCTGGGCAGCGACATCGCCAGCGCCGCCCTGGAGGGCTACGGCTACCTCAAGATGGGCGGCAAGAGCGCCGGCCTGGACGGGCTGCGGGCGAGCATGAGCGCGCGCTACTCGGGGCGCCGCAACCCGCCGGACACGCCTGCCGCGTAAATCGCCGCGGCGCCCATCGATGGGGCGCTGCAACCCATCGATGGGCGGATTGTGCGCATGGATGCGCAGCCGTCGCCCATCCATGACCCCGCGCCACCCATCCATGACCCGCCGCGACCCACCGCTGCGCTGCGCCCACCCACCGATGGGGCGTGGCCACGCATCGATGAGTGAATTTCACGCATCGATGCGTCTCGGAGATCCATGCATGAGCAAAAATCACCCATCGATGAGGGCCGGAAGCCCATGCATGGGCGACGCCGTCGGGTTGGCCGGGATGTCGCGGCGGACGGCAATCCGTCCATCGCGATCCTGCCGTCCCCGCCCCCCGCCGGGCCTGTGCACCTGATACATTCCCGACCTCGTTCCCGGCCCCGGCTAGGAAGGCCCGCATCGAACCCGGGCGCGGCCCCCTCGGCAGCGCGCCCCGCACTCAATGGATCACCGCAATGCCCACGCTCAACTGGATCGGCAAGGACGCCGTCGTCAAACACCACAAGGAAGTGCCCTTCCGCCTGCTCGAGCCGGTGCCGGCGTTTGCCTGCGGCGATGGGGAAGGGCGTGACAGCGGCAACCTCATCGTGCAGGGCGACAACCTTCATGCCCTCAAGGCCTTGCTGCCGCGCTACGCCGGGCAGGTGAAGTGCATCTACATCGACCCTCCGTACAACACCGGCAACGAAGGCTGGGTGTACAACGACAACGTCAACAGCCCCGAAATCCGCAAATGGCTGGGCGAGGTGGTGGGCAAGGAAGGCGAGACCCTCGACCGCCACGACCGCTGGCTGTGCATGATGTATCCGCGGCTGGTGCTGCTGAAGCAGTTCCTGCGGGAGGATGGGGCGATCTTTGTGTCCATCGACGATGCCGAGCAAGGCTATCTGCGTTTGCTGATGGACGAGATATTTGGAGCTGGCAACTTCGTAGCGAACCTTATCTGGGAGAAGGCGGATTCTCCTCGCAATTCGGCTCGTCAGTTTTCAACTGACCATGACTTCATCATCGTGTATTCCGCGAAACCTGATTGGGTTCCGTTCAAACTAGCTCGTACCGAAGAATCAAACGCGATTTATCAGAATCCAGACAATGACCCGCGTGGGCCTTGGATACCGGGTGATCCTTATGCCAATAAGCCTTATTCCAAGGGTCTGTTTGAAATTCAGGGGCCAACTGGACGAACGTTCGCGCCGCCTGCTGGCCGTTACTGGCGAATTTCGGAGGAAAAACTTCGCGAGCTGGATAGCGAGGGACGTATTTGGTGGGGGCCGTCAGGTAACGCGCGCCCCAGCATTAAGCGCTATCTCTCCGAGGTAGGTGACTTAGTTCCCCGCACGTTTTGGTCCAAGCACGATGTTGGCAGCAACCGCACGTCTAAGAATGAAATGCGCGATATTTTTTCGGAAAGTTCGTCCTTTGATACCCCCAAGCCGACCCGCCTTATCGACCGCATTCTCCAGATCGCCACCGACAAAGACTCCCTCGTCCTCGACTCCTTCGCCGGTTCCGGCACCACCGGCCATGCCGTGCTCAAGCAGAACGCCGAGGATGGCGGCAATCGCCGCTTCATCCTGGTTGAGATGGACGGCAAGATCGCCGAGGACGTGACCAGCCAGCGCATCCGCCGCGTGGCGGGGGGCTACACCAACGCCAAGGGGCAGGCGGTGGCGGGCCTGGGTGGGGGCTTCCAGTTCTGTCGCCTGTCTGCCGAGCCCCTGTTCGACGCCGACGGCCAGATCCGCAGCGATGTGCGCTTTGCCCAGCTGGCCGAATTCGTGTGGTTTGCCGAAACCGGCAGCGGCTACACCGGCAGCGCCGACAGCCCCCTGCTGGGCGTGCATGAAGGGCGGGCCATCTATCTGCTGTACAACGGCATCCTCAAGGACAAGTCGGTGGCCGGCGGCAACGTGCTCACCGGCCCGGTGCTCGACGTGCTGCCGCCCTTCGCCGGCCCCAAGGTGATCTACGCTGCCGCCAACCGCCTGGGCAGCCGCACCGCCCGGGAAGGCATCGTCTTCAAGCAGACCCCCTACGCCCTGGAGCTGTGAGGATGACGCGCTACGACAACGCCGGTAGCACCCCGCTGCTGCTGGACTGGAGCGAAAAGCCATGAACAAGCAACCCATCGAGAAGGCCCGCGACGCCGATCTGCGCCTGTCGTCCCAGGCCCTGCAGCGCGCCGCCCAGCGCGCGCGGGAGCTTGCCCGCCAGACCGGCACCGCCATCGTGGTGAGCCGCCGTGGCGTGATCGAGACGATCCGCCCAGATGCCGGCACGCCGGGCGTGCAGGAACCCGCCGCGCCCTGCGGTAAAGCCCCATGACCGCGTTTGCCGCCAAAACCTACCAGCAGCAGGTGCTGGACAGCGTGGAGGCCTACTTCAAGGCCTGCCATGAGCTGCCGTCGGCGTCGATCGCCTTTACCGCCACCACCGAGCGGTTGTGGGGGCACGGTAATCCGTACAACCCGCTGGCGGTATTTCCGGCCGACATGCCGTATTTCTGCCTGCGGGTGCCCACCGGCGGCGGCAAGACCTGGCTGGCGGCCAAGAGCGTGGCGCTGGTCAATACCCATCTGCTGCGCAGCGAACATTGTGTGGTGTTGTGGCTGGTGCCGAGCAAGCCGATCCGCGAGCAGACGATCAAGGCGCTGAAAGATCGCCATCACCCGTACCACCTCGCCCTGCGCGAGGCCGGCCCGGTCACGGTGATGGATCTGGACGAGGCGAAGAGCGTCACCCGCGCCACGCTGGATACGTCGACCACGGTGATCGTGGCGACACGGCAGGCCTTCCAGGTGGAGGAGGAGGAATGCCGCAAGGTGTATCAGAGCAGCGGGGCGCTGATGCATCACTTCGACACCCTGTCGCCCGATCAGCGCGATGCCTTGCTTTGTGACGGCGAGGGTGGCGAACGCACGGTGCCGTATTCGCTGGCCAACGTGCTGCGCTTGCGCCGGCCCTTTGTGGTGGTGGACGAGGCCCACAACAGCCGCACCGAGCTGGCCTTCGACATGCTGGCGCGCTTTCGCCCCAGCGGGGTGATGGAGCTGACCGCGACCCCGGACATGGAGCGCACGCCCAGCAACGTGCTGCACAGCGTGTCGGCCGCCGAGCTGAAGGCGGAAGAGATGATCAAGCTGCCGGTGGTGCTGGAGACCGAGCCCAACTGGCAACAATGCCTGGCCGACGCCATCGGCCGCCGGGAGGCGTTGCAGCAATTGGCCGACGAGGAGTGCCGCGGGGGCGTCGCCTATCTGCGACCGCTGGTGCTGATCCAGTCTGAGCCGCGCCGTGCCGGCGTCGAGACGCTGGACTATGAGCGGGTGCGCAACGAACTGATCGCCAATCACGGTATTCCGCCCGCCGAGATTGTGGTGGCCACCGGCGAGGAGAAGGGGCTGGAGCAGATCGACGACGGCTTCAAACTCGGCATCGCCGATCCCGCCTGCCCGGTGAAGTTCGTCATCACCCAGAAGGCGCTGGCCGAGGGCTGGGATTGCCCGTTTGCCTACATTCTCGTGAGCATGGCTTCGCTGTCGTCGGCGACGGCGGTCGAGCAATTGCTGGGGCGCGTCTTGCGTCAGCCGGGGGCGAGCCACCGTCAGGCGAAGGCGCTGAATCAATCCTACGCGTTTGTGGTGTCGCGCAACTTTGCCGAGACGGCCGGTGCGCTGCGCGACCGCCTGGTGGCCGGCGCCGGCTTTGAGCGGCGCGAGGTGGCCGACTTTGTGACCGCCGCTCGGGCGGAGCAGTCGCGGCTCGATCTGGAAGGCTATGGCGGACGCGTCGTGGTGTCGCCGGTGGTCGTGCCCATGTCGGAAAAGCCTAATCTGAAGGCCGTGCCTAAGGCCGTGCGGGACAAGGTGAGTTGGGACGGCAAGCTCAATACGCTGACGATCCGCACGCCCTTGACCGAGGACGAGGCGGAGGTGCTGAAGACGTCGGTCAGTTCGGAGTCGGCGGCCCAGGCCATTGTGGAGGCCGCCGAGGTGAGCCGCACCACCGCCATCGAGTTTTTCCAGACGCCGGCGGAGTTGGGGGAGCGCTTCCGGGTGCCGCAACTGGCACTGCGCGTGCAGGGCGAATTGCACCTGTTCGACGACCCGGAGGTGCTGGAATACCCGTGGGAACTTTCTCCCTACGATGCGGCGCCGACGGTGGATGATCTATCCGTTCTGGGCGCGGGGCTGAAGGTGTCGGAAGGTGGCGAGATCGACGTGGATGGCAGTGGACACATCGTGTCGCGGTTCCTGCCGGAGCTGCAGCGCGATCTGGGGCTGGTCTATCAGCCTGAACATTGGGATGCGCTACGCCTCGCTACATGGCTTTGCAAGAATTTGCCCGAGCCAGTGCTGACCCACGCCAGCAAGCAGGCCTTCGTGGCGGCGTGGCTGGCCGATTTGCTCAGTCGCGATGGGTTCTCCCTGGCGCGGGTCAATCTGCAGAAGTTTCTGCTGCGCAATCTGCTGGAGGCGCGCATCCGCGAGCTGCGTAAGAAGGCGGTGGGCAAGGCGTTTCAGCAGACTTTGTTTGGTGCGGATGCGTCCAGCCGGGTGACCGTGACCGATCAGTACGCGTTCGAGTTTCATACCCAGGCCTATGCGCCAATCCGGGATTACGACGGCCGCTTTGGTGTCTTTGATTTCCGCAAGCATTTCTATGGGCGCATCGGGGATTTCGACAGCAAGGAAGAGTTTGAGTGTGCGTGCCAGCTGGACATGCTGGCCCAGCAGGGCCGCATCCAGTTCTGGGTACGCAATCTGGTGCGGCGTGAAGGGTGTTCGTTCTTCCTGCAGAAGGCAGATGGGCGCTTCTACCCGGATTTTCTCTGCCAGTTGCCGGGCATCGGTGGTCACCCGGGACCGGTGCTGGCAGTGGAGTACAAGGGGGGCGACCGCTGGAATGCTGCCGAGGATGATCGTCTGATCGGTGGCCTGTGGGCGAATCTCTCCGATGGGCGCTGCCGTTTTGTGATGGTCAAGGACAAGCGTTGGGATTGGATTGAGGCATGTTTGGGCAGTTGAATAGGGCGGAGGCGGATTCGCCCGCCTTGCCCGAGGCGCCGTCGGCCTCCGATAATCCCGCCTTTCCCTTCACCGAGGAGTCATCGATGCAACGCAATCGCTTTGCCCGTCGCAGTTTTGTGGCCTGTCTTGTCGCCGGGGCGTTCGGCGTGCTGGCGAGCGGGGCCGCGCAGGCCGAGGTGCCGGCGGGGTATCGGGCCGAGTACCGGCTGTCCACCACGCTGGGCACGGCGTTTCCGTGGGGGCAGGCGGGCGAGCGCTGGATCGAGCTGGTGAAGGAGAAGACCCAGGGCCGCATCAACATCAAGCTGTATTCGGGCAACTCGCTGGTGGGCGGCGACCAGACCCGCGAATTCACCGCGATCCGCCAGGGGGTGATCGACCTGTCGATCGGCTCCACCATCAACTGGTCGCCGCAGATCAAGGAGCTCAACCTGTTCTCCCTGCCCTTCCTGATGCCCGATTACAAGGCGATGGACGCGCTCACGCAAGGCGAGGTGGGCAAGGAGCTGTTCGCGGTGCTCGAAAAGCGCGACGTGATCCCGCTGGCGTGGGGCGAGAACGGTTTTCGCGAGCTGTCCAACTCGAAGCGCGCGGTGGCCGCGCCGGCCGACCTGAAGGGCCTCAAGCTGCGCGTGGTGGGCTCGCCGCTCTACAACGAGACCTTCACCGCGCTGGGCGCCAACCCCACCCAGATGAGCTGGGCCGACGCCCAGCCGGCGCTGGCCTCGGGCGCCGTCGACGGGCAGGAGAACCCGCTGTCGGTGTTCGTGGCGGCCAAGCTGCCCACCGTCGGCCAGAAGCACCTGACCCTGTGGCACTACGTGGCCGATCCGCTGATCTTCGTGGTCAACAAGAACGTCTGGAACAGCTGGACCCCGGCCGACCGCGAGGCGGTGCGCCAGGCCGCGCTGCAGGCCGGCCGCGAGAACGTGGACAAGGCCAGGAAGGGCATCGCCGGCAACGACACGGCGGTGCTCAAGCAGATCGAGGCGTCCGGCGTCACCGTCACCCGCCTCACCGCCGAGCAGCGCGCCGCCTTCGTGCAGGCCACCCGGCCGGTGTACGACAAGTGGGCCCGGCAGATCGGCGCCGATCTGGTGAAGAAGGCCGAAGCGGCCATCGCCGCCAAGCGCTGATCCCCGTCCTTCGTCTTCCCTTGCCCGTCGCGGCGCACCGCCGTGCCGCGACGGCGCCTCGAGCCTCGCTGCGATGAACCAACCCGACAAGACCGCCCCGGGCGGCAAGTTTTCCCTCGGCGCCGTCGAGCGCGTCCTGATGGCCGCGTCGATGGGGCTGCTGTGCGTGCTCACCATGGCCAACGTGCTGGTGCGCTACTTCACCGACATCTCCTTCGCCTTCACCGAGGAGATCTCGGTGGCGCTGCTGGTGGTGATGACGCTGGTGGGCGCGTCCCACGCCTTCGCCAGCAAGCACCACATCGCGATCACCTTCTTCATCGACCGCTGGCCCGCCGTGCGCCCGCTGGCGGAGCGCTTCGCGGCCCTGTGCGGGCTGGCGATGTTCGGCCTGCTGGCCTGGTACGGCGCGCGGATGGCGTGGGACGACTACAGCTTCGAGGTGACCTCGCCGTCGCTGGGCGTGCCCCAGTGGTGGTACACCGTGTGGCTGCCGGTGCTGTCCGTGGTGATCGTGCTGCGCCTCGTGGCCGTGTTGCTGAAGCGGGGTGAATGATGGACTGGCTGCTGTTCGCCCTTTTCTTCGGCCTGATGCTCGCCGGCGTGCCGCTGGCGGTGGCGATGGGCCTCGCCGGCGTGGCGGTGGTGGCCGCCGCCGACCTGGGCATGTTGTCGCTGCCCACCAATGTCTACACCGGCATCGCCAAGTATCCGCTGATGGCGATTCCGGTCTTCGTGATCGCCGGCCTCATCTTCGAGCGCGCCGGCGTGGCGGCGACCATCGTGCGCTTCGCCTCGGCGCTGGTCGGCCAGCGGCGCGGCAGCCTCGCCATCGTGGCGATCCTGGTGGCGATGATCCTGGGCGGCATCTCGGGCTCGGGCCCGGCGGATTCGGCGGCGGTGGGCGCGGTGATGCTGCCGTCGATGCTCAAGGCCGGCTATCCGCGCTCCTTCACCGCCGGGGTGATCGCCGCGGCGGGCTCGACCGACATCCTGATCCCGCCGTCCATCGCCTTCGTGATCTACAGCCTGCTGGTGCCCCAGGCGTCGGTGCCGGCGCTGTTCGCGGCGGGCATGATCCCCGGCATCCTGTCGGGCCTCACGCTGATCCTGGTGGCCTGGGCGCTGTCGGTGAAGCACGGCTTCGAGGCCGAGGTGGATGAAGACCGCCCGCCCTTCTGGCAGAGCCTCAAGGACGCCGGCTGGGGCCTCGCGGCGCCGGTCATCATCCTCGGCGGGATGCGCAGCGGCTTCTTCACGCCCACCGAGGCGGCCGTGGTGGCGGTGTTCTACGGCCTCGTGATGGGCATGGTGATCTACCGCTCGCTCACCTGGAAGGACGTGTACGGCGTGCTGGTGGAATCGGCCGAGATTTCGTCGGTGATCCTCACCGTGGTGGCGCTGGCCAGCGTCTTCGCGTGGGCCAGCAACACCCTGGGCACCTTCGACCATCTGGCCGCCGCGCTGCTGGGCACCGGGCTGTCGGAGATTCCGATGCTGCTGTCGATCCAGCTCCTGCTGCTGATCGCCGGGATGTTCCTCGACGCCATCTCGATCTACTTCATCTTCCTGCCGCTCTTGGTGCCCATCGCCACCCACTTCGGCTGGGACCTGGTGTGGTTCGGGGTCATCATCACCATGAACATGGCGCTGGGCCAGTTCCACCCGCCGCTGGGCGTCAATCTGATGGTCACCTGCCGGATGGCCAACGTGACGATGGAATCCACCGTGCCGTGGGTGCTGTGGATGATCGCCGCGATGGCCGGCACGATGTTCCTGGTCACCTTCGTGCCCGACATCGCCCTGTGGCTGCCGCGCCACCTGGGCTACCTGTAGGCGGCAAGGCTTGGGCGGCGCCCGGCGATATAATTTCGGCGCTTTGCACCGCCGACCGATCCGTCCCAGATGAAGAAGACCACACTTTACGATCTGCTCCGGCTGACGCCGGATGCCAGCGCGAGCGACATCCAGGCCGCGCACATCAAGCTGGTGGAGCACTACCGGACGGGCAACCACGGCCTCCCGCCGGGCGACGCCGACAATCGCATCAAGGCGATCAAGGAAGCCTGGTGGGTGCTCTCCGACGCGAACCGGCGCGCCGCCTACGACGCCAGCCTCGCGCCGACCCAGCCCGACCTGCCGCCGGTGGCGATGGCGGCGGGCGCGCCGCTGCCGATCGAGGTGGAGATCAAGGCGCTCAAGCAGCGCTCGCCGCTGCGCATCATGCTCACGGTGATCGGCGGGCTGATGATCGTCGGGATGCTGATCCAGATCTTCTTCTCGGTGTTCGCCTTCCGCCAGGTGAGCCGCGCCGCCAGTGGCGACGCGGTGAACCCGGCGATGGAGCGCGCCGCGGCGGCCGAGCGGCGCCAGATGTACGGCAACCTGAGCGATCAGGAGATCGCCGACCAGGAGGACGCGGCCCGTCGTGAGCGCGAGGCGTTTCGCCAGACCGAGGCCGAGCGCCGCGCCGAATACGCCCGCCGCGAGGAGGAGCGCAAGCACGAGCAGGCCCTGGCCGAACGCAAGCGCTACGCCGATCAGGTCTCCAGCGATCTGCAGCGCAGCGAGGAGGCGGCCCGCCAGAAGGCCGAATGGGATCGCCAGCAGCGGGAGGCCCGCGAACGCCTCGCCCAGGAGGACGAAGAGCGCCGCCTCCAGGACCGCCTCGCCCGCGAGCGCGCCCGCCTGCGCCTCGACAGCGGTCACTGAACGCCGGCCCGCGCCGGGTTTTACGGCGGGGCGCCGCGCTTTCCGGGATAATCCGGCATGACCTCGACGCCCCTCCCGCCGCCGGACGACACCTCCGCCGTCCCCGCCACGCCCTTCGACACGCTGGCCCTGCCGCCGGCCGTGCTCGCCAACCTCGCCCGTCTCGGCTATCACGCCATGACGCCGATCCAGGCCGCCAGCCTGCCGGTCGCCCTGGCCGGCGACGACCTCATCGCCCAGGCCCGCACCGGCAGCGGCAAGACCGTCGCCTTCGCGCTGCCGCTGCTGCAGCGTCTCGACGCCCGCCGCTTCGCCGTGCAGGCCCTGGTGTTGTGCCCGACCCGCGAGCTGGCCGAGCAGGTGAGCCAGGAAATCCGCCGCCTCGCCCGCGCCGAGGACAACATCAAGGTGCTGACCCTGTGCGGCGGCAGCCCGATCCGCCCGCAGATCGACAGCCTCGCCCATGGCGCCCACGTGGTCGTCGGCACGCCGGGGCGGTTGCTCGACCACCTCGCCCGGGGCAGTCTGCAGCTCGACGCGCTGGCCACGCTGGTGCTCGACGAGGCCGACCGGATGCTCGACATGGGCTTCTTCGACGACATTTCCCAGGTCGTCGAAGCCTGTCCGCCGACGCGCCAGACCCTGCTGTTCTCGGCCACCTATCCCGACGGCGTGGTTCGGCTCGCCCGCCGCTTCATGCGTCAGCCGCGGGAGATCGCCGTGGCCGGACTGCACGCCGACGACAAGATCCGCCAGCGTTTCTACCGCGTCGACGCCGGGCAGCGCCTCGCCGCGGTCGGCCTGCTGCTGCGCCACTACCGGCCGGAAAGCGCGCTGGCCTTCTGCAACACCCGCCAGCAGTGCCGCGACCTGGTGGACGCGCTGGCCGCCGAAGGCATCGAGGCGCTGGCCCTGCACGGCGAACTCGATCAGCGCGAGCGCGATCAGGTGATGGTGCAGTTCGCCAACCGCAGCTGCACCGTGCTGGTGGCCACCGACGTGGCCGCCCGCGGTCTCGACGTGGCCGGGCTGGAGGCGGTGATCAACGTGGACCCGACGCCCGACCCGGAGGTGCACGTCCACCGCATCGGCCGCACCGGTCGCGCCGACCGGGACGGTTGGGCGCTGACCCTGGTCGGCCCCAACGACGAGCGGCGCGTCGACGCCATCGCCGCCGCGATGGGCTTCGTTCCCCAGTGGGCATCCGTCGCCGAGCTGCAGGCCGAAGCCCAGATGCCGCTGTGCGCGCCGATGGTCACGCTGCAGATCCTCGGCGGACGCAAGGACAAGATCCGCCCCGGCGACGTGCTCGGCGCACTCACCGGCGAGGCGGGCTTTGCCGCCGGCCAGATCGGCAAGATCAACGTGAATGAGCAATCCACCTACGTGGCGGTCGAGCGTGGCATCGCCCGACAGGCCCTCAAGCGCCTCGCCGACGGCCGGATCAAGGGCAAGAAGGTGCGCGTGCGCCTGCTCGGCGACTGAAGCGGCACTGGCGCGGGATGCGATAATCGGCGCACCTTCGCGGCAGGCCGCCCTGGCCGCGAAAGCTCGCCGCTCCCGGCACCCACCCCGACGAGGCCCGTGTGATCAGGCTCTACCAGGTTTTCTACGACGACGCGACGCGCCAGGCGATCGGCCCGGGCTTCATCCCCTACGACAACCGCCACCCGCCGGTGAGCGGCTGGTTCGAATACGGCTGCATCCGCGACATCCTGCTCAACACCGATTTCGCCGACGACGACCGTTTCGGCCTGTTCTCACCGCGCCTCGCCGAAAAGACCGGCCTCGGCGCGCGCGACCTGATCGCTCGCTGCGAGGCCACCGACGCGGCGGTGGTCGCCTTCTCGCCTTTCCTCGACCAGCTCGCGCTGTTCCCCAACGTCTTCGCCCAGGGCGACTTCTGGCACCCGGGGCTCATCGACGTCACCCGCGAGGCGTTCGAGCGCATCGGTCTCGACGTGGACGTCGTCGCGGCCGACCACTACGCGGATCAGACCCGCTCGATCTTCTCGAACTATTTCGTCGCCCGGATGGATGTCTGGCGAATCTGGTTCGGCTACGCGGAGCGGCTCTTCGACCTCTGCGAACACGGCACCGACGCCCTGGCCCGACGCCTCAACGGCACCACCGACCACCGCGCCGTCGCCGGCCACTACCCGCTCAAGATCTTCGTCATGGAGCGGCTGATCTGCGCCGTGCTCGAAAAGCTCGGGCTCGACGCCGAGATCGGGCTCGATTACCCCCGCTACGCCGCCTGCAACCCGGAGCACGCCAACGCAATCGACGAGCTGCTGGTCCTCGACGCCCTGAAGGCGCAGTACCGCCGCACCGGCCACCCGGCCTTTCGCGACCTCCACCGCCGTCGCAGCGCGGCCCTCGACGCCTGGCTGCGCGACCGCAAGCGCAAACCCAACGACATCTACGGCGACCCCGCCCGGCGCCTCAGCCTGAAGGGGCTGCTCGGGCGCTGACGCCCGCCCGCGCCGTGGCGGCTTACCCGCGCCTGCCCTAGATGCGATAATCCGCGTTTCCTCACGACGGCCGACCCTTCGCCGCCCACCGCCCCATGCCGCACCTGTCCCGCCTTTCCTGTCGCGTCGCACTCGCCGCTGCCGTCTTGCCGGCGGAGGGCGGACGATGACGATGGACATCTCGCGCACCGGCGGCCGCGTGCGCGCCTGGCTCGACATGCACCTGGTCGACCACGGGGCGATCCGCGCGATCTACAACAACTTCTACGACCTGGGCGGCGGCATGTACCGCTCCAGCCAGCCCAGCCCGGCGCAGATCCGCGGCTACGCCCGGACGCTCGGCCTGAAGAGCATCATCAACCTGCGCGGCGCCCACGGCTACGGCTCCTACGCCCTCGAGAAGGAAGCCTGCGCGCAGCTCGGCATCGCCCTCCACGACGTCAAGCTGTATTCCCGCACGCCGCCGGAAGTCGAGGAAGTCCACGCGATGGACGACCTGTTCAAGCAGATCGAATACCCGGCGCTGCTGCACTGCAAGTCCGGTGCCGACCGGGCCGGCCTCGGGGCCGCCCTGTACCGCATCCTGCACCTCGGGCATCGGGTCGAGGACGCGATGAGCGAGCTGTCGTGGAAGTACGGCCACTTCAAGCGCGCCAAGACCGGCGTGCTCGACTTCTTCTTCGCCACCTACGTGGCCCGCAACGCTCAGTCGCCGATCGGCTTCCTCGAGTGGGTGGACACCGAATACAACCGCCTCGAACTGCATTCCCGCTTCCGCGAGGAAGGCTGGGCGAGCCTCATCGTCGACAAGGTCCTGCACCGGGAATGAAAGACTCCTTCCTGCTTTACCGCCGCCTGCTCGGTTCGGTGCGGCCTTACTCCCGCGTGGTGCTCATCTCGATCCTCGCGATGATCGCCGCCGCGGCCCTCGAACCGATCCTGCCCGGCCTGCTCAAGCCGCTGGTGGACGAGAGCCTCATCAAGAAGAACCAGGTCGCCCAGTGGCAGGTGCCGCTGTTCCTGATGCTGGCCTTCCTCGCCAAGGGCGTGGCCGAGTACATCGCCAACGTGTCGAGCCAGTGGATCGCCAACAAGGCGATCACCGACCTGCGCCAGCAGGTGTTCCGCCACCAGATGCACCTGCCGATCCCGGTGCACCAGGCCGAGACCGGCGGCCGCATGCTGTCGCGCATCCTCTACGACATCCCGCAGGTGGGCGCGGCGCTCTCCAGCGCCTGGATCATCGTGGTGCGCGACACGCTGATCATCATCGGTCTCACCGGCTACCTGATCTACACCGCGTGGGAGCTGACCCTCGTCATCGTCGCCATCGCCCCAGTGGTGGCCTGGCTGATCCGCGTCGCCAGCCGCAAGCTGCGTGGCTCCAACCGCGACATGCAGGAAACCGCCGGCCAGCTCACCGGCACCGTCGAGGAAACCCTCGGCGGCGTGCGCGAGATCAAGCTGTTCGGCACCCACGACCACGAGGACGCCCGCTTCGCCGCGATCTCCGAACGCCTGCGCAAGCAGACCATGCACACCGTGCGCGTCTCGGCGGTCAATGTGCCGCTGGTGCAGGTGCTGGCGGCGGCGGCCGTGGCCACGGTGATCTGGACCGCCACCTCGCTGTCGGCCCAGGACAAATTGAGTCCCGGCGAATTCGTCTCCTTCGTCACCGCCATGTCGATGCTGTTCGAGCCGATCCGTCGCCTCACCAACATCAACGCCACCATCCAGCGCGGCCTCGCCGGCGCCCAGAGCATCTTCGAACTGCTCGACACCCCCGCCGAAAAGGACGACGCCACCGGCAGCTTTCCCCGCGCCACCGGCGAACTGCGCTTCGAGGACATCAGCTTCCGCTACCCCGGCCAGGGCGATTTCGCGCTGCGCCACTTCAGCCTCGACGTCCATCCGGGCCAGACGGTGGCGCTGGTCGGCGCCTCGGGCAGCGGCAAGAGCACGCTGGTCAATCTGGTGGCGCGTTTTTACGACGTGGACGAGGGCCGCATCCTGCTCGACGGCACGCCGCTCGCGGCGCTGCCGCTGGCCCACCTGCGCCAGCAGCTCGGCTGGGTCGGCCAGCAGGTGGTGCTGTTCGACGACACCGTGGCCGCCAACATCGCCTACGGCCGGCCCGACGTGCCCGAGGCCGACATCGTCGCCGCCGCCCACGCCGCCCACGCGATGGAGTTCATCGACGCGCTGCCCGACGGCCTCGCCACCCGCGTCGGCGCCAATGGCAGCCAGCTCTCCGGCGGCCAGCGCCAGCGCATCGCGATCGCCCGCGCCTTCCTGCGCGACGCCCCGATCCTGCTGCTGGACGAAGCCACCTCGGCCCTCGACAACGAATCCGAGCGCGCCGTGAAAGATGCGCTCATCGAGCTGCGCAAGAACCGCACCGTGATCGTCATCGCCCACCGCCTGTCCACCATCCGCGACGCCGACAAGATCGTCGTCATGGAGCGCGGCCGCATCGTCGAGACCGGCACCCACGACAGCCTGGTCGCCGCCGGTGGCGCCTATGCCCGCCTGCTCGCCAGCGGCGAGGCCCACGACACGCCGGACG
The DNA here is from genome assembly GCF_041911615.1 of Zoogloea sp. Classification (GTDB taxonomy): domain Bacteria; phylum Pseudomonadota; class Gammaproteobacteria; order Burkholderiales; family Rhodocyclaceae; genus Zoogloea. The sequence continues at coordinate 31,423 of NZ_JAYROR010000056.1, read as the reverse complement.
CCTGAGCCATGTCGCAACGGGTCGCCCTGTATTTCGTCGCCTCGCCGCTGCAATACCTCGCTGCGCGGCGCATCGCCGAGGCTTTCGAGCCCGGCGCCCGGCAGGTGCTGGTGTGGTACAAGCGCGGCGTCACCCCCATCGTCCGCGCGGCCGACTGGGACGCCGCCGGCTACATGCCGTGGCCGCGCTGGGAGCCGCTGCCCGGCCTGTTCGGACGCCTCGCCCGCCAGCGCGACAACATCCGGCGGGTCGCCGATCTGGTTGGCCGTTGCGACGAACTGGTGATCCACAGCGCGGTGTTCGACACCGAGGCGATCAACTACTTCCTGCGCGCCCTGCCGCGCCGCGCCGGCGCCCGCACGATGCACGCCCGCATCCTGCCCGACGGCATCATCAGCATCCGTCGCTACCCGCTGTCCGCCGCCAAGCGCGTCGCCCAGTACGCCCGCAAGCTGCGCCGGCTGGTGGCGCCGGAGCTCGACTACTGGTGCTTCGGCGGTGACCGCATCGGCTCCGACGCGCCCTTCTGCGACCGCATTTACGTGCTGCCCGGTCTGCCCCACGAATACCCGCCGGCCAAAACGGTGGTGCTGCCGCCGCTGGTCGAGCCCGACCCCGCCCGCCAGGCCCCGGGCGGTGAGCCCACCGCCCTCGTCATCGGCCAGCCGCTGGTGGGCGCCGGGCTGATGCAGGCGGCCGACCGCGACCACGTGAGCGACGAGATCGCCGCCTGGCTGAAGGCCCGCGGCATCAACCGGGTCTTCTACAAAGGTCATCCGAAGGATCCGGCGCTCGAACTCAACCGCCCCGAATACGAAGTCGTCACCCTTGACGAACCCCTCGAAGTGCACCTCGCCCGCACGCCCTATGCGGCGGTGCTCGGCGTGCGCTCCAGCGCCCTGCTGTTCGCCCGCCAGACCGCGCCGGCGGACACCGCGGTGGTGGCCTTCGGCTGGGACCGCGTGCGCTTCAAGTCCGACGACGAGCGGCGGCAGATGGAGGCGGCGTTCCGGGTCAACGGCATCGCGCTGATCGGTCGTGGGGGCGCGGCTTGAACGGCGCGGCGCAGCGGGGGCTGGTCTTTTTCCATTACTTCGAGCACGACCGGCTCTACCGCGAGAACCTCGTCTTCTTCCTGGCCACCGCTTACCGCGAGGACCTGGATTTCGTGATCGTCATCGCCGGCCACTGCGCGGTGGCGCTGCCGTCGCTGCCCAACGTCCGCTACCTCCACACCGAGAACAAGAACAACGACTTCGGCGGCTACGTCGCCGCCCTCGCCGAACTTCGCGACGGCCTGGACGACTACGGTTTCTTCGTGTTCGTGAACTCCTCGGTCCGCGGACCGTTCGTGCCGGCGGGGCACGACGGGTCGTGGGCCACGCTGTTCACCGATCACTTCAGCGCCGAGGTGGCGCTGGTCGGCAGCAGCATCGCGATCCTCTCGCCCGAATCCTCGGTGTCCAGACGCCTGCACGCCCGCCACGGCTTTCCCACGCCGCATTCCCACGTCCAGACCACCGCCTACGCGATGACACCGGCGGCCCTGAAGCACCTGCAAGGCATCGGCTTCTACGACGTCCACGAACGCCTCGCGAAAGACGACGTGATCTGCGAGTACGAGCTGCGGCTGTCCCAGGCGCTGCTGCAGGCCGGCTGGAACATCAAGGCCTGCCTCGCCCGCTACAACGCGGTCGACTACCGCACGCCGCACGCCGACATCAACCCGACTTCCGGCGGCGGCGACCCTCTTTATGGCGGCGCCTACTTCGGCCGCACCGCGCGGCCCGACGAACTCGTCTTCGTCAAGACCAACCGCCGTATCATGGGCGCGGTGCAACTGCCGTGGGTCACGCTGCGCGCGCTGCGCGGCGTCACCCACCCGGCGATTCTCGGCTGGCCCGAATATCGCCGGCTGCGTCGCGCCTACCTGCTGCGGCTGATCTTCGTGCCGCTGACCGAACTGAAGAAATCGCTCGACCGCATCGTCCGACAAACCCGCAAAGCACTCGGGCTGAACCGATGAGCACCGCCAACGGCCGTCCGGCCCGCCCCTACCTCGTCTTCATGCGCGTCGGCGCCGCGCCGCTGCTGGACCAGTGGCTGGCGCGCGAACCCGAGCGCAACTGGGACGTCTTCGTCAGCGGCTACACGCCCTGCGCGCCGTGTCCCGATGCCATCGCCACCGAAACCGGCGGCTACAACAAGCTCGCCCACTTTCGCGAATGCGTGCAGTCGGGGCGGCTCGATCTCGCCCGCTATCGCCACGTGCTGCTCGCCGACGACGACCTGACCGTCTCCCACGGCAGCATCTCGGCGTATTTCGAGACCGTCGCGCGGCTCGGCCTGCGCGTCTCGCACCCGGCGCAGGACTGGTCGGGCTACTGGTCGCACCGCATCATGCTGCGCAACCCGCTGGCCGAGTGGCGCGAGACCAACTTCGTCGAAGTGATGTGCCCGGGCTTCGACACCGCCTTCATCGCCCGCCACCTGGATACCCTGCCGATCACCTTCAGCACCTGGGGCACCGACCACGCCTACTGCCACCTGGCGCGGGCCGACGGCGGCCGAGTCGGGATCGTCGACAGCGCGGTGATCCGCCACACCCGGCCGATCAGGACCGACGGCGCGTTCTACCGCAAGCTCGCCGCCGACGGCATCGATCCCGAGGAAGAGTTCCGCCGCGTGCTCGCCGGCCTCCCGGACGACTGTCGCAAGCACCGCGTCCTCGCCATCCACCCGCCGCCGGGCCCGCTGGCGCCCCTGCGCGGCCTGGCCGCGCGCTTCGTCGAGAAGCACAAGTCCCGCATCCTGCAGATCCTGGGCCACCACGGCCGGCTGGAATACTGAGCACCCGTCATGAAGATTTTCGTCGTCAATCTCGAACGCGCCGCCGAGCGCCGCGTCGCCATCCTGCGCCATCTGGCCGAACTGGGCCTCGAGGCCGAGATCCTGCCCGCCGTCGAAGGTGCCCGGGTGGACCGTGCCAGCCTCGGCCCGGACGCCGAGCCCGGCCTCTCCAACGGCGAGGTGGGCTGCTATCTCAGTCACGTGCGCTTCTGGCAGACGGTCGTCGAACGCAGGCTGCCCCACGCGATCATTCTCGAGGACGACGTGATCTGCAGCCCCACGCTGATGCGCGTCGCCGACGAGATCGCCGCCCTCGACCTGCCGTGGGACGCCGTGCGCCTGTCGGCCCTGCAGCCGATCCGCGGCATTCCGCTGCTCACCCTGTCGGGCGGCGAGCGGCTGATCCTCCCCAACAAGCACCCCAGCGGCACCCAGGCTTACATGGTCAGCCTCGCCGGCGCGCGTCGCCTGCTCGACGCCATCGCGGTGCCGAAAGGCCCGATCGACGACACCCTCGACCGCTACTGGCGTTTCGGCCTGTGCGTGCCGGTGCTCTCGCCCAGCGTGGTCGTAGAGGACGCCAGCCTCGCCAGCAGCATCGCCGGGCGCTTCGGCAGCGATGGCGGCAACAGCATTCCCCGCCGGGTGGCTCGCCACTTTGCGCGCGTCGCCGAAGCCGAGCGTCGCAAGATCGCCGTGTTCCTGATGGCGCGACGCCTCAGGGCACACCTGCACAAGGCCGATTGACGCACCCCGCCATGTCCTCCCGCACCGCCCTGGCGGCGTTTCGCGCCCGCATTCCCGAGCTCAACGGCTGGTTGTTCGCCAGCCTGTTCGCCTTCCTGCCCGGCCACGTGGCGCCGGTATATGCCCTCAGCGGGCTGCTCCTGCTGCTCGGCCTCGCCGAGGGGCGCTTCGCCGAAAAATGGGTACAGCTCAAGGCCGACCCGCTGTTCTGGATCTTCCAGGCCTTCTTCTGGATCACCCCGCTGTCGCTGCTGTGGACCGAGGACATGACCAGCGGCTGGCGGATGGTCGGGCGCTACGGCTTCTTCCTGATCTCGCCGCTCTACCTCAGCGTCGCCCGCCGCGAGCTCGCCCCGCGCTGCATCGCCTTCTTCCTCGCCGGCTGCCTGTTCACCGAACTGCTCGCCTACTACAACTGGCTGCAGCTGACCGCCTTCCCCGAGTGGCCGCGGGGCATCCGGGTGCAAAAGGAAGCCACCGAGACCGGGCCCTTCGTCGATCACATCCTCTACGCGCCGATCCTCGCCTGGGCCGGCTACCTGGCGCTGCACGAGAGCCTCGTCGGCTCCGTCGCGCGTCGCGTCGGTTTCGCCCTGCTGGCGGCGCTCACCGTGGGCAACCTGATCTTCTCGACCGGGCGCACCGGCCAGCTCACCTTCCTGGTGCTGGTCGGGCTCCTGGTGGTCCAGCGTTTTTCCCGCCATCCGCTGCGCGCCGCCGTGGCCGCAGTGGGTCTCGTTGCCGGCCTGGCGGTGTTCGGCTACCACACCAGCGCCCCGATCGCCGCGCAGGTGGACGAGACCCTCACCGAACTCCAGCAGCGCGACCGCGTTCCCGACACCGCCACCGCCCTGCGCCTCGCCTATCTCACCAACACCCTGCGCCTGGCCGCCGAGCACCCTCTCGCCGGCGTCGGTGCCGGCGATTTCGACGCCGAGTACGCCCGCCTCAACGCCCGCTACACCCCCACCTGGCTCACCACCAACAACCCCCACAACCAGTACCTGTTCACCGTCACCACCACCGGCATCGCCGGTGGGCTGATCCTGCTCCTCACCTACCTGCCGCCGATCCTGTGGCGCCGCCGGGGCGATGCGCTGGCCCGCCCGCGCGTCGCGCTCGCGGTGTTCATCGCCGTCATCAGCCTGTTCGAGGATTACCTCTGGCGCTCCAACACCTCGCTGCTGTTCGTGCTGTTCGGAACGCTGCTGCTCGGCCAGCGCAGCCTCGGCCCGCTAGATGGGCGCCGACAAGGCGGGCCGAATCGGGCAGAATAAGCCGCCTCCACGCAAGGAATCAGCAACGATGAAAATGGGCGCCGACGGCGAACTCCTCAAGGACGCGGCGGGCGTGCCTTTCCTCACCTGCGGCTTCTTCACCGACGGCTACGCCGCCGAAGCGGCCAAGCTGCGCGACTCCCTCGACCGCACCCAGACGCCGTATTTCCTCAAGCGCTTTGCCAGCCGCGGCTACTGGGAAGCCAACACGCGGATCAAGCCCGAGTTCCTGCTCGACTGCCTGCGTCGTTTCCCGGACCGCGCCATCGTCTATCTCGATGCCGATTCGGTGGTTCGCTCGCCCCTCAAGCTGTTCTTCGATTTCGACGCCGACGTGGGCGTGTTCATCGCCCCCGAAAGCAGCGGCATGTCCCACCGCTACCTCACCGGCACGCTCTACCTGCGCAACACGCCGGCGGTGCGTGCCTTCGTCGAGGACTGGATCGGCGCCCAGGGCGGCATGGTGCTGGGGGTGGACCAGGACAGCTTCACCGCGGCCATCGAGAAGCACCCCGAACTGCGCATCGGCGCGCTGCCCGAGTCCTACGTGAAGATCTTCGACCGCGGCGTCGAAACCCCGGTGGTCGAGCACTTTCAGTCCAGCCGGCGCCGCGTCAAGCTGCAGCGCGCCATGAAGAAAACCCGCAACGCCGCGATGGGGCTGGTCGTGCTTGCCGGCATCGCGTGGCTGGCCTACCGCTACTTCTAGGGCCGGCGGCACCGCTTGCGCGATGCGGCGAAAGCACACCGGAGCGCAACATTTTCCTGTGCGGCAAGGTCAATGCAAGGGAAAATCGGCATGATGCGCTTTCCGGCGCGACATTTTCCAAGCCCATGAGTCGTATCCACATCCTGATGTACCACCGCATCGGCGACTTTCCGAAACGGATGCCGAGTCACCGAGCCCAGTATTGCGACCTGCCGCGCTTTGCCGCCCAGATGGCGATGCTCAAGCGTTTCGGCTACACGGTGATCGGCATGGACGCCGCCGTCGCCGGGTTGCGCGGCGCCCAGCCGCTGCCGTCCAGGGCGGTGGTGCTCACCTTCGACGACGCCTACGTGGATTTTCTCGAATGCGCCGCGCCGGTGCTCAAGGCGCACGGCTATCCGGCCACCGTGTATGCCGTCGCCGGCATGCTGGGCAGGACCAACGACTGGGCGGTGCCCGAAGGCCTCGCCCCGGCCCCGCTGATGAACGCGGCCCAGCTGCGCGAGGTGCGCGACCTAGGCTTTACCGTGGGCTCGCACACCGTCAGCCACCCGCGCCTCGCCCAGCAGGAAACCCCGCGCATCGCCGAGGAGATGAGCGTCAGCAAGCGCATGCTCGAAGACGTTCTCGGCGAACGGGTCGACCACTTCTGCTACCCCTACGGCAGCCACGACCTGCGCGCCGTCCATGCCGCCGCCGACGCCGGCTACGTCACTGCCACCACCTGCGTGCGCGCCGTCGCCACCCCGGCGGACGACCTGCTGACCCTGCCGCGCAAGCCCGTCTCCCAGGGCAACACCGCGCTGGGTGTGCTCTGGAAGCTGCTCACCAAGAACACCCCGCGGCATCCGCCGATCCGCCGCAGCTGACCCGAATCCGGGCGAACTCCCGCCGACTTGCGGCACAATAGCGGTCTTTGCGCCGCCTGGTTTTCGCCCATGATCTTCCGCCCCCGCGTCCCGTCCTGCCGCCCCACGGCCCGGGGAGCCGCCGCGTGAAGCGCATCCTGATCGTCCGCAGCTCGGCCATCGGCGACGTGGTGTTCGCCTCGGCGCTGCCTGCCGCCATCAAGCGCAGCCACCCCGACGCCCACGTGGCCTGGCTGGTCGAGCCGGGCATCCACGAACTGCTGCTCACCGACCCGGCCATCGACGAGGTCATCACGTGGAGCAAAGCCGAGTGGGTCAAGCTCTGGAAGAACGGCCAGAAGCTCGAACTCGCCCGCCGCGTGCTCGCTCTGCGGCGGGCGCTCCACGCCCGCAAATTCGACGTCGCCCTCGATCTGCAGGGCCTGCTAAAAAGCGGTTTCATCACCTGGCTTTCCGGCGCGAAACGCCGCATCGGCCTCGGCTCGAAGGAAGGCAGCCAGCTGCTGATGACCGAGGTCATCCCCCGTGGCGGCGAGATCAAGCGCATCGGCTCCGAATACCAGTTCCTCGCCCGGCACCTGGGCGTGGATGCCGGCGACTTCCTGCCCACGCTTCACGTCGCCCCGGCGGCCGACGCCAGCGCCGTGGCCAAGCTCGCCGCCCACGGGCTGCACGGTCAGGCAAGCGGCCGTTACGCCGTCTTCGCGCCCTTCACCACCCGCCCGCAGAAGCACTGGTTCGAGGACGCCTGGCAGGCGCTCGCCCCCCAGCTCATCGACGCCACCGGCCTCACGCCGGTGATTCTCGGCGGCCCGGCCGACGTCGAAGCTGCCGCCCGCATCGCCGCGGCCGACCCGCGCATCGTCAATCTCGCCGGTCAGACCCGCCTGCCCGAAGCCGTCGCCGTGATCGCCCGCTCGGCGCTGGTGATCGGCGTCGATACCGGCCTCACCCACATGGGCACCGCGCTGGCCAAGCCCACCGTCGCCATCTTCGGCTCCACCTGCCCCTACACCAACACCGGCCGGCCCACCGGCAGCGTGATCTGGCTGGGGCTGGAATGCTCGCCCTGCAAGCGCCGCCCCACCTGCGGCGGCAAGTTCACCTGCCTGCGCGACATCACCCCGGAAATGGTCATCGAACGCGCCCAGGCCATGCTGGCCGTCGGAGGCGCGCAATGAAAATCCTCCACGTGGAAGCCGGCAAGTTTTTGTACGGCGGCGCGCGTCAGGTGCAGTACATCGTCGAGGGCCTCGCCGCCCGCGGCATCGACAACCTGCTGGCCTGCCCCACCGGCAGCGACACTGCCCGCCAGCAGCCCGCCGGCGTGCGCGTGGTGCCGATGAAGATGGGCGGCGACGGCGATCCGGGCATGGTGCTGCGCCTGGCCAGCCTGATCCGCGCCGAGCGGCCCGACCTCGTGCATCTGCACAGCCGCCGCGGCGCTGACACTTGGGGCGGCCTCGCCGCAAAGCTCGCCGGCGTGCCCTGCGTGCTCTCAAGGCGGGTGGACAACCCCGAATCCCGCCTCGCGGTGGCGATCAAGTACCGCCTCTACGACCACGTGATCACCATCTCCGAGGGCATCCGCCAGGTGCTGCTGTCCGAAGGCCTCGCGCCGGGCAAGGTCACCTGCGTGAGGAGCGCCGTGGACGCCACGCCCTACCTCGCGCCAGTCGATGGCGCCGCCTTCCGCGCCGAGTTCGGCCTGCCCGCCGATGCGCTGGTCGCCGGCGTGGTGGCGCAGATGATCCCCCGCAAGGGCCACCGCTACCTGCTCTCCGTGCTGCCGGGCCTGCTCGAAAAGCACCCCAAGCTGGTCGTGCTGATCTTCGGCCAGGGCCCGCTGGAGGCCGAGCTGCGCGCCGAGGTGCACAGCCGCGGGCTGGATGCCGCGGTGCGCTTCGCCGGCTTCCGCCACGATCTGCCGCGCTGGCTGGGCGGGCTCGACCTGCTGGTGCACCCGGCCGACATGGAAGGGCTGGGCGTGTCGCTGCTGCAGGCCTCGGCCGCCGCCGTGCCCATCGTCACCACCCGCGCCGGCGGGCTGCCCGAGGCGGTGCTGGACGGCGTCACCGGCCTCCTGATCGAACCCGGCAACGAAGCCCAGCTCGCCGCCGCCATCGACCGCTTGTGCGCCGACGCGGCCCTGCGCGCGCGCTTCGGCGCCGCCGGCCGGGCGCGCATCCTGGCTGAGTTTTCCATCGACGCGATGGTCGAGGGCAACCTCGCCGTCTATCGCCGGGTGCTGGGAGGCCCGCAATGAGCATTCCGTCGCTCCACATCATCGGCACCCGCGAAATGGGCGGCGCCGAACGCTGGTTCGTGCGCTTCCTGCGCGCCATGCAACGCGCCGGCGAGCCCGTGCAGGCGCTGGTGCGCGCCGGCGGCGACCTCGCCACCCACCACCTCGCCGGCATCCCCACCGGCGGCCTGCCGATGCGCACGGTGTGGGACCCATACTCCCGCTGGCAGGTGAGCCGCTACGCCCGCGCCAGCCACGCCCCCGTCGTGCAGACCTACATGGGCCGCGCGACGCGCCTCACCCACCTCAAGCGCGGCCTCGGCCAGGTGCACATCGCCCGGCTGGGCGGCTACTACAAGCTCGACCCCTTCCGCCACGCCCACGCCTGGATCGGCAACACCCGCGGCCTGTGCGACTGGATGGTGAAGGGCGGGCTGCCGGCCGACCGCGTCTTCCACGTCACCAACTTTGCCGACGCCGCCACGCCGCCCGACCCGGCGGCGATGGACGCGATCCGCCGCCAGATCGACGCCCGCGACGACGACTGGCTGATGATCCACCCCGGCCGCTTCGTGAAGGTGAAGGGCCACGCCAACCTGCTCGACGCCTTCGCGCGCCTGCCGGCCGAGCTCGCCGGCCGCCGCCTGCGCCTGATCCTGCTGGGCGACGGCTCGCTGCGCCCGGCGCTGGAAGCGCAGGCCCGCCAGCTGGGCATCTTCGAGCGCATCGTGTGGGCCGGCTGGCAGCAGGACCCGGCCCAGTGGCTGCACGTGGCCGACATGGTGGTGTTCCCGTCCCGCGACGAGGAAACCCTCGGCAACGTGATCCTCGAGGCCTGGGCCTACGGCAAGCCGCTGGTGGCCACCGCCTTCCGCGGCGCCCGCGAGATCGCCCGCCCCGGCGAGGACGCCATCGTGGTGCCCTGCGACGACCCGACCGCGCTGGCGAGCGGCCTGCGCGAGATGATCGAAGCCCCGGCGCTGCAGCAGGCCCTCGCGGCCGCCGGCGCCCGGCGCGTCACCGAGGATTTCGGCGAGGCCACGGTCATCGGCCAGTATCAGGCCCTCTACGCCCGCCTCGCCGGCGGCGGTTGATTCCGGAGCACCTTCGATGAGCCACGGCATCAACATCCTGATGTACCACCAGGTCGGCCCCTTCGCGACCCTCGAAGGCGAGATGGCGAAGCACCGCTCCACCTACTGCCGGGTCGATCGTTTTGCCGCGCAGATGGCCTTCCTCAAGCGCTTTGGCTACACGGTGCTGTCGATGGATCAGGTGCTGGCCTGCGTGCGCGGCGAGGCGCCGATCCCGCCACGGGCAGTGGCGCTCACCTTCGACGACGGCTACGACAACTTCGCCGACCACGCCTGGCCAATTTTGCAGAAGCACGGTTTTCCGGCGATGGTCTATCTGATCGCCGGGCTGCTGGGCAAACCGTCTGCGTGGTTCGCCCGTGACAACCGCCCGACGCCACCGCTGATGAGCGCCGCGCGCATCCGCGCGCTTCGGGCCGAGGGCTGCGACTTCGGCGGCCACTCGGTCAATCACGTGCGCCTCGCCCAGCAGGACGACGCCACCGTGAAGGCCGAGGTGGCGGGCAGCAAGGCGATCCTCGAAGACGCCCTCGGCGAGCCGATGCGCCATTTCTGCTACCCCTTCGGTAGCCACGACATGCGCAGCGTGGCGGCCTGCGCCGAGGCCGGCTGGATCACCGCCACCACCTGCGAGCGCGCCCCGGCCACCCCCGCCGACGACCCGCTCACGCTGCCCCGCAAGGCCATCGCCTGGGGCGACACGCTGCCCGGCGTGTGGTGGAAGATCCACGTCAAGAACACCCCCAAGCACGCCATCATCCGCCGCGCCGAATACGACTGACACGCGGCCAGGCGTGCGGCGCCTCAGGCGTCCTTCGGCTTGCCGGCCTTGCGGCGCGGCGGGGCGTCGGTGGCCTTGGCCTGGGCATCGGAGGCCGGCCTGGCGGCAGGTTTGCGCGGCGTCCGGGTGGGCGGCTTGATGCGCCCGAGGCGGCGGCGGATTTCGTCCGAATCCATCCACAGGTCGCTGCCCTGCAGGATGTGGGCGATGTCGGTGGCGCTCAGGAAAGGCGTGCAGATGCGCGTCGTCACCTTCTCGAACCAGCTCCCCAGCGCGTGCACCTCGGCCATCTGCTCGCTGCCCTTGCCGGCGAAGCTGCTCGAATAGGTGTGGAACATCAGCTGGCAGTTGTCGTGGACGATCAGCTCGTCGCCCGACAAGAAGATGAAGGCCGCCATCGAATACGCCCGCGCCTCCAGCACGGTGACCACGTGGGCCTCGGAGGCCAGCATGTTGTTGATGATCTGCAGGCCGGTGTTGAAATCGCCGCCGGGCGAGTTGATGTGCAGGTAGATCAGGTCGGTCTCGGCGGCGGTGCGCAGGGTGTAGAACAGCTCGGTGTAGAACTGCGGCGCCTGCAGCTCGCCGCACAGGTAATAGGACACCTGGTGGATCGGCACGTGGCGCTCGTAGCGCACCAGGCCGTCGAAGGGCAGGACGTCCTCGTCGTCGGGCTCGGGGCACGGCGCGGGGTTGCGTTGAACCATGACGGAATCCTCCGCTGACTGACACCCGGCCAGTATGCAGCCGTGCCGGACGCGCTTCAACGGCGCGCTTTGCTCAGATGTCGCTCTCGGAGAACACCGGCTCGGTCGGCGGCGGCAGGCCGTCGCTGCCGATGATCGGCAGCTCGATCTTGAAGATGCCGTGGTTGGCCACCTCGCCCCACAGGCGACCGCCGTGGGTGGCGACGATGGCGCGGCTGATCGCCAGGCCGAAGCCGCGGCCGCCGTCGCTGATCGCCTCCTGGGGCTCGAACAGGTGATTCACCCGTTCCGGGCTGAGCCCCTGGCCCGAATCCTCGACCCGCAGGCAGGCCAGCTCGGTGCCTTCCTTCCAGGCCGCCACCCACACCCGGCGAGGCTGTCGGGGGCTGTCGGCCACCGACTCGAAGGCGTTGGCGAGCAGGCTGCGCAGCACGACTTCCATCTGCAGGCGGTCCACCAGCAGGGTCACCTCGGGCATCGCCGCCACCCGCAGGCGGATGCCGGCCTGCTCGGCGCGCACCCGGTAGGGCGCCACCGCGGCCTCGACCAGATCGGCCAGACGGACCGATTCGGGCTGGGGCTCGCCGGTGCGGAAGAAATCCTGCAGGCGTCGCACCACTTCACCGGCCTTGACCGCCTCGCGCTTGACGCAGCGCACCGCGGCCTGCAGCTGTTCGCCGGTTTCGCCCCGCTCGACCAGGCGTTCGCAGGCGCCGGCGTAGGCGCTGAGGGCGGTGAGCGGGTGGTGCAGCTCGTGGGCGAGGGCACCGGCCATTTCGCCGGCGGCGGCCAGGCGCAGGCTGTGGCGCAGGTCGTCGTTGGTGCGGCGTTGCTCGTTGACCACCGCGCCGATGAAGAACCCCACCACCGCCATCGCCATGGCCAGGATCTGCAGTTCGGCCACCGTCACCGCGCTGTACTGCAGCACCCGCATCGCGACGATGACGCCGACCTGGAGCCCTGCCGCGCAGACGATGGCGCCGGCCATGCCGTGACGGCCGGCGGCCCAGATGATCGGCAGGAACAGCAGGTAGAACAGCTTGAAGCCGCTGTGTCCGCCCACCCCGAAGGCCAGCCACAGGGACGCGACGCCGAGCAGCAGGTAGCCGAAGGCCTCGCGGTTGAAGATCGAGCGGCGCAGGCGGCGGCGCCCGCGCTTGCTGGTGAGCCACAGCAGCAGCGGCATCATCACCACGATGCCGACGCCGTCGCCCACCCACAGGTGCTTGAGCCCCGGCCACCAGCCGGAGGGCGCCAGCACCCCGAAGGCGCGCAGCGAGAACAGGTACAGCAGGCTGATGATCAGCGACCCGATCGCCACGCGCACCAGCCAGGCCACCAGGGTGCGGCGGTCGTCGAGCAGGGCGTCGCGGGGCAGGCGGTTGGCCAGGTTCTGGCCGAGCAGCGCGTAGCCGCCGGCCAGCAGCAGGCCCGAGACGATCTCCGTCGCGCCGGGCGCGATGCTCCCGTGAACGAAGATTTCGGCCAGCACCACGGCCAGCGCCAGGGCCGGCCAGGCGGCCTGCCCGAAGCGCATCACCAGCACCAGGCCGAGCGCCGGAGCGGGGTTCCACGGGGTGATGTTGAGGCCGAACAGCGGATGGCCGAAGCTGACCTTGTCGAGCGCGACGTACAGGCCGACGAAGCCGGCGAACAAGGGCAAGAGGCGCAGCCAGTCGAGCGCAGCGGCCTTTACGTCACGAATCATGCCGGAGGTCGGGTGAGGGGAAAGTGAAGGGAATTGTTAAATCCTGCGCATTGTCACCGCTCGCGGCGGGGCGACACAACCCGCGAAGGGTGTGCGCGCCCGCCGGCGTCACAAATGCGTCACGCTCAGATGTGAAAAAACCGGCCCGACGTGAGTCGGGCCGGTTTGCCAATGGGATTCGGGAATGCTCAGCGGGTGGCGGCGACGGTCGCCGTCATGGCCGCCGCGGCCGGTTCGCCAACGCCCTGGCCGTTGAGCACGGCGTGCATCTGCGCCATGTCGAGTTCGTTCTCGGAGCGGGACACCACCACGGTGGCCACCGCGTTGCCGACGAAGTTGGTCAGCGCGCGGGCCTCGCTCATGAAGCGGTCGATGCCCAGGATTAGCGCCATGCCGGCCACCGGAATGGTCGGCACCACCGCCAGCGTCGAGGCCAGGGTGATGAAGCCGGCACCGGTGATGCCGCTGGCGCCCTTCGAGGTGAGCATCGCGACGATCAGAATCGACAGCTCCTGGGTCAGGGTCAGGTCGGTGTTGGTGGCCTGGGCGATGAACAGCGCGGCCATCGTCATGTAGATGTTGGTGCCGTCCAGGTTGAAGGAGTAGCCGGTGGGCACGACGAGGCCGACCACCGAGCGGGCGCAGCCGAGCTTCTCGAGCTTGTGCATCAGGCGCGGCAGGGCGGATTCGGAGGACGAGGTGCCCAGCACGATCAGCAGTTCCTCGCGGATGTACTTGATGAACTTGAAGATCGAGAAGCCGGTATAGCGGGCGATGGACCCCAGCACCAGCACCACGAACAGGAAGCAGGTGAGGTAGAACGCACCCATCAGCTTGGCCATCGGCACCAGCGAGGCGACGCCGTACTTGCCGATGGTGAAGGCCATCGCGCCGAAGGCGCCCAGCGGGGCGAGCTTCATCACGGTATTGACGATGCCGAACATCACGTGGGAGATCTGCTCCACGAAGTCGAACACCGGCTTGCCCTTGTCGCCCATCGCGGCCAGCGAGAAGCCGAACAGGATCGCCAGCAGCAGCACTTGCAGGATGTCGCCCTTGGCGAAGGCATCGACGAAGGTGGCGGGAATGATGTTGAGGATGAACTCGGTGGTGCTCTGCGCCTTGGCCTTGGCGGTGTAGTCGCCGATGGCCTTGGTGTCGAGGGTGCTCACGTCGGCGTTGAAGCCGGCGCCCGGCTGGGCGACGTTGGCCACCACCAGGCCGATGGCCAGCGCCAGGGTCGACACCACCTCGAAGTACAGCAGCGCCTTGCCGCCCACCCGGCCGACCTTCTTCATGTCCTGCATACCGGCGATGCCATGCACCACGGTGCAGAAGATCACCGGCGCGATGATCATCTTGACCAACTTGATGAAGCCGTCGCCCAGGGGCTTGAAGTCCACCCCCAGCTTGGGCTCGAAATACCCCAGCAGCACGCCACACACGATGGCGAACAGCACCTGTACGTACAGGATCTTGTAGAACGGTTGCTTTTTCTGTTGTTCCATGACGGCTTCTCCTCCGGCGGTTGATTCCATGTCGCCATCTTGGCGACGCCGGGAGAAGCGGAAAATTGTGATCGTCCACATTGGGGGCGGCCCTATTGTGGAAAACCGAGGGGCGCCGGGCGATGCAGTCGACATCCCCGGAAGGTTTAAAAATTCCCTATAATTATGATTCTTTTAAACCCACATCCAAGGAGGCGCCCATGATTGCCGATCGTATTCGTCAAGCACGACTGGCCGCCGGGCTTACCCTGGGTGCGCTGGGTGAAAAGGTTGGTGTCTCTCACACCGCCATCCAGAAGTACGAAAAAGGTCTCCTCACCCCATCTTCGTCACAGCTCCTCAAGCTGGCACGCGCCTGCGGCATTCGAACAGAATATTTTTTCCGAACGCATTCAGTCGAACTGTTGCAATCCGAGTTCCGCAAACGCTCAACCTTTGGCAAGACAGCGCAGGATGCCCTGCAGATCAAGGTCGTCGAGCTGGTGGAAAAGCGGGTGGAACTGCTCGGCGCCTTTCCCGAGCTACCGTTTCCAGCCTTTGCCCCACCCGCTGACCTGCCCGAACACATCGCCTCGCTGGATGAGATCGATGCATTCTCGGATACGGCGCGTAACGCGTGGCAGCTGGGCATGAACTCGATCGCCGATCTCACCGACACCCTTGAAGGACTGGGCCTGCTGGTGATCGTGGTCGACGAAGAGAATCCGGGGTTTTCCGGCCTGACCGCCCGGGCGCGAACAGAAGACGGCCGCGAGTATCCGGTCGTTGCCGTTTCCCAACGGTGGCCGGGTGATCGGCAGCGATTCACGCTGGCACATGAACTGGGACATCTGCTGCTGGATGGACGACTGGCCGACGACCTGAACGAAGAGAAGGCTTGCGACCGCTTTGCGGGTGCATTCCTCGCACCACGGGTTTCAGTGCTGCAGTCGCTCGGGCAGCACCGCCACGCGCTGGAATGGCAAGAGTTGTACGTGCTCAAACACGAGTTCGGTCTGTCGATGGCCGGATGGCTGCAACGCGCCAAACAGTGTGGCGTGATCACGGACGCGACCCATCTGTCGATGTTCAAGCGGTTTTCTGCCAAAGGCTGGCGCACGAACGAACCTGGCCAGGCGCTGCCGCAAGAACACCCGCGCCTGTTCGATCAATTGGTGTACCGCGCCCTGGCCGAGCAATACATCTCCGAGGGCAAGGCGGCGGAGCTGCTGGGCATCCCAATGATGCGCTTCCACAAAGAACGCCAACTGGAATCGGCAGATGCGCCTGCTCATCAGTGATGCAAACATCCTGATCGACATGGAATCCGGCGCGTTGATGGAAACGCTCTTCCGGCTTCCGATGCAGTTTGGCATTCCTGACCTGCTCTATTACGAAGAAATCGAGCCCGGCAGCCCGGAGCTCGAAGCACTGGGCCTGCAGATCATGGAGGTCCGCGGCGATTTTGTGGCCTATGCTCAGCAACTGCCAGGTCGCTACAACCACCAGCTCCCAGCACGCCATGGCGCCAAACCCAGCCACAACGACTACCTGGCGCTAGCCCTTGCAAAGCAGGAAGACTGCACGCTGCTGACAGGCGACACCAACCTGCGCCTTGTTGCCGATTCTGAGCAAGTCGCTGTCATGGGCACCATCGGACTGCTGTGCGCCATGATCGAGCACCAGTTGCTGACGGTAGATGCCGCCCTCCTCGTGCTCGACCGCATGAAATCGGGCAAGCGGCGCCTGCCGTGGCCCGAAGCCGAGAGAATCCTCAACGCGCTTCGCTGACCCCTCGTAACCATCGACGCGAGGCATTCATCCGACGTGTAATCCACCACGTCAGCACGAACACGCACGCCCGGCTTGCGAGAAGCCTCCCGCCCCCGCGCGCCTATTCCTAATGGCATATATCCCCATCGCATTCTTTCGCCTAGAATCCCGTCCTGCGCCCGGCACGGGTGCAACCCTCCGATCAATGCAGGATTCCACCCCATGAGCCAGAACCTGATCTCCCTCGACCTCACCGCCGACGCCGTGGCCGCCATCGACGCCGCCCTCGACACCCTCGAAAAGCACTTCGCCAACTTCATCGAACTCACCCCCGAGCAGCGCCAGAAGCTGCCCAAGATGGGAGACAAATCCGAAGCCTTCTGCCGCCAGACGCTCATCGTGCTGGATCAGAGCAAGGCCATGCTCCCCTCCACCTTCGACCTTGCCGAAGCCCAGGGCGACATGCTTGCCTTCGATACCCTGCGCCCGCGCATCCAGCGCCTGCGCGCCCTGCTCTCCAAGGGTGAGGACACCCAGATGGCCCTCGGCAGCGATGTCCTCAGCGCCTCCTACGACGGCTATGCCCTGGCCAAGGTGTCCGGCAAGGGCGCCGCCCTCGAAGCCCTCAAGGAAGCGATCTCGGTGCGCACCCGCAAGCCCAGGGCCAAGCCCACCACCCCGGACGCCTGAACCCCACCGGGCCGCAGCCCGGCAGGCCCGCCCCCGTTGACCTGGAACGGGCCCCTCCTGCCCTTTCCCTTTACCGCGTGCCCTGGGCACGCGTTTTTTTTGCCCTCGCCGCATCCCGGACGGGCACCGGAGCACATCACTGCATCGATGCAGTTCCGAACTCCGCGGTTGCTGCTTTAAGCAGCGGCAACGCAGTTATCAACTGGACCGATGCACTTGATAGCAGCACCGATGCAGCTTTCAAGTGCATCGGTGCAGTTCCGAACTGGACCATTGATGCTTTTTGCAGCAATGCCGGAGTTCGGAACTGCATCGATGCAGCAAAAAGCATCAATGGTTCAGTTAAGGGCTGGATCGGGGGTGCGGGCAACGCCCGCGACGCCGCCTCAGGCCGGGAAAGCCTGGGCCAGCAGGGCGTCGAAGCTGGCCTGGGCCTTGGCGGTGGCGGCGGCTTGCTGGGCCTGGAGGGCGCGGATGGCTTCGACGCGCTGGGCAAACTGGCGCTGGAGGTCGATGGGGGGCAAGGGAACCGCGATTGTCTTTACGTCTTGCTGATTGATGCTTGACTGATTGATCGCGTGCTTCGCATTGGCGAGAAAATGCCTTTTGGCATACGCCGTTTGCAGAAGCTCTATCAGAAACTCCGGAAAAACACGCCCTTCATTCAACGTCATCCGCATCATGTTGGATTCGAATACCGTTGGTTCCACAAGAAGCGGAATAATGGCGCTCTTTCCGAGGTATTCAACGCTATTGACCCGATTGATCACGATGTCACGCGAATTCAGGCGGAACTTGTGGCGTTCGTCTTCTGAAACCCGAACTCTCTTCAGGCTTGCCATGTCACGGACACGGCCATCATAGAAGGCGTCAATACGCAGGATGGGCGTTCCCTCGCCGTAATGGGAACTATGTTTGTACAAACCGTTTTGCGGCCCGTCCTCCAGCAGCGCCCCGAGCGGCACAAGCGGCAATCCCTTCGGATTCGCCGCCGGGTCGCCGAACATCTCGATGAACAGCGCCGGAATCAGCTCGGCGGCCTTCTTCTCCGCCTCCCGCCGCAGCCGGACGATGCCTTCCGCGCGGGAGAGGATGTCGACGATGCGGCGTTGTTCGGGGAGCGGGGGGACCGGGACTTTTGTCGATGCCAGCTCTGTCCTTCCGATTGCTGCAAAAGTAGAACCCTGTCCCAAGCTAGCGAGCGTTGGCTCAGCGTGACGTATGCAATACCTAAGATACTGAACATCAAGAAAATCGGTTTTTGCACGTACTGATGCTAGTCCGCGACCAATACAGCAACGGGTGTCGGCAAGGTTGCTTGGCCCAACAGGTGCCCGAACCGAAATAAGAATATCCCCTGGCTCAGCGACCTTCTTTGGCTCACTGCACCATTTACGCGGTATTGGATATGTCTCTCCAAATTCCGACTTACCTTGAAAAAATGGCAAGCCGTTACCCCTCTCGTTGTAAGTTTCACCTGGTGGGGATTGCCCCATCGTGATGTCCGCAATATCGGCTAGACAGGCTATTGGCCAAGCGTTCATACCCCCTCCCCCAGCAACCCCCGCAGCCCCTCCACCTCCTCCGCTATCTCCGCTTCGATCGCCGCCAGTTCCGCGAGCAGTTCGCGGGGGTCGCGGTGTTCGACGGTGCTGCGGCTCATGGGGCGGTAGCGGCCGGCGGAGAGGTTGAAGTCGTTGGCGCGGAGCTGGGCGGTGTCGGCAAACCACCACTTCTCGGTCCATTCGGCGTCGGGATCGCGGGCGGCCCAGGTGGCGGCCAGCGCGGCGCGGCGGCGGTAGGCGTCGGCGAGGGCGGGCAGGTCGTCGTCGGCCACCGGGGCGTCGTGGTTGGCGTCGAGCTTGTAGCCGTCGTGGTCGGCGTGGAGGAAGAGCACCTGCCCGGTGCGCCCGCCCCGGCGGAAGAACAGCACCGAGGTCTTGACGCCCGAATAGGGCTGGAACACGCCGCCGGGCAGGCTGAGCACGGCCTCGACGCGGTTGTTCTCGATGAGCTGGCGGCGCAGCTCGCGGTGGGCGCCGGTGGAACCAAACAGCACGCCTTCGGGCACGATCACCCCGCAGCGCCCGCCGCCTTCGCCATCGGCGGCGCCTTCGCGCAGGCTGTCGAGCATGTACTTGAGGAAGAGCAGCTCGGTGGCGGTGGTGGTGCCGACCTTCACGTCTTCGATGATGCGGGCCTTGTCCACCCGGCCGGAGAAAGGCGGGTTGGCAAGGATGACGTCGTAGCCCCGCTCGGGCAGGCCGAGTTCGGCCTTCTCGGCGGCATCGAGGGCGCGGGTGAGCACGTTGCGCTTGAGGATGCGCACGTCGGGCAGGCCGCGCAGGGTGAGGTTCATGGTGGCGAGGCGGACCATCTTGGGGTCCACGTCGTTGCCGTAGAAGGTGCCGGTCTGCAGGCGGGCGACTTCGGGGCCGGAGAGGCGGTCGCCGTAGCCACGGCGCTGGCGCTTGCCGTCCACTTCGTCTTCATGGATGGCGGCGGGGCTGGAGTGGGCGAGGCGCAGGTGGTTGTAGGCGGCCACCAGAAAGCCGGCGGTGCCGGCGGCGGGGTCGTAGATGGTTTCGCCGAGCTGCGGGTCGATCATCTCGACGATGGCGCGGATGATGTGGCGCGGGGTGCGGAACTGGCCGAGCTCGCCGGCCTGCCGGATCTGGCGCAGGACGTGTTCGAAGAGGTCGCCCTTGGTGTCGGCGTCGGACTGGTCGAGGCGCAGGCCGTCGACGAGGCTGACGACCTGGGTGAACACGGTGGGTTCGTCGATGGTGAGTCGGGCGCCGTCCATGAAGTTGTGGGCGGTGCGCTGGCCGAGTTCGGCAAAGAAGGGGAAGACTTCATCCCGCACAAAGCGCACCAGGGCTTCGCCATTCAGGCCCTTGGCCCACACGGACCAGCGAAAGCGCGAGCGCGGGATGGTGGTGACGCCTTCGGCGGGGGCGTTGAGGGGGTTCTTGAGGGTCCAGTCGCCATCGAACAAGGGGGTGTAGGCGAGCTTGTGGACCTTGGCCTTGCTCTGGTTGGCGGCGTCGATGCCTTCGACGAGGTAGAAGAAGAACAGGAAGGAGAGCTGTTCGGCGTTGCTGACGGGATCGGGGTAGCCACCGCCGAAGAGGTAGTCGCGGATCTGGTCGATGGACCGGCGCATGTCGGGGGTGAGGGGCATGGGATGGGCGCTGGCGGGAACGTCGAAAGGGCCGCCATTGTGGCAAACAGGACGGCGAGGTCAATGCCGGCGGTGGGCCGGCGGGGTTTCAGCGGTTGGCGGCGGGGGCGTCGCCCGGGCGCGGGGGCGAGCCATCGTCGGTGCCGAAGAGGGCGGCGTTGAGGCCGGCAAGCAGGGCATCGAGGGGCGCGGGGCCGCCAAAGATGCGCAGGGCGCCGGGGAGGCCGCCAAGCTGCTCGAAGACATGGAAGCAGGCGAAGTGCTCGGGCTGGAGGGCGTCGAGGCTGTCGGCGTTGGCGCGGATCTGGTTGCCGAGTAGGGCAAGCCAGCGTTCCTGTTCGGCATCGAGCCCGGTCTGGCGGAGCAGCCAGGCTTCGAACTGCGCTCCGAGTTCGGCGGCGCGGGCTTCGACGGCGCCGGGGATGACGAGCTTGCCGTCTTCGTCGAGGGTCATCCAGCCCCGGCTGGCGGGGTCGATCTGGTCGTGGATGTCGAGGCCGAGCAGGCGGCGCGGCTGGTAGCGCTTGCGTGCCGGCTCGGTGACCACGCCGCCTTCGCCCCAGGTGTCGGCGTCGCCGTGGAGATCGGTGACGCCGACGAAATCGAACAGGGTGAAGATGGGCTTGCCAGGGAGCTTGCGGGTGCCGCGGCCGCGCATCTGCTGGTAGAGGATGCTCGACCGGGTGAAGCGGGCGAAAACAAGATTGACGATCTCGGGGCAGTCGAAGCCGGTGTCGAGCATGTTCACCGAGACGAGGATCTGGGGAAACTTGTCTTTCTTGAAGCGGCGGATCTTGGTGTAGGCGTCGGCTTCGTCGTCGGGGCCGAGGTCGGAGACGACGTAATCGGCGTAGCGGGTGGCGGGGTCGGGTTTGAGATCGGCAAAAGCGTGGTCGAACATCTCGGCCAGGGTGGCGGCGTGGCGCTTGGTGACGGCAAACACGATGGTCTTGCCCAGGAGCGGCTTGCGCAGCACGCCGGCGCCATCCATGTAGCCATTGTCGTAGACCTGCCGGAACTCGCGGACGATGGCGCGGTTGCGCTCGGGGATGGTGAAGCGGCGTTCGAGGGCGGAAGGGTCGACGACGATGGTGTCTTCGGTGCCGAAGAGCAGTTCGAGTTCGGCGCGGGTGTCGGCATCCATGCCGTGCCAGTCGAGTTCGTCGCGCTTGACCGGAAAGCCGCCCTCGGCCGCGGTGAGCACCGTCTTGGCCCGGTAGATCTGGTAGGGCGCGAGATGGCCGTCGGCAATGGCCTGCTTGAGGGTGTAGGAGTAGGTGGGCTGATCGACTTCAAAGAACCGCAGGGTGTCGCGCACGAAGAGCTGGTCTTCGTCGTCGCCGGGGTCGGCCGCCGGCGCCACGCAGGGGGTGGCGGTGAGCCCGAGCTGGATGCCGTCGAAGTATTTGAGTACCCCGCTCCATTTGCCATAGATGCTGCGGTGGCATTCGTCGCTGATGATGAGATCGAAATAGCCGGGGGAGTAATCGCGGTAGATGTTGACCATGCTCTGCAGCGTGGTGACGGTGATGTTCTTTTCGTCCTGAAAGCGCTGGCCGCTGCGCTGGACGTAGGCGGGGTAGTCGGGCAGGTGTTCGGTGAGGGCGTCGATGGTCTGGATGGCGAGGGGGTTGCGGTCCACCAGAAAGAGCACCCGGGTGATGCAGTGCGCTTCGAACAGGCGCTTGATGAAGGCGGCGGCGGTGCGCGTCTTGCCGGTGCCGGTGGCCATCTCGACGAGCAGTTTGCGCCGGCCAAGGCCGATCTCACGGCACAGGGCGTCGATGCAGGCGATCTGGTAATAGCGCCCGGCGATGCGGGTGTCGGTGGGCACATCCTGCGGGTTGCGGCGCAGCTGGAGCGTGGCGGCCCGGCGTTCGAGGTCGTCCTGCTTGAAGAAGGTCTTGACTGGCCGGGGATGGGCTTCGGCCTGCCATTCCCAGAACTGGGTTTCGCGGCCGTTGGCCAGAAAGACGTAGGCCACACCGAGCTGCTGGGCGTAGCGTCGGGCCTGGGCCGCGGCGAAACGGGGATCGATGGAAAAACGCTTGGCCTCGATGACCGCCAGCGGACGACCGCGCCGGTCGTAGAGCACGTAGTCGGCAAAGCCACCATCGGCGAGCGCCACTTCGTAGCGCACGGCGTTGGCGTCATGGATGTTCCAGCCCTGATCGGTGAGCTGGGTGTTGATGAGGATGCGGGCACGGGCTTCGTTGTCGTTCATGGACGCAGACCTTCCGAGGATGCCGCCATCTTACCCGCGTCGGTCGCCTGTCTCGCTGGATGCGCCACCCGCTGGCCGAAAATCCAGGGCGGTGCAGCGTGTTTGCAGGTCGGCCCCCAGTCCGACAGCGCGGCAATCCGAACGACGGGTGCGTGCCTTACGGCACCACCACGGCCAGCCGGCGTTCGAGGGCGATGCCGTCGGGGAAGACCGTGGCGCCCAGGGCGATGACTTCGACGCCGGCGGCGAGGGCTTCGCGCAGGGCCTGGCCGTAGGCGGGGTCGATGTGGTCGGCGGGGCGCACTTCGGTCACGTCGCCGCGCTGCACGCAGAACACCAGCACTGCCCGGTGGCCGGCGGCGACCATCGCGGACATCTCGCGCAGGTGTTTGGCGCCGCGGGTGGTGACGGCATCCGGGAAGTAGCCCACGCCACCCTCGACGGCGGCGGTGACGTTCTTGACCTCCACGTAGCAGTCGGGCCGGCCGGGGGCTTGCAGCAGCAGGTCGATGCGGCTGCCTTCGCCGTACTTTTGTTCGGGGCGGATCGTCGGGTAGCCGGCGAGTTCGGGCACCGTGCCGGCCTCGATGGCCTCGCGCACCAGGGCGTTGCTGCGCCCGGTGTGCACGCCGACGATCACGCCGGGGGCGGTCTCGACCAGTTCCCAGGTCCACGCGAGCTTGCGCGCGGGGTTGTCGGCGGGCGACAGCCACACCCGCATCCCAGCGTCCTTGCAGCCTTGCATCGAGCCGGTGTTGGGGCAGTGGGCGGTGACGAGGCCGGCGGGCGTGTCCACGTCGGCGAGGAAGCGCTGGTAGCGCCGCACGAGGCGGCCTTCGAGGAGCGGGGCGGGGAAGCGCATGGGCGGGGCGGCGGGTCGGGGGTGACGGGCGCAGCTTACCAGCCCGGCGCGGCGCCTCAGCCGATGCCGAGCCCCCACAGCAGGGCGCTGATGGTGACGAAGGAGGCGCTGGTGGCGGCGACCAGGGCGGCGGCGCTGACGCCTTCGTGGCCGAACTTCTGCGATAGCAGCGGGTAGATCGACAGCATCGGCATGGCGGCGTTGAGCAGGGCGGCGCTGGCGAGCTGGCGGTCGCTGCCGGGAAACGCCCACAGCAGCGCGAACACGCACAGGGGGTGGAGCAGCAGCTTGCCGCCGACGATGAAGGCGATGTCGCCGAGCATTCCGCGCAGGCTGAGCCCGGCGAGGGTGCCGCCGATGCAGAACAGGGCGACCGGCGCGGAGGCGACCGACAGCATGTCGATGGCCTTGGCGAGGGGCAGCGGCATCGTCAGGCCGGTGGCGGTCCAGGCCACGCCGGCGGACATGGCGAGGATGAAAGGGTTGCGGGTGAGGCGGCGCAGGATCTCCCGCAGCACGGTGGTCCAGCGCTGGGCACCGCTGCCGGCCACTTCGGCGAGGGTGAGCAGCAGCGGCATCATCACCAGCCCCTCGACGAGGGCATAGACGGCGAGCGCGCTGCCCGCCACGGGTCCGAACACCTGGTGAGCGATCGGGTAGCCGATGAAGGCGCTGTTCGACATGGAGGCGCCGAGGGCGTGCACCGCGCCGGCCTGCAGGCCGCGACCCCGGGCGAAGCCGCTGACGGCGAGCACGATGCCGGCGGCGAGCAGCGAGCCGGCGGTGTAGACCGCCAGCAGGTGGCCGCTGACCAGTTCGCCCAGGGCGCGGGCCGACATGGCCTTGAACAGCAGCGCCGGCAGGGCCACGTTGATGACGAAGACGCCCAGCGGGCGCATCTCGGCGCGGGTCAGCAGGCCCAGGCGCACGGCGGCGAAGCCGATCGCGATGAGCAGGAAGATCGGGCCGGTGATGCCCAGGATGGTCAGCAAGGGAGTCTCGACGCAGGGTTGCAGGCTGGGGATTCTAGGGCCTGGGCCCGCGAGGATAAATCGCTTCGATGAACATCACTGTTCGCGCCGCCGGAATAGTGGCGGGGCGTCAGGTCGGGCGGGCGAACACTTCGGCGAGCCAGTCGACGAAGACCCGCACCCGCGGCGAGAGGTGGCGGTTCTGGGGGTAGAGCAGGTTGACCGGCAGCGGCGGGGCGCGGAACTCGGGCAGGACCTCGACCAGGGTGCCGGCGGCGAGCTGACGGGTGACGTGATAGACCGGCACCTGGATCAGCCCGAAGCCGGCCTCGCAGGCCGCCACGTAAGCGTCGCCGTTGTTCACCGCCAGGGTGTGGGGCAGGGTGAGCGATTCGACCTTGCCGGCGACCCTGAACTCGAAGGGCACCGACTTGCCGGTGGAGGCCGACAGGTAATCCACCGCCTGATGGTGGGCGAGATCGGCCAGGCGGGTCGGGGTGCCGGCCCGGGCCAGGTAGGCGGCGCTGGCGCAGCACACCTGCTGCAGGCTGGTGAGGCGGCGCGCGACCAGCGACGAGTCGCGCAGCTCGCCGATGCGCAGCACGCAGTCGACGCCTTCGCGGATCAGGTCGATCTGGCGGTCGGTGACGCTGATGTCCACGGTGATGCGCGGGTAGCGGGCGCAGAACTCGGGCAGGGCGGGGATCAGCACCAGCCGCCCGAAGGAGACCGAGGCGTCCACCTTGAGGCGGCCCTGGGGGTGGCTGGCGGCCTGGGTGAACGAGGCTTCCACGTCGTCGATGTCGGCCAGGATCGCCACGCAGCGCTGGTAGTAGGCGTCGCCATCGAGGGTGGTGCGCACCTGCCGGGTGGTGCGCTGCAGGAGGCGCACGCCCAGGTGGGCCTCGAGCTGCTTGATGATCTGGGTGGCGGAGGCGCGGGGCAGGTCGAGCTTCTCGGCGGCGCGGCTGAAACTGCCCAGCTCGACGATGCGGGTGAATAGCTGCATGGCCTGGAAGCGGTCCATGGCGGGCTCCGATTGTTTCTGCTGGATGAACAGTGTTGCTGTTTATCGTGCATTTATCAATGCCGGGGGGACACCCATAATTCGGCGGACATCCCGTATTGCGAGGCAGGAATCATGGATTACGTACGTTTCGGCGCCAGCGGCCTGAAGGTGTCGCCCCTGTGCCTGGGCTGCATGACCTACGGCACGCCGAGCTGGCGGCCGTGGGTGCTCGACGAGGCGGCCAGCCGGCCCTTCATCCGGCAGGCGCTCGACCTGGGCATCAACTTCTTCGACACCGCCGACATGTATTCCCTCGGCGAGAGCGAGGCCGTGCTCGGGCGGGCGATCCGCGAGATGGTGCCCCGCGACGACGTGGTGATCGCCACCAAGGTGTTCTACCCGATGAGCGCCAGGCCCAACGACCGCGGCCTGTCGCGCAAGCACATCCTGGCCAGCATCGACGCCTCGCTGGGGCGCCTCGGCACCGACTACGTGGACCTCTACATCATCCACCGCTTCGACCCCGACACGCCCATCGAGGAAACCCTGGAGGCGCTCGACACCGTGGTGAAGAGCGGCAAGGCGCGCTACATCGGCGCCTCGTCGATGTACGCCTGGCAGTTCATGAAGCTGCTGGCCTTCCAGCAGGCCAACGGCCTGGCCCGCTTCGTGTCGATGCAGAACCACTACAACCTGGCCTACCGCGAGGAAGAGCGCGAGATGCTGCCGCTGTGCCGCGACCAGGGCATCGCCGTCACCCCGTGGTCGCCGCTGGCCCGCGGGCTGCTGGCGGGTAGCCGTGGCAGCGGCACCAAGCGCGACGAGACCGACACCCTCGCCCACGGCTGGTACAACCAGCAGGCGATGGAGGCGGCCATCGTCGAGGCGGTGCAGCAGGTGGCGGCGGCGCGCGGCGTGCCGGCGGCGCAGGTGGCGATGGCCTGGGTGGCCGGCCGGCCGGGCATCACGGCGACGCTGATCGGCGCCTCCAAGCCCCACCATCTGCCCGACGCGGTGGCCGGTATCGGGCTGCAGCTCACCCCGGAAGAGATCGCCCTCCTCGAGGCGCCCTACCGTCCGCGCCCGGTCGCAGGCCACGAATGAGCACCCGCGCGCTCCCCAACCCCGCAGAGAACACCACAACAATGATTACCAAGGACTGGTCGGTTTCGTCGGTCACGGCGGGTTTCCTCGCGGTGCTGATTTCCTATTCCGGGCCGCTGATCATCTTTTTCCAGGCCGCCCAGTCGGCCGGCGTGTCGCCCGAGATGATCTCCTCGTGGGTGTGGGCGATCTCCATCGGCGCGGCGCTGTCGGGCATCTTCCTGTCGTGGGTGCTCAAGGTGCCGGTGGTCACGGCTTGGTCGGCGCCGGGCACGGCGCTGCTGGTCACGCTGTTCCCCGGCCTGTCGCTGAACGAGGCGGTGGGGGCCTACCTCACCACCGCCGCGGTGCTGTTCGTGATCGGCGTCGCCGGCTACTTCGACAAGCTGCTCCGGCACGTGCCCAAGGGCGTGGCCGCCGGCATGATGGGCGGCATCCTGTTCCAGTTCGGCGCCAACGCCTTCAAGGCGGCGGGCTCGATGCCGCTGCTCACCTTCGGCATGGTGGCCGCGTACCTGCTGCTCAAGCGCTACGTGCCGCGCTACTGCATGGTACTGGTGATGCTGGTGGGGGTCGGGCTGGCGGTCGGCATCGGCGGCGCCGATCTGTCGGGCGTGCACCTGTCGCTGGCCACCCCGATCTTCATCGCGCCGGAATGGACCTGGAGTTCGACCCTGAGCTTCACCGTGCCGCTGATCCTCGTCAGCCTCACCGGCCAGTTCCTGCCGGGCATGGCGATCCTGCACGGCTCGGGCTATCCGACACCGGCCAAGCCGATCCTGATGGCGACCAGCGTCGCGTCGGCAGTGGTGGCCTTCTTCGGTGGCATCACGATCGTCATCGCGGCAATCACGGCGGCGCTGTGCACCGGCAAGGATGCCCACGAAGACCCGTCCAAGCGCTACGTGGCGGGCATCGCCAACGGTGTGTTCTATCTCATCGGCGGCTTCTGCGGCGCCACCATCGTGTCGCTGTTCACCCTGCTGCCGAAGGAGTTCGTGGCGGTGCTGGCGGGCCTCGCGCTGATCGGCGCGATCACCGCCAACCTGATGGGCACCATCAACCAGGAAGACCACCGGGAGGCGTCGGTCATCACCTTTCTCGCCACTGCGTCGGGGATGAGCTTCCTGGGCCTGGGCTCGGCGTTCTGGGGCGTGGTGATCGGCCTGGCCGCCTACGTGGTGCTGCACCGGGTGAAGCCCGCGCCCGCCCGCTGAGGCGCGTCCGGCCGTGCATCCCGCGCCCCGCCCGCCGCACCGGCCCGCGGGGCGCTACTCATTAGTGGGTAGGTCGGCAATGCTGTATCGTTGCGGATGTCGGCGCGTTTCGCGCCGTCGCCAGATCGCCCACCGCAGCCATCCACTCCGCCATGTCCGATCGTTCCCCCGCCGCCACGCCGCCCGTCCCCGACTACCTGCGCGACACCTACACCTGGGCCTATCTCGACCACCGCACCGTGCCGTGGCTCGACCGCCCGGTCGTGGTGTCGGCGATCCTGTGGGGTAACGCCGACCGCCTGATGTCCGCCGCCGTGGCCGAGTTCGAGCCGGGCCAGCGGGTGCTTCAGGCGGCGGCGGTGTATGGCGATTTCTCGCCGCGGCTGGCGCGCCGGCTGGGCGACGCGGGCCAGCTCACGGTGCTCGACGTGGCGCCGATCCAGATCGCCAACACCCGCCGCAAGCTGGCGCCGTGGCCCCACGCCCACGCCCAGGTGGCCGATCTCACCCAGCCGGTGGGGACGCGCTTCGACGCGGTGTGCTGCTTCTTCCTGCTCCACGAGGTGCCGGCGCCGGCGCGTCGCCGCATCGTCGCCAATCTGCTCGACGCGGTCGGACCGGGGGGCAAGATCGTCTTCGTCGATTACCACCAGCCGCGCTGGTGGCACCCGATGGGGCCGGCGATGGCCTTCGTGTTCCGCTACCTCGAGCCCTTCGCCAATTCCTTGCTGGCCGAATCCATCGAGACCCTGGTGCCCGAGACGGCCGATTTCGAGTGGCGCAAGGAAACCCTGTTCGGCGGGCTGTACCAGAAAGTCGTGGGCGTGCGCCGCGCCTGATCCGCGCGGCGTCTCGCGTCAGCCCAGGCTGTCGAGGCAGCGGGCGAGGGCCGGCAGGCCTTCGCGGATCGCGGCCACGCCGGGCGCCAGCAGGATCGCCGATTTCACCTCGAACACCCGCCCGTCGCGTACCGCCGGGATCGCGTCCCAGCCCGGGCGGCGGGTTACGTGGTCGGGCTGGAAATGCTTGCCGCACCACGAGCCGACGATCACGTCCGGCGCGCGGGGAATCACCACCGCCGCGTCGGCCAGGATGCGCTCCCGGGCGTTGGGATGCACCGACAGCTCGCCGAAGCAGTCCTCGCCGCCGGCGATGCCGATCAGCTCCGAGACCCAGCGGATGCCGGTGATGAGCGGCTCGTTCCACTCCTCGAAATACACCTTCGGCCGCCGCCCCAGGCGTGCCGCGCGAGCCTCGCCGTCGGCGCGGGCGCCGGCGATGGCCTGCTCCAGCTCGGCAACGAGCTGCAGCGCGCGGGCTTCGGCGCCCACCAGCCGGCCAACCGTCTCGACCATCGCCAGGATGCCCTCGACGCTGCGGTGGTTGAACACATGCACCGCCACCCCGGCCTTGACCAGATCGCGGGCGATGTCGCCCTGCAGGTCGGAGAAGGCCAGCACCAGGTCGGGCTGCACCGCCAGGATGCGCTCGATCTTGGCGCTGGAAAATCCGCTGACCTTGGGCTTTTCCTTGCGCGCTCGCGGCGGGTGGGTGGTGAAGCCGGAGATGCCGGCGATGCGCGCCTCCTCGCCGAGCAGGTAGAGCACCTCGACGGTTTCGGTGGACAGACAGACGATGCGTTCGGGCAGGCGGGGCATGGGCGGGACCGGATCGGAAATTCAGCGGGGAAAGGGCGCCGGGCAGGCGGCGGTGTCGACGGCCGGGTTGCACAGGCGCACCTGAGCCAGGAAGGCTTCGGCCGCGGCCTGGGGGCCGGCGCCGTCGGCGCGCACCTGGGCCAGCGTCCCGGCCGGCTGACGCCAGGCGCGCTGGATCACGTAGAGGTAGTCGGGCCCCTCGATGGCCTTGACCACGGCCAGCTCGGCGAAGTTGGTGTCGGGCACCTGGGGGCAGATCAGCACGGTCTGCAGGGTTTCGCCGCCCTGCCGGCCATCGCCCCAGCCGAGGGCCTCGACGGTGCCGGCCGGCACCCCGCAGCGACGGGCGCGGGCGGCCTGCATGCCTTCGAGCAGGGCCAGTGCCTGACCGGCGCCGCGGCTGCGCGGCAGGCCCTGCACGGCGACGAGCTGGGTCCAGTCGCGGCCGTTTTCGCCCAGCGGCACGAAGTCGGCACTCCACGCGCCGCCGGCGCTGGCCCCGGTGGTTGCGGCCGGCACGCTGTCGGGCGGCACGGGCAGGTTGAGCCAGCGTACCATGCCGCCGCGCTCCTCGTTGCGGCGCGCCTCGGCCAGCTCGCGCAGGCGGCGGTAGGCGGGGTCGAGGGTGGCCTGGAAGTCGCCCGCGCCGTGTTCGGCCACCACCAGCTGCGAGCTGTTGCGCTCGAAGCGATACCACACGTCGTACTCGCGCGTCTTGCCGCAGGCCTGCACCGTCCAGCGGTCGAGGGCGTGGTGGATGCGGACCGGCCGCGTCTCGATCAGATCCGGTGCCGCCTGGACGGTGGCCAGCACCTTCACGTCGGTGCAAGGGGGCGTGGCGCGGGCCTCGAGGGCGGCGAGACGGGCGAGCACCTTGTCCTGGGCGTCGGCGTTGCGCCAGGCGCCGGCGTAGCCGGGCACCTTGCGCGCGTCGGCGGGGACTGCCGCGATCTGGCCGATGCGGGTGACGATCTCGCCGGGCAGCGGCCCGCCGTCGGCGGCCAGCGCCGGTCCGGCGAGCAGCGCGGCGAGGAATGTCGGGGCCAGGCGCCGCGGGGTCATCGCCGGCTCCGCGCTTCGTCGAGTTGGCCGCACAGGCGCTCGGCGCCGTCGAGAATGCGCGGGGTGTGGCGCTGGATCAGGTCGGGC
The DNA here is from genome assembly GCF_041911615.1 of Zoogloea sp. Taxonomy (GTDB): domain Bacteria; phylum Pseudomonadota; class Gammaproteobacteria; order Burkholderiales; family Rhodocyclaceae; genus Zoogloea. The sequence continues at coordinate 1,108 of NZ_JAYROR010000056.1, read as the reverse complement.
GGGATGAAGAACAGGTTGCCGCGGGCCACCGCCGGGAGCTTGGTCCACTGGCGCCAGTCGTCGAGCCATTCCGGCCGGCCCTCGCCCATGCCGCTGGCGACGATGACTTCCGGCGTCGCAGCGAGCACCGCCTCGGCGTCGATGGTCGGCGCCAGCATCGGCAGCTTGGCGAAGACGTTGTCGCCGCCGCACAGGCGCATCACGTCGGAGATCAGGTGTTCGCCGTTCACCGTCATCAGCGGGCGGTTCCAGGCTTCGTAGAAGACGCGCACTGGCGGCCGCGTCGAGTACTTCGCGGCGAGCGCGGCGTGGCGCTTGCGAAAGCCCTGGGCGGCGGCGTCGGCCACCGCGCCGGTGCCGGCGAGCTTGCCCAGCTGGGCGACGCTCCTGGCCACGTCGTCGATCTTGCGCGGTTCGTTCACGAACACCGGGATGCCCAGCGCGCGCAGCTTGCCGAGTTGGGCGTCGCGGTTGCCGCTCTTCCAGGCGACGACCAGGTCGGGCTTGAGGGCGACGACCTTTTCCATGTCCACCGTGGTGTAGCCGCCGACGCGGGGAATCTTCTTTGCCGCTTCGGGGTAATCGCTGTACTGCACGGCGCCGACCACCCGCTCGCCGGCCCCGGCCGCGAACAGCATCTCGGTGATATGCGGCGCGAGGCTGACGATGCGCGTGGCGGGCTTGTCGAGGTGTACCGGCTGGCCCTGGTCGTCGGTCAGGTCGATGGCGGCGCGGGCGCAGGGCGCGCCGAGGGCGAGGGCGAGGAGTGGGGCGAGGAACAGGGGGCGCATGGGCGGGCGGTTCAGTCGAGGTGGAGGCGGGCGAGGGCGGCGTCGAGACGGGCCCAGGCGGCGGCGTCGCCGGGCAGGCCGAAGCGCAGGCCGGCGGGAGTGTCGAACAGGCGGGTCAGGATGCCCTGGCTGGCCAGCGCGGCGTGGATGGCCGCGGCGTCGGCGCGGGGGCGCCACTGGAACAGCGCGGTGCCGTTGCCGCCGCGCAGGCCGTGGCGATCGAGCAGCCCGGCGAGGCGCCGGCTGGCGGCGGCGAGCTGTTGGCGGGCGGCGGCCTGCCAGGCCACGTCGTCCAGCGCGGCGGTGCATACCGCCCG
>NZ_JAYROR010000055.1:0-17998 GCF_041911615.1 Zoogloea sp. | reverse complement strand
GTCGTCACCGGCGCGGCCGGTCGCCCCGGCTGGGCCATCGTCGCGATCGACGGCGGCGCGCAGCAGGGCGTCGTCGAAGGCCAGGAAATCCGCCCCGGCGTGACCCTCTCCCGCGTCCGCGCGGACGGCATCGAGCTGACCGTCGGCGGCGCCCGCGAAACCGTCGCCCTCGCCGAACGCAGCAGCGCGGCCCCCGGCACCGAGCACGCCGCGCCACCCGCCCTCAATCTGCCGTCGCCGCCGCCCGCCAGCGCCGACGCCCCCACGCCCGCCATGCCGGGTCTGCCCGCCGGATTCCCGGCCAACCTGCAGGCCCAGCCGCAGACTCTCCCGAGCCCGTCCAACCAATGAAATCAGCCCGCCGCCTCCCCGCCCGCCAGATCGCCCTCGCTGGTGCCCTCGGCTGCGCCGTCGCCCTTGCCGGCAGCCTCGCCCTGCCCCACCCGGCCGTCGCCGCCGACGCCGACAGTGCGCACAGCGGCGGCCCCGCCGACCCCGTCTCGCTCAACTTCGTGAACGCCGACATCGGCGCGGTGATCCAGGCAGTCTCCAAGATTTCCGGACGCAACTTCATCGTCGATCCGCGGGTCAAGGGCACCCTCAACATCGTCACCGCCCGCCCGGTGCCGCGCAACCTCACCTACTCGATCCTCCTGTCGGCGCTGCGCCTGCAGGGCTATGCCGCAATCGAGGGTCAGGGCGTCACCAAGGTCGTCCCCGAAGCCGACGCCAAGCTCCACGCCGTGCCGGTGGGCAAGGGCCAGGGCGCCGGCGGCGGCGACCGGCTGACCACCCAGGTGTTCAATCTCAAGCACGAATCCGCCACCCAGCTGGTGCCGATCATCCGCCCGCTGGTGTCGCCCAACAACACCGTCACCGCCTACGCCGGCAACAACTCGCTGGTGGTCACCGACTACGCCGAGAACATCGGGCGCATCGCCCAGATCGTCGAATCCATCGACGTGCCCCAGAGCGGGCTGCGGGTGATTCCCCTGCAGCACGCCTCGGCCCTCGACGTCGCCCAGACCGTCTCGCGCCTGATGAACGACAGCGGCGCCGGCGGCATCGCGACCGCCGCGCCCGGCGTCGCCGGGGACACCAGCCAGCGCCTGTCGGTGGTCGGCGACCCCCGCACCAACAGCCTGCTGGTGCGCTCCGACAACCCCTCCAAGCTCAACGCGGTGCGCCAGCTGGTGGCCAGCCTCGACCAGCCCGGCGCCGCCGGCAACATCCACGTCGTCTACCTCAAGAACGCCGACGCGGTGAAGGTCGCCCAGACCCTGCGCGCCGTGCTCTCGGGCGAAAGCGGCAGCCTCGGCGGCACCACCACTCCGGGTCAGGGCAACTTCGGCACCGGCGGCACCGCCGCGGCCACCGGCTTCGGCACCCCCACCGGCACCGGCGGCAGCAACACCAGCGGCAGCCTCGGCAGCGCGCCGTCGTTCAACAGCAGCACCTCGGGTAGCGGCAGCGCCACCGGCAACGGCATCGTCCAGGCCGACCCGATGAGCAACGCGCTGATCATCACCGCGCCGGACGCCATCTACAACAACATCCGCAAGGTCATCGACCAGCTCGACCGCCGCCGCGCGCAGGTCTACGTCGAGGCGCTGATCGCCGAGATCAGCACCGAACGCGCCTCCGAGATCGGCATCCAGTGGCAGGCCGGCAAGATCGGCAACACCACCGCGTTCGGCGGCACCGCGTTCAGCTCCAGCGGCAACAACATCCTCAACCTCGCCACCAGTCTGGCGAGCACCTCCGGCACCGCGCTGCCGGGCAACGGCCTCAACCTGCTGCTGGGCGGCGGCACGATCAGCGTCGGCGGACGCCAGATCGCCAACCTCAACATGCTGGCCCATCTGCTCGAATCCGACACCAAGACCAACATCCTGTCCACGCCGAACATCATCACCCTCGACAACGAAGAGGCGAAGATCATGGTCGGCAAGAACGTCCCCTTCGTCACCGGCTCCTACGCCACCAGCACCACCGGTGGCACCACCGCCAGCCCCTTCACCACCGTCGAGCGCAAGGACGTGGGCCTGATGCTGAAGGTGAAGCCGCAGATCTCCGAGGGCGGCACGGTGCGCCTCCAGATCTACCAGGAAGCCTCGGCGGTCATCGATTCCGCCTCCACCACCTCGTCCTCCACCGCCGCCAACATCGGCCCCACCACCACCAAGCGCGCCATCGAATCGACCGTGCTCGTGGACGACGGCGCGATGATCGCCCTCGGCGGCCTGGTCGAGGACACCTACAGCGGTGGCGTCGAGAAGGTGCCGGTGCTCGGCGACCTGCCGGTGATCGGCTCGCTGTTCCGCTACAGCACCCGCGGCCGCGGCAAGACCAACCTGATCGTCTTCCTGCGCCCCGTCATCCTGCGCGACGCCGCCAGCCTCACCGGCATCTCGGCCGACCGCTACAACTACGTGATCGGCCAGCAACGCGCGATGGACAACATCGACGCCGCGATGCGTGGCGAACCCGGCGCCCCGCTCCTGCCGCCGCCGGGCAGCCCGCCGCCCGCGGTGCCCTACAACGTGCCGCGCAGCGCCCCCGCGGTCGCCGCCCCCGCGCCGGCCGTCGCACCCGCCACGCCCGTCGCCCCCGGCTACAACCCATGAGCGCCCCGGCCCTGCCCTACGCCTTCGCCAAGGCCCACGGCATCCTCGTCGCCGGGCAGGGGACGGACCGCGCCGACCTGCTGCTGCGCGAAGGCGCCGACCTCACCGCCCTGGCCGAAGTCCGCCGCACCCTCGGCGTGCCGCTGGCCATCGAACAGGTTTCCCGTGCCACCTTCGAAGCGCGCCTCTCCGAAGCCTACTCGGGCACCGACGGCAACGCCGCCGAGGTCGTCGCCGACGTGGGCCAGGAGGTCGACCTCACCCAGCTCATGACCGAGCTGCCGGCCGTCGAAGACCTCCTCGAAACCCAGGACGACGCCCCGATCATCCGCATGATCAACGCGCTGCTCACCCAGGCCGTGCGCCAGTCCGCCAGCGACATCCACATCGAGCCCTACGAGCGCCACTCGGTGGTGCGCTTCCGCCGCGACGGCGTGCTCGTCGACGTGGCCCAGCCCCACCGCGCGCTGCACGCCGCGATGGCCTCGCGGATCAAGATCATGGCCAGCCTCGACATCGCCGAGAAGCGCCTGCCGCAGGACGGCCGCATCGCCCTGCGCCTCGCCGGCCGGCAGGTGGACGTGCGCGTCTCCACGTTGCCCACCACCCACGGCGAACGCATCGTGCTGCGCCTGCTCGACAAGGGCAGCGGCCAGCGCAGCCTCGACAGCCTGGGCATGGCCGCCGACACCGTGCGGCCCTTCGCCGGCCTGCTTGAACAGCCCCACGGCATCCTGCTCGTCACCGGCCCCACCGGCTCCGGCAAGAGCACCACGCTCTACGCCGCGCTGCAGGGCATGGACGCCAAGCGCCGTAACATCGTCACCGTCGAGGACCCGGTCGAATACGACCTCCCCGGCGTCGGCCAGATCCAGGTCAACGGCAAGATCGACCTCAGCTTCGCCCGGGCGCTGCGGGCGATCCTCCGGCAGGATCCGGACGTCATCATGATCGGCGAAATCCGCGACCTCGAAACCGCCCAGATCGCCGTGCAGGCCAGCCTCACCGGCCACCTGGTGCTCGCCACCCTGCACACCAACGACGCCGCCTCGGCCGTCACCCGCCTCGTCGATATGGGCGTCGAGCCCTTCCTGCTCGCCTCCACCCTGCGCGGCGTGCTCGCCCAGCGCCTGGTGCGCCGGCTGTGCCCCAGCTGCCGCACGGCGCAGCCCGCCACCGACGCCGACCGCGACCTGCTCGGCCCCGACTGCCCGCGCGAGCTGTGGCACGCCCCCGGCTGCCCCGACTGCAGCCGCACCGGCTACGCCGGGCGCACCGGCATCTACGAGCTGATCGTCACCGACGACGCCCTCCAGCGCCTGATCCACACCGCCGCCGACGAAGCCGAACTGCGCGCCCACGCCCGCAGCCAGGGCGCCCACAGCCTGCGCGACGACGGTCTGCGCCTCGTCGCCCAGGGCATCACGTCGGCCGAAGAGCTGCTGCGCGTCACCCGGGACTAGCCGATGACCGCCTTCCGCTACCGCGCCGTTGATAACGCCGGGCGTGAATCCGCCGGCGTGCTCGAAGCCGACACCGGCCGCGCCGCCCGCGGGTTGCTGCGCGAGCGCGGCCTGTTCCCCCTCGAAGTCGTCTCCGTCGCCCAGGGCGCAGGCGGCGCCAGGACCGCCCGGCGCAAACTCAAGGACGCCGACCTCACCCTGCTCACCCGCCAGTGGGCCACGCTGCTCGCCTCGGGACTCACCGTCGAACAGGCGCTGGCCGCGCTCATCGAGCAGGCCGAGACCGAAGGCATCCGCCAGCTACTGGCCGGCGTGCGCTCCGAAATCCTCGCCGGCTACAGCCTGCGCGCCGCGCTGGATCGCTACCCCCAGGCCTTCTCCACGCTCTACCGCGCGTCGGTGGCCGCCGGCGAGAAATCCGGCGAGCTCGCGCGGGTCATGAACCAGCTCGCCGACTACCTCGACCGCAGCCACGCCCTGCGCACCAAAACCCTGCAGGCCCTGCTCTACCCGGCCGTCGTCGCCACCGTCGCGCTGCTCGTCATCGTCGGCCTGATGACTTACGTGGTGCCCCAGGTTGTCTCCGTCTTCCAGCAAGGCAAGCAGGCGCTGCCGCTGCTCACCCGGGTGCTGATCGTCGTCAGCGCCCTGCTGCGCGAGTGGGGCTGGCTGCTGATTCTGGCGATCGTCGGCGGGCTCTTCGCCGGCCGCGCGGCCCTGCGCGACACCACCGTCAAGCGCCGCTGGGACGCCTGGCTGCTGCGCCTGCCGGTGCTCGGCCGCCACCTGCGCACGCTCGACGCCACCCGCTTCGCCAGCACGCTTTCGATCCTCGCCGGCAGCGGCGTACCGCTCCTCGCCGCCCTGGACGCCGGCCGCCAGGTCATCAGCCGCCTGCCGCTGGCCGACGCCGTCGGCAGCGCCGCCGAGCGCGTCCGCGAAGGCCAGCCCCTGTCGCGGGCCCTCGGCGCCAGCCGGCAGTTTCCGCCGCTGCTGATCCACATGATCGCCAACGGCGAAGCCACCGGCCGCGTCGACGAGCTCCTCGACCGCGCCGCCCGCCTCCAGCAGGCCGAACTCGAAAACCGCACCGCCACCCTCACCGCCCTGCTCGAACCCGTGCTGCTGCTGGCGATGGGTGGCTTCGTGCTGCTCATCGTGATGGCCGTGATGCAGCCAATCATCGAGATCAACACCCTGATGAAATAAGGAAACGCGATGAAAAACGCCCTCCGCCGCGCCCGCGGCTTCACCCTGATCGAAGTCATGGTCGTCATCGTCATCCTCGGCGTGCTCGCCGCGCTGGTGGTGCCCAAGGTCATGAGCCGTCCCGACGAAGCCCGCGTCGTCGCCGCCAAGCAGGACATCTCGGCGATCATGCAGGCGCTCAAGCTCTACAAGCTCGACAACCGCCGCTACCCCACCGCCGAGCAGGGCCTGCAGGCCCTGGTCGTCAAGCCCAGCGCCGCGCCGGTGCCCGACAACTGGAAGTCCTACCTCGACAAGCTGCCCCAGGACCCGTGGGGGAAGCCCTACCAGTACGTCGTGCCGGGCCTCAAGGGCGAGGTGGACGTGATGAGCTTCGGCGCCGACGGCCTCACCGGCGGCGAAGGCTTCGACGCCGACATCGGCTCCTGGAGCCTGTGAGAATAACAGCCCCCGCGCCCGTGGCTACGCCCCGGTCCCGCCCCCCGAGGGGGCCCCGAGGATGCTTGGGGCGGCCCGGCGAATCCTCGGGTAGCACAGCCCCCGCGCCCGTGGCTACGCCCCGGTCCCGCCCCCCGAGGGGGCCCCGAGGATGCTTGGGGCGGCCCGGCGAATCCTCGGGTAGCACAGCCCCCGCGCCCGTGGCCACGTCCCGGTCGAGCCTGCCCCGCCGCCGTGCGGGCTTCACGCTGATCGAGGTCATGGTCGTGCTGGTCATCATGGGCGTCATGGCCACCGGCCTCACCCTCGGCCTCGACAGCCTGCGCGGGCGCGACACCGAGCAGGCCCTCAAGCGCCTGCGCCTGGTGCTCGAGGCCAGCGCCGACCGGGCCAGCGTGCGCGGTCGGCCCATCGCCATCGAATTCCTCCCCGACGGCTACCGCTTCTCGGCGCTCGACCCCGACGACAACTGGCGCCCGTTGATCGATCCGCCGGTTTTCGCCGAGCGGCCGCTGCCCGGCGGGCTCGCCTGGCTCGGCCTGCGCCTCGACGGCCAGCCCGACGTCGCCGCGCCGCGCCTGCAGTTCGGCACCCAGCCGCCCGAGTACGAACTGCGCGTCGCCACGCCCACCGGCGAGGCCCGCTTCACCGGCAAGCCGAGCGGGGAAGTGATCCTCACCCTGCCGGGCCGGCAAGCCTCATGACCCGTCGCGTCGGCGGCTTCACGCTGCTCGAAACCCTCGTCGCGCTGGCGATCCTGGCCATCGCCCTCACCGCCGCCTTCCGCGCGATGGGCGTCACCGCCCAGTCGTCGGCCGAGCTGCGCGAACGCCTTCTCGGCGACTGGGTCGCCGAGAACCGTCTCGCCGAACTGCGCGCCACCCAGGCCTGGCCCAATCCCGGCGTGAGCGAAGGCAGCGCCGAGCAGGCCGGACGCAGCTACCGCTGGCGCGAGGAGGTCAAGAACACCGCCAACCCGCTGTTCCGCCGCGTGGACCTCAGCGTGTTCGGCCCCGAATCGGGCGATCACGCCATCGCCCGGCTGTCCGGCTACGTCGCCAAGCCGCTGCGATGACCCGCCCCACCCGCCGCCAGCGCGGCCTCACCCTCATCGAGCTGATGGTCGCCCTGGCGATCTTCGCGATCCTCGGCGTGCTCTCCTACCGCGCCCTCGCCGAGGTCGCCACCAGCCGCGGCCGCCTCGAGGACAACTTCAACCGCTGGCGCGCCATCAGCCGCGCCGTCCAGCGCCTCGACGCCGACCTCATCCAGATCGCCGCCCCGGCGCGCCGCGACGCCGCCGCCGGCGGCCCGCCTCAGGCCGCCAGCACCACCGCCCCGCTGATTCTCGGCCGTGCGGCCAATGGTGGCGGGCCCGAACTGCAGCTCCTGCGCCTCGACGACAACCGCGGGGTACGCCGGGTGGGCTACCGGCTGGTGGACGGCCGCCTCGACTGGCTGCGCTGGAGCGGCCGCGAGGCCTTCGGCGAACCCCAGGTCGAACCCCTGCTCGGCGACGTGCGCGGCATCCGCTGGCGTTTCCTGCTCAACAACAACCGGATCGACGCCTGGCCCCCCGGCGACACCCGCGCGGTGCTGCCCGACGCGATCATCCTCGAGCTCGACCTGCCCGACGTGGGCGTCCTGACCCGCGTGGTGGCGCTGCGATGAACGCCCGTAACCGATTCCGCCAGCACGGCGCGGCGGTCATCCTCGCGCTCCTCACCGTGGCGCTGGTCGCCGGCCTCGCCGCCGCCTCGGTGGGCGACCTGGGCGTCGCGATGGACCAGGTCACCGGCCGCCACGACCAGGCCCAGGCCCGCCAGCTCGCCCGCGGCGCCGTCGACTGGGCGCGCAACGTGTTGTCCGAGGACGCCCGCAGCAGCCAGGTGGACCACCTCGGCGAAGCCTGGGCCGTCAAGGTGCCGCCCACCCCGGTCGAAGAAGGCGAAGTCAGCGGCGAACTGCAGGAGCTCTCCGGCCGCCTCAACCTCAACAACCTGGTCCTCGTCGACGGCACCGACATCGTCGAGGTCGAACACTTCCAACGCCTGCTGGTCGTGCTCGGTGTCGGCGAGGGCGACGCGCTCAACCTCACCGCCGCCCTGCTCGACTGGCTCGACGCCGACGACAACCCGCGCCTGCCCGGCGGCGCCGAATCCGCCTGGTACGGCGCCCAGACCCCGCCGCGCCGCGCCGCCAACGGCCCCCTGGTCGCGGTGAACGAACTGATTCAGGTGCGTGGCTTCAGCCCCCAGCTAGTCGCCCGCCTCGCGCCCTTCGTCGCCGCGGTGCCCGCCGGCGCCACCGTCAACGTGAACACCGCCCCGGCCGAAGTCCTCGCCGCCGTGGTACCCGGCTTGTCCCTCGACGCCGCCCGGCTGCTGATCGTCGAACGCGGCCGCGCCTGGTTCAAGGACGTCAACGACTTCAAGGCCCGCCTCCCCAACCAGGCGCTCCAGCCCGATCTCAACCGCCTGTCGGTCACCAGCCGGCACTTCGTCGCCACCGGCCGCGCCCGCTTCGGGGTGGCGATGGTGCGTATGGAAGTGCTGCTCGAACGCAGCCAGAACTGGCCCACCATCGTCTGGCAAAAACTGCTCTGATACCGCCATGAGTACCCGACTCCTCCTCGCCATCGACGAACAATGGCCCGCCCGAACGGACTGCCCGTGGGTGCTCCTCGGCCCGGACGGCAAGCCGCTCTCCGAAGGTCAGTCCGAACCGCGCCACTGGCCCGCCGCCGCCGACTGCGAAGTCGTCCTCGGCGGTCCCCAGTGCCTGTGGCTCGACGTGCCGCTGCCCCGCGGCGCCCGCCGCGACCTGCCGCGCCTGCTCGCCTACGCCCTCGAGGACCGCCTGCTCAAGGACCCGGACACCCAGCACCTCACCGTCAGCCATCGCCGCCCCGCCGACGACGGCGAACGCGACCTGGCCGGCGTGCTGGTAGTGAGCCGCGAACGCCTGCGCCAGGTCGTCGCCCAGCTCGTCGCCATCGGCCGCCCCCCGCGACGGGTGATGGCCGAACTGCAGACCGCGCCCGCCGACGCCGATGCCTGGCACCTCGCCGTTTCGCCCGCCGGGGCCATCCTGCGGCGCACGCCGGGCAGCGGCCTCGCCCTCGACACCGACATCCTCGGCCCGCTGCTCGCCCAGCAGGCGGCCAGCGCCCGCGCCGCCAACGCCGCACCGACGCGCATCGAGGTGCACCTCGCCCCCGGCTGCGCCAGCCCCGATCTGGCCGCCCTGCAGGCCGAAACCGCCCTCGAGATACGCCTCGCCGACGCCTACCGCTGGTGGCAGGGTGCCGAGCGCAAGACGGCCAACCTGCTCCACGACGAATTCGCCTACCGCGACAGCGGCCCCGGCTGGGCCGGCAAGCTGCGTCCGGCCCTCGCCGTGGGCACCACCGCCCTGGCGGTGTGGCTGCTCGCCAACGTCGGCGAGGTGCTGTGGATGAAGCACCGCCTCGGCCAGATCGACCAGCGCATCGAGCGGGTCTACACCACCACCTTCCCCAACAGCCCGGCCGTCGCCCCGGCCGCCCAGATGCTCCAGCAGCTCAACCAGGCGCGCGCGCGCCACGGCCTGCTCCGCGACGACGACGCCCTCGCCTTGCTCGCCCAGGCCGCCGAAGCCCTCGGCACCGACGCCGCCGGCGGCATCGCGGCGCTGCGCTTCGAAGACGGCCGCCTCGACCTCACCCTCGCCGGCCCGGCCGCCGCCCGCGCCGAAGCCGTCGTCGGGCTCCTCACCAGCCGCGGCCTCCTCGCCGACCTGCGCCAGGACGGCGCTACCACCCACCTGCTGCTGCGCCGGGAGAACCTGCAATGAGCGCCCCCACCCCCGTCGCCGCCACCGGCCCGATCACCCGGCTCCTTGCCGCCTGGCAGGCGCGCAACCCGCGCGAACGCACCCTGATCGTCGTCGCCGCCACCGTCGTCGCGGTCGCCCTCGTCGTCTCGCTGATGGACTGGAGCCGCGTCCAGCGCAGCCGTCTCGGGCGCAGCCTGCCCCGCGCCGAAGCGCAGCTCGAACAGGTTCAGGAGTCGGCCACCGAGATCGCCCGCCTGCGCGCTCAGCCCGCGCTCCAGCCGCCCACCGGGCCGGCCCTGCTCGAAGCGGTGCAGGCCTCGGCCAAGAGCCGCGGGCTGGGCCTCGCCATCCAGGCCGCCGGGGACGGCCTGCAGGTCAAGGGCAGCGCCGGCTTCGACGAACTCGCCGGCTGGCTCGCCACCCTGCAGCAGGATCTCGGCCTGCGCGTGCTGCGCATGGAAGTCCAGCAACAGGGCAAGGTCGCCGGCATCGACGCGGTGCTGGTCGCCAGCGGCGGCTGATCCGCCCCGACACCCCGATGCGCCGCAAGCTGCTCGTCCTCGCCGCCTTCACCCTCGCCTTCCTCGTCGGCCGGGCGCCGGCCGCGCTGGTCGATGGCCTCGTCGCCCACTTCACCGACGGCAACCTGCGCCTGCAGCAGGCCGAAGGCAGCCTGTGGCACGGCCGCGGCATCCTCGCCAGCCGCGACGCCGGCGGGCGCAGCCTGTCGCCGTGGCTGCCGCTGGCGTGGGATTTCGACACCGGCGCACTCGGCCGCCTCGCCGTCGGCTGGCGCTTCGCCAGCAACGGCACGCCGATCGGCAGCGTGCACCTCGCGCCGGACGGGCTCGGCGTGAGCGGGCTCGCCCTCCACGCCCCCGCCAACGCCGCCCTCTCGTCGATCCCCCACCCCGCCGCGCGCGCCGGCTGGCAAGGCGACCTGACCGTCGAGTCCCCAACCTGGCACTGTGCGCCGGACGGCCGCTGCGACGGCCAGGCCCGCCTGCTGTGGCGCGGCGCCCGCAGCGCCCTGTTTCCCGGTCGCCAGTTCGGCGACTACGCGCTGCGCATCGACGCCCGAGCCGGCAACCTGCGCTTCTCGCTCGCCACCCTCGACGGCGCGATCCAGGCCAGCGGCCAGGGCGAAGCCCCGTTCGGCCAGCCGCCGCGCTTCGACGGCAGCCTGCGGGGCGAGCCCGAATTCCTCAGCCGCCTGCCCGCCATCGCCGGCGGCGCCGCCCGCCCCACCGGCACGCCCGGCCAGTTCGAAATCCACTGGCCGCCGCGGTGACATCCATCACTACCGAATGCAAAACGATTCCGCCAGAATGGCGGGTTGATACTCAACGACCACCACTTCATCGCCACGCCATGAATCCGATCCAAGCCGCCCGCGCCGCCGGCCAGCAAATCTGGCTCGACAACCTGTCCCGCGCCCTCATCAACTCCGGCGAGCTCGCCCGCCACATCGCAGCCGGCGTGGCCGGCGTCACCACCAACCCGGCGATCTTCCACAAGGCCATCGCCGAAGGGCAGGACTACCGCCCGGCGCTGGATGCCATGGCCGGCGAATCCCTCGACGCCGAGCAGCGCTACGAACGGCTGGTGATCGAAGACGTGCAGCGCGCCTGCGACACGATCCGCCCGGTGTTCGACGCCAGCCACGGCGACGCCGGCTACGTGAGCCTCGAAGTCTCGCCGGCGCTCGCCGACGACGAGGACGGCACCGTGCTGTCGGCGCTGCGCCTGCGTGCCGCGGTCGCCCGCGACAACCTGCTGGTGAAGATTCCCGCCACCGCCGCCGGCGTCCGCGCCATCGAAACCCTCACCGGCGAAGGCGTCAGCCTCAACGTCACCCTGATGTTCTCCCTCGCCCATGTGGACGCCGTGGCGGGCGCCTACCAGCGCGGCCTCGAACGGCTCGCCGCAGCCGGTGGCGACGTGACCCGCGTACGCTCGGTGGCCAGCGTGTTCCTGTCCCGCTGGGACAGCCTGATCGACAAGCAGCTCGAAGAAATCGGCACGCCCGCGGCCCTGGCCCTGCGCGGCAAGGCCGGCGTGGCCCTCGCCCGCCAGGCCTATCAGCGCTACCTGGCGCGCTTCCACGGCGCCGGCTTCGCCGCGCTGGCCGCCAGGGGCGCGCGCGCCCAAAGCATGCTGTGGGCCAGCACCGGCACCAAGAACCCGGCCTACTCCGACCTGATGTACGTCGAGCCGCTGATCGGCGCCGAAACCGTCAACACCCTGCCCGACGCGACCCTCGCCGCCTTCGCCGACCACGGCCAGGTGCGTGCCGGCAGCGTGACCGAGGACGTGGACGCCGCCGCCGCCCACATCGCTGCGCTGGAGGCCCTCGGCCTGGATCTGAACGCCCTCGGCGAGCGCCTGCAGGCCGACGGGCTCGCCCAGTTCGCCACCGCCTTTGGCAAGCTGCTCGAACTCACCGCCTGAGCACTTCCACAGTGGCCGGATAACCCTCGCCCCGGCCACCTCCGCGGGCAGCGTTGCGACGCTGCCATCCCGCGCCCCCCCCTCCTGCCCTGCATCACCTCCTGCCCTGCATCACCTGCTGCCGTGCGTCATGTAGCGCGCCGGAAGCACCGTCTCCGCGGCAACGTCGTCGCGCCTCCCCCTTTCTGCACCGGCCAGGCCGCCCGCCCGGTCCTCGCCCCCCCCAAAAAAGCATCGCACCCCGCCTACAACGCGGGCCGCGGCCCCACCTCGACCTGTTCCGCCGCCGTACCCACGCTCTGCACGTACCTTGGATGCCCCGCAACCTTTGAACCGTCGGCGCCAACCCCCGCCACCGATTTGGCATTGCCCTAGAAAACGATACTGCATAAAATGACAGCATTACATTCATATGACCTTCTCTTGCAGGAGGTTTGCTGTCGGTCTTTTTTACCTCCTTGAACAAACGCTGAGCCCACGGACGCCATGAATCTCAACGACATCTTGCTGGCAACTCTGGACCTGACCGAAGCCAACCGCCCGATCCGCCTGCGCCTCGCGCACGATCAAGGCGTGCTTGACGACGTGCTGCTGGTCAGGCGCGTCAGCGGCAGCGAAACCCTGTGCGGCGGGCTCGAATATCGTCTCCTGTGCGTAGCCGCCAACGCGTATTTGCCGTTGAAGGAGTTCATCGCCCTACCCGTCGAGCTCCAGTTCGTCACCGACCGAGGCGAGCTTCGTTCGGTGTGCGGCATCGTGGCGCAGGTGTCTGCCGGACAGAGCGACGGTGGGCTGGCCACGTACCAGTTGGTCATCCGTGACGCACTCGCGCTGCTCGAGCTGCGTACCAATACCCGCGTGTTCCGAACGCTCAATGAAGTCGACATCGCCAAAGTCGTGCTGGACGATATGCGCCAGAACAACCCGGTGCTCGCCAAGGCTTTCGATATCGATTTCTCATCGCTGTCGCAAACCTACCCGGCACGCGAATTCACCATGCAGCACAACGAATCCGACGCGGCCTTCCTGCGCCGCCTGTGGAAGCGGCGCGGCATCGCCTGGTTCATCCGTCCTGGCAAGGCATCGGCAAGCGGCAGCACGGATACCCCCACCCACACGCTGGTGTTGTTCGACGATCAGCATGGGCTCGCGAGGAATGCGGCGGGCACCGTGCGTTATCACCGCGACGGCGCCACCGAGACGCGCGACGGCATCACCGCCTGGATGCCAGTGCGCACACTCACGCCCGGCGGCGTCAGCCGCCACAGCCGCGACTACCTGCAAGCCCGCCCCATGACCAGCGCGTCGCCTTCCTGCATCGACCAAGGCAGCACGGGCAACCAGTTCGCCGCCAGCCTGGAAGACTACCTCCTCGACGTGCCCCACGCGGGCGATAGCGGCGACGACTATCGCCGTCTGGGCGAACTGCGCATGAAGCGCCACGAATACGAATCCAAGTGCTTTCACGGCGAAGGCGGCGTTCGCGACTTGTGCGTGGGTCAGTGGATCGGCTTGAGCGGCCACCCGGAGATCGACACCCATCCCCCCGAGGAGCGGGAATTCGTCATCACCGAACTCCACGTCGAAGCGGACAACAACCTGCCCAAGACGCTCGACGACTCGGCACAGCGCCTGTTTGCCGCCAACCGCTGGAACCTGCCCCCCACTGCCGTCGTCCCCGGGTCCACCGAAGCCGCAGAAACGCGTTACCGAAATCGTTTTGCGTGCGTACGCCGAGGCGTTCCCATCGTGCCGGCTTTCGATCCGCGCACCGATCTGCCGCGGCCGCAACTACAGAGCGCCATCGTGGTCGGGCCGGCAGGCGAGGAAATCCATTGCGACCCGTACGGCCGCGTAAAGGTGGCTTTCGACGGCACTCGCCCCCGCGACCACGAGCACGCCCACGGCGCCGGGGCCAGCCAGTCCGACCGCGACTCGGCCTGGGTGCGGGTTTCCAGCAACTGGGCCGGCGACCGGCGAGGCGCATTGAGCCTCCCGCGCGTAGGCGACGAAGTCATCATCGACTGGCTCGGCGGCGACCCGGACAAGCCGATCGTCATTTCCAGCGTATACGGTGGCACGGCCCCGCCGCCCGATTTCAGCCGCGTCGGCGGGCTGCCGGGCAACCGCTATGTGGCGGGCATCAAGAGCAAGGAGGTGCGCGGCCGCCGCTACAACCAATTGCGGCTGGACGACTCGCCCGGCCAGATCAACGCGCAACTGGCCAGCGAACACGGCCATAGCCAGCTCAACCTGGGATGGCTGACCCATCCGCGCCAGGACGGCCAGGGGGAGGCGCGCGGCGAAGGCGCCGAGCTACGCAGCGACGGCGCCACGGCGATCCGAGGTGGCAAGGGCGTGTTCATCAGCGCCGACGCACGCCCCAAAGCAGCCGGCACGCAACTGGATCGCACCGCCATGCTCGGCATGAACGAAGTATTGGCAAGCATCCAGCGAAGCCTCACCGAACTCGCCCGCACGCACTTCGCCGACGACGCGGATGGCACCGCCCTGGCGAAGCTCGTCGACCACCTCAAGAACTGGGACAAAGGCAGCAACACCGAAGGCGGCGAGCCCGATCCCGCCGGCGGCAAGCCTGTCGTCGCGGTCAGCGCAGTGGAAGGCCTCGCCCTCACCAGCCAGGAAAACATCGCGATCGGCGCTCGCACCCACGTAGATGTCGTGAGCGGCGACAACACCCAGCTCTCCACCGGCAAGAAGCTGCTGATGCGCGCTGCGCAAGGCGTCAGCCTGTTCGCGCACAAACTGGGCATGAAGCTGATCGCCGCCAGCGGCAAGATCGAAATCCAGGCCCAGGATGGAGAGATCGCCATCGGCGCCGCCCGGCGCCTGCATCTTTACTCGCTCAAGTCCCTGCTGCTTGAAGCACCGGAAATCATGATCCGCTCCGAAGGCGCGCAGATCGTCCTGGCCAACGGCACGATCACATCGTCCTCGACCGGCACCTTCAAGATCGAAGCGCCCGATTTCAGTTTCGGCGGCAGTGGCGGCGGCAGCCTCAACCCACCCAGTATGCCGCAATCGTCCCTCGCCACCGACGAACGCATCGCGTTCTCTGGCCGCGCCGGACAAGCACGGGAAAACATCGCCTACGAGGTGCGCGACGCCAGTGGCGCGGTGCGGGACGCGGGACGATCCGCCGCGGACGGCGCCACCCAGGCGGTGGTCACCGACAGCGCCATTCAGCCCTTGAATATCCACATCAAGCTCTGACCCAGCAACAACACGCCCCACCAGGACCGCCTTCCCCATGAACACGCTACTTCATCGACAAGCCACGCGCCGCGTGCCGCTCGGATTCGACGACAAGGGCGAGCCGACGTTCAAGACCGTCTGCAGCCCCGTGGGCTTCGCCCCACGCGCGCACGGCGTGCTGCCGCCACGCCATGTGATCCCCATCATTTTCGTGCCGGGGATCATGGGCACCAATCTACGCATGACGAGAGAAGCGGATCCCGACCAGCCGTCCGCCTGGACACCACCCAATGGCATATTTGCGGGGCTCGGCGAGGTCCGGCGCAGAAGAAAGCAGACACCGGACCAACGGCAGCTGCAGCTGGCACCGGCCCGGACCGAAGTGGATGACCAGGGCCTGGTCGAGTTGCCGGACAGCCTCTATACCCTCACCGAAAAGGAAGCCAGACGGCGCGGCTGGGGCGAGGTCCATCACGACAGTTACGGCGGGGCGCTGGCCGAGTTGGAACGCGCGCTGAACGACCAATACGAAGAGCCGGGCAAGCCCGGTTCCAAGAAGCTGCCCGTCTGGACCATCGCGCAGACGCTCAAGAAACAGCCGCCGGCGCGCCCTCGGGCGGAGGGCGGCCCGCAGCCCGCCGACGAAGCAGTAGAAGACCCCATTGATGTCCTCGGGATCTGGAATCCGGTCAAGGGCGACATCGCGGCGCTGACGGACGCGGAGTTCGCGCGGCTGGACGATTTTTACTACCCGGTCTGGGCCTGCGGCTACAACTGGCTCGAAAGCAACGAGGCATCGGCGGACCGCCTGCTCCGGCGGATCGACGAAGCCCTGGCGTGGTACGAGGCCACCCGCTATTTCATCCCGCAAGGCAAAGTCATCGTCGTCACCCATTCGATGGGCGGCCTCGTCGCGCGCCGGGCCTCGCAAAAAGCGGCGGACAAGATCCTGGGCGTGGTGCACGGCGTACAACCCGTCAGCGGCGCGCCGGTGGTGTACCGGCGTTTTCGCGCCGGCACCGAGACAGGCGGCTTCTTCGACATCGCCGGGGCCGCCGTTGCCACCATCATCGGCTGGGATGCCGCCGACATCACCTGCGTCATGGCCAATGCCCCCGGCCCGCTCGAACTGCTACCCACTAAGCACTACCCGCCAGGCTGGCTGACGATATCCCATGAAGTCGACGGCAAGCAGGAAACGCTGGCGACGCTGCCGCAAGCCGACCCTTACGAAGAGATCTACGCGAAACGGGTGCAGGACGTGTGGTGGGGGATGATCGACGAGACGTTGATCGATCCGGCTGGATTGACTAAGAATGAAGTGCCGAACCTGGAAATACTCGGAGACCCAAGTTTTACTACGCCTTGGGATGCTTATAAAAAAAATCTCACGACAGCACGGGATTTCCATGACTGTTTAAAACTATACAGTCATCCAAATACGTATGCCCATTATGGCTCCGACCGCCGCCAAATCGCCTTCGGTGGCATCCATTGGGTGACGAGCGACACCGTCCCGGAAGCGTTACGGACAGGGCTGATGGCGCTACCCGCCAAATCCTGGACCAGGCTGGGTAAAACCCAGGTCCTTGCGGGCGATCGAACCGTGACGTTCAAGACCGCCAACCGCCGCAAGCCCGAATCGGACGCGGCTGCCGATGCCGGGGACGGCACCGTGCCCAGCCCATCCGGTGCGGTCATCGGAAAGTCCGACGGCGCCATCCATGTCTTCCGCATGAAGGGCTTCGATCATCAAGGCAGTTACTCGCACCGCGACGTGCTGGACAACGTCATGTACTGTCTGGCCAGGATCATCCAGAAGGCCACGCCCGCCAAGGATCTGCCGCAACACAAGGAAGGAGAACCCACCCCATGCCCCGACTCTACCCAAGGCTCGCCAGTATCGGCGCCGCCCTCCTCTGTCTCGTCGCCTGCGTAAGCGCCCACGCAAAGGACACCGCCATGACCCAACCTAATTCGCTCTGCTTCGGGCGCTTCATCGTCGACCTGCCGGAAGGCGCGGAAATTCAAGATATGGGACAGCAGTCGGAATACATGTTCGGCGAAATCAAATCCGAACCGTTTGCTGGAGGAGTGGATGAGTTTTCACAAAAGATGAAAAAACGTGAAGACGAGCTTAAAGACGGAAAACAAAAGGACGGATTCAAATACACCCAAACAATATACCCATCCCCCGACAGTAGAATCTTCACATTTTCACGAACATATGATTTATTTCCGAACGACCCACCCTCGACTGGGCTTGAGCTTTATCGGATAAACGACGGCCGACTTTTCTCGATGGAGCGTACAGGGTTCAATAAATCCTTCCCTAAGACAGTTGAGCGTCTTAGAACGCATTTAGCCACCAGCCTACGCGCCCGAAAAATCGACGAAATCCCCACCGAGCCCGGATTCTGCATCCGCGACGGATTCATTGCCGACAACGGCAACGAGAACATATACGAACACGCCCGCATGCAGTTGAACTTCAAGCAGTGGCCGGACATGTGGGTGAAGTTCACCAGCATGACCGTGCATAGAACGGGGAGGGAAACGCTTCTGCAACGGCTGGCCAAGTTCCCCATCACGCCCCTGGAGAAGGCGTTCGTCAAGGTTTTCAGGCAAGGCAAGCATGACGTCAACGGCCGCAAGGGCGAAGAGATACTGGAATTGCTGCCGACCGACCAAGGCATCAAGCAGCACTCGTTCCGATGGGAGGCGACCGGCGAGATCAATCGGATCCTGGTCCCCGACCTGATCGTCGAACTGGAGAGC
>NZ_JAYROR010000054.1:0-39600 GCF_041911615.1 Zoogloea sp. | reverse complement strand
TGCGCACGCCGGCACCGACCCGGAGCAGAAGAAGCGCGACCTGTTCCTGGCCGAACTGCTGATTCCCGTGGTCAAGGGCGGTGGCACGGAGATGGCGGTCGAGGTCACTTCGCTCGGCATCCAGGTGCACGGCGGCATGGGATTCATCGAGGAGACCGGCGCCGCACAGCACTGGCGCGATTCCCGCATTACGACGATCTATGAAGGCACCACCGGCATCCAGGCCAACGACCTGATCTTCCGCAAGCTGATGCGCGACCAGGGCGCCACCGCCAAAGTCGTCTTCTCCGAGGTGCAGGGCACGGCCAACGACCTGCTGGCTTCCGACCGGCCCGAACTGCGCGCCATCGGCGGGCACCTGCTGGGCGCAAAGCAGGCCTGGTCCGAAGCCACCGAGTGGGTAATGGGCAACGTCAGGTCGGACGTTTCGGCCGTCCTGACCGCGGCCGCTCCCTACCTCAATCTTGCCGTCCTCGTTTGCGGCGGCTGGATGATGGGCAGGGCGGCGTTGGCTGCCGCCGACCGCCTCGACAGGGAAGCCGGCGACCAGGGTTTCTATCGCAACAAGATCGCCACTGCCCGCTTCTACGCTGACCAACTGCTGACGCAGGCCGAGGCCTGGAGCAAGGTGGCAATGGCCGGCGACGCGGCCATCCGGGGCACTGGCGACGCATTGTTCGAATGAGACAGAGCCCTTCCGCGACGTAATCACGCGGTTTCGACCAGCGGGGCCCCCCCTCTCCCTCCGCTGGCGATTTGCCCATCCGGCACAGGTGCTGGATGGGTTCTTTTCCTGCGCGGCCGATTTCGAAAGCCCCATTCCCAAGCCCTTGCACGGGGAGCCCGAGCTGTCGGATCGACACTCGCATTACAAGAAGAACTCACGACAAGACCGCCAATTCAGGCGACATCGACCAAAGGAGCATGACGTGACGGAAAATTTCATCGACAAGTCCCCCACGCGAACCAAGTGCCTTGCCTATCCCGCTGCTAATCAAGACCCTGTTGCACGCCCCTCGCGAGGATGGCCGGTGCAAGGTATTGCGCAAGCAATAGGTGCCGTTGCGCAAGGGGCTGCGCGGGCAACCATGACGACTGCAAACGGCGTTCGCGGCCAGTTGCGCCCGTCCTCGATCCGCTTTCTGGTGAGCGCCGTGGTTACACAAACTTGCCTCATGGGCTCGGTACAGGGGGCCGAGCTCACCGCCGGGGTGCCCAGCGTCGCGACGCCGCAGGCAACCCAATTCGGCGAGGTGACGGTCGTCACCAAGGGGACGATTGCCTACGGCACCATCATCCGCGCGGATGACCGTGATTCCGAACTGGTGCCGCACGGCAGCGGCGTTGTAGTGGGGGTCAACGGCAAGGCGAGGGGCGGCACCAACAATGACGACGGCGAACTGAACTACGGGCGTGGCGACCAGACCTCGACCGTGCTCAAGGCGGTGCTCGATGCCGACCTGAAGTACAGGAACCTGGGGATGTTTGTGCGCCTCAAGGCCTGGCACGACTTCGCCCTTGAAGATGACAGCGTCCCGCACGGCAATGCACCGAACGGCTACGCCGCCGACAAACCCCTCAGCGACAAGGGCTTCAGTCGCCTCGGACGTTTCTCGGGGGCCGACTTGAAGGCCAACGTCTACGGCGACTTCGACCTGGACGGCAAATCCCTGTTCACCCGGATCGGCTATCAGACCATTGATTGGGGCTCCCCGGGTACGATTCTGGGCGGCCTGGAGCAGATCAATCCCATCGACAATCCTGCGCGCCTGCGCGCCGGCGCGGTTCCCGAGGAGACCCGGATTCCGATTCCGGCGGCCTTCGCCAAGTTGAGCCTGAACAAAAACACCAATATCGAGGCGTTCTACCAGTTCGGCTTCCGCCCCAATGAACTACCGGGTTGCGGCACCTTCGGTTCATTTGTCGACTACGCGACTGCGGGCTGCAACCAGGTCGTCGTCGCGCCTGTGACGGTCAACGATGCACGAGCCGAGGCACTTGGTCTGGTCGTCAAGCGCGGGGCGGACAGGGATCCTTCGGACGGCGGCCAATATGGCGTCGGCGTGACTTATCTCGCCGAGAACCTGGGGCAGTTCGGCGCCTATTTCGCCAACTATCACAGCCGCCGGCTCGCGGTCAGCGTGATCAAGTCGTCACGGACCACCCCGTTCATTCCGGGCGACCCCGACGGCAAGAATGTGCAGTACTTCGTTGAATATCCGGAAGACGTGAAGGTCTGGGGGCTGAACTTCAAGACGCGTCTGCCTGACCAGACCCGGATCTTCGCCGAATATACCTACCGTCCCAACCAGACGATCCAGCTGGCGACCGCGGATCTGCTCTCGGCATTCGTGTCAAACACCGCCCCGAGCCTGCTCCGGGCCGATGCAGCGGCGACGCCGGCGGGCGGTGTCTACCACGGCTACGACCGCCTCAAGATGAGCCAATTCAGCGCCGGTGCGTCCAGGCCGTTCGGCAAGGTGCTGGGCGGCGACTTCACCCTGGCGGGCGAAGTCGGCGTCAAGTACATCCACGACCTGCCGGACGTGAGCGAGCGGCGCTACGTTCGCTCCGATCTCTACGGGCAGGGTCCGGTCGACGGCGTGTGCTTGCCTGGAGCGACGGCTGCGCAGTGCAGCAACGACGGCTACGCCTCGGCGCTATCCTGGGGCTACCGCCTGAGGGCATCTTCCGTATATGGCAATGTCTTCGATGGCGTGGATCTCAAGCCGTCCATCACCTTTGGCCATGACGTGAAGGGCTGGTCCTACGACTCGCTCTTCATCGAGGGACGGCGTTTGGCGATCGTTGCGTTGCAGGCGGACGTGAAGAAACGGTTCTTCGTGGAGGCATCCTGGACGCCGATCTGGGGCGGTCGATACAACTTCGCGAAGGACCGGGATTTCTTCACCCTCGCCGTCGGCGCTACCTTCTGAAGACCGGGACATCCGGCTGCTCGCTCAACCGCTTCCGATTGCAAGCCGCACAGCTTGGGAAGGGGGCAGCTGCCGGGTCCGATGCAGCCGATGCCGGCCGGTTTGCAAATGACACACGCGGGGCCCAGATCGAGCAACTCGACTCGGTGGGCTTCGCATGCATGGCGAAACAACAAGCTACAGGCGCGCCAGTCGGCGCCAATAACAAGGAGGATGACTCATGAAGATTCTGGTCCCGGTCAAACGCGTTGTGGACTACAACGTCAAGGTTCGCGTCAAGGCCGATGGCAGCGGCGTGGATCTGGCCAACGTCAAGATGTCGATGAACCCCTTCGACGAGATCGCGGTGGAAGAAGCCGTGCGCCTGAAGGAAGCGGGCGTGGTGACCGAAGTCGTGGCCGTGAGCTGCGGCGTCAACGCCTGCCAGGAGACGCTGCGTGCGGCGCTGGCGATTGGCGCCGACCGCGCCATCCTGGTCGAGTCGGACGTCGAACTGCAGCCCTTGGCCGTGGCCAAGCTGCTCAAGGCGGTGTGCGACAAGGAGCAGCCGAATCTCGTCATCTGTGGCAAGCAGGCGATCGACGACGACGCCAACCAGACCGGCCAGATGCTCGCCGCGCTGGCGGGCTGGCCGCAGGCGACCTTCGCCTCGAAGGTCACGCTCGCGGACGAGGGTACGCAATGAGGGCGCAGGTGACGCGTGAGATCGACGGCGGCCTCGAGACCCTGTCGATCAAGCTGCCGGCGGTGGTCACCACCGACCTGCGTCTGAACGAGCCGCGCTACGCCACGCTGCCCAACATCATGAAGGCGAAGAAGAAGCCGCTCGACACCGTCAAGCCGGCCGACCTCGGCGTCGATGTGGCGCCTCGCCTGACCACGCTGAAAGTCGCCGAGCCGCCCAAGCGCAGCGCCGGCGAGCGCGTGGCCGACGTGGCCCAACTGGTCGACAAACTCAAGAACGTTGCGAAGGTGATCTGATCATGGCCATTCTCGTCATTGCCGAACACGACAACCAGGCGCTCAAGGCCTCGACCCTCAACGCCGTAACCGCGGCCAGCAAGCTCGGTGGCGACGTCCACGTGCTGGTGGCCGGCGCCGGCTGCGGCGCGGTGGCCGAAGCCGCCGCCAAGGTGGCCGGTGTGGCCAAGGTGCGGGTGTGCGACGCCGCGCACTACGAGTCCCAGACCGCGGAAAACGTGGCCGAGCTGGTGAAGGGTCTGGCCGGTGAATACAGCCACGTGCTCGCCCCGGCCACCCCGGCCGGCCGCAACATGCTGCCGCGCGTGGCCGCGCTGCTCGACGTGGCGCAGATCAGCGACATCGTCGCCGTCGAGGCCGCGGACACCTTCGTGCGCCCGATCTACGCCGGCAATGCGCTCGCCACCGTGAAGAGCGCCGATGCGGTCAAGGTCATCACCGTGCGCACCACCGCGTTCGATGCCGCTGCCGCCGAAGGTAACGCCGCCGCCATCGAGGCGGTCGCCGCGGGGGCCGACCTGGGCGTGACCGCGCTCGTGAGCCGCGAGATCGTCAAGAGCGCGCGCCCCGAACTCGGCGCCGCGAAGATCATCGTCTCCGGCGGTCGTGGCCTGGGTAGCGGCGACGCCTACCACCAGCTGCTCGAGCCGCTGGCCGACAAGCTCGGCGCCGCGCTCGGCGCGAGCCGCGCCGCGGTCGATGCGGGCTACGTGCCCAACGACTACCAAGTCGGCCAGACCGGCAAGATCGTCGCCCCGCAGCTCTACATTGCGGTCGGCATCTCGGGCGCGATCCAGCACCTGGCCGGCATGAAGGACTCCAAGGTGATCGTGGCGATCAACAAGGACCCCGAGGCGCCGATATTCCAGGTGGCCGACTATGGCCTGGTGGGCGATCTGTTCCAGGTCGTGCCGGAGCTGACATCCATCCTTGCCTGATCGGACCTCGCGTTCTCGCTTCCATCGGGTTCGATAGATCTCATCTTCCTCCCCTGTGAGTTATCGAGCCGTTCCGGTTGGGCAAAGCACTGCTTTCCGAGCCGTTTTCTTGACGTCGTATTGCGGGTCATGATCGCCCAGGTCAGGACCCCGCCAAAGGAGTATCGAACCATGCGCGAGTCGATGGAATTCGACGTGCTGATCGTCGGCGGTGGCCCCGCCGGGCTGTCGGCTGCGATCAAGCTCATGCAACTGGCCGAGGCCAAGGGCCAGGACATCTCCGTGTGCCTGATCGAGAAGGCCGCCGAGATCGGCGCCCACATCCTGTCGGGCGCGGTGATGGACCCGCAGGCGCTGACCGAACTCTTCCCCGACTGGAAGGAACAGGGCGCCCCGCTCCACACCGAAGTCACCGAGGACAAGGTGCTGTTCCTGTCCGAGACCGGCGCCCGCCAGGCCCCCAACCGCCTGCTGCCCGACTGCTTCGTCAACCACGGCAACTACATCGTGCGCCTGGGCAATGTGGTGAAGTGGCTCGGCGAACAGGCCGAAGCCATGGGCGTCGAGGTCTATCCGGGCTTTGCCGGCGCCGAGATCCTGTTCGATGAGAGTGGCGCGGTGAAGGGCGTCGCCACCGGCGACATGGGCCTGAACCGCGACGGCACCCCCGGCCCGCACCATCAGCCCGGCATGGAGCTGCACGCCAAGTACACGCTGTTCGCCGAAGGCTGTCGCGGGCATCTGGGCAAGCAGCTCGAGGCGAAGTTCAACCTGCGCGACGGCGTCGATCCGCAGACCTACGGCATCGGCATCAAGGAGCTGTGGGAAGTCAAGCCCGAGCAGCATCGCCCCGGCCTGGTCGTCCATACGGCCGGCTGGCCGATGAATAACGCCACCTACGGCGGCGGCTTCATCTACCACCTCGAGGACAATCTGGTGGCGCTCGGCTTCGTGGTCGGCCTCAACTACGAGAACCCACACCTGTCGCCGTTCGAGGAGATGCAGCGCTGGAAGACCCACCCCGAGGTGCGCAAGCACATCGAGGGCGGAAAACGCCTGCAGTACGGCGCACGCGCGATCGCCGCCGGCGGCCTGCAGAGCCTGCCCAGGCTGGTGTTCCCGGGCGGCGGCCTGATCGGTGACGACGCCGGCTTCCTCAACGCCGCGCGCATCAAGGGCAGCCACGCCGCGATCAAGTCCGGCATGCTCGCCGCCGAGGCCGCGTTCGAGGCGCTCGGCAAGGACCGCCAGCGCGACGCGCTCGAGGCCTATCCGGCCGCCTTCGAGGCCTCGTGGCTGCATGCCGAGCTGCACAAGACGCGCAACTTCAAGCCCTACATGAAGCGGGGCCTGTATCTGGGCACGCTGCTGTTCGGCATCGACCAGGTGCTGTTCAAGGGCAAGGTGCCGTGGACGCTGCACAACAGCGCCGACCACGACCAGCTCAAGCCTGCGGCCGAGTGCGCCAAGATCGCCTACCCCAAGCCCGACGGCGTGCTCACCTTCGATCGCCTGTCCTCGGTGTTTCTGTCGAACACCAACCACGAGGAAGAGCAGCCCTGCCACCTGAAGCTGAAGGACGCCTCGGTGCCGATCAGCCTCAACCTGGCGAAGTACGACGCCCCCGAGCAGCGCTACTGCCCGGCAGGGGTGTACGAGATCGTCCAGGCCGAGGCCGGCCCGCGCCTGCAAATCAATGCGCAGAACTGCGTGCACTGCAAGACCTGCGACATCAAGGACCCGACCGAGAACATCAATTGGGTGGTCCCGCAGGGCGGCGAGGGGCCGATCTATCAGGGCATGTGAGCGCCGGGGCACCGCACAGCCAGCGCCCCCTCACTGCGCCTGCTCCCGACCACAGGATGATGAACCGATGAATCAGAGCAAGACCAGCGCCCCTCACCGCATCGTCATCGTCGGCGGTGGCGCCGGCGGTCTCGAGCTTGCCACCCGCCTGGGCGATACGCTCGGGCGCCAGGGCAAGGCCGAGATCACGCTGATCGAGCGCAAGCAAAGCCACGTCTGGAAGCCCAAGCTGCACGAGATCGCAGCCGGCAGCATGGATATCGGCGACCACGAGGTCGGCTATCTCGCCCATGCTCATCGGCACGGTTTCCGCTTCCGCATCGGCGAGATGACCGGCATCGACCGCATCCGGCGCGAGGTCCAGGTAGCGCCGTTCGCCGACCGCAAGGGGCGCGAAGTCACCCCGGCACGCTCGTTCCCATACGACACCCTGGTCATCGCGGTGGGCAGCCAGAGCAACGACTTCGGCACCCCCGGGGTGCGCGAATATGCGCTCAAGCTCGAGACCGCGGCCGACGCGCGCCGCTTCCACACGCGCATGGTGCATGCCTGTGCGCGCGCACAGGCGCAGCAGGCGCCGCTGCGCCCGGAACAGCTCAAGGTCGCGATCATCGGCGCCGGCGCGACCGGCGTCGAGCTGTCGGCCGAGCTGCACCACACCATGCGCCAGGTCATGGCCTACGGACTCGACCGGGTCGACGCGAAGCGTGACATCAAGGTGGTGCTGATCGAAGCCGGGCCGCGCGTGCTGCCCGCCCTGCCCGAGCGCCTGTCGCGCGCCACCGAGCGCCTGCTGCGCAAGCTCGGCGTCGACGTGCATACCGGCGCCAAGGTCGCGGAGGTGCTCGCCGACGGCGTGCGCCTGGCCGACGGCTCGATGCTGCCGGCAGAGCTGACCGTGTGGGCAGCCGGCGTCAAGGCCGCCGAATTCCTCACCCGCCTCGACGGCCTGGAAACCAATCGCCTCAACCAGTTGCTGGTGCGCCAGACCCTGCAGACCACGCTCGATGCCGACATCTTCGCCATGGGCGACTGCGCCGCCTGCCCGTGGCCGGAGAAGAACGGCTTCGTCCCGCCGCGCGCCCAGGCCGCGCACCAGCAGGCCTCGCACCTGTTCAAGCAGATCCGCAGCCGCCTCGACGGCAAGCCGCTGCAGGACTACCACTATCGCGACCTCGGCTCGCTCGTCTCGCTCGGCAAGTTCAGCACCGTCGGCAACATGATGGGCGGCCTGGTGCGCGGCGACCTGTTCATCGAGGGCTGGTACGCCAAGCTGATGTACACCTCGCTCTACAAGATGCACGAGTTGGCGCTACACGGCTGGGCCAAGGTCATCCTGGACACCCTGGCGCGCACGCTGACGCGGCGCACCGAGCCGCAGGTGAAGCTGCACTGAGGGGCATCCGAACCAGGCGATCCATCCACCTGGCGCTAGGTGCCGGAACACCCTTTTGCCCGCGCTCGTTTCCGAGTGTTGCCGAATTGCCGTATTGAATCCGACTCCCGTATAAACCGGCCACGGATCGCGAAAGGCTCCCCGCCTGCCCGAACCCGACCCGACATGACCTTTCTTCTGGCCACCTCTATCTTCTCGAAAAGGATCGCCCGCGCGCTGGCGAGAGTGTTGGTTGGGCTGCTGATGCTCTCGCATGCCCTGTTCGCGTTCTCGAGCGCAACATCCCTGTCGCACGCACCCTTGCGTGCGACTACACACGCGCATACTGGGGCGGCCACGGATCAAAACGATCATGGTCATAGCCATGATGACTTCGAGGACGAGGGCAGCCCCCACCAACACGGTCACAACCCGGCTGATCACAGCCACGACAAGCCGAACGTGCCACCCACGCACGCGATGGGCGTTCCGCCGCTGTCCAATCAGCCTAAATCCGGCAGTTACCCCACCCCGTTTGCATGATCAGGCAGCAAACGAAGTGGGGTAACTGCCGGATTTAGGTTCACAGCTCCGCAACGCTGCCTTTCGGGGTGACAGCTTGACTCGGAAAACTGTCTTCGGGCCATTCAGGTGCTGGACGTCTCTTGTGGGTCGGGTGCCGACCTTCGGAAACGTCTGGTCACCTTCTGGTCACAGCGGAATCCAAGCCAGTCAAATCAGGTAGTAGATAGGGCCGATGAAGCTTGAGGTTGGGTTTCTTTGATGAAATATTAAACTGCTGTATTTTCAGAGCGTTGCCGGATCTGGGTGGCGGCTTGATCCCCCATGACCCACGTGTTCGATTCCCATCGCCCGCTCCACATCGGATCCCGGCAGGTCGTTGATCTGCAAAAGAAAAAGCCAACCTCGCAAGGTTGGCTTTTTTGTTGCCTGGTCGATGTCTGGTCGGAGGTGGGTAGAGCCCGATCAAGCCACATCAAGGTTGGGCCGTGACAAGGCCCACCACTCGCGCACCACCGAATTCACTTCCCGCCTTCAGCCCGCGCAAAACTCGGCAGGCCGGATGCCACATCACGGAACGCGGCCAGCGCAGCCTCAAGGTGCTCGATGATTTCCTGCTGCAACACGTCCGGGGGTGGCAGGTCGTCCAGGTTTTCCAGGCTGTCGTCCTTCAGCCAGAAGATGTCCAGGCTCGCCTTGTCACGGGCGACCAGTTCATCATACGAAAAGAACTTGAAACGCTCGGTTTCCTTGCGCGCATGCCGGTTTTCGGGGTTGTAGCAGGCAACGAAATCCTTCAGGTCGTCCAACCTCAGCTGACGGGTCTTGAGGGTGAAGTGCTTGTTCGTGCGCAGGTCGTAGAACCACACGCCCTGCGTATGCACCCGCCCGTCCTTCGGTGCGTTGTCGAAGAACACCACGTTGGCCTTGACCCCCTGGGCGTAGAAGATGCCGGTAGGCAGCCGCAGGATGGTGTGCACATCGCAGTTCTCCAACAGCTTGCGGCGGATCTTCTCGCCGGCGCCGCCCTCGAAGAGCACGTTGTCTGGCAGCACCACCGCGGCCTTGCCGTCCACCTTCAGCATGCTCACGATGTGCTGCAGGAAGTTGAGTTGCTTGTTGGACGTGGTCTGCCAGAAGTCCTGCCGTTCGTAGGTGAGCGCGTCGCGGTCTTCCTCGCCCTCCTCGGTGGTGATGGTCATGCTGCTCTTCTTGCCGAAGGGCGGGTTGGCCAGCACGTAATCCACCTTGATCTTCGGCTCGGCGATCAGCGCATCGGCGCGCTCCACCGAGGGCTCGCCGTCCAGCTCGCCGATGTTGTGCAGAAACAGGTTCATCAGGCACAGACGACGCGTGTTGGGCACGATCTCGTTGCCGTGAAAGGTCTGTTCGCGCAGGAAACGCTTCTGCCTCGGGTTCAGCTTGAGCAGGTCCCTGCGCAGCCACTCCGCGTGTTCCTTCAGCCATTGCCCGGAACCCGACAGCCATTCGTTGGCCGCCAGGAAGAATCCGCCGGTTCCGCAGGCCGGGTCGGCGATGGTCTTCTCCGGCTGGGGCTGCACGCAGGCCACCATTGCCTGGATGATCGCCCGGGGCGTGAAGTACTGCCCTGCGCCGCTCTTGGTGTCTTCCGCATTCTTCTGCAGCAGGCCCTCGTAGAGGTCGCCCTTGGTATCGGCATCCAGCCCGATCCAGCTCTCCGCGTCGATCATCTGCACCAGGCGCGCCAGCTTGGCCGGGTCCTGGATCTTGTTCTGCGCCTTGAAGAAGATGGCGCGCAGCATGCCGGACTCCGTGCCCAGCTTGTGCAGGATCGCCAGATAGTGGGCCTCCAGCGGCTCGCCGGTCTTGCCGCGCAGGCTCGCCCAGTCGTAGCCCGCGGGGATGCGGGTGTCGCGGTTGTAGGGTTCCTGCGCGTATTCATGGGCCAGCTTGAGGAACAGCAGGTAGGTGAGCTGCTCCAGATAGTCGCCATAGCCCACGCCGTCGTCGCGCAGGGTGTGGCAGAAGTTCCAGACTTTCTGGATGAGGGAGGAGGTGTTCATTTTCGGTCCATTACGGCGGGCATAACATACCCGTCGAGTAAATCACGCCTATTGCGGCACATGACGCCTGAGCTCGAGGACTGACCCTGGTCTCCTGCCGGCGACCGGCTCTATCCCCATATCAGCGAAGAATCCGGAGCGTTCGAAGCGCAGCTTTCAAATCATTTTCCAGCGTGCTGAAGGCGGCCAGTTCACGCAGCTGACTCAGTGATATCGCCTCACCAAGACTATTGAGGTATGGGGATGTACCTTGCTTGCGGCGTCGCCCGGTAGGATTTGTGGCATGGAAGGCGCCCAAAAGGATGGCTTTGGGATCAGCAAGCGTTTCCGCCCCCCGGCGGCCTAGGAGGCCAAGATCGCGATCGCTCAAGTCCGAGCCAAATACAGACCGGATTGCGTCACCGTCAGCAATCGCCCACGCTTCCGTTTCCCGAATGGGAACAACAGCGACGCCGACCCCCTCATCCTTGAACGCATCACGCAGCAATTCGAGGCTAGGCTCCACCTGCTCTTGCCGGGCGCCTCTCGGATCATTTGCCCCATCCGCATGCACGAAAACAATTTTCCACGCTCCTTGAGCAAGCAGTGCCGCCGCGAGAATGCGCTGCTCGCGAGGCTCAGCATCGCTAGATTCCGGATGATTCAAGGCGAGGACTTCACTTACATCCACCGGGCCGCGCGCTTCATTCGCGCACAGGTCTTCACACAGACGCTGTAACAGGGGTCGGAGGAAATAGTAGTCAGTCGGACCTTCCGCGTAGAGAGCAAGACCAAGATATTGCATCGTCAAGCCTCCGAGCTCGCGGTCTCAAGCACGGTCTTGACCTCGAAGTCGGACACATAGCAGGGCGGCGTAGCGGCGAGTTCGAACAGATCGCCTTGGGCGCGGGGCCGAACGGGGCGCAGGCGCGTCTTACGGCGAACCTCCTTGTGTTCGGGATCGCTCACCGACGACGTGTCGGCAAAAAGAATCGCCCCCTCGATGGGGTGGAGATCCTTGTCGAGCAACGCGGACAACACCACCGGAGAATGGCTGTTGAGCAACAATTGGCTGAGCGGCGCGACATCATCGTCGTCAGCGAAATTGCCCGGACTGATGACCATGTCGCGGAGACGCTGGACCAGAAGCTTGACGCGTGCCGGATGTACGCCATTTTCCGGCTCTTCGAAGCAGATCAGCCCGCGGTGCCGCGGATCATGCAACAGCGTCAGGAGCGCCAGCACTCGCAGCGTGCCGTCCGAAATGACCCGCGATGAGAACGGCAGACCGTCACGCATCGTCAGTTCAATGCGGTACTCGCGGCTGGCATCGTGCAACTCGGCATGCAGTCGAGTGACGCCAGGAATCAGATTGTTCAGTTCTGCCGCGATATCGCTGAGCACGCCGTTGGGACGAGACGGCGACTGGGTTTCCGCCTTGAGTTGAGCCAGGACAGCCGCAAGGTTGGAGCCATCAGCGTTCAGAACGTCGGATGCGGTGGCAGGTACCGGCTTGCGCAACAGCGCGGGGTCGAGCTGCAGCAACCGCCAATGGCGCATTTCCTCGCGTAGCGCAAAAAGATGCGGAAATTCTGCGTTGGTGATGCTGTACAACACCGTGGCTTCGGCTGCGCTGGCAGGACGGTTACGGCCCTGCTTGCCGTCCTGATGGATATCGAAAGTCACCCCCTCGGGTCGCGCTTCAGTCGTCAGCCAGGGCTTACTGCGTACGTACTTGAGGTATGCAGAACGAAATGGCTTCGACGGGCGCATGGCTTTCGCCCATTGATCCTCCTTGCGCAGGATGGGCAAGACGGCTTCATGCGCGACTTGGATGCGTTCGATACCGGGACGTGTTTCGCGTCGCTCCAGCGTAACCTCGTAGCGCATTCGGGTGTGGGTGAGCTTGACCTCGCTCCCCCAGGGGTCGCGCACCACGGGATCGACCAGCACTTCGGCAGCAAGCCGAATCCGGCGTGAGCGTCCGGATGGCGTCTGGCGAAACAACTCCAGGGGTTCGCCCCGCATGTCCTTGACAGCCTCCGCAACATCGCGGGTCGCAAGATTGGACAGCAGTTGGATGGCATCGAACAGGTTGCTCTTGCCGGCCGCGTTGCTGCCGACGACCGCCGTGAATGGCGTCAGATCGACCGTTTCATTTTCAAAGGTCTTGAATCCATCTATCTCGAGGCGCGTCAGCATCTTGTTTCCTTGGGCGATCGGGTAACGGATTTCTTCCTTTTACCCGAAAGGGGGTGATTCTGTCGCTCGGCGCGGATGCGTTCGAGCAGCACGCCGGCCGGTTCGTCGGCGGGGTCTTGGGGCACCAGCTGGCCGGAGAAGGCGGCGCGGAGGATGTTCTGGCGTTGGGCGGTGGATTGGTGGAGGCTAAGCTCAATGGCTTTCAGCTGCGAAGCAGCCGCTTCAAGTTGAGCTTGCAAAGTATCGGCGATCACGATTTGCTCAGACTGGGACGGCAAAGGAATCGGAGTGCGCTTTGCATCCTGCTGGTTGATGCTGGCTTGGTTGACTGCCCATTTGGCATTTTTTGTCAGACGCTGCCGGCCAACATCAGAACCCAGATACAACGAAACATAATCCACTGCAACATGACCAGACAATCTCAGTCGCATCATATTGGACTCGAATAACACTCCATCCAGCGCCTCGCTGATCCTTAAGGACTTGCCCAGGTGCGACATGCTATTGACGCGATTGATAACCAAGTCTGCGGCTCGCAGTGAATACAGCGCGACAATCTCCGCGCTGGCATTTACCAGATTCAGACCGGAGCGAGAACGGTGCCAGCCAATTTGGTAATCATCAATCCGAAGCATAGGAACGCCCCGGCCGTAAAGCTCCCGCGGCAGATAGAGGCCATTCTGGGGGCCGTCATCTATTAGTGCGTTCAAGCTCGCCCACACCCACCCCTCCGGCAATTCCGGCAGCTCGGCGGTATCCGGCTGCACCGGCTCGGGGTATTTCTTCTGCCAGCCCTTCGGCGGGGTCTTGCCTTGCGCCTCGAACTTCGCGAGCTGCCGGGCTTCCCAGCGGGCGCGGCGCTCGGTGAGGATGCGCTCCAGCAGTTGTGCGCCGGTCTCGGCGGGGCGGTTGTGCTGGCGCCATTCGGCGGTGAGCTCGCCTTCGACGGCGGCTTTCAGCACGGATTGGCGGTATTGGGCGAGCTTCTTCTGCGCCGCCTTCAGCTCGGCCACGCCGGCGTCGAGGTCGGAGAGCAGTTCTTCGAGCTTGGCGATGATGCGGGTTTGCTGTCGTGGCGTCTCGAATACAAAACGATACGCGGCGACGTCCCGAGGTCTGACAGCAGGATAAAGAGCGCCCTGAACGAGAGCGGACATTGCATCGATAAAGTCCTGCGATTGCACCAGCGCAAGCAAAAATTTTGGTTGTAGCCAACGCGACCGAAGAACATGAAACCCTGTGGAGCCAATGGCTCCGTCAAGATGCTCGGGAACAAGTGCGACGGCATTCAGGTTCGGGCGAGTCAAGGAAACTAGAACATCCCCTGCTTTCAGAACCTGCTTTGCCCGGCTGGGAGCCAGCGATAGCGCCAAGGACTTGGGATCGGCAATCGTTTTTCTCTCCCGGTCAATGCTGCTGATATCGATGTAAACGAAATCACTGCGTGGCCCTGTTTGCTCCACTGGCTCATCCGCCAACTCTCCCAGCGTGGCAACTACATCCATCACCCTCACGCCACCAACTCCACATTCATCTCATCCATCAACGTATCCAGTTCCTTGCCGAACAGCCCCCAGGCCTTCTGCAGTCCGCCCTTGTCGGCCAGCTCCGCGTAGTCAAAGTCATCCCGATGGATGGCGCAGGCGCTGGCGATGTGGTCCTTCATCAGGCGCAGCCATTCGGTCTGCTCGGGGGTGAAGGCGGTGGCGCGGCGCGCATTGTGCCGGAAGATCCAGGCCTGGAAGCGTTTATCCACCTCGTCGGCGAAGGGCTTGAGTTCGCCGTCCAGCCCCAGCGCAAAGCGCAGCAGTGAGACCAGGTCGGTGAACTGGCGCTTGCGCTCGGCGCCCTTCACCTGGCTGCTGTGCACGCGGGCGTAGGCGCTCCACAGGCGCTCGGTGGTGAGCATCAGCGGCGGCCGGGCGAGGTGGGCGTGGAGGTCTTCGATCATCTCGAAGGTCAGCGCCCGGCGCTGGTAAGGTTGCTGGTAGAAGAAATCCAGCGCGGCGATCTCGTCCTTGTGCTGCTGGATGTAGTCGGCAAAGCCCTGGATCAAGGCCCTGGCCTCTTCCTCGGCTTGCTCGGCAAAGCCCGAGAAGACCACCTGATCGGTGTTGATGTGGTCGATGAGTTGCTCGCGCTCGCGGCGGGCGTTCTCGATCTCGTCGCGCAGTTCGGGCTTGTCGAAGGGCGCGCAGGCGGCGGCCACGCGCTGCGCGCGGGCGGCCTCGATCTCCTCGGGCAGCAGGGTGTCCTCGCTGCGGGTGATGCCTGCAGCCTTGGCGGTAGCCAGCGCGGCTTGCACGATGGCGTCCGGGTCGAGTGCGGCGATCAGGCGCTTGCCGAGTTCGCCCACCGGAATGCCGCCGCTGGCGTGCTCGATGCGGGCCTGGGCCTTGGGGTCGAGCTGCTTGGCAAGGCGTACCAGCCGGTTGGCGAGGGAGAGCACGGTGTCGTCGTCGCGGCTGCCCATCGCCACGCCTTGCAGCAGGTCCTTGAGCGGCACGCCGGGCTTCTTTTCCAGCGGCCGGCTTTCGGTCTTGAGGGATTTCTCTACGCCCACGGCGTCGATCAGCACGAAGCGGGTCTTGGCACCGTCGGCGCTGTTGCTGACGCGCTTGAGGCTATCGCCATCGAGGCTGCGCACGCCGCGGCCTTTCATCTGTTCGTAGTAGCCCCGGCTGCGTACGTCGCGCATGAACAGCAGCACTTCGAGCGGCTTCACGTCGGTGCCGGTGGCGATCATGTCCACGGTCACGGCGATGCGCGGGTTGTAGTCGTTGCGGAAGCTGCTGAGCACGCTGTCGGCGTCTTCCTCGGCGCGGTAGGTGACCTTCTTGCAGAAGGCGTTCCCCTGGTCATACACCTCCCGGACGATGTTGATGATGTCGTCGGCGTGGCTGTCGGTCTTGGCAAAGACGAGCGTCTTGGGCGTCTCCTTGCGGGCCGGAAAGATCTGCGTCTCGACGGCGGTCTTCATGGCCTGGATCACCTGGCGGATCTGGCTCGGGTTGACCACCGACTTGTCGAGTTCCTTGCCGGTGTAGGCGGTGTCGTCCTCGGTCTGGGCCCAGCGCCGCTTGCGGGTCTGGCGGTCGCGGTGGTCCACCCATTCGCGGGCTTTCAGCGCGGCGCCTTTCTGGGTGATCTCGGTTTCGATGGTGTAGACGTCATAGCCGACGTTGACACCATCGGCCACCGATTGCTCGTAGGTGTATTCGGCGACGATGTTCTCGTTGAAGAAGCCGAAGGTGCGCTTGTCGGGGGTGGCGGTAAGGCCGATCAGGCTGGCGTCGAAGTAGTCGAGCACCTGCTTCCACAGGTTGTAGATGCTGCGGTGGCACTCGTCGATGATGATGAAGTCGAAGGTCTCGACCGGCACAGCCGGGTTGTAGCGGACGAGCTTTTCCTGCTTTGCAGTTTGCTGGACTTCGTTGAGCGAGACATCCTCGGCCGACTCGTCGATCGGCTCGCCGCTGAGGATGGAGTACATGCGCTGGATGGTGCTGATGCACACCTGCGAATGCGGGTCGATGCTGGGCGAGGCGAGCCGCTGCACGTTGTAGAGCTCGGTGAACTTGCGGCCATCGTCGGGCGGCGTGTAGGCCATGAATTCCTGGTGGGCCTGCTTGCCGAGGTTGCGGGTATCCACCAGAAACAGGATGCGCTTCGCGCCGCCGAACTTGAGCAGGCGATAGACCGAGGTGATGGCGGTAAAGGTCTTGCCCGCGCCGGTAGCCATATGTACCAGGGCCCGGGGCTTGCCCCGCGCCAGCGACCTCTCCAGCCCGGTGACGGCGCTGATCTGGCAGTCGCGCAGGTTCTCTGCGGGCAGCGCGGGCATCTGCCCGGCGAGCCTCGCGCGCAGGGTGTCCGGCTGCGCCAGCCAGGTGGCCAGGGTCTCGGGCTTGAAGAAGTGGAAGATTTCGCGGGATCTCGGGGCCGGGTCGGCGCCGTCGGTGAAGCGGATGATCTGGCCGGTGGCCTCGAACAGGAAGCGCAAGGGGGTGTCACCCTTGCGCCACTTGAGCCGGGCGGAGGCGTAACGTTCGGTCTGGGCCTCGGTGGCGGTCAGGTTCTCACCGGCGCTGTCCCGCTTGGCTTCGATCACGCCCACCGCATTACGGGCAATGAACAACACGTAATCCGCCGGCCCGGTATCGGTGGGGTACTCGCGCACTGCGATGCCCAAACCCGCCGACAGGTCGAGCTTCTTCAGATCCTGCACGATCCAGCCGGCCTTCTCCAGCCGACTGTCGATCTCGATTCTGGCCAGAGACTCCGGAGTCATCGCTTCTTCTGCGCTCGCCGCTTGTTTATTGATGTTCGACGAATATTCTATTGGAGATACGCGGCTGCCTTCACCTCTATTGCAGAAGATTCCGGGCAATTTGCAGCCATTCGTTCCGATTTGCCTGACCCGCCACGCATCGAGCGTGGTCCGGGCCGAGTCGAATTCCTCGCCACTGGCCCACGGCCGCATGTCGAGGCTGATGAGCCCGGATTTGCTCGCGACGCGCTTTTTGCTCCTCGCGAGCACCTTCGAGCTGCTCGCGACAAGGGCCGAGCTCCTTCCGAGCACGGTGGCGCTGCTCGCGACGCGCTTTGGGTTTCTCGCGAGAACTTCCCAGCGCCTCGCGAGGATCTCGGGGGCGCTTGGGACGAGCGCCAGGCTCCTCGCGACCAGCGCGGGGCTGCTCGCGAGCACTTCGGGCGTGCTCGGGGATGCGGATCGGACGGGATGCGGCGTTTAGGTGGCGCCGGAGGAAGGCAAGAGGCCGGAGAGGCCGCCCGCGTGTAGCGGGGCAGCCAGGGGAGAGGGTCAGGCGGTTGGGGTGCCCGGCTTGCGCGGCTTGCGGGAGAGGCGGGTCTGCATGGCGTCCTTGAGGGTGTCGAGGGCGGTGCCCTTGCCGCCGACCTTGGCCAGGGCATAGCCGTCGAGGGAGGCGCAGAGGATGTCGCTGCCGAGGGCCAGCTCGGTATCATCGGCCCGATCGGTGAGGGCACGCAGGCGCTGCAGGCGCGGACGCAGGGCGTCGAGGGCGACCAGGTCTTCCTGGAGGCCGGCGAGATCGAAATTGGAGGGCACGATGCCGGGGTTCTGGCGCAGCACCAGCTCGGTCTGGCGGCAGAAGACCTCGGACTTGTCGCCCATCTTGATGGTCTTGCGGCGGTCTTCGGCGGAGAGGGTGACGAGGGCCTCAAGCTTGGCTTCGAGCACCGCGAGGGCGCTGTCGACGGCGTCGAAATCGGCGGGGGCGAACTGGAGGGAGACGAGATCCTGGGACATGGGCGAGGCTCCGAGGGTGGGTTGAGCTTGCAGGCTGACGGCATGACACGAGTTGACATTATCATCTACCGGATTGGCTTTGTAACATAAAAAATGTCTTTAGCATTGAATGGAGCGGAGCTGCCGTCCTTGCTTCAGGGGGTGTGGCCTGCGGGCCTCGTGGGCGTCGAAGCCATCGAAGAGCGCTTCGAGCAGGGCTGGATCATCTGGGAGGATTGCAATGAGCGAGCTGACGATCAAAACAGGCAGCGAAGACGATTTCTTCCAGCGAGGCCGCCAACTGGCGCGCGCAGCGGAGGTGGTAAAGCTGATCACCACCGCGCGGTTTACCCTGTTCCACGCCATCAAAGGGATGCCCGGCCAGAATTCCTGAGGTGGACGTTGGACAACAGCCGTTGGGCGGATTGGAATCGCGCAGACAGAAGAGCCGTACGGCAATCTGCCGTATAATTGACCAAAGGAGAAACAACGCCATGCCCACAGCCAACACCACCGCCCGGCTTGAAGCCCGCATCAGCACCGACCTGCACGCGATGCTCAAGCGCGCCGCGGAGTTACAGGGGCGAACCATGACCGATTTCGTGGTTGCCGCCGTGCAGGACGCCGCCCAGCGCGCCATCGAGCAGGCCGAGGTCGTCCGGCTTTCGCTGGCAGACCAGGAGTGCTTTGCTCAGGCGCTGCTGTCGCCGCCCCAGTCCGCTCCGGCCCTGGATCGTGCCTTTGAGCGCCGTCGCAAGCTCCTGCAGGCCGAATGAGCGGTGCCCCCTTCCGCGTCGCGCCGCTCGATGCGGCCCATGAGCGCAAGGAATTCCGCTGTGGTTCCGCTGCGCTCGACCGCTATCTGCGAGAGCAAGTCACTCAAGACATCCGGCGCCGCGTCGCGGCGTGTTTCGTGGCGCTGACCGGTGAGCAGCGCATCGCCGGCTACTACACCCTGGCGTCGGCAAGCCTGCGGCTGTCCGACCTGCCCGCGAGCCTCGGCAAGAAGCTGCCCCGCAACCCAACCGTGCCGGCCGTTCGCATGGGGCGCCTGGCGGTCGATGAAGCCTTCACTGGGCAGGGACTGGGCGGTGCGCTGCTGGCCGACGCGCTGGAGCGGGCAATCCGGTCGGAGATTGCGGCCTACGCCCTGATGGTCGATGCCAAGGATGACACGGCTGCCACCTTCTACCGACACCACGGCTTCATCCCGCTGCCAGACACGCCATTGACGCTGTTTCTTCCGCTCGCAACTGTTCAGGCATCGCAGAAAAGGGGCGACGAGACGCACTGATCTGCGCGCGGTTCAAGCCGGACACGGGATAGAGCGCAGGCTGTCACCCCGGAGTGCGCTGACGATCAAGCAACCGCGCAGCGCATCAGCCTGGTGGCGGAGGTCGCCTGAGGGACACAGCGGGCCCGACTGTCTGGTCACCTTCTGGTCGCAGCGGCGTCAAAGCCAGTCCAATCAGATCCAGATGCGGGGCCTGGCGAGGGCCGTGATGCGACACCGCACTGCAAGAAAGCAGCTTTATTTTCAGCCACTTGTAATAAAAGTTGCGTAACCCAATCCGAGCTACTCGACGTTTTCGATTCCCATCGCCCGCTCCACATCGGATTCCGGCAGGTCGAGGATGGGCAGGGTTTGATCTCGTATAGGCCACGGTCGAAATCGGGAAGCCCGTCCCGTGCGGGTGCGCGAATCCGTTCTTTATCTCGGGCATGTCCCACAGCGGGGCGCAGGACTGCGCCGGGCGCTCCGGTAGAAGACAGCGCGGGGCTCGAACGATTTCTGGTTGTCGTGCCGCCCCGGCGATGCGGGGCGGGACAGGTTCAGTAGCGCGCGTCGGCGGGCTTCTTGTCCTTCGGCCAGTCCTTCACCTTGTCGGGGAAGTCGGGACGCGGCTGGTGACTGAAGTATTCGGCGACGTCCACCGCCTCCTGATCCGACAACCCGCCTTGTCCGAGGGGGAACTTGCCGTGGAAGCCGATGGGCATGTTGCGCTTCACGAAGGCGGCGGCGGTGTAGGTGCGGGCCATGCCGGCGCCGATGTTGAAGGAGGCGTCGCCCCACAGCGGCGGGTAGACGTAGCGGCCGTCGGCCTGGCGCAGGCCTTCTCCGTCGTTGCCGTGGCAGACGGCGCATTGAGCCGCGTAGATCTTCCTGCCGTTCTCGGGATCGGGCCGGATCTGCGGGTCGATCTTGCCGACGCCGCGCCCCGCCACCTTGTCGCCGGGCTTGGTCTCGCGCTTCATCCAGTCGAAGTAGGCCACCATCGCCTTCATGTCCGGCGAGGCGGGCGGCAGGGGCGTGCCGTTCATCGAGCGCTTGAAGCAGCCGTTGATGCGGTCTTCCAGGGTGATGACCCGGCCGGCGCGAGGGGCGTAGCTGGGAAAGAAGGCGGACACGCCGACGAAGGGCGAGCCGTCGGCCACGGTGCCGGCGTTGAGGTGGCAGCTGGTGCAGTTGAGGGCGTTGCCCACGTGCTGGGGCAGCAGATCCCGGGTCTCGAGATGCAGGCGCATGCCGCGCAACAGTTGCTGGGCGTTCGGACTGCCGAGCATGTCGGCGAGGCGCGGGGTTTCGAAGGCGCTGGAGTCGGTCTTGGGGTCCAGCGCAGCGCGCATCCGGCTCACCTGACCGGCGCTGAGCGGCGCTCCGCCGTTGCCCCAGCTGTCGCGCACGAAGGTGAGGATCTCGGCCAGTTCGGCGTCCTTCAGGCGGGCGAAGCCCGGCATTGCGAAGGCGCGCGGATGGGCCGCCGTGGCCACCGTCTGCCCGCCGGTGAGGATGATGTGGAGCAGAGTTGCCGGGTCTTTGGCGGCCACGGTCGGGTTGCCGGCCAGGGGCGGAAAGACCTTGGGCACGCCGCGGCCGTCCTGGCGGTGGCAGTCGACGCAGAACTGCACGTAGCCCAGGCCGCCGCGGCTGGTGTAAAGCGTGTCGGGCAGGCCGCCGGCCACCACCTTGCGCGGCACCGCCGGGGGCGGGAGCGCCTTGTCGCCCGGCGGCAGGGCCTTGAGGTAGGTGGCGATGGCGCGCAGGTCGTCGTCCC
The DNA here is from genome assembly GCF_041911615.1 of Zoogloea sp. Lineage (GTDB taxonomy): Bacteria > Pseudomonadota > Gammaproteobacteria > Burkholderiales > Rhodocyclaceae > Zoogloea. The sequence goes on along the minus strand of NZ_JAYROR010000054.1, from coordinate 18,491 downwards.
GGAGGTGCTGGGTGCTGTGCAGGATGACGTCGGCCATGTTGCCGGAGGCCGCGGCGAAGCGGTTCTGGCCGGTTTTCAGGAAGAGCGCGGTGTCGTCCACGGTCCACAGGCCGCGCAGGCTGAGGGCGCGCCAGTGCTCGACGGTCTCGCCGGCGAGGAAGCTGCGCCCCTTATCGCCGCGCTCGTCCATCGCCTTCTCCTGGAAGGCGATGCCACGGGGCGTGTGGCACGCGCCGCAGTGCCCGAGCCCCTGGACCAGGTAGGCGCCGCGATTCCAGACCGCGTCTTTCTGCGGGTCGGGCTTGAACGGCGTGGCGTCGAGGAAGGCCCAGTTCCACAGCGACAGGCCCCAGCGCATGTTGAAGGGCCAGCGCATCGCCGAAGGCTTGTTGGCCTGCTTCACCGGGGCGAGGCCCTGCATTAGGTAGGCATAGAGCGCCTGCATGTCGTCCGGCGTCATCCTGGCGTACGACGGGTAGGGCATCGCCGGATAGAGGTTGTGGCCGTCGGCGGCGATGCCCTTGCGCATCGCCCGGTCGAATTGCGCGAAGCTGTACGTGCCGATGCCGGTCTCCCGGTCGGGGGTGATGTTGGTGGCGTAGAGCTTGCCGAAGGGCGTCTCCAGCGCCCGCCCGCCGGCCATCGGGGCCCCCTTGTCGGCGGTATGGCAGGCGATGCAGTCGCCGGCCTGGGCGAGGTAGCGGCCGCGTTCGATGGCGAGGTCGGCGGCGGCAGCCGCCCGTGCCGGCGCGCCGGTCGACACAAGAAAGGCCGCGCCCGTCAGGGCGAGACCCGAGGCCCAGCGGCGAAGGCGCCGACCCGTGGCACTGCGGTTCATGGTGGTTTCTCCCTACTGCTTGTGTGGGTACAAGTCTAGGGAGCGGCCCCGGTCGCGCCTATCCGGACATCGGGCTAGCGCAATAACCGAAACCGGTTAGTCGAGCCCCGTCGGGTCGGCCCGCAGGATCAGGCGGGCCAGGTCGGCGGCGCTGCCGGTGCCGGTCTTGTCCATCACATGCTGACGATGCACGTGCACGGTGTTGTCGCTGATGCCGAGCTGACGCGCGATCTCCTTGTTGGCGAGGCCCAGGGCCAGCAGGCGGGCCACCTCCCGCTCGCGGGCCGACAGGCGGTCCAGGGCGTCCCGCGCCCCCTGGTGGCGGCGCCGGGCGGCGTCGCGCTCGAGGCTCACCTGCACCGCCCGCTCGACCATGTCGAGGAAGACCTGATCCTTGAACGGTTTCTGCAGGAACTCCAGCGCACCGTCCTTCATGGCCTGGACGGCCAGTTCCACGTCGCCGTGCCCGGTCATGAAGATCACCGGGAACGACGAGCCGGCCGCCAGCAGGCGCCGCTGCAGTTCCAGGCCGCTGACCCGCGGCATGCGGATGTCGAGCACGAGGCAGCCGCCAGCGGCCGGAAAGGCCGGCGCGGCAGCGAGGAAGGCTTCGGCGGATTCGTGCCCGACCGCCTGCCAGCCCACCGATTCGAGCAGGAACAGCAGGGAGCGGCGGAACGGGGCTTCGTCGTCCACGACGTGGATGACGGGCAGATCGGGAGCGGCGGTCATGAGGGTTCTCGGGGGGCGGCAGGCGGGGCGTCGGCAAGTGGCAAGGTGAGTCGGAAGACCATGCCGGGCGTGGCCGCGTCGGCGACGATCACGCCACCGTGGGCTTCGACGATGGTCTTGCAGATGGATAGGCCCAAGCCCAGGCCGTCGGGTTTGGTGGTGAAGAAGGCATCGAAAAGCCGGGCCTGCAGCGCGGGCGGCAGGCCCGCGCCGTGGTCGCGGATGGCCACCACGCAGCGGTCGCCATCGTGCGTCAGCGTCACATCGATGGGCGTCTCGCAGCCGGCGGCCTGCTGGGCATCCCAGGCGTTCTTGAACAGGTTGAGCAGCACCTGCTGGATCTGCAGCGGATCGACCCACACCCGCCGCTCGGCCTCTGCCAGCGCGGTGTGGAGCGTCACCCCGGGCACGCCGGGAAGCATGCCGCGCAGCAGGCGGTCGGCCTCGCCCACCAGCACGGCCACGTCGTGCGCTTCGCGCAAGCCCTGGCGTTTGCGCGCGAACGCGCGGATGCCACCGAGGATGCCCGCCGCGCGCTCGGCCTCGCTGGCGATCTCCTCGGCCGCCTGACACAGGGCCTGGGGGGCGAGCGTGCCGCCGGCCTGCCGGCGCAGCAGGCTGCGGGCATAGTTGCCGATGGCTGCCAGGGGCTGATTGAGCTCGTGGGCCAGGGTGCCGGAAAGCTCGCCGAGGATCGACAGACGCGACAGGTGATCCATCTGCTGCTGTCCCTCGCGGACCTGCGCCTCGAGGCGCTCGCGGGCCGCCATGGCTTGCGTCAGCTCGCGGGTGCGCCGCTGCACCAGCTGTTCCACGCGCAGGGTGTAAGCGCCCCAGGCCAGCAGGGTCAGCAGCAGCGCGCAGACCCACGGCCAGTAGCGCTCCCACAGGGAGGTCCAGGCGGTTTCGCGCAGGAAGGCGTAAGGGCCGATCTGCAGGGTCTGCAGGAGCTCATGCACCGGGTGGTAATCGGCCGGCACGCTCCACGACTGGCCCGCCGCGTCGGGCCGCAGCGACAGCAGGGCCACCAGCACGTCCCGCGACAGGGCCGGGGGTGTCCCCCGCGCGGCGGCAAAGGCCCAGCCCGGATACAGGCGGGACGACACCCGGCACGGGCGGACGTCGGGCTGCGGCGACAGCACGCGCAGCTGCCCCGGGCGCAGCGTGCCCGCCTGCTCCAGGCGTTCCAGCAGGCAGGCCCGCAGCACGCCGGCGTCCGCCTCGCCGTTGAGCACCGCCTCGACCACCCGCGACATGGGAAAACCGGTGAACACCGCTCGGGGCTGATTCCGCTCCGGGTCCAGCCCCAGACGGCGCAACTCGCCCCACGCTACCTGATACCCGCCGAAGGCGTCGGGCGATACCGCCGCCAGCGCGTGCCCCTTGAGCTGCGCGAGGGTGGTGATGTCGCGCCGCTCGTCCAGCACCACCACCGCCGAGCCGACCACGTGATTGGGATCGGATTGCGTATCCGCAACCAGGGTGGCCAGACGGCTGACGCCCCGCTCGGCCTCGAGGAAGACGTAATGCCCCGGGTTGGTGACCACGAAATCCAGCTCGCCGGCGCCGAGCGCCGCCGCCACCCCGTCCAGGTCGAAGTGCCGCAACACCAGCTGACGCCCCGGAAGTGCGTCCTCGAGCTGGTTCATCAGCGACGCCCAGCGCACCTCCGCCTCCTCGTGCCCCTGCCAGGCCAGCACGCCGATCCGCACCGGCGGCCGGGCGTCCGCGCGCGCCACGACCGGGGTGACGCACGCGGCGGCCAGCAGCACGGCAGCGAAGCGGAGAACGAGATTCATGGCCGGCAGTGTCCGCCCGATCGGGTGCGCACGACAAGCCGCGCCCGCGCCGCGCAGGCTCAGGCGGGCGGCGCGGCGTTGCGGTGCGTGCCGCCCTGGCGCTTGCGGCGGTACATCGCGTGGTCGGCGGCGGTCATCAGGGTTTCGACGTCGTTGCCGTGGTCGGGATGAATCGCGATGCCGACACTGGCGGTGATCTGCAGGGGGCACGCGCCGAGGTCGACCGGACGGGCCAGGGCGTCGCGAATCTTGGTGGCGACGGTGCGGGCGTCGGCGAAGCCCTCGATCTCCTCGATCACGACGACGAACTCGTCGCCGCCCAGGCGGGCCACGGTGTCCACCTGGCGGACGCACGCGCCCAGCCGGCGGGCGATTTCCTGCAACAGCAGGTCGCCGGCGGCGTGACCGTGGGCGTCATTCACCTGCTTGAAGTTGTCCACATCCACATAGAGCAGGGCCATGCGACCGCCGCTGCGCTGGCAGCGCGCCAGCGCCGAGGCGACCCGGTCGCGGAACAGCTTGCGGTTCGGCAGCCCGGTGAGATCGTCGTAAAGCGCGGCGCGCTGGAGTTCGGCCTTGAGCTGCGAGCGTTCGATGGCCGTCGCGATCTGCGCGGCAACGAAATGCAGCATCTCGATCTCCTTGTCGGAGAAGCAGGCTTCGTCGAGGCTGCGCAGGATCAGCGCGCCCACGGCGTCGCGCTGGGGGACGAGCGGCAGGACCAGGCCGACGCCGGCCCAATCGTCGCTGCGCCGCGCCAGTGCCGACAAGGCCTCGCCCCGCAGGAGCAGGTGCTGACGTTTGCGTACCACCTCGGCGCAGCAGGCGCCGGCCACGGGTTCGTGGAACGCGTCGCGACGGCCCGCTGCGTCCATCTGGTACGGGAAATCGATGGCCTGCCGCGTGGCGTCCCAGGTGGCGACGGCGAAGCCGGCCACCGGCACCAGGTCGCCGACGATGCGGTGGATCTCCGGCAGCAGTGCGCCCAGATCGGGCGCCCGGTGGGCCGCGTCGGAGACCGCGTAGGTGGCGGCCTGGACGACCTGGGTGCGCCGAAACTCGGTGACATCGCGGGCGACACCGATGCGCAGCCGCTGCGCCTCGAGCCAGCGGGCCGACCACATCACGTGCACGTCGCGACCGTCCTTGCGGCGATAGCGGTTCTCGAAGCCGATGCGCTGCCCGCAGGCGATGATCGCGTGGGCCTCGGCGGCGGTGCGGGCACGGTCTTCGGGCGCGACGAAGTCGATCATCGGTCGGCCGGTCATCTCGGCCGGCGTGTAACCGAAGATGCCTTCGCAGGCGGCGCTCACATACACGATGCGGCCCTGCGCATCGACGACGAACACGGCGTCGAGCAGCAAGTCGGCGAAATCAGGGAGGCACTCCCAAATATCCTTTTCCATAGACCGCACAGCGTAACGGCAAACGGCGCATCGCTGCGTTACCAAAATTCACATTCTCGCGCAGCGGCCGCCGCCGCGCCGGCCTCAGATGGTGAAGCGCCGCACCTGGGTCGAGATTTCGGTGCCGAGGGCCTCCAGGCGCTCAGCGGATTCGCGGGCCTGGATCGACGCGAAGTTGTTCTCCTCAGCCACCCGGGCGACGTGCTCCGTCTGCACCGCCACCTGCTGGCTGGCGATGTTCTGCTCGCTCATCGCCAGGTTGATGTCCTGCACCAGCTCGACGACCTTGTCGGCGTTCTGCTGGATCTCGGCGATGGCCGCCACCGCCTGACGGGCCAGCGCCGAGCCGTGCTCGGCCTGCCCCACCGACTGCCCCATGATGGCGTTGACCTGCTCCGACAGCGTCTGGACCGCCTGCACCATGGCCGAGATCTCGGCAGTGGACACCGAGGTGCGCTCGGCCAGGCGGCGCACCTCATCGGCCACCACCGCAAAGCCGCGTCCGCTCTCGCCAGCGCGGGCGGCCTCGATGGCGGCGTTGAGGGCCAGCATGTTGGTCTGCTCGGCCACGTCGCGGATCACGCTGACGATGCCCGAAATGCGCCCCGACTCCTGGTTCAGATCGCCGATGACCCGCGAGGCGCGCTGCACTTCATCGGAAATCGCGCTCATCTCCTGGGTCGCGCCGAGGATCGTCTCGCAACTCTCGCGGGAGCGGGCACCCGACTGGCGGGCGGTGTCCAGCGCGACGGTGGCGCTCTCGGTGATGTGGTTGATGCTGACCGTCATCTCCTCGATGGCCGCCGCCATCGCCGAGGCCGAATCGCTCGCCACATGGGATTGGCGCGACGCGCTGACCGAGGCCTGCGCCATGTCGTGAGCCGCCTGATCGACCCGCGACACCGTGTCGAGCAGGCCGTTGAACGTTTGGCGCAGGGTGTCCAGCAGGCGCACGATCGCGCTGCCGGTCTGCCCGACCTCGTCGGTGCCCATCCGCGGCGGCGGCAGGGTGAAATCGTGAGTTTCCTGCACCTGCTGGCAGAAATGCTGCAACTGCCCCAGCGGCACCGACACCAGCCGGCGGATCACCAGCGAGATGAGGATCGGCAGCGCCACCACCAGCGCCAGCCCGATCGCACCGGCCAGGTAGATGATGGCGTGCATGCTGCTGCCCAGATCGTCGATGTTCGCCCCCGAGGCGATCAGCCACGCCAGGCGCTCGTTATGCCCATAGGCCGCGATCTTGGCCTTGCCCGACGCGCCGCCGGCGTTGCGGGCGATGTAATGGAGCACGCCCTTCTTCTTCTCCAGCATCTCCTTGACGATGAAGTGGCCCGCCTGGTCGGTGATGTCGAGGCCGTTCTTGCCCTCCATCTCGGGGTGGATCACGAAATCGCCCTGCGCCTGCCCGGGCTTGGCGTTCATCACATAAACGTAGCCTGTCTCGCCGACGCGGGTAGCCCTGATGCGGGCGGTGAGCGCCTTGAGCTCGTCGGTGAAATCCACGCCGATGAACAGGATGCCGACCACCTGGCCGCCCTCCTGGATCGGGACGTATTTGGTGTAGTAGTCGCGGCCGAACAGGCGTGCCGGCCCCCGGTAGAAGTCGCCCTTCAGTATCCTGGCGTAGGCCGGATGGGCCCGGTCGAGCACCGTCCCCACCGCCCGCGAGCCATCCTCCTTCTTGACCGACGTGGTGATGCGGATGAAATCGTCGCCGTCGCGCACGAAGATCGTCGCGACACCGCCGGTTTCCTGGGTGAAGCGATCCACCAGCGCGAAATCCAGGTTGAGCGGCTTGGCGCCCAGACGCAGCAACGGCACGGTGCGCTCGCCGATCTTCATGCTGGCGGCGGCATCCCGGTGCAGCGGCTCGGGAATGCTGAACTGCAAGGCGGTCATCAACCGGTCGGCGCCCTTCTCCACCTGCACCGCGAACACGTCGACCATGTCCAGCACCACATCATTCACGGTTTGCACCGAGGTGGTCGCAGCCTCCGACACCAGGCGGTCCGACAGGCGGTTGAGCACCACCGACCCCACCGCGAAGGCCAGCAGCAAGACGGCCACGATCACTGCGGTGAGCTTCAATCCAAGACTACTGTTGCGAAACATGTTGTTTTTCTCCGATCGTCAAATCACCCCGGCGACGCGGCCCCATCCCGCCCCCACCGGCGATGCGCCGTCCTCCCTGTTGGACTGGCACGCAACCCGGCCGGTATCGTCGTCGCGGCGGCCGAACTGAAGCACCGCGGCCGGTTCATCGCCGGGTTCTTGCGCTGGATCAAATACAAGCGCGAAAAATGACGTCGTCCCGGCCGGCGCCGGTCGTGCCCGATGGCAGGTCGGCGCCGGCGTAGTCTGGTACATTGCGGGCCGCCGACTCCCCCCCGATCCCGTGATGCAAGCCCTGCTCGACGCCATCGCCCACCTGCCCCTGCCCACCGACGCCCAGCGCATCTTCCACGGGCGCGGCGGCCGCTACCCGGGCTGCGAACACTGGACGCTCGACGCCTTTCCGCCGGTGTGGGTGCTGACCAGCTTCCTGCCGGTCGGCGACGACGAACTGGCCACGGTGCACGCCGCGCTGGCGGCCCGCTGGGCGCAGCTCGCCCCCGATGCGCCGCTGAACTGGGTCTTCCAGTACCGCCACGAGGCCCGCGCCGACACCCGCCTGATGGCCGGCAGCGTGCCCGACCCCCATGTGGTGACCGAGGATGGCACGCGCTACCGGGTACACCTGCTGCGCGGCCTGAACCACGGCTTCTTCCTGGACATGGCGGAAGGCCGACGCTGGGTGCGCGACCACATCGCCCGCCGGCCCGGGATGCGGGTGCTCAACCTGTTCGCCTACACCTGTTCGTTCTCGGTGGTGGCCCTTCGCGCCGGCGCACGCCAGGTGACCAACGTGGACATGGCCGACGGCGCCCTGGCCATCGGCAAGCGCAATCACCTGGAAAACGGCATCACCGCCGGCGCCAGCTTCCTGCCCCACGACATCTTCTGCTCATGGGGCAAGATCACCCGCGGCGGCCCCTACGATCTGGTGGTGTTCGACCCGCCCAGCTACCAGAAGGGCAGCTTCGTCGCCGAAAAGGATTACGCCCGCCTGATCCGCCGCCTGCCCGACCTGCTGGCGCCGGGCGGCCACGCCCTGCTGTGCCTCAATTCGCCCAAGCTGGGCGTCGCCTTCCTGCAGGACCAGGTGCAGGCCCTGGCGCCCGGGCTGCGCTTCGTCGGCCGCCTCGCCAACCCGCCGGCTTTTGCCGACGTGTCGAGCGAACGGGCGCTGAAGGTGCTGGTCTACGCCGCGCCGGACTGAGGCGCCCGCGACAACCAGCGCAGCACCGTGACGAACAAGGCCTCGGGCTCGAAGGGTTTGGCGAGAAAGTCGTTCATGCCCGCCTCGCTGCAACGGGCGCGATCCTCGGCGAAGGCGTTGGCGGTCAACGCGACGATCGGGATCTGCGCGCCGCCGGGCAAGCGGCGGATCTGCCGGGTTGCGCCGAGCCCGTCGAGGCGCGGCATCTGCATGTCCATCAGGATCAGGTCGTAGGCCGTGGCGCGGACCCGGTCGACCGCCTCGATGCCGTCGTTCGCCACGTCGGCCTGCAGGCCGGCCTCACCGAGCAGCATCAGCGAAACTTCCTGATTCACCGGCTCGTCCTCCACCAGCAGGATGCGGCGGCCGGCATGGTCGCGCCGCAACTGCGCCTCGGCGTCGTCGGCCGGGGTGGCGGGGGCGGGCGGCACCGGCCGGGCGACGCCCTTGCGCAGCCAGGCGGTGAACCAGAAGGTGCTGCCGGCCCCGAGGAGACTGGTGGCGCCCGCGTCGCCGCCCATCAGGCGCGCCAGTTTGCGGGTGATCGCGAGCCCCAGCCCGGTGCCGCCGTACTTGCGGGTGGTGGTGTTGTCGGCCTGCTCGAAGAGGGCGAACAACTTGGGCAGGGTTTCCGGAGCGATGCCGATGCCGTGGTCGGCCACCTCGAAGCGCACCAGCGCCGCCTCGGCCGTCTCCTCGACAACCCCGGCACGCAGGACGACTTCGCCGTTCTCGCTGAACTTGATCGCGTTGATCGCGTAATTGAGCAGCGCCTGCTGCACGCGCGCCGGGTCGCCGCGCAGGCCGCCGGGCATCGCCCCCAGTTCGGTGACGAGCCGCAGTCCGCGGGCCTCCGCGGTTTGCTGGAGGATCGAAACGACATTCGCGACGATCACCCCCGGCAGCAGTTCGACATCCCCCAGCTCGAGCTTGCCCGCCTCGATCTTGGAGATCTCGAGGATCGCGTTGAGGATGTCGAGCAGATGCCGGCCGGCGGTCTCGATCTTGTTCAGACGCTCGAGCTGCCGGTCGGGCAGGCCGGTGCGGCGGATCAGGTGGGTCATGCCGAGGATCGCGTTGAGCGGCGTGCGGATCTCATGGGACATGTTGGCCAGGAAGGTGCTCTTGGCGCGGTTGGCGGCCTCGGCCGATTCGCGCTCGCTGCGCGTGCGCTGCGCCTGGATGCCGAAGACGAGGTTGGCGACGAGCTCTTCGAGCAGCTTCACCTCGTCGGCGCCGAAGGCGTCGGGCTCGGCGGCATACACCGCCAGCGCCCCCAGCCGCTGGCCAAGCCCCGCCAGCGGCAGCGCGATGCTCGACCGATAGCCGCGCTGCAGCGCCGATTCGCGCCACTGGCGCATACGTGGATTGACGAGGATGTCCTGGTTGATCTGGGTGCAACCGCTGCGGATCGCACAGCCGACCGGGCCACGTCCCGTGGCCTGGGTTTCGTCCCACGAAATCCGGGCGGACTCCAGGTAGCCTTCTTCGTAGCCGCACTGAGCGACCGGGCGCACCGACTTGCCGGCGTCGTCCTCGGCCTGTCCGACCCAGGCCATGCGGTAGCCGCCGGTATCGACGATGATCCGGCAGATCTCGGCGAGCAGGCCATGCTCGCTGTCGGCCCGCGCCAGCGTCAGGTTGCACTCGCTCAAGAGGCGCAGCGCGCGGGTCAGGCGCTGCTGCTCCCGCTCGGCCTGCTTGGCCGCGGTGATGTCCTGGAAGATCGTCGCGAAACGCCGCGGCGCCGGGGAAAAGACGCTAATTAGAAAATACTTGGCCAGGGGCGCGAAGTAACAGTCGAACTTCTGAGGCTGCTGGGTGAGCGCCACCTCGGCGAACCGCGCCAGATAAGGCGCCTCATCGACCCCGTAGGCCGCGGAGCCGAGGCGCCCGACGATGTCGGCGGCGGCCATCCCGGTGTGCGACTCGTAGGCCGGGTTGACGCCGATGATGCGGTAATCCACCGGCTTGCCGGCCTCGTCGAGGATCAGCTCGTGAAGCGCGACGCCTTCGGTCATCGACGTGTAGAGCGAGCGGAACAGCGCCTCGCTGTCCTGCAGCGCCTGCTGGGCGCGGATCAGTTCGGTCATGTCCCGCGCCATGCCGTACAGCCCGACAATGTCGCCGTTCTCGTCGCGGATCGGGTACTTGCGGTTGTCGACCCAGCCGGACCGGCCGTCGCCGGTCACGAAGGCCTGGATCTCGTGGGCGACGGGCAGCCCCTCCATCACCTGCTTCTCGAGGCGGTAATAGCTGTCGGCAAACGCTTCGGGAAACACGTCGTAATCGGTGCGGCCGATCAGCTCGGCCCGCTGCTCGGCGGGCTGGCTGTGGACCACGAGGGTCTGGCTGGCCCCCGTGAAGACGTGGTTGCGGTCCTTGAAATAGATGAAATCGTCGCTGTTCTCCATCATCGCCCGGAAGTTCGTCACCTCCCGCGGGGCGAGCGTCGTCATGGCCAGCTGGCGGGCATCGCGCAGGTGCAGCACGAGCACCGGCGGCGCGCCCGGCGTGTCGGCGGGGCGCTTGAGATAGACGGCGGACATGCAGCGAATGCGGCCGTCGGCGTGACGCAGGCGCAGGCTGACGGTGCGCCCGGCAGTGTCGACGACCGGGGAGAACATTGCCCCGGCGATGTCCGCGTCGTCGGGATGAATGCGTTCGGCGAGCACCACCTCGCCCGCCATGAAGTCGGCGGCGGCGTAACCGAGCACGGCGTCGACATCCCCGCCGACCTTCAGAAGAACCGCCGGAGCGTCCAGGCTGAAGTGAAACTCGGCGTCGGAATGAAGCGGCCGTACCGGACTCATGGGAACTCCCTGGATTCGATGAAATGATTCTACCCGCAGCCGGAGTCCGCCACAGCCCGGGTCACGCGCCGGCGGCGCCGTACCATCGGCGTCTCGATGGGGCCCGCGACACGACGCGGCGCCCGCGCACGCGCACGCGCCGATCCTGCGGCGGACCTTCAGAAGCCCGGAAGCCGGGCCGCCGCGCTCAGGCCGACGCGCCGGCGGCTTCGGCGGTGGCCCCGTCGGCGTCGGCCGCCTTGTCGATCGGCAGGGTGACGGTGAAGGTGGTGCCCTGACCGACGATGCTGCTCACCTCGATGTTGCCGTGGTGCTTGCCGATGATGCCGTAGGCGATCGACAGGCCGAGGCCGGTGCCCTTGCCGATCGGCTTGGTGGTGAAGAAGGGTTCGAAGAGGCGCTGCAGGTTTTCCTCGGGGATGCCGACGCCGTTGTCGGCGATGCGGATGCGCACGCAGCCGTCCACCGAATGGTCGGTGGAGATGACGATCTCGCCCTTTTCGGGAATCGCGTGGGCGGCATTCACCAGCAGGTTCATGAACACCTGGTTGAGCTGCGAAGCGATGCAGTACACCTGGGGCAGCGTGGGATCGTAGTGCTTGACCACCGTGCACTTGTACTTGATCTCGTTCCAGATGATGTTGAGGGTGGAGTCGATGCAGGCGTGCAGGTCGGCCCAGCCCCAGCCGGCGCCACCGACCCGCGAGAAATCCTTGAGGTTCTGGACGATCTCCTGCACGCGGGTGAGGCCGTCCTTCGATTCGCTGAGGAGCTGGAAGATGTCCTCGTGGATGAACTCGAAATCGTCCTGCGCCTTGATGTCGGCCAGATCGGCGACGTCGGCGGGCGGCAGGGCGTCGCGGGTCTTGGTGTCGTAGGCGGCGATGATCTCGAACAACCCCTTGAGATAGCCTTCCAGCGTGGTGACGTTGGAGCGCACGAAGCCGATCGGATTGTTCAGCTCGTGGGCGACGCCGGCGGCGAGCTGGCCGAGGGAAGCCATCTTCTCCGACTGCAGGAGCTGGTTCTGGGCGTCCTCGAGCTTGTGGTTGAGCCCGCGCTGGTGGGCCAGCGAGGTGGCCAGCTGCTCGCGCTCCTTGCGCAGCTCCACCTCGGCCGCGACCCGGTCGGTGACGTCGCTGGCATACACCACGACCCGCGGCGGATGGCCCGGCACCGGATAGACGGTGACGTGGAAGGTGCGGTCCTGCTTGGCCGCGTCGATCTCGCTGGTGCGGCCGGTGTTCACCACCTCGGCGATCTGGTCGGACACCGCGATGCCGAACTCCGGCGGCAGCAGGTCGAACAGGTTCTTGCCGGCGAGCTCGGCCGGCGTGGCGCCGAACTCGCCGGCGCCGATGCGGTTGATCGCCATCAGCGCGCCTTCCGGCGTGATCATCGCGATCAGCTGGTCGGCGCTGTCGAGAATCGCGCCCAGCGTCTCGGTGCGCTCCATCACGCGCGATTCGAGGGTCGCGTTATGGGTGCGCAGCACGTCCTGGGCCTGCTTGAACTTCAGGTGGTTCTGCACTCGCGCCAGGAGGATCGCCGCGCTGAGCGGCTTGGTGATGTAGTCGGCGGCACCCAGCGACAGGCCGCGCTGCTCGTCCTCGTCATTGACCCGGGCGGTCACGAAGATCACCGGGATGTCGCTGGTCAGCGGGTTGGCGCGCAGGCGCTGGATCACCTCGTAGCCGTCCATCTCCGGCATCATCACGTCGAGCAGGATCAGGTCGGGGCGCGGCTTGCGGGCGGCGATCTCGAGCGCCAGCGGGCCCGACTCGGCGGTCAGCACGTCGAACCGACCTTCCAGCATCCGGCTGACGCCCTTGAGGTTGATCCGCGAATCGTCCACCACCAGGATCGTCGGGCGTCGGGTGTCGGCGGCGCGCGCCTGTTCGCTCTCGGGAATGACTAACATACCGGGTTCTCCATCGGCTCTGCCGCGCGGCCTGAGCTGCCACGCCCATGACGTCTCGGCTGAAAATTACGGACGGCGCGCCCACCGACTTGAGCGGCCGACGCAAATATCCCGGACAGATTCGGCGCGCGATTGTTGCTTTTTCCGCAACACTGAATTCCGGATTGTCGACATTTCCGTACCCAATCCACGCCGACTTTTCTGGGATGATTTCCGCTTTGCCCGCCCAGGAGCCGCCCGATGTCCGCCCCCGCGCTATTCACTCCGTATTCCCTCGGCGATCTGCGCCTGCCCAACCGCATCGTGATCCCGCCGATGTGCCAGTACTCCGCCGACGGCCACGGCAACGCCACCGACTGGCACCTGATCCACCTGGGCAGCCTGGCCCTGTCCGGCGCCGGGCTGCTGATCATCGAAGCCACCGCCGTCGAGCCCGAAGGCCGCATCTCGCCGGACGACCTGGGCCTGTGGTCCGAGGCCAACGCCGCGGCCCTCGGCAAGGTGATCGAGGGCGTGCGCCATCATTCGGCGATGCCGCTGGCGATCCAGCTCGCCCACGCCGGCCGCAAGGCCTCCAGCGCGGTGCCGTGGGCCGGCGGCCAGTTGCTGTCGGCCGAACAGGGCGGCTGGCCGTGCGTCGCGCCGTCGGCGGTGCCCTACTCCGACGCCGAACCGGCCCCGCTGGCCCTCGACGCCGACGGCTTGGTGCGGGTCCGCGACGCCTTCGTGGCCGCCGCCCGCCGTGCCGCCGCCATCGGCCTCGACTGCATCGAGCTGCACGGCGCCCACGGCTATCTGCTGCACGAGTTCCTGTCGCCCATCACCAACCGGCGCGCCGACGCCTACGGCGGCAACCTGGAGAACCGCCTGCGCTTCCCCCTCGAGGTGTTCGACGCGGTGCGCGCCGTGTTTCCGGCCGGCAAGCCGGTGGGGATGCGCATCTCCGCCACCGACGGCGTCGACGGCGGCTGGGACCTGGACCAGAGCGTCGCCCTCGCCCACGCCCTCAAGGCGCGCGGCTGCGACTTCATCCACGTGTCGAGCGGCGGCCTGTCGCCACTGCAGAAGTTCGCCCTCGGCCCCGGCTACCAGGTGCCCTACGCCGCGCGCATCCGCGCCGAAAGCGGCCTGCCGACCATCGCCGTGGGCCTCATCACCGACGCCGAGCAGGCCGAGGCGATCGTCGCCGACGGTCAGGCCGATCTGGTCGGCGTGGCCCGCTCGATGATGTACGACCCGCACTGGCCGTGGCACGCCGCCGCGCGCCTCGGCGCCCAGGTGGAGGCCCCGCGGCAGTACTGGCGCAGCGCCCCGCGCGGGGTCGGCGACCTCTTCGTCGGCGCGAAGATCGGTATGCGCTGAGCCCGGCGGCTCAGCCGCGCCGCGGCCAGTGACGCAGGATGGTGGCGATCATCCGGTCCGGATCGACGGGCTTGGCGATGTGATCCACCATGCCGGCGGCCAGGCACGCGGCGCGCTCGTCGTCGAGGGCGTGGGCGGTCTGGCCGATGACCGGCAGCGCCGGCGCCAGCGCGGCCAGGTGACGGGTGGCGGTGTGGCCGTCCATGACCGGCATCTGCACGTCCATCAGCACCACGTCGAAGGCATCGGCGCCGCGCTCGCGCACGCAGTCGATGGCCTCCTGGCCGTTGCCGACGAGGGTCACCTCGGCGTGCTCGCTGACCAGCAGATCCTCCAGCACCAGCTGGTTCACCTCGTTGTCCTCGGCCACCAGCACCCGCAGGCCGGCCAGCCGCTCGCCGGCCTCGGCGGCGCCCTGCTCGGGCGCAGCCTCGGAGGGCGCCGCACCGACGGGCACGCAGGGCAGGCGTACCTCGAAGCAGCTCCCCCGTCCGCGCACCGAGTCGGCGTGCATGCTGCCGCCCATCAGCCCGACGATGCGGTGGGTGATCGTGAGCCCCAGGCCGGTGCCGCCAAACTTGCGGGTGGTCGAATTGTCGGCCTGCTCGAAGGGCGCGAAGACCTTTTCGATCTCGGCCGGGTCCATGCCGATGCCGGTGTCGCTGATGCGCAGCACCAGCTCGCCGCCTTCGGCGCCGGCGAACAGCGTGACGCTGCCCTGGTCGGTGAACTTGATCGCGTTGGAGAGCAGATTCACCAGGATCTGGCCGATCCGCAGCGGATCGCTGACGCACGCCGCCGGCAGGCTGGGGTCGCGCAGCAGGCGCAGCGTGAGGCCCTTCTCGTCGGCACGGGCCTCCATCAGGGCCAGGGTGTCGCCGATGACCCGGCCCAGGTCCACCGGAATCGCCTCGATGCCGAGCTTGCCGGCCTCGATCTTCGAGAAATCCAGGATGTCGTTGATGATGCCCAGCAGCAACTGGCCCGACGACAGGATGCGCTCGAAGGTGGTCTGCGCCTTGTCGCGCCCGACGCTCTCCCGGTAGCCCATCCGCGCGAGGCCGAGCACGCCGTTGAGCGGGGTGCGGATCTCGTGGCTCATGTTGGCGAGGAACTCGCTCTTCACGCGGGCCAGGCGCTCGGCCTCGGCGCGGGCGTCCTCGAGATCGGCGGTGCGTTCGGCGACGAGGGCTTCGAGGCTGTGCCGGTAGCGGGCCAGCTCGTCGTCCTTGCGGGCGCGCTCGGTGATGTCCTGCAGGATGCCGATGCCGCCGACGATCGCGCCGGACGGGTCGCGCAGCGGCGCACAGGCCATCGACACCTGCAGTTCCTTGCCGGCGTAGCTGGTCTGGTACGGCCCTTCGTATTCGCCCAGACCGCCGACCAACGACAACCGCATCGCCGGCAGGATGCGCTGATCCTTCAGCTGCTTGCAGTCGAGCGTCAGCATGTAGTCGTGGGGCGTGCCCATGATGTGGGCGAACTGCAGGTTGCAGTAGACCACCTTCAGGTCGGTGTCGTACTGCAGGATGCCCACCGGCGAATACTGCAGCAGCAGGCGGTAGCGCTCCTCGCTGGCGCTGCGGTCCTGCTCGGCCTGCTTGCGGTCGGTGATGTCGGCCTCGACGCCTTCCCACAGCACCGAACCGTCGTCGCCGCGGGTCGGGCGGGCGAGCAGCGACAGCCAGCGCGTCGCCCCATCCACCAGCACCCGCCCCTCCCACGCGAACTCGTCCTGCGTGTCGCCGTGGGCCAGGCGGATCGCCTCCAGCGCGGCGCGGTCATCCGGGTGGATGCGCGACATCACCTCGGGCAGCGTACCGAGCACGGTTTCCTGGGGCAGGCCGAAGCTGGCGCAGAAGTGCGGGCTGGCGTAGGTGAAGTGGGACGCGCCGTCGGGCTGCCAGCGGAAACTGAAGATGCCGACCGGAATCCGCGCCACCAGCGTCTGGTAAGCGGCCAGGGCGTTCTGCAGCGAGGCCTCGACGCGCTTGTACTCGGTGATGTCCTGCACCGCGCCGTGCACGCTTACCGGCCGGCCGGCCTCGTCCCGGTCCATCTGACCGAAACCGTGCACCCAGCGGACGCTGCCGTCGGGCGCCACGATGCGGTAGCTCTGGTCGAAATCGCGCCCGTCGCGCATCAGCTCTTCGGTGAAGCGGCCGATCACCGCCACGTCGTCGGGGTGAATCCTGCTGCTCCAGGTCTGGACGTCGAGCACTTCGTGGTCGGCGGCGAAGAAGATGTCGCGCAGCGGCGGCGACACCGTCGTCGCCCCCGTCGCCAGCTCCACGGTGTAGACGCCGAGCCGCCCGATGCGCTCGGCCGCGGCGAGGGCGCGGTCGCGGTCGCTGAGCGAGACCACCGCGGCGGCCAGGCGCACGTTGCTCTCGTGGGCGCGCAGCACGTCGTCCTGCTGGCGCCGGTAGATGCCGCCGATGACCACCGCGGACGCCGAGGAGACGACCAGGAAGGCGACCAGCGCGATGCCGGTCTGCCAGGCGTCGCTACGCCACTGGGCGAGGTAGTCGTCGCTGGCCAGGGCCACCAGCACCACGAAGGGCAGACCGGCGACCCGCTGGCCGGCCACGTAGCGCTCGAGGCCGTCCCAGGTGGCGTGGGTCAGGTAGTCGAAGCGCTGCGCGCCGGACGCGAGCTGCGCGCGCGACTGCTCGACCGCATACACGCTGCCGATCTCGCCAGCGGCGCCGGCCAGCGGGGGGCTGCGGGCGATCAGGCCGAAATCGTCGTAACGCAACACCGCCCCCCCACGCGAGCCCAGGTTGGGGCGGGCGAGCAGGCTGCGCAGGTGCTCCACCGGCACGATCGCCACCACCACGCCTGCAAAACGACCGTCCGGCCGCGAATAACGCCGCACGAAGGGCACCACCCAGGTCTTGGTGACGCGCCCGATCACCGGCCGCGACACCACCAGCCCCGGGTCCGGGCCGTCGCGCAGTTGCTGGAAATATTCCCGGTCGGCGATGCTCACCGGCCCCGGCGACACCGGCGCGCCGCCCCAGCGCAGATGCCCGTCGGCGCCGTACACGCGAATGCCCTCGATTTCCGGCAACCAGCTGCGGTAGCGCGCCAGCATCTGGCTGATTTCGTCTTCGTTCAGGCAGTCGAGCCCTTCCGCCTCCTCGCGGCCGAGCTCATCGACGAGCGCCCGCAACACCACGTCGATGCTGCGCGCGCTGCTCGACAGGCTCTGCTCGAGCATCTCGGCGAGGTTGCGGGCGTTCTGGCTGGCCATCGCGTCGGCCTTGCCCCGGCTGTCGATCACGCTCACCACGCCGAGCCCGATCGCGATCAGGTTGCTGAGCACCACCCCGACGACGAGCAGGACGACAAAACGCCGCCAACGCGACGCCGGCGGGGCGGACGGAGCGGTATCCGAAGGTGACAGGAGCATGGGCGGGCGGCCGAAAATGACAATCTGGCATGACGTTTCGGGAATGTTATTCCCAAATGCCGGGAAGCATTTTATCGGCAGCGCGCCTTCGGCCTGAAGACCGGCCGGCGCGGGCGGGCTCAGCCCAGGGCGGTGACGATCGCCGCCAGCGCGGCGCCGATGCCGGCGCCGGCCAGCACGTCGCTGGGATAGTGCAGCCCGAGCACCGGCCGCGAGGCGGCCACCAGCAGCGCAAAGCCGAACACCGCCGGCCCGAGCGCCGGAAAGTGCTCGGCGAGGATCAACGAGAAGCTCGCCGCGTGCAAGGTGTGGCCGGACGGGAAACTGAAGCGGTCCAGCGGCACGCCGGCGCACACCACGTCGCACACCACCTCGAAGGGACGCGGGCGCAGGGTGCGGGTCTTGAGAAAACGGTAGATCGCCACCCCCGCCAGCCCCGCGACGCTCATCTGGGCCACCGCCGCCCACGCCGCGCGGCCACCCACGATCAGCAGTGCCACCGCCAGCACGTACCACGCCACGCCGTCGCCGAGCCGGCTCACCACGCGCATGAAATCACGCAGGGCCCGGTGGCGCGACAGGCGGTTCGAACACAGCACGAGGCGGTTGTCGAGCGCCTGCAGGCGGCCGGGCAGGACGAACACGGCTATCTCCGCGCCGTGACGGGCGCGCTCAGGATCACCTGGCGCTGGATCTCCACGAGGCGCTCGACGATGGCCCGCCAGGCCAGCCGGTCGACCCGCGCCCGCGCCGCAAGGCGCTGGTCGGCGCGCAGCGCGGGGCTTTCGGCCAGCGTCACCGCGCCGGCCACGAAGCCCGCCTCGTCGCCCGGCTCGGCCAGCCAGCCGTGCACCGCGTGGGCGATCAGCTCGTGGGCGGCGGC
>NZ_JAYROR010000053.1:0-10943 GCF_041911615.1 Zoogloea sp. | reverse complement strand
GCTGGTGACCGAGATTTCGGAAGCGAGCCAGGAGCAGAGCGGCGGGATCGAGCAGGTGACCCAGGCGGTCGGGCAGATGGACGAGGTGACCCAGCAGAACGCGGCCCTGGTCGAGGAGGCCGCCGCCGCCGCCGAGAGCCTCGAGGATCAGGCGCGTACGCTGGTGCGGGCGGTGTCGATGTTCCGGCTGGCGGGCGGTGCGCAAGCCCCGACCGTGGCGGCGGTGCCCGACAACGTGGCGCGTCTGCCCGAGCGCAGCGTCCGCCCGGTCGCGCCGGCCCGTCCGGTGGCCAAGGCGCCGCGCCGCGCCACGGCTGCCGCCGTGGGGGATGTGGAAGACGAATGGGAAGAATTCTGAGAAAGCCACGCCATGACAGATAAACAGCTTCCCCGTCGGCGCGAGTCGACCGGCCGGGGCGTCCGTCGCGCGTCCCGCCGTGGCTGCCGCGCCGGCCCGCGCCGCGGTGGTGTCGCCGAGCCTCGGCACGCCGGACCGGGAGTTCGCGTTTTCGACCGCCGACTTCGAGCGGGTGCGGGCCCTCATTTACAAGCACGCCGGCATCTCGTTGTCGCCGGTCAAGCAGGACATGGTCTACAGCCGCCTGGCGCGCCGACTGCGCGCGCGCGGCGACCGCAGCTTTGCCGAATACCTGGATCGCGCCGAACGCGAGCCGGAGGAGTGGGAGACCTTCGTCAATAGCCTCACCACCAACCTGACCTCCTTCTTTCGCGAAGCCCATCACTTCGACATCCTGGCCGAACGCCTGAAGAAGCACGTCGGCCGCACGCCGGTGCGCATCTGGTGCAGCGCCGCGTCCACCGGCGAGGAGCCATACAGCCTGGCGATCACCGCCTGCGAGGCCTTCAACACGATGACGCCGCCGGTCCAGATCGTCGCGACCGACATCGACACCAACGTGCTCACCACCTGCCAGAAGGGCGTCTATGGCCTGGACCGCATCGAGCGCATGTCGCGGGAGCGGATTCAACGCTTTTTCCTGAAGGGCACCGGCAGCCAGGCGGGGTTCGCCCGGGTGCGGCCGGAGCTGCAGCGCTTGATCGAGTTCAAGCGCATCAATCTGCTCGACAAGAACTGGGCGCTGCAGGGGCCGTTCGACATCATGTTCTGTCGCAACGTGATGATCTATTTCGACAAGCCCACCCAGTACGCGATCCTCAAGCGCTTCGTGCCGCTGCTCAAGCAGGATGGCCTGCTGTTCGCGGGGCATTCGGAAAGCTTCCTCCATGCGGCGGACATCTTCCGTTCGCTGGGGCGGACGGTCTATGAAAGGACGGATGCCCGTGACCGTTGATGCCGGCTATGTGGAGCATCTGGCGACCAATCGCTATTTCGACCGCACTTTCGAATGCGACGCGGTGAAGGTGTTGCCGGGCGAGTATTTCGTGACGACGGCCGACATGCTGCTCGTCACGGTGCTGGGCTCCTGCGTCACCGCGTGCATTCGCGACCGCGATAAAGGCCTGGGCGGAATGAATCATTTCATGCTGCCCGAGGGCAGCGAATCGGGGGTGCTGTCGTCCTCGGCCCGCTACGGTGCGTATGCGATGGAAGTGCTGCTCAATCACCTGCTCAAATTGGGCGCCCGGCGAAGCAGTCTCGAGGCAAAGGTTTTCGGGGGCGGCAAAGTGCTCGCCAGCCTGACCCAGGCCCAGGTCGGAGAGAAGAATGCGCAATTCGTTCTCGATTACCTCGAAACCGAGCGAATTCCAGTCGTGGCGCAGGATTTGCTCGATATCTATCCACGAAAGGTCTATTTCTTTCCGGTGAGTGGTCGGGTCATGATGAAAAAGCTGGTACGCGTGAAAAACGACACGCTCATCGCGCGCGAGCGCGAATACGAAGCCCGGCTTCGACGTGACAATGTGCAAGGCGACGTCGAGCTATTTGGTTGACCGGGTCGGCTTATTCCGACCGATTCAGAAAGCGAAGCATGGCAATCAAGGTTCTCATCGTCGACGACTCCGCGGTCATGCGCGGAATGCTGGCCGAGATCATCAATTCCGCGCCGGATCTCCACGTGGTCGGGTTGGCACCCGATCCCATCGTGGCGCGGGAAATGATCAAGACGCACAATCCGGACGTGCTGACGCTGGATATCGAAATGCCGAAAATGGACGGGCTCGATTTCCTGGCCCGTCTGATGCGGTTGCGACCGATGCCCGTGGTGATGATTTCGAGCCTGACCAAGCGCGGCTCGGAGGCGACCTTGCAGGCGCTGGAATTGGGCGCGGTGGATTTCCTGCCCAAGCCGAAGCTCGATTCGTCGGGAGGGCTGGAGCACTATCGTGTAGAAATTTGTGAAAAGGTCAGGGCCGCCTACGGCGCCCGGCCAAGGGTTCCGGCCAAGTCGGCGGCAAGCCCGAAACCCTTGCTGCGAGAGACTTCCGAGGCCTCCGGTGGCATCGCTTCGGGGCTCCCGGAACGCGTATTGCAGGACAAGCTGGTATTGATCGGCGCCTCCACCGGTGGTACCGAGGCGATCAAGGAAGTGCTATGTTCTCTGCCCGGGCAGATGCCGGGCATCCTGATGGTCCAGCATATGCCGGAAATGTTCACGGCGTCGTTCGCCAAACGGCTCGACGGGCTGTGCCGGTTGCGGGTCAAGGAAGCCGAGCATGGCGAGAAGGTGGTGCCGGGCACGGTGTATCTCGCGCCCGGACATTCGCATCTGTCGGTGCGACGTGGCGTCGGCGGATACGTGTGCGAGCTGGCCCAGAGCGAGCCGGTCAACCGGCATCGGCCGGCGGTGGATGTGCTGTTCAACTCGGCGGCGAGCCAGGTGCGGGGCAATGCCCTGGGCGTGATTCTCACCGGGATGGGCAAGGATGGAGCCCAGGGGCTGCTGGCGATGAAGCACGCCGGCGCCTGGACCATCGGGCAGGATCAGGAATCCTGCGTGGTGTATGGGATGCCGCGTGAAGCGGCGGCAATCGGCGCCCTCGACGACGTGGCGCCGCTGAAGGAAATCGGGCCGCGTGTGCTGGCCCGCCTGCGGAACCTTGAACGACGGGGGCCGCAGACATGAACAGCGCCCGTGCCGGCGGCTCGTCGGCAGGGGTGGAGTAGGTCGAACAAATAATTAGAGGCAAGAAATGGATACCAGCGTCAGCACCCTGCAGAGTCAAGCCAGGATTCAGCTCTCCGGGCGGTTTGATTTCAACTCCCACCGCGAATTCCGCGACGCGGTCGATAAAGCCCTCGGCAGTCCGGGTACCACCGAAGTGGCGGTCGACCTGGGCAATGTCGCCTATCTCGACAGCTCGGCGCTCGGCATGCTGCTGATGCTGCGGGACAAGGCCAAGACTTCCGGCAAGACCGTGTGCCTCGCCAACGCCCGCGGCAGCGTGCGTCAGGTGCTCGACATCGCCAACTTCGGCAAGCTCTTTCCGATCGTTTGACCGGTGGCCGACACAGCCCCCGAATCCCTCTTCATTCTTGTTGTAGATGACAATCCCGACGATCTTTTCCTGATCCGTCGGGATCTGGTGGCCTTGGGCCACCGCGTCGCCGGCGTCAGCACGGCCAACGAAGCGCTCGATCACATCGCCCGCGCCTACCCGGACGTGCTGATGACCGACGTCGGCCTGCCCGGGATGGACGGCATCGAACTGCTCCAGACGGTCCGGATGCGGACCGACGGCAGCTGGATCCCCAGCCTGGTGTTCACCGGCAGTCTGGACGAGGCGACCCAGATGCGCGCCCTCGAGGCCGGCGCCGACGCTTATCTGTGCAAGCCGGCGTCCCGCGAGATGCTCCACGCCAAGCTCGGCGTGATCCTGCGCCTGAAGGCGATGCAGCGGCAGGCCGAGGCCCGCAATCGCGAACTGGCCCGCTACCGCAGCCTGCAGGAGGAGGAGCAGCGGCTGGCGCGCTTCGTGATGGAGCGCCTGATCAACCGCGAGGCGCTGGGCGACCCCGCGGTGTCCCATTTCATCGCCTCGGCGGCCGAGTTCAGCGGCGACCTGATCGCCGCCGCGCGCACGCCGGGCAACGTGCTCCACGTGCTCCTCGCCGACGGTGCCGGTCACGGGCTGGCCGCCTCCCTCAACGTGCTGCCGGTCACCGCGCCGTTCTACCGCATGACCGAGCGCGGTTTCGGCATCGATGCCATCGCCCGCGAGATCAACAGCAAGGTGCGGGCGCTGCTGCCGGTGGATCGTTTCATCGCCGCCACGCTGGCGGCGGTCAATTTCCGCGAGCGTTACGTCACCGTCTGGAACGGCGGCAACCCCGGCCCTTTGCTGGTGCGGCCCGACGGCGGCGTGCGCATCCACTTCAACCGCCACCATTTCCCCCTCGGCGTGGTGGACGACGACGAGTTCGACGGCACGGTCGATACCCACGTGGTCAATCCCCTCGACCACCTGCTGCTGTTCTCCGATGGCCTCATCGAGCAGGAGGATGCGCAGGGCGTGGCGCTCGGTGTCGATGGGCTGGGGCGGGCCATCGAGGGGCTCGAGGCGGCGGCGCGTCTGCCGCGCCTGACCGAGATCGTCCATGGCCTCACCGGGGGCAAGCCGCCCCGCGACGACATCTCGATTGCCCACATCGCCCTCACCGATTCCCCCAACCCGATGCCGGCGCTGCCGGCCGGCGATGCACCCGTGCCGTTCAACGCCAGCGACTGGCGGCTGGTGCTGCGCCTGGGCGCCACCGACCTGAAACGCCTCGACGCGGTGCCGTTGATCCTTGGCTGCATCGAGCAGTTCGACGGCGTGCGGCCGTTTGCCGGGCGGTTGTTCCTGGTGCTGTCGGAGCTGTTCAACAACGCGCTTGACCATGGCTTGCTGCGCCTGCCGTCGTCCCTGAAGGTGGGGGCCGAGGGCATGGACGTCTACCTCGAGGAGCGCTCGCGGCGCTTGTCGCGGCTGGCGGTGGGCGCCGTGGAGTTCGATCTGACCCTGCGTCAGAGTCTCGACCGGGCGCCGATGCTCCACATCGGCTGTGCCGATACCGGGCCGGGCTTCGACTACGAACTGCAGGTCCAGGAGGCCTCCCGCGAGCCCACCAGCGAGGAGATGCTGAAGGGCCACGGCCGGGGCATTCCGCTGCTCCTGCGGGTCTGCGAGGAAGTGCGCTACAGCGGCGCCGGCAACCGCGTGGATGTCACCTTCCGGCTCGCCGAACGGGGCTGATTCCGCCGGTTTCCACCCCCGCCCCGCAACCGCATCGGGCGCTGCTTAAAGTTCCACTGTAAGGCTGTCGATAAGAGCGTCGATACGGCGGTGCGCGTGCGCGTCTCCCGTTGCGACGCCGGCCGTGCAAGCGCGCCGGTCCTTCATTCTTGCTGTGGAGGTGGCGGGACGCCATGCCAATTCATCTTGTCTCGGGAGCCATTGGCGCGACGGCCGCGCTGGGGGCCGCAGGCGCGGGGCTGGCGTTCGGCCTGTCGGCGTCGGCGGCCTTCGTGGGGGTGTCCATCGCGCTGGGGGTGTTTGTCGGGGTCGCTGTCGCGATGGCGATGCGGGTGCTCTTCGTGCAGCCGCTGGCCGAGTTGCGCGAGACGATGCGGGCGATGTACCGGGACGGCGACCTGTCCCGGCGGGCGCCGGTGGCCGGCGGCCAGGTCGGCGAGGTGGAGGAGGCCTTCAACGAGCTGATCGGCAGCCTGCAGGGCATCGTCGGCAAGGTGATCTTCGATGCCCAGCGGGTGTCGGAGGCGGCCGACCTGCTGTCCGACTACGCCGGCCGCGTGGTCGAAGGTTCGGGGGGGCAGCAGAGCGCGGCAGAGAGCATGGCGTCGGCGATCGAGCAGATGACCGCCGGCGTCAACGAAGTGGCCGATCACGCCAGCCGTACCGCCAGCAACGCCCAGGCCGCTCGCGAACTGTCGGTGCAGGGGGGCGAGGTGGCCACCCACGCGGCGCGGGAGATCGAGCGGATCGCCTGCTCGGTGTCGGATTCGGCGCGGGTGATCGCGGCGCTGGGCGATCGCTCCCAGGCGATCAGCGGCATCGTCAAGGTGATCCACGAGATTGCCGACCAGACCAACCTGCTGGCCCTCAACGCGGCCATCGAGGCCGCCCGTGCCGGCGAGCAGGGGCGCGGTTTCGCGGTGGTGGCCGACGAAGTGCGCAAGCTGGCCGAGCGGACCTCGTCGGCGACGCGGGAGATCGGCGACATGATCGCGGCGATCCAGGCCGAGACCAAGTCGGCCATCGCCGCCATCGACGTGGGCAGCGCCCAGGCCCACGCGGGGGCCGAGCTGGCCCGGCGTGCGGCCAGCTCCCTCGAGCAGATCAACCACGGCGCCGAGCAGACGATGGCGCGCATCGAGTCGATCGCCACCGCGATCAACGCCCACAGCCACGAGGCGGGCCAGATCGCCGGCCACGTGCGGCAGATCATGGAGATGGCGGGCTGCAACTCGGCCGGCGCGCGCGACACCTTGCACGAGGCCACCAGCCTGCGCGATCTGGCGGTGAATCTGAAGGAGATCCAGCAGGTCTTCAAGCTCGGCCCCGAGGGCGAGCGGGCGATGACGGTCCACAAGAAGATGCCCGATCTGGTGCGCGACGCGGCCCGTCAGGCCGGCCAGATCCTCGAACGGGCGGTGGCGGGCGGCCAGATCAGCGAGCACGATCTGTTCGACGAGACCTACAAGCCGATACCCGACACCCGGCCGCAGAAGTACGCGACCCGCTTCGATGCGCTCACCGACCGGATCCTGCCGCCGCTGCAGGAAGGGCTGCTCGACGGCAACGCCGAAGTGGTCTATGCCATAGGTACCGACCGCAACGGTTACGTGCCCACCCACAACAAGCGCTACAGCCAGCCGCTCACCGGCGACTACGCCAAGGACATCGTCGGCAGCCGCACCAAGCGCATCTTCGACGACCGGGTCGGCAAGCAGTGCGGCAAGAACGAGATGCCGTTCCTGATCCAGACTTACCGCCGCGATACCGGCGAGATCATGCACGACATTTCGGCGCCGATTTACGTAAACGGCCGCCACTGGGGCGGCTTCCGGATCGGCTACCGGGCCTGACGGCGGGGCGTGGGCGCACTCAAGATTGTGCGGCCCCCGCCGATATTGATACCAAGTCGGGGCCTGCCTCATCGTGATTGCAGGTGGTCGGCGACGGAGATCGAGTGATGTCGGAACTTCTCAAGAACATTGACGCGCGTACCAGGCTGGCGGGCACCAACAAGCTCGAAATCCTGTTGTTCACCCTTGGCACCGACCCGCGCACCGGACGGCGCGAAACCTTCGGGATCAACGTGTTCAAGGTGCGCGAAGTGATGCGCACGCCGCCGATCACCGCCGCGCCCGAAATGCCCTCGTCGGTCGAGGGGATGGTCAGCCTGCGTGGCGTGCTGGTGCCGGTGGTCGATCTCGCCAAGTACGCGGGGATGGGCTCCGACTCGCCGCGGGACATCATGATCGTCACCGAATACAACGGCCACACCCAGGGCTTCCTGGTCGAGGCGGTGGACACCATCCTGCGCCTGGACTGGTCGCAGATGCGCGTGCCGCCCGACATGCTGACCGCCAACCTGGGCGGCCTCGTCACCGCCGTCACCGAGCTGCCCGGTCCCAAGCTGGTGATGCTGCTCGACGTGGAAAAGGTGCTCTCCGAAACCACCCGCTACGACGACGAGTTCCTGTTCAAGGGCATCGAGCCGATCGTGGCCGAAGAGCCCGTCACGGTGTACTTCGCCGACGACTCGTCGGTGGCTCGCAAGCAGATCGAGCGCACCCTCGACGCGCTGGGGGTGCGCTACGTGGGCGCCGTCAATGGCCGCCAGGCCTGGGACGAGCTGGAAAAGCTCGCCGGCTACGCCGCCTCGTCGGGGCGCAAGGTCAAGGACATGATGGCGCTGATGCTCACCGACGTGGAAATGCCGGAAATGGACGGCTACATCCTCACCAAGCGCATCAAGACCGATCCGCGCTTCGAGGGCGTGCCGGTCATCATGCACTCGTCGCTGTCGGGCATGTCCAACCAGCAACTCGGCCGCTCGGTCGGGGTGGATGAATACGTCGCCAAGTTCGAGCCGCAGCGGCTGGCCGAAGTCCTGCGGCGCCTCATCACCAAACATGCTGCCGCGGCCAAGGCCGTCTGAGGAAAGAGGAGCGAGATGAACATGGATCATGTCGATCGCGGGTTGCTGGAGTCGGTGGACGCCAGGACCAAACTGGCGGGTTCTAACCGCATGGAAATCCTGCTGTTCTCCCTGGGCACCCAGGAGATCTTCGGGATCAACGTGTTCAAGGTGCGCGAGGTGTCGCGTACCCCCTTCATCACCAAGGCGCCCAACATGCCGGCCGGTGTCGAAGGCCTGATCTCCCTGCGCGGCAACGTCATCCCCGTGCTGGCCCTCGCCAAGGTGATGGGCATCTCCGCCCCCGGCGAGCCCCTGGGCGGCTCGATGATGGTGACCGAGTACAGCAAGCGCACCCTCGGCTTCCTGGTGCACGAGGTGGATCGCATCATCCGCGTCGAGTGGGACAAAGTTCGCGCGCCGGACAACGTCACCTCCAGCGGCCATCACTTCATCACCGCCATCACCGAGCTGCAGGACGGCAAGCTGGTGTCGATCCTCGATGTCGAAACCATCCTCGCGAGCACCTTCGGCGAAGCCGTGGTCGGCCAGATCCATCCGCTCGAAGGCGGTGGCGACGTCAATGTCTTCTTCGTCGACGACTCCGCGGTGGCCCGCAAGAAGATCGCCGAAACCCTCGACAAGCTCGGCGTGCGTCACAAGCACGCCCTCAATGGCCTGGAGGCGTGGACCCGTCTCGAAGGCATGGCCAGCCACGCCCAGCAGCGCGGGGTCGATCTGCGCGACGAGGTCAATCTGATCCTGGTGGACGCCGAGATGCCGGAAATGGACGGCTACGTGCTCACCCGCAACATCAAGTCCGATGCCCGCTTCGAGGGCATTCCGGTGGTCATGCATTCATCCCTGTCGTCGGAGGCCAACCGGGCGATGGGCAAGAGTGTCGGCGTCGACGCCTACGTGGCCAAGTTCGACGCCGACGTCCTGGCAGACACCCTGCGCCCCCTGCTGATGCGGTCCTGCCGGGACTGAACGGAGATCAACAACATGTCGGACCCCAAGATGAAATTTCTCGTCGTCGATGACTTTTCCACCATGCGGCGGATCGTCCGCAACCTGCTCAAGGAGCTCGGCTTCGCCAACGTGGACGAGGCCGAAGACGGGCAGATCGCGCTGCAGAAGCTCAACTCGCTGCCTTTCGATTTCGTCGTGACCGACTGGAACATGCCGAACATGGACGGGCTGACCCTGCTGCAGAACATCCGCGCCAATCCGGCCCTCAAGCATCTGCCGGTGCTGATGATCACCGCCGAGGCGAAGAAGGAGAACATCATCGCGGCGGCGCAGGCGGGGGCCAGCGGCTACATCGTCAAGCCCTTCACCGCGGCGACCCTTTCCGAGAAGCTCGAAAAGATTTTCGAGAAGATGGGCAAGAAAGCGGCCTGACGGCCACCGACAGGACGGAGCTCCATCATGGCAAAACGTCTCAAATTCGATGAATCCGGCGACTCCGACGATCTGCAGGCGCTCTTCGACAGCATCGCCGGCGCCCCGGCCGGTGCGGCCGCCCCGCCGCCGCGGCTCGAGGTCGTCGCCGGCAACCCCAGTGCCGGCGCCAGCACCGGCAGCGACGACGACGAACTGCAAGCCCTGTTCGACTCGGTGGCCAGCGAGTACACCGCCGAACATCCCGACGCCGCCGCGACCGACGAGGAGGAAGACAGCCGCGGCCACCGTTCCGACACCGTTTTCAACAGGATCGGCGTGATGACGCGACAACTCCACGACACCTTGCGCGAACTGGGTTACGACCGCAGCCTGCAGGAGGCGGCCCACGCGATTCCCGACGCCCGCCAGCGTCTGAGCTACATCGCCGAGATGACCGAACAGGCGGCGAGCAAGGTGCTCAACGCCACCGACATCGCCAAGCCGATCCAGGACCGCGTCCAGGCCAACGCCGAGATCCTGCGCAGCCGCTGGGATCGCCTGTACGCCCGCCAGCTCAATCCGGACGAGTTCCGCCTGCTGGCCGGCGAGACCCGCGACTTCCTCGGCACGGTGGTGGACGGCAGCCGCGAGACCAACGCGCAGCTGATGGAAATCATGATGGCCCAGGACTTCCAGGATCTCACCGGACAGGTCATCAAGAAGGTCGTCGATCTGGCCCAGGGGCTCGAGCAGCAACTGCTGCAGGTGCTCATCGAGGCGATGCCGGCCGACCGCAAGGTCGACGCGCCGGAAGGTCTGATGAACGGCCCGGTCATCAACGCCGTCGGTCGCGACGACGTGGTTTCGAACCAGGAGCAGGTCGACGACCTGCTCGAAAGCCTCGGATTCTGAGACGGGCTGGACGCGCGGTCGGCGTGCGCCAAAGGGCGCCGCGCCGGCGGCCGGACCACCTGCCACGATTGATGCACGCCGCCGCGCGCGGCGTGAGCGGGCAACACCGCAAGGAGTGATAGCAATGAGCGATTTTTCCGGGATGGAAGACCTGCTGCAGGATTTCCTCGTCGAAGCGGGGGATCTCCTGTCCGGGGTCGACAACAAGCTGGTGGACCTGGAGCGGGCGCCCGGCGACAAGGGCCTGCTGAACGACATTTTCCGGGGCTTTCACACCATCAAGGGCGGCGCCGGCTTCCTCAATGCGGCCGAGCTGGTCACCCTGTGTCACCTCACCGAAAACCTGTTCGATCTGCTGCGTAACGGCGAGATGTCGGTGACGCCCGAAGTGATGGACGTGATCCTGTCCTCCACCGGCGCCGTGCGCGACATGTTCGGCTACCTGGAGCAGGGCGTGCAGCCCGCGCCAGCCGATCCCGACCTGATCGACGACCTGCGCCGCGCCATCGCCGGCGAGCTGACCGTCGGCGCCGCGGCGCCCGCCGCGCCGGTGGTCGTCGAACCGCCGCCGGTCGTG
>NZ_JAYROR010000052.1:0-15143 GCF_041911615.1 Zoogloea sp. | reverse complement strand
CGGCCTGCGCCCCATCGCGGCGGGCGACGCGGACGCCTGAGCGCCGCTCAACGCCAGCTCACCTGCGCGCCGGTGGGCACCAGCAGCGCCGCCCCCACCGGCGCGACGTAAGGCTGCGCCCCACTCCACACCGTGAGCCGACCACCGTCATCGACCGCCAGCCGGTCCAGCCGCACCCCTGGCGGCGCCGGCCAGCGTCCCAGCAACCGGCCGCTGAACCCGTCGTGGGCATCCAGCCCGTCCGCCGCCAGCACCCACACCCGCCGGCTCGCCGCCTGCACATGCACCGCCAGCACCGGTCCGCGCGGCCGGCTGCGCAGCGTCGCCAGCGGCGTCACCCCGCGGCGCACGTCGATCACCTGCACCGCGCTGCCCCCGGGCGGCGCCAGCAACACCCACTTCAGTTCGGGGCAATACGCCTCGACGCCGCCCGCCCACGCCGACGCCACACACCCCACCAGCAAACCGGCGGACAGCCCCACCCACACAACGTGGCCCATGACGGCACTCCTCGACATCGCAGAACAGATACCCTGACAATATCGGACAATTTCCGCGCCCCACAGGCACACCTTTCCGCCAATACGCCTTACCGTACCGGCCGTTTTCCCGCCGCTGGCCCGGTAGCGCCGCCAATACACCGGAGCTCCCCATGCTGCAGATCGCCCTCGACCCCGACAGCGCCACCCCGCTCGTGGACCAGATCGTCGGCGCGCTGCGCACCCGCATCGACGACCGCCTCCTGCGCCCGGGCGCCCGCCTGCCCCCGATCCGCCAGTTCGCCGAAAACCACCGCGTATCACGCTTCACGGTCGTCGAGGCTTACGACCGGCTGGTCGCCATCGGCTACCTGCAGTCGCGCCGCGGCTCCGGCTTCTACGTGGCCGACCGCGGCCAGCCGATGCCCGCCGCCGCGTCCGAACAAGCCATCGAACGGGCCATCGACGCCACCTGGATGATCCGCGAGATGGCGGTGGACCAGCCCGGGCGCATTCTCGCCGGCGCCGGTGGCCTGCCCGCCGCGTGGCTCGACGAGGCCGGCGTGCTGCGCGCTCTGCGCAGCCTGTCCCGGCGTCCCGACGTACGCCCGGTGAGCTACGGCACCCCCCAGGGCTACGCGCCGCTGCGCGCCCAGCTGCAGGTGCGCCTCGCCGAGATCGGCATCGGCGCCACGCCCGAGCAGATCGTCCTCACCTACGGCGTGCATCAGGCGCTCGACATCGTCTGCCGCTACTTCCTCAAGCCCGGCGACTGCGTGCTGGTGGACGACCCCGGCTACTGGAACCTGTTCGGCAACCTGCGCCTTTACGGCGTCGCCCTCGTCGGCGTGCCGCGCACCCCCGACGGCCCCGACCCCGTCGCCCTCGAAGCCCTGCTCGCCCACCACCAGCCACGGCTGTTCTTCACCCATTCGGTGCTGCACAACCCCACCGCCTGCAACCTCTCCCCCGCGGTCGCCTTCCGCATCCTGCAACTGGCCGAAAAGCACGATTTCATGATCGTCGAGGACGACATCTACGGCGACCTCGCCCCCGACGCCGCCACCCGCCTCGCCGGGCTCGACCAGCTCTCGCGGGTGATCTACACCGCCAGCTTCTCGAAAACCCTGTCGGGCAACCTGCGGGTCGGCTTCCTGGCCTGCCGGCCCGACCTGGCGCACCGCTTCACCGACGTGAAGATCGTCTCGATGATGTCCTCGGCCGAACTGTCCGAGCAGCTCATCCACCAGCTTCTCACCGACGGCCACTACCGCAAGCACCTCGACCGCCTCAAGGCCCGTCTCGGCGAAGCCAGCGGACTGGCGCTGCGGATGCTGGAGCGGGTCGGCCTGGTGCCCGACCCCGAACCCAAGGGCGGCCCCTTCGTGTGGGCGCGGGTGCCGGGGATCGCCGACACCACCGAACTGGCCCGCCGCGCGGCCCGCGAGAACATCGTGCTGGCCCCCGGCAGCGTATTCCGTCCGCAAGGTCAGGCGTCCCCCTGGCTGCGCTTCAACGTCGTCTTCTGCAACGACCCGCGACTCGCCGCCTTTCTCTCGAAAACCCTTGCCAGTCAGGCGTTCCAGGCCAGTGAGGCGTCCCCGCCATCTATTACTAAAGTTTAGTTTCTAGCGCTAAAATGGCGGCTCTGTCCATTCCGTGCCCATGCAGGACACATCGGAAAAACCGTCATGTCCCTCCGCCTCTCCCGTCTGCTCGCCCCCCTGGCCGTCGCTGTCGCCGGCCTCCTGCTCTGCGCCGGCAGCGCCCTCGCCGACGACCTGCGCGACATCCGCGAGCGCGGCGTGCTGCGCCACCTGGGCGTGCCCTACGCCAACTTCGTCACCGGCAGCGGCGACGGTCTCGACGTGGAAATCGTGCAACTCTTCGCCCGCCACCTGGGCGTGCGCTACGAGTTCGTGCCGAGCACCTGGGACGACGCCATCGGCGATCTCACCGGCAAGGAAATCCGCTTCAAGCCCAGCGTCCAGGAAATCGGCCGGCGCCCGGTGCGCGGCGACCTCATCGCCAACGGCATGACCATCCTGCCCCCGCGCCAGAAGCTCGTGGACTTCTCCGACCCCACCTTCCCCTCCGCCGTCTGGCTGCTGGCCCGCCCCGACTCGGCCGCCACGCCGATCCGCCCGAGCGGCGACAAGGAAGCGGACATCCGCAGCACCAAGGCCAACATGAAGCTCGGCACCACCTTCGTGATGGACAACTCCTGCCTCGACCCCACCCTCTACGATCTCGAAGGCAAGGGGCTCAAGCTCAAGCGCTTCACCGGCAGCACCAACATCAACGACATCGTGCCGGCCATGCTCAAGCGCGAGAGCGACATGACCCTGCTCGACGTGCCCGACGTGCTGCTGGCCCTCGAACTGTGGCCCGGCAAGATCAAGGTCATCGGCCCGATCTCGGACGAGCAGCGCATGGGCGCCGCCTTCCGCAAGGATTCGCCGGAGCTGCGCGAAGCCTTCAACCGCTTCCTCGCCGGCATCAAGAAAGACGGCACCTACATGAAACTGGTCAAGAAGTACTTCCCCGTCGCCCCGCGCTATCTGCCCGAGTTCTTCCGCGACATTCCGGGCGCCAGGTCCAGTCGATAAACGCCGTCGATGTTCGTCGACTCACCGCTGCTCAGGCGCTACCGCAAGAGTTTCATCGCCGTCGTCCTGTTCATCGCCTACGCGGTGGGCCTGTTCGTTCATAACCTGAACGTCCAGCAGCGGCTCGAGCGCAACCTCCTCGACGCCGCCCGGCTCGAACTGGCCAAGCAGGCCGAAAGCCTCTCGGCCTATTTCTCCGAACGCCACAACACGCTAGCCAACCAGGCCGCGTCCGACCCCGTCGCCAACTACTTCGCTGGCCTCGACCTCGGCATGACCATCGAGTACGGCCTGGGCGTCCACACCCAGGCCATCGAAGACCGCTTCACGCAGCTCATCGACCGCGAACGCCTGGGCGACACCCGCATCTACGAGCGCATCGTCCTCATCGGCACCGACGGCCAGACCATCGCCGAGGCCGGCGAACTGTCCGCCAACCCCCTCGAGGACTACGCCGGCCTGGCGCCGCGCCTGGGGCGGACCCGCAACGTCAGCCTGCTGCCGGCGCGCGACTTGCTGCGCTTCAGCCAGCCGATCCTCATCAAGAACACCCTGCGCGGCCATCTCATCGCCTACAGCCCGGTGACCGCGATCCAGAGCCGCGCCGCCGCCCACAGCCTGCGCCCTGAAGCCCTGATCGCCAGCGCCAACGGCCGACCGGTCGGCCCCAACGCCCCGACCGGCTTCGCCCGCACCGACATCGCCCGCCTGCTCGCCGACCCCGCCGTCAGCGAAGCCCGCCTCGCCGGCCCGCTCGACGCCGTGCGCGACGACACCCCCATCGCCCTCGTCAAGCAGCCCGTCGATGGCACGCCGGTGGCCCTCGCCGCCCTCGTCACCGAGCGCGAACTCTCCGCCCACGCCATTCCCTCGCTGTTCCTCGCCGCCGCCGGCGCGGTGCCCTTCATCGTGCTGTACATCGTGATGCTCGAGATGCGCGAGCGCCGCCAGGTCGAGCACGCCCTGGCCGACGCCCGCGCCGCCGCCCGCGCCGAAGCCGAACGGCTGGCCCGCACCCGCAGCGAGTTCATCGCCAACATGAGCCACGAGATCCGTACACCGCTCAACGCGGTGCTCGGCCTCGCCCAGATCGGGCAACGCGACCTCAACGGCCGCCAGGCACGGCGCCAGTTCGTGCGCATCCTCGAATCCGGGGAACACCTGCTCGGCATCGTCAACGACATCCTCGACTACACCAAGATCGAGGCCGGCAAGCTCACCGTCGAGCACATCGTCGTCGAGCCCGGCCAGATCATCGACAACGCCATCACCCTCACCGCCGAGCGCGCCTACGCCCGCGGCCTCGCCCTCGAAGTCCACGAACGGGGCCTGCCCTCCCGCTGCCTGGGCGACCCGCTGCGCCTGTCGCAGATCCTGGTCAATCTCCTGGGCAACGCCATCAAGTTCACCGAGCGCGGCTGCGTCACCCTCGAGGCCGGCGTCGACGGCGACCAGCTCCACCTGCGGGTCAGCGACACCGGCGTCGGCATGAGCCCCGCCGAGATCGCCCGCCTCTTCCAGCCCTTCGAACAGGCCGACAGCTCCACCACCCGGCGCTTCGGCGGCACCGGCCTGGGCCTGTCGATCTGCGCCCACCTGGTCGAGCTGATGGGCGGCACCATCGAGGTCGACAGCGCACCGGGCGCCGGCAGCCGCTTCGACATCCGCCTGCCCCTCGACGGCGCCGAGTTCCCCGGCGTCCCGCCCGATGCCGGCACCATCGTCATGGCCGGCTTTCCGCCCGTCGAAATCGCCCCGCTCATCGCCGACCTGGCCGGGCGCGGCCTGCCCGTCACCCGCATCGCGCGGCCCGCCCCACCGCCGCCGGGCACCCGCCTGGTCGTCGTGGACGCCCGGCTGGGCGGCGACGCCTGCGCCTGGCGCGCGTGGTTCGAAACCCTTCAGCACCAGCACATCCCCACCGCCCTCGCCGGCCGCCTCGACGAAATCGCCGACGCACCGCTGCCCGAAGCCATCACCGCCCAGCTGCACCTGATCGAACGCCCGCTGCGCAGCCGCCACCTCGTCGCCTGCCTCGGCCAGCCCCACGCCACCGCCCACTGCGCCGACACCCCTCACGAAGCGCGCCTCAGCGGCCTGCGCATCCTCGCCATCGACGACAACGAGATCAACCGCGTCGTCCTCGAGGACATGCTGACCCAGGAAGGCGCCCGGGTCGAATGCTGCGAAGCCGCCGCCGACGCCCTGACCCGCCTCGACGCCCACGGCCGCGCCGGTTTCGACATCGTCCTCACCGACATCCAGATGCCCGGCATGGACGGCTACCAGCTGGCCCGGCTGATCGTCGCCCGCCACCCCGACCTGCCCGTGTTCGGCCTCACCGCCCACGCCGGCCCCGAAGCGCGCGCCCAATGCCTGGCCGCCGGCATGCTCGCCCACATCACCAAACCCGTCGATCTGGACCTGCTGGTGGCCGAGATCCTTCGCCGCTGCCGCCCCGCACCCGGCCCCGGCGGCGCCCCCGCCAGCGCCCCGCCGCCTGCCGCCCGCCCCGCGCTCCCCGCCCCCGACGTGGTTACCGAGGCAGGCGAAGCGCTCATCGACTGGCCCGCGTTCGCCGCGCAATTCCGCGGCAAGCCCCGCTTCCTCGAACGCATCGCCGGCAAGGCCATCGTCGGCTACCGCGACGACGCCGCGCGCCTGCGCGCCCTCGCCGCCGACGGCAACCTCGCCGACCTCGCCTTCCTCGCCCACAGCATCAAGGGCTCGGCGGGCGCCATCAAGGCCATGCCGATCCACCAGTTCGCCGCCGCCACCGACCTCGCCGCCCGCGAGGGCCGCCCCGACAGCCTCGATCTCGCCCTGCGCCTGGCCGAGCGGCTCGAACGCCTCGCCGACGAGATCGAAGCCCGCAGCGCGATGCACGCCCCCCCGGCCGCGCCGTGCCCCGACGTGCAGCAGGCCTGACACGGCGCACGCCGGCAAGCAAGACCGCCGCGGACGCGCTACGCTTATCCAGCGAGCGTAAGTGCCGCCCCAGAACGTCCCCGACCCCAGCGCACCCGACATGAAAAACCTCAAAGACATCCAACTCTCGATGCTCGACCTCGTCGCCGTCCGCGAAGGCCGCAGCGTCGCCGACGCCCTCGCGGTGGCCCTCGACACCGCACGGCACGCCGAGCAGCTCGGCTTCACCCGCTACTGGGTGGCCGAACATCACAACATGCCCGGCATCGCCAGCTCCGCCACCGCCGTGCTGGTCGGCCACCTCGCCGGCGGCACCCGGCGCATCCGGGTCGGCTCCGGCGGCATCATGCTGCCCAACCACGCCCCGCTGGTGGTCGCCGAAGCCTTCGGCACCCTCGCCGAGCTCTACCCCGGCCGCATCGACCTGGGCCTCGGCCGCGCCCCCGGCACCGACGGCGTCACGATGCGCGCCCTGCGCCGCGACCGCGTCGAGACCGAGGACGACTTCCCCCGCGAAGTGGCCGAGCTGCAACAGCTCCTCGGCCCCGTCCAGCCCGGCCAGCGCGTCGTCGCGATGCCCGGCGCCGGCACCAACGTGCCGATCTGGATCCTCGGCTCCAGCCTGTTCTCCGCCCGTCTCGCCGCCGAGCGCGGCCTGCCCTACGCCTTCGCCTCCCACTTCGCGCCGCGCCAGGTGCTCCAGGCCATCGAGCTGTACCGCAGCCAGTTCCGCCCGTCGGCCGTGCTCGCCGAGCCCTACGTCATGATCGGCGTCCCCCTCGTCGCAGCCCCCACCGACGAAGAGGCCGAATTCCTCGCCAGCAGCAACTACCAGCGCGTGCTCGGCATCCTCAGCGGCAACCGGCGGCGCCTGCAGCCGCCGGTCGAAGGCTTCATGGCCTCGCGCCACCCCGAGGAGCGCGCCGCCATCGGCGACTTCCTGGCCGCCGCGGTGATCGGCGGGCCGGAGCGGGTCCGCGAGGGCTTCGCCCGCCTCGCCCAGGTCACCGGCGCCGACGAGTTCATGGTCGTCTGCGACATCTTCGAGCCCGCCCTGCGCCTGCGCGCCCTCGACATCGCCGCCGCCGCGATGGCGGCCTGAGCGCCGCCCCCTCGGCCGGGGCGACGCGATTCGGGTAAAGAAATCGCCCCGGCTTCCGTTATGGGCAATGCTTCGATCATTGCTCATCAGCCACCTGCCCTGCGCCCGGGTGGCACGGAAGGGGTTTTCCATGACACGTCTCCTGCGGACCTGCCTGGCCGTCGTCGTGCTGCTGCTCGCCCAGGGCGCCCTGGCCAACGATCTGCGTGAAATCCGCGAACGCGGCGTGCTGCGCCATCTCGGCGTGCCCTACGCCAACTTCAACACCGGCAGCGGCGACGGCTTCGACGTCGAACTGATCCAGCGCTTCGCCCGCCACCTCGGCGTGCGCTACGAATACGTCCCCTCCACCTGGCCCAACCTGCTCGGCGACCTGATCGGCAAGGACGTGGAATACAAACCCACGCCCCACACCACCGCCAGCCGCCCGATCCGCGGCGACATCGTCAGCAACGGGCTCACCGTCCTCGCCACCCGCAAGAAGCTGATCGACTACTCCGACCCCACCTTCCCGTCCGCCGTGTGGCTGGTCGCACGCCCCGAATCGGCCGCCACGCCGATCAAGCCCAGCGGCAATCTGGCCCAGGACATCAAGGCCACCAAGGCTGCCATGAAGCTCGGCAGCACCTTCGTGATGGACAACATGTGCCTCGACCCCAACCTCTACGACCTGGAAGGCAAGGGCTACGCGCTCAAGCGCTTCACCCGCAGCCCGACGGTCAATGACATCGTGCCCGCGGTGATGAAGGGCGAGGCCGACATGACCCTCCTGGACGTGCCCGACATCATGATCGCCGTCGAGAAATGGCCGGGACAGTTCAAGATCATCGGCCCCATCTCCGGGCCGCAGGACATGGCCGCCGCCTTCCGCAAGAGTTCGCCGGAGCTGCGCGCCGCCTTCAACAGCTTCCTCGCCGACATCAAGCAGGACGGCACCTACATGAAGCTGGTGAAGAAGTACTACCGCACCGCGCCGCGCTATCTGCCCCAATTCTTCGCCGGTCTGCCCGGCAACGACTGACCCGTGCCCATGTCGCCCGCGGAGCCGCTGCTCAGACGCTATCGCAAGAGCCTCATCGCCGTCCTGATCTTCATCGCCTACGCGATCGGCCTGCTGCTGTACAACCTCGACATGCGCGAGCGCCTGCGCCAGAACCTGCTCGAAGCCGCCCAGCTCGAACTCGTCCGCCAGGCCGACGCCCTCAGCTACTACTTCGCCGAACGCCACAACGACCTGACCGACCTGGCCGCCTCCGAGGTGGTCACCGCCTACTTCGGCAGTCAGGATCTCGGCATGAGCTCCGACTACGGGCTCGCCATCAACATCCAGGCCATCGAGGACAAGCTGCAGCTCCTGCTCGAGCGCAAGCGCCTCGGCTTCACCCACATCTACGAGCAGCTCATGCTGATCGACGAGAACGGCCAGATCGTCGCCCGCGTCGGCAGCGCGCCCACCGGCACCGCCGAAGACCTCGCCGCCCAGCTCACCACCCTGCAGCAGGCGCCGGTCACCCTCAGCCTGCACGAGGACGGCCACCTGCTGCGCCTCATCCAGCCCGTGACCCGCAAGGGCAAGCACCGCGGCTACCTCGTCGCCCACTGCGCCTTCGACCCCCTCGACAGCCGCCTGTCCGCCACCGCCAGCCTGCGCCCCGAGGCCGTCGTGTACGGCGCCACCGGCCAGCCCATCTCGAAGCAGGCGCCCGCCGTCTTCTCCGACCCCGACGTCATCGAGCACCTCACCCGCCTCAAGGCCGGCAACAACACCCTCACCCATTCCCTCCTCAACGACGAAGCCAGCCTGATCGCGGTGCTCAAGCAGGGCATCGACAACTCGCCGTTCTCGCTGGCGATGCTCATCACCGAGCAGGAGCTGAGCGCCCACTCGACGCCGCCGCTGCTGCTGGTCGGCATGGGCACCGTGCCGCTGGTGGTCATCTTCATCGTGCTGCAGGAAATGCGCGAACGGCGCCGCGTCGAGGACGCCCACGCCGCCGCCCGCGCCGAGGCCGAACGGCTCGCCCAGGCCCGCAGCGAGTTCCTCGCCAACATGAGCCACGAAATCCGCACCCCGCTCAACGCCATCCTCGGCCTCGCCCAGATGGGCCAGCGCAGTTCCGC
The DNA here is from genome assembly GCF_041911615.1 of Zoogloea sp. Lineage (GTDB taxonomy): Bacteria > Pseudomonadota > Gammaproteobacteria > Burkholderiales > Rhodocyclaceae > Zoogloea. Next base: position 5,904 of record NZ_JAYROR010000052.1, on the reverse strand, counting down.
CGGACGCAACGCCGCGCAGCAGTTCGCGCGGATCAACGAATCGGGCCAGCACCTGCTCGGCGTCATCAACGACATCCTCGACTGCTCCAAGATCGAAGCCGGCAAGCTGCGGGTCGAGAGCATCGCCATCGAACCCGGCAAAGTCATCGACGCCGCCGTGACGCTCACCGCCGAACGCGCCTTCAACCGGGGGCTCGGCTTCACCGTGCTCGAGCGCGGCCTGCCCGCCAGTTGCCGCGGCGACCCCCTACGGCTGTCGCAGATCCTGGTCAATCTGCTCGGCAACGCGATCAAGTTCACCGAACACGGCAGCGTCACCCTCGACGTGCGCGTCGAGGGTGACATCCTCAGCCTGCGGGTCAGCGACACCGGCATCGGCATGACCGCCGAACAAGTCGCACGCCTGTTCCAGCCCTTCGAGCAGGCCGACAACGCCACCACCCGGTGCTTCGGCGGCACCGGGCTGGGCCTCTCCATCTGCGACCACCTCGTCAAGAGCATGGGCGGGCAGATGCTCGTCACCAGCACCCCGGGCGCCGGCAGCAGCTTCGACGTGCGCCTGCCGCTCATCGCCCCCGAACCCGACGACCGCCCGCCCCCGTCCGGCCACCTGCTCCTGGCCGGCTTTCCGCCCGACGAAAGCGCCCCCCTCGTCACCGAACTGCAGGCCCGGGGCGTCAGCGCCAGTGCCGTCGAACAACCGGTGTCGCCGGTGCCGGCCGGCGCCCTGATCGCCATCGACGCGCGCATCGCCGACGAAGGCCCGATGTGGCGCAAGTGGCTGCGCAACCTGCGCGACGACGGCCATCCGGTCGCCCTCGTCGGGCGCATCGACGAGTTCGACATGTCCGGCCTGGCCGACGGTCTCTCCGGTCGGCGGCCGCTCATCGAACGCCCCCTGCGCGTGCGCCACCTCGTCGAATGCCTGCGTACCCGCGGCGGCGGCCAGACCGCCGCCTACTCCCCGCCCGACACCCGACTGACCGGGCTGACCCTGCTCGCCGTGGACGACAACGAGATCAACCGCCTGGTGCTCGCCGACCTGCTCGCCCAGGAAGGCGCCCGCATCGATTGCGTTCCCGGCGCAGCCGAAGCGCTGGCCCAGCTCGACACCGTCGGCACCGCCTACTACCAGCTCGTGCTGACCGACGTCCAGATGCCCGACATGGACGGTTACGAGCTCACCCGTCGCCTCAAGACGCTCGACCCGACGTTGCCCGTGCTCGGCCTCACCGCCCACGCCGGCGCCGACGCCCGCAGCAACTGCCTCGCCGCCGGGATGCTCGCCCACATTCCCAAACCCCTCGAACTGGATACCCTCGTCGAGGAAATCCTGCGACACTGCCGGCAATCCAGCCGCACCGAAGCCGCCGCGCCGCCGCCTTCCACCACCATGACCGCCCCCACTCCGGAACCGACGCCCATGCCCACATCCGACGCCGAATCCCCCGTCGAAGCCGCCGCGCACGGCCTGATCGACTGGAGCGCCCTCGAAGCCCAGTTCAAGGGCAAGACCGCCTTCGTCACCCGCCTCGCCAGCCGGGCGCTCGCCAACTACCGGACCAGCGTCGTGCGCCTGCGCGCCCTCGCCGACGGCGACGGCGACCTGGCCGAACTGTCCTTCCTCGCCCACAGCATCAAGGGCACCGCCGGCACCCTCAAGGCCGACGCCATCCACGAACTGGCCGCCACCACCGACTACGCCGCCCGCGCCGGCGACACGCACAGCCGCCAGCTCGCCGCCCAGCTCGCCGCAAGCCTCGACACCCTCATCGCCGAACTCGCCGCCCGCACCGGCGAATGAGCCAACGGGGCCGTCGCCCCCACGCCGTGGCTGCCCCCTGCAAAAAAGAAGGGCGAACCTCAGGTTCGCCCTTCACGCTGCCGTCCCGCCCCGCCCCCCGGGGAGGCGGCCCTCGCCTCCTGTCGCCGCTCAGCGCGACTCCTTGATCATCCGACCGCGGATCGACTGCACCGGGCGCGCGTTCATCGGATACATCCGCGCGAAGATCGCGATCTGCTCGGCCGACAACTGCTGCGGCTGCTTCATCACCATCCACATCACCCCTTCGCTGCACGGGGGCGTGGTCAGCGAGCCCATGTAGGTGTAGTAATTGCGATCGTTCGGCAGCAACTGGCTCAGATCGATCGTCACCCCCTCGGGCGAATAGTCCACGTTCTTCTCGAGGGGCAGGTTGTTCCACAGCGTCTGCACCAGCGGATGCGCCTGCCCCCGCTCCAGCAACACCGCCACCACCGCCAGACGGCCGTCCAGATCCTTGTGGACCAGATGCGCCACCATCTCGAAGCCCTTTCCGTTGATGCGCTCCTCGGACGGGCGGTGGAAGTGGAACTGCACCAGATCGTAATACCGGCCCATCACCTGCAGGCTGTTGCCGGGGCCGACGTTGACCTGCACCGTGTGGCCGTTGTCGATGATCCGGAACGGCGTCGGCCGGTAATCGAAGCGAATCGGCTCCAGCTCCACCTTGATGCCCTCGCGGATGTCGATCGGCGACTGCCGCTCGCCCGATCCGCACAGTTGCCAGTCGGGCCGCAGCACGCCCCAGTTGGCCGGTCCGGTTTCGCCGTCGTAGCTCCAGTGGATGTCGTGGTGGGCCAGCGGCGTACCGGCAGCCGCCGGGCCGTGGGCCGCCTGCGCCTCAATCTGCATCGCCGGCGCGCGCACCACCCGCGGACGCGGGCGCGGCGGGGGCACGTAGGCCGGCACCCGGCGCACTTCAGGCGGCGCCTCGGCCTGGACCGGCTTTTCGGGGGCCGGCTCGGCCTTCGGCGGCGGCGCCGGCTTGTCGATGAAATTCTTCTTGATCGGCATCGTCGGCTCGGCCCCGTGCTCGGCCTTGGCGTCGGAAACCTGGGTCAGCGCCGGCTTGTCGACGCCCTTGGCCGGGCGGTAATCCGCCGCCCGCAGCTCGGGCTTCGCCTGGCTCGCCTGGGCGGCCTTGCCCGCGTTCTTCGCCAGCGCCGAAATGTCGTTCGTTCCGCCGGCCGCGCCCGCCGGCTTGCACACGTCGCGCCACAGCTTCTCGTCCACGCTGCCGGGCGCCACCGGCATGTCCTTCTCGACCTTCACCTTCTCGTCCTTCAGCACCGCCGAATCCGCGTCGAGGTACACCCGCTTGATGGTCGCGAAGGTCTGGTTGCGGCAGTCGTAACGGTTCAACGCCTTCACCGCCATGTAACCGGCCGTTGCCGCCTCGGCCTCGGACAGCACGATGCGCCCCCACGCCACCTTGGTGCCGGGATCGGACTGCAGGATGCTGGCCCGGTCGAGTTCGATCGTGCGCTTCTTGTCTGAAGCGACGGTCTGCCAGTCGGCAGCCAGCGCGGACGTGGTGCCGACGCAGGCCAGCAAGGCGGCGGCAAGGGGTCGCAGGCGGTAGCGCATTGTGATTCTCCGGAAAAAGGGCGGGCCGCGAAGGCCGGATGCCTCTATTTCGGCGCCGGAGCCCCAAAGCTTTAGCCAGCCACGGCCGCCCGCCGTCATCCGGAAAAACCCGGAGAATCTTGCATTTACCCTGCGCTTCCAGTACTTTGGGGAAATACGTTAGGGGTGCCGGTGCGCGCTTGGGTGCGCATGTCCCGGCTGAGACTTACCCTCCGAACCTGATCCGGGTCGTGCCGGCGTAGGGAAACGTGGCTCCGGCCGCGCCTTCCCCTTCGGCGCCCCCCTCCCAAGGAGCCTTCATGAACGCCACCGACAAATTCCTCGCCGCGTCCGCCCACGTGGACGAGGCCGCCATCGCCCCGCTGCCCAACTCCCGCAAGATCTACGTCGCAGGCTCGCGCCCGGACATCCGCGTGCCGATGCGCGAGATCAGCCAGGCCGACACCCCCACCGGCTTCGGCGGCGAGAAGAACCCGCCGATCTTCGTCTACGACTGTTCCGGCCCCTACACCGACCCGGCCGCGAAGATCGACATCCGCTCCGGCCTGCCGGCGCTGCGCCAGCGGTGGATCGAAGAGCGCGGCGACACCGAAGTGCTCGCCGACCTCACCAGCGAATACGGCCGCGCCCGCGCCGCCGACCCGGCTCTGGATGAACTCCGCTTCCCCGGCCTGCACCGCAAGCCGCGCCGCGCGCTGCCCGGCAAGAACGTCTCGCAGATGCACTACGCCCGCCAGGGCATCATCACCCCCGAGATGGAATACGTGGCGATCCGCGAGAACGTCAACCGCCAGGCCTACCTCGAATCGCTGCGCGCCACCGGCCCCCAGGGCGAGAAGATGGCGAAGCTCCTCACCCGCCAGCACAAGGGCCAGGATTTCGGCGCGGCGATTCCGTCTGAAATCACCCCCGAGTTCGTGCGCAGCGAAGTGGCCCGTGGCCGCGCCATCATCCCCAACAACATCAACCACCCCGAATCCGAGCCGATGATCATCGGCCGCAACTTCCTCGTGAAGATCAACGCCAACATCGGCAACTCGGCGCTGGGCTCCTCCATCAACGAGGAAGTGGACAAGATGACCTGGGCCACCCGCTGGGGCGGCGACACGGTGATGGATCTCTCCACCGGCAAGAACATCCACGAGACCCGCGAGTGGATCATCCGTAACAGCCCCGTGCCCATCGGCACCGTGCCCATCTACCAGGCGCTCGAGAAGGTGAACGGCAAGGCCGAAGAGCTCACCTGGGAGATCTTCCGCGACACCCTCATCGAGCAGGCCGAACAGGGCGTCGACTACTTCACCATCCACGCCGGCGTGCTGCTGCGCTACATCCCCATGACCGCCAACCGGATGACCGGCATCGTCTCCCGCGGCGGCTCGATCATGGCCAAGTGGTGCCTCGCCCACCACAAGGAGAGCTTCCTCTACACCCACTTCGAGGAAATCTGCGAAATCATGAAGGCCTACGACGTGGCCTTCAGCCTCGGCGACGGCCTGCGTCCGGGCTCGATCTACGACGCCAATGACGACGCGCAGCTGGGCGAACTCGAAACCCTCGGCGAACTCACCGACATCGCCTGGAAGCACGACGTGCAGACCATCATCGAAGGCCCGGGCCATGTGCCGATGCACCTGATCAAGGAGAACATGGACCTGCAGCTCGAATACTGCAAGGAAGCCCCGTTCTATACCCTCGGCCCGCTGACCACCGACATTGCCCCGGGCTACGACCACATCACCAGCGGCATCGGTGCCGCGATGATCGGCTGGTACGGCACCGCCATGCTCTGCTACGTGACGCCGAAGGAACACCTCGGCCTGCCCGACAAGGACGACGTCAAGGAAGGCATCATCACCTACAAGCTCGCCGCCCACGCCGCCGACCTCGCCAAGGGCCACCCGGGCGCGCAGATCCGCGACAACGCACTCTCCAAGGCGCGCTTCGAGTTCCGCTGGGAAGACCAGTTCAACCTCGGCCTCGACCCGGACAAGGCGAAGGAATTCCACGACGAGACCCTGCCCAAGGACTCGGCCAAGGTGGCGCACTTCTGCTCGATGTGCGGCCCGCACTTCTGCTCGATGAAGATCACCCAGGACGTACGCGACTTCGCCGCGCAGCAGGGCATCGGCGAGGCCGAGGCGCTGGAGAAGGGCATGGAGGTGAAGTCGATCGAGTTCGTGAAGAGCGGTGCGGAGGTCAATCGCACCGGGTGATGCCGCACAGCGCAGCTTGAGCATCGACGGGCCGCGAATGCGGCCCGTCCGCATTTCAGGAGCGCATTTTGACGATCGCCGCACACGTATGGCGCGGGCTGGCGTATAAACTGTCGGGTTTTCCCGTTCACGCCCGCCCCGGGCCTGCCGCGCGCCGATGAAGCTGCTCGAAGTGTTCACCCAGGATGACCTGATCGCCGCGCTCGGCGTGGAGACTGTGGCCAAGGGCCTGGGCTACGTCAGCCGCGTCAGCGCGCTCTCCACCGAGGGCAACACGGT
>NZ_JAYROR010000051.1:0-2771 GCF_041911615.1 Zoogloea sp. | reverse complement strand
TTTGCACCCAGCCGAGCTGCTCCTTCGGACACGGCAGCGAGACTCCCCAGTCTCCCTTCAACGGCTCGAACCCCAAGACTTCTTCGTTGGCATCATCACCATCGATCGCGTCTTCGTCGAAGAGGCAGTAGATCCTGGTCCGTGGTCCATCGCATGTCGCAACGATGGGCGCGCTCTTGGGTGCCTGGTCGGCGATCAAGCTGGCGGCCACGCCCGTCACGGCCCTGAGTTCAGAGCGAGCCGTGCCGTCCTTGCCCTGAGTGAGCAGTTCGACAATGGCATCCCATGTCTGCAACGCATCGCGGTGCGGCGAGCTGCGAAACGTCCGGCTGACAACGGTGGTCATTTTTGCTTCCCTCCTTGAAGGCGCATTTGCTTTGCCTGTCGTATCGCACTGCGCAGGTGCTCTACGGAAAGCTTGTTCGGATCGATAGCCACTTGCGGGTCGGCCGCGAGGGCGTTGGCTACGACCTTGCGAATGGCCCGACCATCCAATCCGACGCACTCGCCAGCGCACACGTCGAACTGGTGAGCCGAGGAAAGCTTGCCAATCCCCGGAAATGTCTTTGCCAGGCCATTCAGGCAGTCCACTAGGATCTGCTTGCAGGCATCCTTGCCGGGCAGTGGCACCTCCATCACCATGTCGCAACGAGATAGGAAGGCACTGTCGACGGCCTGTGGGAAGTTGCTGGTGGCCACGAACAGCAGATGCGGGTTGCGTTCGGCCAACATGTCCAACTGCACCAACACCGCGTCGGTGGCCCGGTGCACATCAACCGGGTTGGCTTCCAGGCTGAGCTTCGCTCGATCAGCCGCAAGCGTTTCGACCTCGTCCAGAAGGACGATCGTCGGGCCCGCCGCTGCGGATTCTGCGATCGATTGCGAGAACAGGTCTGCCACGGCGCGTTGAGTCTTTCCCATTGCAGAGCTCGTCAGCGTGTGAGGCTCCACTTCCAGCAATCGAAACTTCGCAGAAGAAAAAGATTCGGCCACACGATGCGCCAAGCCCCGTGCCAAGGAGGTCTTCCCAGTCCCCGGCGGGCCGACCAACAAGATCACGCCGTGCAGGGGGAGTACCGTGCGCTCCACCTTGGGGCGCACCGTGAAGTTGACGATCGCTTGTGACAGCAACTGTTTTTTGATGGCTTCGTCCATCACGATCGAATCCCACAAGTCACCCAGCGACTTATCCGGCAGCTTCCAGCTTCGATGGATGCCTTTCGGCAAAGTGGCGTCTGATGAAGGATTCTTGGTCATCCGTGGCTCTCGGCGGGTCAGAGAATGGTGCGATAGGTCGCCAGCACCTTGGTCGTTTGCACAAGGCCTTGGCGCAGCAGGATTTCGAGATAGCGGTCCACATCGATCGGCGGATGCTTGAGTTGGGCACGCTGGCGCTGCGCAGCCGACACTACGGCGGCCGCATCCAGATCCAGCAGGTTGTCCACAAACTCATCGGGGTGCTGCGATTCGATGCCGTACGGAGCCAGCAGATCGTTCGGGAAATCACGTTCGTTGAACGTCACAATCACGCTCGCACCGCAGCGAATCGCCGCAGCCAGGACGTGCCGATCGTTCGGATCGGGTAATGTCAGGCCTGCCACGAGCGCTTCGTAGCCCTCCACCAAGCCGTCCGGAATGGCCCTGTCCATGAGATCCGACGTCCTGTCGACCTGAACCCGGGTGAGATCGGGGCGGTTGATCAACAGGTTGCGTTTCCACTCCTCATGAATGGCTTGGCTCCACCGCGCCCGGAAGCGGCCAGACAGGCCGAGCCACATCAGGAAATCCCGCAGTGGCGCGGGATATAGAACGCACGCGTCGTAGACGGCGGTGAATGGGGAATGCCTCATTCGTATCCCATTCCCAACTCTTGCGACTGCTGAGCGAGTTCGGCCATCGCCTGCTCACTGGCGCGCTCGCGCGCTTCCTTGTACTGCATCAGATCGGCGAACCTCACCCTGCGGTGCTTGCCGGTGCGATGAAATGCCAACACCCCATCTTCTAGCAGCTTGACGAAATGGGGACGGGACACGTTGAGCAAGTCCGCCGCCTCTTGGGTCGTCAGCTCTGCATGGACGGGCACCACCTTTACTGCATTGCCATCGGCCAACTCGGCCAGGATGTCGACCAGCAGGCGTAAAGCCGAGGTAGGCAGTTCCACCTGATGAGCCTGTTTGTGGTCATCAAAGATCTGGATGTGCTGCGTCTCGAACTGGGTTGCGAGGTAAGCCGCCAAGGCACGTTGACCCTGGACGGCTGCCTTAACCTCTCCCGCGGCGGGAAGGGTCATCTTGGATTGGGCAGTGGCGGTGGTCATGGGTAGCTCCTAAGCGAAAACGGTTGCAGAGCCGATCATATTCGAAACACTCGAAAAACGCAATAATCGAAACGCGACCCGGGCTTTTGTAGGTTCGCTCGCGGCATGCCCAATCCGGTCGTCCGCCAGTTCCTATTGTTTGCGGCCTAAAACAGCCCTGATCTCCACGATCACCCCATTGCTGATCACACAGGAATGGCGCGATGGTGGCTTCGATCTGGCTGCGCGCCGCGCATCGCGGCGTACCCACTCTTCTCGTGACGGCCCTCCTGCTGGGTCAGTCCCCGATGGCCTTGGCCGAGTCCCCTGCGCAGCGCCAGGAGCTGGTCGCCGCACTGCGCCAGCTCGACGCGCTGGAGCGCACCGTCGCGGACAGCGCCGCGCATGCCCCCATCCAGCCGGGCGAGCGCTACCACTTCGACTACCCGCGGCTGCTGGCTGACCTGGCGCGCGT
>NZ_JAYROR010000050.1:0-2089 GCF_041911615.1 Zoogloea sp. | reverse complement strand
GAGACCTGGTACGGCGAGAAAGAGGTGGAGTGGCGGCGTTCGTACAAGACCACGCTGCGCGCGACCCTCGATCGCGCCCTCATCCCGAGGTTCGGGGAGAAGGAGGTCGGCCAGATCTCCAAGGCGGACGTCCTTGCCTATCGCGCCGAGCTCGGGAAAGCGACCGCGAAAGGCAAGCAAACCAAACTGTCTGCGGCAAGGATCAACAAGATGCTGAACCCGCTCAGGCAAGTCCTCAATGAAGCGGCCGACCGGTTTGATTTTCGCACGCCCTTCGACAGCGTGAAACAGCTCAAGACGAAGCGCACCGACGTCGATCCCTTCACCCTCGCCGAGGTCAAGCAGATCCTCGACACCGTGCGGCCCGACTTCAGGCACTACTTCACCGTGCGCTTCTTCACCGGCCTGCGCACCGGCGAGGTCGACGGACTGCAGTGGAAGTACGTCGACTTCGACAACCGCCTCATCCTGGTTCGCGAGACCATCGTCGGCGGTGAAGAGGAATACACCAAGACGGACGGCAGCCAGCGCGACATCCAGATGAGTCAGCTCGTCTTCGATGCGCTCCAGGCGCAGTTCGAGGCCACCGGCAAGCTCAGTAAGTTCGTGTTCTGCAACCGGCTGGGGACACCGCTGGACCACAAGAACGTCACCAACCGGGTGTGGTACCCGCTGCTGCGGCACCTCAACCTCAAGCAGCGCCGGCCGTATCAGTGCCGCCACACCGCCGCGACGCTGTGGCTCGCCAGCGGCGAGGCGCCCGAGTGGATCGCCCGTCAGCTCGGGCACACCACCACCGAGATGCTGTTCCGGGTGTATTCGCGCTACGTGCCCAACCTCACGCGGCGGGATGGCTCGGCCTTCGAGCGCCTCATCACGCAGACCCTGGGCACCCAGCTCCTGCCGGTGAAGACCGCCCCTGCGGAGGAGGCGGAGCAGGAGGCCGAGCTGCTGGCAGAGAACGCCGCTCAAGGAGGAGACCATGAGTGAATACCGCCTGCCCATCCCCACGGCCGCCCCGGACAACGCACTGGCCAAGCTCCCGTCCGTGTTTCGGGTGCAGTCGATCAGCCGCCTGCCGCTGGATAACCATTGCGTCCTGAACCGCGCTGGGCTGTTTCATGAGCGGGCCAGCCTGATGGTCGAGTGGCCCTCGCGCAAGGTCGATGTCCGGCTGGGTGCGGGTTGCCTGGTGTCGATTCGCTGGCTCGGTCGGCCTGTGAGCCTCGGCGGTGCGGTGCGCATCAGCCGCCTGGTTGTGCTCGGGCGCCCCGAGGCCAGCCTCGATCTCTTCCAGACGATCCCGACGGTCTGGGTGAAAGAGCGCACGCTCGTCCGTCGCGCCAGCGCGCTGTGGCAGCGCCTGCCAGCGCACTTCCAACATTTGTTCAACGCCATCTTCTGGGACAGCCGACGGCTGCATCGCTACCTGGTGGGCGCCAGCTCCTTGAAGGGCCATCACAGCTGCGTGCACGGCAATCTGTGGCACACCCTGGAGGTTGCCGAGCAGGCGCTCAGGATGGCCCAGGGCCAGCCGCTCGCCTGCCCCGAGGTGCTCCTGATGGCCGCCCTGCTGCACGACGCGGGCAAGGCCGACGAGTACCGTCTCGGCTACAGCGGTCTCGAGCTGACGACCCGCGGCAAGCTCGTCGGCCATCGCAACACCATCATCGAGTGGATCGCCGCCGCCATCGCCCACGCGCGCATCGCTCTCCCCGAGTCCCACTACCTCGGCCTGATCCACGCGCTGACGAGCGCCCGTGGGGCGCCGGATTGGCTCGGTCTGCGCGAGCCCTGCACGCTCGACGCGGTCCTGCTCTCCGCGGCGGACCGGCTCTCGGGGCAGATCGAGTTGATGGCGCGGCACTCGCCGGCGGAGTCCGGGTTCGGGCGGTTTCATCCGCATCTGCGCGGGCGCCCCTACGTGGTTGGGGCGAGCCTCTGAAACGCAATCGGGGTTATGAACATAAGGGCGCCTCGAAAAACCTCGGCACCTCTGTGATTGGTAAAATTGGATTGTCCTGATTTCGTTCTCTGCCGCCAGCCATGAAGAAACGCACCGCCATCAAGACCGACCTGTTCGCCGACG
>NZ_JAYROR010000049.1:0-4714 GCF_041911615.1 Zoogloea sp. | reverse complement strand
GCGCCACCGAGGCCCAGGTCGCCCAGGCCGGCGCCGGCATCGACGCGGCGGCGGCGGTGGTCGAGCGCCTGCGCACCGAGCTCGACGACGGCGTGCTCACCGCCCCCCGCAGCGGCCGCGTGCAATACCGCGTCGTGCAGCCCGGCGAAGTGGTGGGCGGCGGCGGCAAGGTGGTCAGCCTGGTGGACATCGGCGACGTCTACATGACCTTCTTCCTGCCCGAAACCGCCGCCGGCCGCGTCGCCCTGGGCAGCGAGGTGCGGCTGGTGCTGGACGCCGCGCGGCAGTTCGTGATCCCTGCCAAGGTGTCGTACGTGGCGAGCGTCGCCCAGTTCACGCCCAAGACCGTCGAAACCCGCAACGAGCGTCAGAAGATGGTGTTCCGCGTCAAGGCCCGCATCGACCCCGCGCTGCTCCAGAAATACCCCGAGCAGGTCAAGACCGGCCTGCCCGGCATCGCCCACCTGCGCCTCGACGCCACCCGCCCCTGGCCCCCCGAGCTGACGGTGAAGCTGCCATGAGCACGTCCGCACGGCCGTCCGAAGGATGTGCGAACACTCCCTCGGGGAGCAGGTCGCCCAGCGACCGGAGGGCCGTCCTACCCACGTCCGCACGGCCGTCCGAAGGATGTGCGAACACTCCCTCGGGGAGCAGGTCGCCCAGCGACCGGAGGGCCGGCGCATGAACCCCGCCCCCGTCGTCCGCCTCGCCGGACTCACCCATCGCTACGGCGCCACCCTCGCCGCCGACGGCGTCCACCTGGACGTGCCGGCCGGCCGCATGGTCGGCTTCATCGGCCCGGACGGGGTCGGCAAATCCACCTGGCTCGGCCTCATCGCCGGAGCCCGGCAGATCCAGCAGGGCACCGTCGAGGTGCTGGGCGGCGACATGGCCCGCGCGCGCCACCGGGAGGCGGTGTGCCCGCGCATTGCCTACATGCCCCAGGGCCTCGGCAAGAACCTCTACCCGACCCTCTCGGTGTTCGAGAACATCGACTTCTTCGGCCGCCTGTTCGGGCAGAGCCGGGCCGAACGCGCCCGGCGCATCGCCGACCTGCTCGCCGCCACCGGCATGGCCGACTTCGCCGACCGCCCGGCCCAGAAGCTCTCGGGCGGCATGAAGCAGAAGCTCGGCCTGTGCTGCGCGCTGATCCACGACCCCGACCTGCTGATCCTCGACGAGCCCACCACCGGCGTCGATCCCCTGTCGCGGCGGCAGTTCTGGGATCTCATCACGCGCATCCGCGCCGGCCGCCCGGGCATGAGCGTGCTGGTCGCCACCGCCTACATGGAAGAGGCCGAGCAGTACGACTGGCTGGTGGCGGTGGACGACGGCAAGGTGCTCGCCACCGGCACCCCGGCCGAGCTGCGCGCCCGTACGGGCGCCGCCAGCCTCGAGGACGCCTTCCTGGCGCTGCTGCCGGCCGAACGGCGCGCCGGCCACACGCCACTGACGATTCCCCCGCTCAGTGCCGGCGAGGTGGTGATTGCCGCCCGCGGGCTGCAGATGCGCTTCGGCGACTTCACCGCGGTGGACGACGTGAACCTCGAAGTGCGTCGGGGCGAAATCTTCGGATTCCTCGGCTCCAACGGCTGCGGCAAGTCCACCACCATGAAGATGCTCACCGGCCTTTTGCCGCCCACCCGGGGCGAAGCCCGGCTGCTCGGCGAGGTGCTCGACGCCAACAACATCGACACCCGCCGGCGGGTGGGCTACATGTCCCAGAGCTTCTCGCTGTATGGCGAGTTGTCGGTGCGCCGCAACCTCGAACTGCACGCCCGCCTGTTCGACCTGTCGCCGGCCGAGGGCGAGGCGCGCATCGCCGAACTCGCCGCCCGCTTCGATCTCGCGCCGGTGATGGACGCCCTGCCCGACGCGCTGCCGCTGGGCATCCGTCAGCGCCTGCAGCTGGCGGTGGCGGTGCTGCACCGGCCCGACGTGCTGATCCTCGACGAGCCCACCTCGGGCGTCGACCCGGTGGCGCGCGACCATTTCTGGGCGCTCATCATCCAGCTCTCGCGGCAGGACGGGGTGACGATCTTCATCACCACCCACTTCATGAACGAGGCCCAGCGCTGCGACCGCATCTCGCTGATGCACGCCGGCCGCATCCTCGCCAGCGACGCCCCGGCCGCGCTGGTGGCAGCCCGGGGCGCCGCCAGCCTCGAGGACGCCTTCATCGCCTACCTGGCCGACGCCAGCGGCATCGCCCTGCCCGATGCACGCACCGCCGCGGCCCCGGCCGCGCCGCCGACGCCCGCCGCGGAAGGCCGCCAGCGCGTCGCCCGCTTCAGCCTGGCGCGCCTGCTCAGCTTCAGCGCCCGCGAGGCCACCGAACTGCGCCGCGACCCCTTCCGCCGGACCCTCGCCCTGCTCGGCACCGTGGTGCTGATGCTGGTGATGGGCTACGGCATCAGCCTCGACGTGGAAAAACTCAACTACGCGGTGCTCGACCTGGACCACAGCGTCGCCAGCGAGCAGTACACCCTCGGCATCGCCGGCTCGCGCTACTTCGCCGAGCAGCCGCCGCTGCAGGGCCACGCCGACCTCGACCGGCGGATGCGCAGCGGCGAGTTGACGATGGCCGTCGAGATTCCCCCCGGCTTCGGCCGCGACCTCGCCCGCGGCGCCCGGCCCGAGGTCGGGGTGTGGATCGACGGCGCCATGCCCACCCGCGCCGAGGTGGCCCGCGGCTACATGATCGGCGTGCACAGCCAGATCCTCGCCGAAGCGGTCACCCAGGCCACCGGCAGCCGGCCGCGCGGCCTCGCCGACATCGAGATCCGCTACCGTTACAACCCCGACATGCAGAGCCTGGTGGCGATGGTGCCGGCGGTGATCCCGATGCTCCTGGTGTTCATCCCGTCGATGCTCACCTCCCTGGGCGTGGTGCGCGAGAAGGAGCTCGGCTCGATCCTCAACGTCTACACCACGCCGGTCACCAAGCTCGAATTCCTGCTCGGCAAACAGCTGCCCTACATCGGGCTGTCGCTGTTCAACTTCGTGCTGCTGTTCGTGCTCGCCCTGACCCTGTTCCAGGTGCCCTTCAAGGGCAGCCTGGCCGCCCTGTGCCTGGGCGCGCTGGTGTACGTCACCGCCACCACCGGGCTGGGCCTGCTGATGTCCACCCTCACCGACAGCCAGGTCGCCGCGCTGGCCGGCACCGCCATCGGCACGCTGCTGCCGGCCATCCAGTTCTCGGGGATGCTCGACCCGGTGTCGTCCCTCGAAGGCGCCGGCGCCTGGATCGGCGCCGCCTACCCCACCACCCATTTCCTCACCATCAGCCGCGGCACCTTCTCGAAGGCGCTGGATTTCGCCGACCTGGGCGGCGCCTTCGTACCGCTGCTGATCGCCGTGCCGGTGCTCACCTGCGCCGCCGCCCTGCTGCTCAGGAAGCAGGCCCGCTGACGAGGACACGACCATGGCCCGCCCATCCCGCTTCCTGCACAACACCTGGCACCTGGGCATCAAGGAATTCCACAGCCTGCTGGGCGATCCGACGATGCTGTTCCTGATCCTCTTCATGTTCACCGTGTCGGTGTATTCCAATGCCCGCGCCAAGCCCGAGAGCCTGCACCGCGCCGCCATCGCGGTGGTGGACGAGGACCGCTCGCAGCTCTCGGGGCAGATCGTCGCGGCGCTGCAGCCGCCGCAGTTCATCGCGCCCGAGCACGTCGCGCTGGCCGACATGGACAAGGGCATGGACGCCGGCCGCCACACCTTCGTGCTCGACATCCCGCCCGACTTCCAGCGCGACGTGCTGGCGGGCGCCCACCCGGCGATCCAGCTCAACATCGACGCCACCCGCCTCTCCCAGGCCCAGACCGGCACCGGCTACATCCAGGACATCGTCAACGACGAAATCCGCGCCTTCGCCCAGCGCTACCGGGCCGCCGCGCCGGCGCCGGTCGAACTGGTGCCGCGCAGCCTCTTCAACCCCAACCTGAGCCAGTCGTGGTTCGCCGGCGTCACCGCCATCATCAACAACGTGACGATGCTCGGCATCCTGCTCACCGGCGCGGCGCTGATCCGCGAACGCGAGCACGGCACCATCGAACATCTGCTCGTAATGCCGGTCACACCCCTGGAGATCATGGTGTCGAAGGTGTGGTCGATGGGCGTGGTGGTGCTCGTGGTGGCGTCGTTGTCGCTGCAGGTCGTGGTCAAGGGCGTGATCGGCGCCAGCGTGAGCGGCTCGGCCCTGCTGTTCGGGCTGGGCACGCTGCTGTACCTGTTCGCCGCCACCTCGATCGGCATCTACATGGGCACGCTGGCGCGCAACATGCCGCAGTTCGGGCTCATGTCGATTCTCGTGCTGCTGCCGCTGGAGATCCTCTCCGGCGCGCTCACCCCGCGGGAGTCGATGCCCGACGCGGTGCGCTTCGTGATGTCCTTCGCCCCGACCACCCACTACGTCGGGCTGGCCCAGGCGGTGCTGTTCCGCGACGCCGGCCTGGCCGTGATCTGGCCCCAGCTCCTGATGGTGGCCGCCATCGGCGGCGCCTTCTTCGCCCTCGCCCACCGCCGCCTGCGGCGCACGATCTCCACGATGCAGAACTGAAATCCCCGACATTCCCGACGAAAGGAAAGCCATGACCGCCCCCACCCGCACCGCCCGGACCTCGACCGCCGCCAAGCCGCCAGCACGCCGCGCCCGGACCGCCCTGCCGACGCCGGCCGCGCCCGCCGCCCCCGCGCCGGCCCCGGCGGC
>NZ_JAYROR010000048.1:0-25546 GCF_041911615.1 Zoogloea sp. | reverse complement strand
GGCCGGGCGGGCGCGTCGCTCGGCGCCGCCGGCGAGGGCCTTGCGCCAGGCGTCGGCATCGAGCCGGTCGGCGTTGGCGGCGACCAGCACGCCCTTGTCGGCCAGGCGCACCGGCGTGTTCAGCGCGATGCCACCGCGGCTGATGACGACCTTGCCGCCCGCCTCGTGGCGGCGCTGGAACTGGGCCTGGAAGATCGACCCGGCGGAGAGCTTCATCACGTCGCCGGTGACGGCGCCCGAGCCGGGCGGCACGGCGATCTCGAACCGGAAGGGCAGACTCGCCGCCGCCGACTTGTTGAGCGGATCGGGCAGGCTGGAGGTGACGCCCTGCAGGGTGCTGTCGAGCACGAACTCGACGCCGCCGCGTTTGGGCACATTCACCGCGCCCTTCCAGGCGGCGCTGCCCGACAGGTGGTCGAGCAACGGCAGATCGAGCTCCTGGCGCAGGGCGGCGACGCTCAGGTTGCCCTGGGCGTTGAGCAGCACGCTGCCGTCCGGGCGGGTGCCGCCGCTCACCGTCACCGCGTCGCCGAAAACCCGGGCGACACCGTTCTTCACGCTCAGCTGGCTCTCGGTGAAGCCCACGTGCCCGCCCGCGTCGAGGAAGGCCGGCAGCGCCGGATCGACCTGCAGGCGGTTGCGCGCAAACTGGTACTCACCCTTCACCCGGGAATCGGCCAGCTTGTGCAGGGGCAGGGTGAGCTGCAGGTCGAGGCTGCCGTTGCCCTCGACGCGGAAGGGATCGGTGAAATGATTGATGCTGTCGGCCACCGGGCTCCTGGCGATGAAACGCAGGAACTCCTGGGTCGGGCCGTGGGCGCTGCCGCGCACGGCGAGTGTGTTGTCGGTCTCGAAGTCGGGCAGCATGGCGGTCACGTCCTTCAGCTCGGCGCCGAAGATGCGGCCGCGCTGGGCCTTGACCACCATGCCGGCGCCCTCGAAGAGCAGGTCGCCGGAGACGCCCTCGATCTTCGGCCAGCCCGGCGCGTAGTCGAGCTGGCCGTCGGCGACCCGCGCGGTGACCCGGAACGTGCCGTCCTTCGGATTGCGGAACGGAAACTTCGCCAGATCGCCCTTGAGCACCAGTCGCGCGTCCTGCGCCTTGCCGCCGGTGAGGCTGTGCTGCAACCAGTCACGGGCTTCCTTGCCGACCACCGCCGGCATGTAGCGCCACACCGCCCGCGCGTCGGCCTCGGAAAGGCGCGCCTGCAGGTCGATCTCGCCGGGCGTGTCGCGCCGCGCCCGGTAGCGCCCGGCGGCGCTGCCGCGGGTATCGCGGTTGGCGAAGCTGGCACTGGCGAGGTTGACTTCGAGCAGCCCGTCGGGATGGCGCCAGCTGCCTTCCGCGGCCAGCTCGGCCAGCGCCAGGCGCGGCTGCGGGAAGATCTGCGGCAGCTCGACCGAGGCGTCCTTGCCGGTCAGGCTGAAGCGCCCGCCCTTCTCATTGCCCTCGACCCGCCCGGACAGGCCCGAAAAGCCCGGCCACGCGCCCACCGGCTCGATGCCCAGGCGCGCGAAGCGGGCGTCCACCGAATACGCCACCAGCCGGCCGGCTTCGGCGCTCCACTTGACGTTGAGGGGCGCCACATCGCCCACCGGCGCGATCTCGGCGAGCCGCTCGCGGAAGGCCGGGTCGAAGGGCAACCGCCCGGCCAGCCGCGACAGCACGCCCAGATCGAGGCGATTGGCGAGGAATTCGCCGCGGGCCGGCGCCGTGGCGGTCTTGCCGTGCAGGCGCAGGAAGAAGTCGGTGGGCGCGAGGCGCATCCCGTCGTCGGTCTGCAGGGCGAGCTGGCGCCCGCTGGCCTCGGTGACGCCGGCCTCGTCGCGGTAGCGCAGGCGGCCGGAGGCCACGGTCAGGGGAATCTCGGCCAGGTTGTCGGCAAACTTCACGCGGCCGTCGCGCACCGCGAAATCGGCGGTGACGCCCGCCAGCCGGCCCTCGGCCAGTTCGAGCCAGGCGCGCACGCCGCCCGCGCCGGCCAGCGGCAAGGGGTAATCGACCCATTGGCGCCAGGCCCCCAGATCGGCGTAGTCGAGCCCCGCGTAGAGCTCGCCGCGCCACTCGGCGAGGCGGGCGGGATCGCGCCCGCGCAGGTCGCCGCGCACGTCGAGGGTCGCCGCGAGGCGCGTCGGCGGCTGGGCGGTGAGGCCGAAACGGTGGTGACTGCCGCTGTTCTCGAGGCGGAACTCGAGCTTTTCCAGGGCCAGCGGATCGGCGCCGCGCAGGGCGTCGGTCCACTCCAGGCGGGCGTTGCGGATCACGATGCGGCGCTGGTCGAGCAGCCACTCGGCAAAGCCGCCCCCCTCGCCGTCGGTCTCGACCGCCAGCCCGGCGACGAAGAGACGGCCATCGGCGAGGCGGCGGATTGCCAGGTCGGGGGAGTCGATCTCCAGCCGGTTGAGGCGCAGGCGCATCAGCAGCAGCGAGATCCAGGCCGGCTCGGCCTCGACGTGGTCGAGGGTCAGGGCCGGCGCGCCGGCGGCGTCGTGGATGGTCAGCCCGTCGATCCGGAAGGTGGGGTGCAGGCCGCGCCAGTCGGCCGACAGACGGGCGATGTCCACCGGGCGCCCGAGGGAGCGGGACAGCAACTCGGCCACCTCGCCACGGTAGGCCGGCACGTTGGGCAGCACGCCATGGCGCACGCCGAGGAACAGCAGCCCGCCGACGAAATACGCCACCAGCGCCGTCAGCGCGAGGCGACGCACGCACCAGCGCGGCAGGTGCAGCAGCGCCGGTAGGGAGAAGCGTCGCTGGGTCACGCCGGCAGCGGCGGGCCGCCGCAAAAAACGCCCGACACGCGGACGGCCGCGTGCCGCGATGCGACGCATCCGGCATCAGGCTTGACGAAAATCAGTCCGGCAGACATAACTCGGGGCGAACATAAACAATTGCTCATTCTACCAATCGGCCCCTGCCATGTCCGAACAGCCCAAAGATCCCGCCGCCGCCCCGCCCCCGCCCATCCAGGAAGCCCTTGCCTGCTCGCGCTTCCTGCGTCGTCAGCTCGACAGCCGCAGCTGGCTCGCGGCGCGCCTGTCCGCCAGCATCGGCGCGCGCCTCGACGCCGGCGCGATGCGCGACTTCCTGCGCACCGAGAAGGTGGACGACAACACCCTCAAGCCGGTGCTGCGCAAGCTGCGCGCCTGGGTCATCTGCCACGTGCTGGTGCGCGACATCGCCCGCCTGGCCGATCTGGCCGAAGTCACCGAAACCATGACCCTGCTCGCCGACGTGGCCGTCGAGACCGCCCACGACATCCTGCGCGAGCAGCTCGTCACCCGCCACGGCGTCCCCCTGTCGGCCGACGGCCGGGAGCAGGAGTTCATCATCATCGGCATGGGCAAGCTCGGCGGGCGCGAACTCAACGTCTCGTCCGACATCGACCTGATCTACGTCTACCCCGAGGACGGCGACACTGCCGGCCCCAAGGTCATCGACAACTTCGAGTTCTTCACCAAGCTCGGGCGCGGCATCATCCAGGCCCTCAACGACATGACCGGCGACGGCCAGGTGTTCCGCGTCGACATGCGCCTGCGCCCCAACGGCGACTCCGGCCCGCTGGTGGCGAGCTTCGACATGCTCGAAAACTACTTCATCACCCAGGGCCGCGAATGGGAGCGCTACGCCTGGATCAAGGCGCGGGTGATGACCGGCATCCGCGGCGACGAACTGGCCGCCATCGCGCGGCCGTTCATCTTCCGCAAGTACCTCGACTTCGGCGCCATCAACGCGATGCGCGACCTGCACGCCCAGATCCGTCGCGAGGTGGCGCGCAAGGACATGGCCAACAACGTCAAGCTCGGCCCCGGCGGCATCCGCGAGATCGAGTTCCTGGCCCAGGTGTTCCAGCTCATCCGCGGCGGCCGCGACACCCAGCTGCAGATCAAGCCGACCCTGCGGGTGCTCGAACGCCTCGCCGAGCGCGGCATCATCACCGCCGAGGCGCGGCGCGAGCTCGCCGACGCCTACGATTTCCTGCGCCGCGTCGAGCACCGCCTGCAATACCTCGACGACGCCCAGACCCACAACCTGCCCACAACCCCGGACGACCAGCACATCATCGCCCGCGCGATGGGCTTCGACGGCTACGACGCGCTGCTCGCCGCCCTCGACGTGCACCGCGAGGCGGTCGGCCGCCACTTCAACGGCGTCTTCGGCGACCCCAATGAGGCCGGCCACGACCTCGACGACCTGTGGGCCGCCGCCTGCGACGAGACGCGCTGCACCGACGAATTCCAGCGCCTCGGCTACCCCGATGCGGGCGCCGCCGCCCGCCGCCTCGCCACCCTGCGCAGCGGCAATCGCTACCAGCAGATGCCGCCGTCGATCAAGCAGCGCTTCGACCCGCTGATTCCCCGCGTCGTCGAGGCCGCCGCCGAAACGCCCAGCCCCAACGCCACCTTCGAGCGCCTGCTCGACCTGCTCGACGCCATCAGCCGGCGCGGCTCGTATCTCGCCCTGCTGCAGCAGTACCCGCAGACCGTGCACAAGATCGCCGAGCTGGTCGGCGCCTCGGCGTGGGCGGCGCAGTTCCTCAACCGCCACCCGATCCTCCTCGACGAGGCCATCGACCCGCGGATGCTCGAGGAAGACCTCGACCTGCCCGCCTTCCGCACCGAACTCGCCCGCCAGCTCGACGACATCGAGCCCGACATGGAACGCCAGATGGACCTGATGCGCGAGCAGCACCACGCCCAGGTGTTCCGCCTGCTCACCAAGGACATCGCCGGCAAGCTCACCGTCGAGCGCCATGCCGACTTCCTCTCGGCGCTGGCCGACATCATGGTCGACCTCGCGGTCACCTGCTGCTGGCGCAAGATCAAGAACCGCCACCGGGACGCCCCGCGCTTCGCCGTGCTCGCCTACGGCAAGCTGGGCGGCAAGGAACTCGGCTACGCCTCCGACCTGGACATGGTCTTCGTCCACGACGACGACGCCCCCGAAGCCGCCGAGGTCTACACCCGCCTGGGTCAGCGCACCAACACCTGGCTATCCACCCAGACGCCCGCCGGCCAGCTCTTCGAGACCGACCTGCGCCTGCGCCCCAACGGCGACGCGGGGCTGATGGTGGTGTCGCTGGACGCCTTCCGCCAGTACCAGCTCGAGAACGCCTGGGTGTGGGAACACCAGGCCCTCACCCGCGCCCGCTTCTGCGCCGGCGATCCGGAGATCGGCCGCAAGTTCGAGGCGATCCGCGTCGAGGTGCTGCGCCAGCGGCGCGATCTCGCCAAGCTGAGGGACGAGGTCATGGCGATGCGCCTGCGCATGTTCGACGGCCATCCCAACAAGACCGCGCTGTTCGACCTCAAGCACGACCGCGGCGGACTGGTGGACGTGGAGTTCATCGTCCAGTACCTCGTCCTCGGCCACGCCCACGACCACACCAGCCTCACCGGCAACCTGGGCAACATCGCGCTGCTCGGGATGGCCGGCGAACTCGGCCTGATCCCCGTCGACCAGGCCGCCGTCGCCGCCGACAGCTACCGCGAATACCGCCGCCTGCAGCACGGCCTGCGCCTCAACAACCAGCCCTCGCGGGTCGATCCCGAACTGGTCGCCGAGCGGGCGGCGGGCGTGCGCGCCCTCTGGAACCGGGTCTTCGACGACCACCTGCCGGCCTGAGCCCGCCCGTCGACTGCGCGGCCCGAGGACACCGGGCCGCGCAGTCGACAATTCAAAAAAGTCAACACAACCCGCGCCAAAGCCGTACAATCCGCCGACCGTGCGCCAGCCAATCAGCGTACCGGCCTTTCATCATCTGTTTCGTCCGATCCGCCGCGATCACGAAATCTCGTTGCGTCCGCCCCGATTGGTGCCGCTTTGCTGAAGCGGTCAGGCCGTCGCAGGAGCACACAATCCAATGAATCAAGCCCACTCCGCCGCACCGGCGGCGGTCGCGGTCGGCTTTGCCGATCTCGCACTGAGCGCACCCATCCAGCAAGCCATCGCCGAAACCGGCTACACCACCCCGACCCCGATCCAGGCCCAGGCGATTCCGCTGGTCCTCGCCGGCGGCGACCTGATGGCCGCCGCCCAGACCGGCACCGGCAAGACCGCCGGCTTCACCCTGCCGATCCTGCACATCCTGTCGGAAGAGCACGCCCACAACCAGAAGGCCGGCCGCCCGCGCTGCCTGATCCTGACGCCGACGCGTGAGCTCGCCGCGCAGGTCGAGGAATCGGTGCAGACCTACGGCAAGCACCTGCCGCTCACCTCGATGGTGATGTTCGGCGGCGTCGCCATCAACCCGCAGATCACCAAGCTCAAGAAACGCATCGACATCCTCGTCGCCACCCCCGGCCGCCTGCTCGACCACAACACCCAGGGCACCATCGACCTCTCCGGCGTCGAGATCCTGGTGCTGGACGAAGCCGACCGCATGCTCGACATGGGCTTCATCCGCGACATCAAGAAGATCCTCGCCCTGCTGCCCAAGCAGCGCCAGAACCTGCTGTTCTCGGCCACCTTCTCCGACGAGATCAAAGCCCTGGCCGACGGCCTGCTGCACAACCCGGGCTACGTCGAAGTGGCCCGTCGCAACACCGCCTCCGAGCTCGTCCAGCAGTCGGTGCACCTGTGCCCGCAGAAGCAGAAGCGCGAGCTGCTGGCGCACCTCATCAAGAAGCACCAGTGGTTCCAGGTGCTGGTGTTCACGCGCACCAAGCACGGCGCCAACAAGCTCGCCGAATACCTCGGCAAGCACGGCATCCCCTCTGCCGCCATCCACGGCAACAAGAGCCAGTCGGCCCGTACCCGCGCCCTGGCCGACTTCAAGGACGCCAAGCTGCAGGTGCTGGTCGCCACCGACATCGCCGCCCGCGGCCTCGACATCGACCAGCTTCCGCAGGTGGTGAACTTCGAGCTGCCCAACGTGCCCGAGGACTACGTCCACCGCATCGGTCGCACCGGCCGCGCGGGCGCCACCGGTGCCGCCGTGTCACTGGTGGACCGGGACGAACTGCCGTTGCTGAAGGACATCGAGCGCCTCATCAAGCGCCTCATCGACAAGGTCGAGGTGCCCGATTTCGTGCCGTCCGCCGCCCCCGCCGAATCCGACGAGCGTCCGCCCCGCGAGCCGCGCCAGCCCCAGGGGCAGCGCCAGGGCCCGCGCGGCGACCGCCAGGGCCAGGGCGGCGGTCAGAAGCAGGGCGACGGCCAGCGCCAGGCCAAGCCGAAGGGGCAAGGGCAGGCTCAGGTCCAAGGGCAGTCCAAGCCCCAGCAGGGGCAGAAGCAACAAGGCCAGGGCCCCAAGCAGGGTACCGGCGGCCAGCGCAGCGCCAAGCCCCAGGGGCACGCTCAGGGCCAGAACCGTGGCCAGCAGGAGGCGCGCGCGCCCCGCAAATCCGGCGGCGGTCAGCCGAAGGACGACGATTTCGGCAACCGCATCGACTACCAGCCGCGCGCCCGCAACGAATACCGCGACCCGGAAGCCCGCATGGGCGGCCATCGGCACGGCAACGGCAACAAGGGCGGCAACCCGAACCGCGGCACTCCGGCGGCGCTGGACGAAGCCCGACGCCCGGCCGTCACCCTCACCGGCCGCCGGCCGGGCGATGGCAAGGCCGCGCTGTTCGGCCCCCGCGGTGGCGGCAACAGCGGCAACAACGGCGGCGGCAACCGCTGAGTCGCCGCCACCCGCTGCACAAAAAAGGCACCCTCGCGGTGCCTTTTTTTGCGCCTGCGCACGCCGACCGGAAGGGCCTCGCCTTGAACCACGGCCTTCCGGCCCCATCTAAAAGACGTTTGCCCGCCCTCGCCCCGCCATGGAAAAGAAAACACAGTTCAGCATCTGGTATTTCGTCTTCGCGCTCTTCGCGGTATTCACCCTGCACGATCTGTGGGTGCAGATGCGCACCGTGGAGCCGCTGCCCTACAGCGAATTCCAGCGGCTCGTGAAGGCCGGCGAGGTGACCGAGATCGCGATCGCCGACAACACCATTCAGGGCACCCTCAAGACGCCCCTGCAGGACGGCCGCCAGAAGTTCGTCACCACCCGCGTCGACCCGGCGCTGGCCAAGGAGCTCGGCCAGTACGACGTCAAGTTCACCGGCGTGGTCGAAAACACCCTGCTCAAGGACATCGTCGGCTGGGTGCTGCCGGCGGTAATCTTCGTCGGGATCTGGCTGTTCGCGATGAAGCGCTTCGGCGGCAAGCAGGGCATGGGTGGCGGCTTCATGAACCTCGGCAAGAGCAAGGCCAAGGTCTACGTGGAGGCCAACACCGGCGTGACCTTCGACGACGTGGCCGGTGTCGATGAAGCCAAGGACGAGCTGAAGGAAGTCGTCGGCTTCCTGAAAGATCCAAAATCCTACGGCCGCCTCGGCGGACGCGTGCCCAAGGGCGTGCTGCTGGTCGGCCCGCCGGGCACCGGCAAGACGCTGCTCGCCAAGGCCGTGGCCGGCGAGGCTGGGGTGCCGTTCTTCTCGATTTCCGGTTCCGAGTTCGTCGAGATGTTCGTCGGCGTCGGCGCCGCGCGGGTCCGCGACCTTTTCGAGCAGGCCCGCGCCAAGGCCCCGGCGATCATCTTCATCGACGAGCTCGATGCCATGGGCCGCGCCCGCGGCGCCTTTGGGGGCATGGGCGGGCACGACGAGAAGGAACAGACCCTCAACCAGCTGCTGGTGGAGCTGGACGGCTTCGATTCGTCCTCCGGCCTGGTGCTGCTGGCCGCCACCAACCGTCCGGAGGTGCTCGACCCCGCGCTGCTGCGCGCCGGCCGCTTCGACCGCCAGGTGCTGGTCGACCGCCCCGACAAGAAAGGCCGCATCGCGATCCTCGCGGTGCACATGAAGAAGATCACCCTCTCCCCTGATGTCGACGCCGAGAAGGTCGCCGCGCTCACCCCGGGCTTCTCCGGCGCCGACCTGGCCAACCTGTGCAACGAGGCCGCGCTGGTGGCCACCCGCCGCAACGGCGACGCGGTGACCCTGAACGACTTCACCGTCGCCGTCGAGCGCATCGTCGCCGGTCTCGAAAAGAAGAACCGGGTGCTCAACGAGCACGAACGCACCGTCGTCGCCTACCACGAGATGGGCCATGCGCTGGTGGCGATGGGCCTGCCCGGCACCGACCCGGTGCACAAGATCAGCATCATCCCGCGGGGCGTCGGCGCGCTGGGCTACACGATCCAGCGCCCCACCGAAGACCGCTTCCTGATGACCCGCGCCGAACTCGAGAACAAGATGGCGGTGCTGCTGGGTGGTCGCGCCGCCGAGCAGATCATCTTCGGCGAAGTCTCCACCGGCGCCGCCGACGATCTCCAGAAGGTCACCGGCATCGCCCGCTCCATCGTGATGCGCTTTGGCATGGACGCGAAGCTCGGCAACGTCGCCTACGACACCGAGAAGTCCAACTTCCTCGGCCAGCCCGCGGCCGCCCCCCAGGAACGCAGCTACTCCGAGGAAACCGCCCGCGAGATCGACTGCGCGGTGCGCGACATCGTCGCCGGGGCCTTTGCCCGCAGCCTGGCGATCCTCACCGAACGCCGCACCGTGCTGGAGGACACCGCCCGCGCGCTGCTCGTCCGCGAAACCCTCGACGAAGCCGACCTCAAGGCGATCCACGCCCGGGTGGTGGCCGCATGATCCGCCGTGCCCTCCTGCTCGGCGCGCTGGCGAGCGGCACCGCTGCCGCAGCGGGCCTGGGCCCGCTCCCCGCCCACTGGCAGGGCACCCTGCCCTGCGCCGATTGCCCGGGCATCGCCCAGCGCCTCGAATTGCGCCCCGACGGGCGCTTCGTCCTCGACCTGACTTACCTGCAACCCAAAGGCGGCCCCGACCAGCACCTGCGTGAAACCGGCCACTGGCAACGGGACCGACGAGACCGCCTGCGCCTCGACGCCCCCACCGGCCGGCGCTACCTCGCCCTCGACGCGGATGACAGCCTGCGCCTCCTCGACATCCACGGCCAGCGCATCGATTCGCCGCTGATCCAGCCGATGCGCCGCGAATCCGACGGCGAAACCGCCTGGCGGCTGAGCGAGCTCGACGGGCGCCCCGTCGCCACCGACACGGGCCGCCCGCCCCCCACGCTGCGTCTCGACGCGGCCCACCGGCGTATCGCCGGCACCACCGGCTGCAACCGCTTCGGCGGTGAATACCGCAGCTGGGGCGCCAGCGGCTTCAGCGTCCTGCCCCTCGCCACCACCCGCATGGCCTGCGCCGCGCCGCAGGACGAGGCCGACTTCCTGCGCGCCCTCGCCCGCGCCACCCATCGCATTCAGACCGGCCAGACCCTCGAACTGCTGACCGACGGCGTGCCGGTGGCGCGCTTCGTGGCCGAGCCCGCCGCCCCACGGCCCTGAGCGCCGCAACGCCGTTCCACAGCCGGCGCCGGCTGCGGCTACAATCGCCGCGAAGGAGCCTGTCGAACCCTCGATCCCGAACTGGAGGAAAGCCCATGACCCGCCTCAGCACCCTCGCCTTCGCCGCCACCGCCGCGGCCCTGCTCGCCCAGCCGGCCCTGGCCCAGGAATCGCCGACCCTCAAAAAAATCAAGGACAGCGGCACCATCGCCCTCGGTCACCGGGAATCGTCGATTCCGTTCTCGTACTACGACGACAAGCAGCAGGTCGTAGGCTACAGCCAGGAGCTGATGCTGAAGGTCGTGGACGCAGTGAAGGCCGACCTCAAGCTCTCGTCCCTGGCCGTCAAGCTGACCCCCGTCACCTCGCAGAACCGCATCCCGCTGGTGCAGAACGGCACCATCGACATCGAGTGCGGCTCGACCACCCACAACGCCGAACGCGCCCGGCAGGTCGCCTTCTCGAACACCATCTTCATCATTGGCACCCGCCTGATGACCAAGAAGGATTCCGGCATCAAGGATTTCCCCGACCTGGCCGGGAAGAACGTGGTGACCACCGCCGGCACCACCTCCGAGCGCCTGATCCGCAAGATGAACGAGGAGAAGAAGCTCGGCATGAACATCATCTCCGCCAAGGACCACGGCGAAGCCTTCCTCACCCTCGAGACCGGCCGTGCCGTCGCCTTCATGATGGACGACGCCCTGCTCTACGGTGAGCTGGCGAAGGCCAAGCGCCCCGCCGACTGGGCCGTCGTCGGCACGCCCCAGAGCTTCGAGGCCTACGGCTGCATGATGCGCAAGGATGATCCAGGCTTCAAGAAAGTGGTCGATGCCGCCATCGCCAGGACCATGACCTCCGGCGAGGCCGAAGCCATCTACAAGAAGTGGTTCACCCAGCCCATCCCGCCCAAGGGCCTGAACCTCAACTTCCCGCTCTCCGATTCGATGCAGAAGCTCTTCAAGGCGCCCAACGACAGGCCCTTCGAATAAGCGTTCGAAGCCAGGCCCCGCGCCACGGGCATCCCCGGCTCGGGGAAGCGGTACGGCGCCCTGCCGCCCCGCCTTCCCGGCCCGGTCCCTTCGCCCCTCGTCACTTCCGAGTCCGCCATGCACTACAACTGGAACTGGAGCATCTTCAACAGCCCGGTGCCCACCGGCGACACCACCTATCTGGGCTGGATGCTCGCCGGGCTGCAGACCACCGTGCTGCTGTCCCTGTCGGCCTGGGTCATCGCCCTGGTGCTCGGCAGCCTGATGGGGGTGCTGCGCACCGCGCCCCACAAGGGGCTGTCGGTGCTGGCCGCCGGCTACGTCGAGCTGTTCCGCAACGTTCCGCTGCTGGTGCAGCTGTTCATCTGGTATTTCGTGCTGCCCGAGCTGCTGCCGTTCGGGCTCGGCGACGCCTTCAAGCAACGGCTCGACCCGGTCACCCAACAGTTCGTGTCGGCGATGGTGTGCCTGGGCTTCTTCACCAGCGCCCGGGTCTGCGAGCAAGTGCGCGCCGGCATCAACGCCCTGCCCCGCGGCCAGAAGAACGCCGGCCTCGCACTGGGCTTCACGCTGCCGCAAACCTACCGCCACGTGCTGCTGCCGATGGCCTTCCGCCTGGTGGTGCCGCCGCTCACGTCGGAATTCCTCAACATCTTCAAGAACTCCGCGGTGTGCTCGACCATCGGCCTGCTCGAACTGGCCGCCCAGGGCCGCCAGCTCGTCGATTACACCGCCCAGCCCTACGAATCCTTCATCGCGGTGACGCTGCTCTACCTCGTCATCAACGTGGTGGTGATGGCACTGATGCGCGTCGTCGAGACCAGGACCCGGGTGCCCGGCTATATCGGCGGCAAGTGAGGCGGCGGACAGCGAGGCATACACCATGAACTACGATTTCGACTGGTCGTCGATCCCCGGCGCCCTGCCCTTCCTGTGGGAGGGCATGAAGGTCTCGCTGGAGATCACCGTCACCGCGGTGGTCGTCGGCATCGTCTGGGGCACCCTGCTGGCGATGCTGCGCCTCGGCTCGATCCGCTGGCTGGCGTGGCTGGCGGCGGGCTACGTGAACCTGTTCCGGGCGATTCCACTGGTGATGGTGCTGCTGTGGTTCTTCCTGATCGTGCCGCAGCTGCTCAAGGGCTTCTTCAACCTCGACCCGGGCACCGACGTGCGCCTCGCCTCGGCGATGGTGGGCTTCGCGCTGTTCGAGTCGGCGTATTACTCGGAAATCATCCGCGCCGGCATCCAGAGCGTGCCCCGCGGCCAGGTCGCCGCCGCGTCGGCGCTGGGCATGAGCTACGCCCAGGCGATGCGCCTGGTGGTGCTGCCCCAGGCCTTCCGCAACATGGTGCCGCTGCTGCTGACTCAGGCCATCGTGCTGTTCCAGGACACCTCGCTGGTCTATGTCTCGGCGCTGGCCGACTTCTTTGGCGCCGCCTACAAGGTGGGCGACCGCGACGGCCGACTGGTGGAGCTCCTGCTCTTTGCCGGAGCCGTGTATTTCGTGCTGTGCTTCTCCCTGTCGCAACTGGTGCGCTGGCTGCAGAAGCGGATGGCCGTAGCCTGAGGATTGAGAATGATCACCATCGACAAGGTTTCCAAACACTACGGCAGCTTCCAGGTGCTCACCGACTGCAGCACCCGGGTCGCCAAGGGCGAGGTGGTGGTGGTGTGCGGCCCGTCCGGTTCGGGCAAGTCGACGCTCATCAAGTGCGTCAATGGCCTCGAGCCTTTTCAGGCGGGCACCATTCACGTGGACGGCATCTCGGTGGGCGACCCGAAGACCAACCTGCCCCGGCTGCGCAGCCGCGTCGGCATGGTGTTCCAGCATTTCGAGCTGTTCCCGCACATGAGCATCACCGAGAACCTCACCATCGCCCAGGAAAAGGTGCTCGGCCGCGGCAAGGACGAAGCCCGCGCCAAGGGCCTCGGGCTGCTCGAGCGGGTTGGCCTGAAGGCCCACGCCGACAAGTTTCCCGGCCAGCTCTCGGGCGGCCAGCAGCAGCGCGTGGCGATCGCCCGCGCCCTGTCGATGGACCCGATCTGCATGCTGTTCGACGAGCCCACCTCGGCCCTCGATCCGGAAATGATCAACGAAGTGCTCGACGTGATGGTCGAGCTGGCCCAGGAAGGCATGACGATGATGTGCGTCACCCACGAGATGGGCTTCGCCCGCAAGGTGGCCAACCGGGTGATCTTCATGGACAAGGGCCAGATCGTCGAGGACGACACAAAGGACGCGTTCTTCGCCGCGCCGCGCTCGGAGCGGGCCCGGCAGTGCCTCGCCAAGATCCTGCAGCCCTGACGCCGCGCGGATGATCCACCTCCTCGCCACCGGCGGCACCATCGCCGGCGAGGCCGACCCGACGGCCGGCGGCACCCGCTACCGCGCCGGCGTGCGTCCGGTGGGCGCGCTGCTCGCCGCCGCGCCCGACCTGGCCGCTTTCGACCTGTCGGCCGAACAGGTGCTGGCCATCGACAGCAAGGACATGACATCCGACGGCTGGCTTGCGATCCTCGCCGCCGTGCGCCGTGCCCTGGCCGATCCGACGGTGGACGGGGTGGTGATCCTCCACGGCACCGACACGCTGGAAGAGACCGCCTACTTCCTGCACCTCACCGTGCCTGCCGGCAAGCCGGTGGTGCTCACCGGCGCCATGCGTCCGGCCGACCACCCGCAGGCCGACGGCCCCGCCAACCTGCTCGCCGCGGTACGTCTCGCCGCCAGCCCCGAGGCACGTAACAAGGGCGTGCTGGCGGTGATGAACGCCACCCTCCACGCCGCCCGCCATCTGGTGAAAGCCCACACCACGGGGCTCGCTGCCTTCGAATCCACTCTCGACTGGCACGACGGGCAGCCCGACGGCCGCTTTGCCGACCTCGCCGCCGCAGCCCTGCCGCGGGTGGACATCCTGCCCGGCTACGCCGGCGCGCCGGCCGCGCTGATCGACGCCTGCGTCGCCGATGGTGCCCACGGCCTCGTGCTGGCCCTCACCGGCCACGGCAGCGTGCCCTCGGCGTGGCTGCCGGCACTGCGCCGAGCCGCCGACGCGGGGGTGAAGATCGTGCGGGCGAGCCGGTGCACCGGTCCCGTGGTGCGCAACGCCAACGCCGACGACGACGGCGAAGGCTGGCTCACCGCCGGCAGCCTGCCGCCCCCCAAGGCGCGCATCGCGCTGATGCTCGCCCTGGCCTGCGGCCGCGCCCTGCCGTCCGACGCCTGACCCGCCCGCCGCTCAGGCCGGGCCGGGCTTCTGGGCGTTCTTCGCCGCCTTGGCGGCGCGGGCTTTCTTGACGAAGGCCGCACGGGCCTCCTCGAGGATTTCCGCCAGCTCCTCGCGGGCCTCCTTGGACGACTGGATCAGCTTTCCCTCGTCGTGGTCGATGGCCTGCTGACGCGCCAGCACGTCGGCGTCGTGGCGGGCAAAGCGGGTCACCATCTGCTCGACCAGCGCCGGCGGCTCGTGGAGCAGCTCCAACGTCCAGCGGGCCATCTCCAGGCTGGACGGCAACGCCTCGCGAATCTGCCGCTCGATGCCCAGGCCGATCAGGCGGCTGGCGTGGAAGCGGTTACGCGCCCGCGCAACGATCTGCACGTGGGGGAAGTGCTTCTTCACCAGCTCGGCGGTGCGCAGCGACGCCTCCACGTCGTCGATCGCCAGCACGAAGACCTTGGCCTGGTCGAGCTGGGCCGCATGCAGCAGATCGAGCTGGCCCGCGTCGCCGTAGAACACCTTGAGACCGAACTTGCGCACCTCGTCCACCTGGCCGGCATCCGCATCCAGCGCCGTGAAGCGGATGCCCCGCGCCAGCAGCAGGCGGCCGACCACCTGCCCCACGCGTCCGAAACCGGCGATCACCACGTCGCTCGCCTCGGCCGGCATCGCGTCGAACGGCCGCTCCGGCGTCCGCGCCTTCTCGCGGCGGTCGAGGCGGTCGCCGATCGACAGGAGCAGCGGCGAGATCGCCATCGACAAGGCCACCACCAGGGTCAGCTTGTCGGCCTGCACCTCGCCCAGCAGCTTGAACGACTGCGCCGCGTCGAACAGCACGAACGCGAACTCGCCGCCCTGCGCCAGCGCCAGCGCCAGCATCCGCGCCCCGCCCTTCTCGCCGCCGACGAGCCGGCGCAGGGCGTACAGCACCACGATCTTGATGAGCACCAGCCCGGCGGTCAGCTCGACGATCTGCCACGGAAATTTCACCAGCAGGCCGAGGTTGGTGGACATCCCCACCGCCATGAAGAACAGACCCAGCAGCAAGCCCTGAAAAGGCGCGATCGACGCCTCCAGCTCGTGACGGAACTCCGAATCCGCCAGCAGCACCCCCGCCACGAAAGCCCCCAGCGACATGGACAGGCCACCCGCCTGCATCAGCAAGGCGAGGCCCAGCACCGTGACCAGCGCGGCGGCGGTGAACATCTCGCGGCTGTTGACCCGCGCCACGTGGCGGAACAGCACGTTGAGCAGCGGCCGTCCCACCACCGCCACCCCCACCAGCAGACCAAGGCCAACCGCCGGATGGGTCAGTGCGGTGGGTTTGCCGGTCCCGAACAGCGGAATCAGGGCGAGCAGCGGAATCACCGACAAATCCTGGAACAGCAGGATCGCGAAGGCCTCGCGACCGTAACGGGTGGCCAGCTCGCGCCGCTCGGCCAGGGTCGGCAGCACGAAGGCCGTGGACGACAGGGCCAGGATGATCCCCACCACCGCCGCCGCCGACAGCGACATGCCCAGGTACAACCCGCCTGCCGCCAGCGCCGCCGCCACCCCGAACAGCTGCAGCGCCCCCAATCCGAACACCGACTGGCGCAACGCCCACAGGCGCGAGGGCTTGAGCTCCAGCCCGATCACGAACAGCAGCAGCACCACGCCCAGCTCGGCGGTGTGCATCAGGTTGTCGGGATCGCGTACCAGCTTCACCCCGAACGGGCCGATCAGCATCCCCACCGCCAGGTAGCCCAGCACCGTGCCCAGCCCGGCGCGCTTGAAGAAGGGCACGAAGACGACGGAGGCCAGCAGCAGCGCGGCAAAAGTGGTGAGGGATTGCATGGCGGACGGGACGGACGGCGGTGGAGGGGCAAGTCTCTCATAAACGGCCGCCGCCATTCGAAATGGAAGGATTTCGAAACAACCGGGCCACCGAAACGCGAAAACCGCGACTTACTTCACGACCATCACAGCGCGGCACTGTCGGTTTTCTTTACAGCCCATACCAAAACCCGCTACGCAGAACGGTTTTCGGCTCCAAGAAAGCACCGCACAGCCAATGCCTTATCACAAAATTAACAAAACCGGCACGGCCTATGCGTCAATTTTGGTGTCTTGATTGAAATTTTCGTAATTACCGCTTGTCATCTGGAGGCGAAAAATGAAAATCAGCAAAAACAAGATCGTGGCCGTAGCAACCATTGTTTCGGCATTTTTATCACCTGGCGCCGGCGCGGCTCCGCTCGCGATTTACGCGGGCCCGGCCATCGACAAGCGTTCGCCGGCCTGCGCGAGCTTCGGCGATCTGCTCAGTTGCTCGGCACCGATGCTCAACTACATCGCCGGCCTCGCCCAGAACACCACCACCGACAGCGGCGGTTACGTGCTGCAATCGTCTCAGGGGCTGCTCAAGGAGTCGGTCCTGATCCAGGGCGGTGGCACCGCCGCCCTGGACAACGCCGACACTGCACCGAGCAATCCACCCGTCAGCAACGGCAGTCAGGTCGAGAACGGCTTCAAGACCAACCGCGGCAGCGACAACTTCCTCGCCACCGGGCGGGCCGACGGCAGCACGATGAGCGCCGGCAACATGGCCGATCCAGCCAACAACAGCCTGGCGACGGGTGCCGACAACATCGGCACCTGGGACGTCAGCGCCGTCTGGCTGCGCGACGCGCTCACCACCAACGGCGTGCGCCGCGAGCTGATGATCGGCTTCGACTACAACCAGCCCCAGTCGGCGGCCACCTCGGTGGATTACTGGGGGCTCATCACCGTCCGCGACACCGACGGCACGCTGGCCGACATCAACTACGAGGCCCGCCGTTACAACGGGCAGTCCTACGCCGACTTTTCCACCGACAAGCATTTCCTGTCGGCGCCAGCCTCCACCGACTTCGAGGCCGTCTCGGGGACGATCTGCGTCTATCAGTACGTCACCCAGAAGAACGCCGGCGGCTCCTGCCCGGCCGGCACCGCGATCACCGGGCCGCTGCGCGAGACCATCGACAACTCCCAGGGCACCGAGAACACCGAGTTCCTCGCCTTCCTGCCCGAACTCAACGCCCGGCTCGAGGACGACATCCAGGCCGGCTACGACACCGTTTCGGTACGCCTGCTGTTCGGCTGCTTTGGTGGCAGCGCCAGGGGCAACGGCCAGGGCTACCTGAGCGACGGCGGCGAAACCCTCAACTGCGACAGCGGCGGCTTCGGCGACGTGTTCCTGCTCGCCGGCGAGGCGATGACGTCGATCCCCGAGCCGTCGCCCCTGAGTCTGGCGGCCTGCGGCTTGCTCGGCGCCGCGCTCCTGCGCCGTCGCCATTGACGGCATGACACCGCCGCCGGGCCGCGTCCCGGCGGCGCTCACAGGCCCGGGTCTTCACCCCCGCCGGCGAGCGCCACATCGACGACCCGCCGCGACAGGTGCGGAGCGAACAGTTCGATGAAGGCATAGACGTAGCCCCGCAACCAGGCGTTGCGACGCACGCCGATCCGCGTCGTGCTCGACTCGAACAGGTGCGCTGCGTCGAGCATGCCCAATTCCCTGTCGGTGGCCGGGTCGAATGCCATCTTCGCCAGGATGCCGATCCCCAGCCCCATGCCGACGTAAGTCTTGATGATGTCCGAGTCGATGGCGGTGAGCACCACGTTGGGCTTGAGGCCGCGCCCCATGAAAGCCTTGTTGATCTGGTTGCGCCCGGTGAAGGCGAAGTCGTAGGTGATGATCGGGTGCCGGGCGATGGCTTCCAGCGTCAGCGGCTGGGTGCTCAGGATGGGATGCCGCACCGGCGCGATCACGCAGCGGTTCCACTGGTAGCAGGGCAGCATCACCAGCTCGTGCTCCTCGGCGATGGCCTCGGTGGCGATGGCGATGTCCGCCTCGCCCGACAGCACGTACTCGCACACCTGCCGCGGGTTGCCCTGGTGCAGCGACAGGCGCACGTTGGGATAGCGCGTCATGAAGGCACGGATCACCGGCGGCAGCGCGTAGCGGGCCTGGGTGTGGGTCGTGGCGATGGACAGGCTGCCGCTGGCCTCGTTGCTGAACTCGGCGCCCACCTGGCGCAGGTTGTCCACGTCCAGCAGCATCCGCTCGGCGATCGCCAGCACCTGCCGGCCCGGCTCGGTAATCGCCACCAGGCGCTTGCCGTGGCGCACGAAAATCTCCACGCCGAGTTCTTCCTCGAGCAGGCGGATCTGCTTCGAGACGCCCGGCTGAGACGTGAACAGCGCCTCCGACGCCTCCGACACGTTGAGGCCGTGACGCGCCACCTCGAACACGTAACGCAGCTGCTGGATGTTCATCTTTCGCTCCGGCTCCAACCTATATAACTTTTTGTTCTTAAAGTTTAACCCAAACCGACTTCTTCCCTCTAACCTCCGGGATTACGATGCGCCGCACAAGATTTGGGGCAGGTTGGTTCTTCTCATGGATATTGCTTACACCGTCGCCGGCTTTTCGGTCGGCGCCATCGTCGGCCTCACCGGGGTGGGCGGCGGCTCGCTGATGACCCCGCTGCTCGTGCTGCTGTTCGGCATTCCCGCGTCGGTGGCGGTCGGCACCGATCTGCTCTACGCCGCCGTCACCAAGGCCGGCGGCACCCTCGCCCACGGCCTCAAGGGCACCGTCGACTGGGCCGTGACCCGTCGCCTCGCCTCCGGTAGCATACCGGCCTCGGCGCTGACGCTGCTCGTCCTCGGCCACTTCGCCCCCGGCGGCATCGGCGGCGCGACCAGCCTCATCAAGGTTGCCCTCGGCGTGGCCCTGCTGCTGACCGCGGTGGCGATCATCTTCCGCAAGAAGATCCAGGATTTCGCGCTGAAGCGCTCCAAGGGCGTCGAGAACCCGCGCCGCACCGCCCAGCTCACCGTCGCCACCGGCGCGGTGCTCGGCGTGCTGGTGTCGATCTCTTCGGTGGGCGCCGGCGCCCTGGGCGTCAGCGCCCTGTTCTTCCTGTACCCGCGCCTGCCGACGCTGCGCATCGTCGGTAGCGACATCGCCCACGCCGTGCCGCTGACCCTGGTCGCCGGCATCGGCCACTGGTTTCTCGGCAGCGTCGACTGGTCGCTGCTGGGCAGCCTGCTGATCGGCTCCCTGCCCGGCATCTGGCTGGGGAGCCATGTTTCCACCCGGGTGCCCGACCGGGTGCTGCGTCCGATTCTGGCAACCATGCTGGTCTTGGTCGGCAGCAAGTTGATTGCGGCCTGACAAGGCATGACCGCCACCTGACAACCAGGACAAGAAAACCATGTACCGTTACGACCCCTACGACCAGCAGATCGTCGACGAACGCGTCGCCCAGTTCCGCGACCAGACCCGCCGCTATCTGGCCGGCGAGCTGACCGACGACGAGTTCCGCCCGCTGCGCCTGCAGAACGGCCTGTACATCCAGCGCCACGCTCCGATGCTGCGCATCGCGGTGCCCTACGGCCTGCTGTCCACCGCCCAGATCCGCAAGCTCGCCCACATCGCGCGCACCTACGACCGCGGCTATACCCACGTCACCACGCGCCAGAACTTCCAGTTCAACTGGCCCGAACTGAAGGTGGTGCCGGAGATCCTCGCCGAGCTCGCCACCGTGCAGATGCACGCCATCCAGACCTCCGGCGCGTGCATCCGCAACATCACCTCCGACCCCTTCGCGGGCGTCGCCGGCGACGAATACATCGACCCGCGCCCGTGGTGCGAGGTGCTGCGCCAGTGGAGCACCTTCCACCCCGAGTTCGCCTTCCTGCCGCGCAAGTTCAAGATCGCCGTGAATGGCGCGAACGAAGACCGCGCCGTCATCCAGTGCCACGACATCGGCCTCGAGCTCAAGCGCGACGCCGCCGGCGAGATCGGCTTCCGCGTGCTGGTGGGTGGCGGCCTGGGCCGCACCCCGATCATCGGCGAGGAGATCACCGATTTCGTGCCGTGGCAGCACATCATCACCTACTGCGAAGCGATCCTGCGCGTCTACAACCGCTACGGCCGCCGCGACAACCTCTACAAGGCACGCATCAAGATCCTCGTGAAGGCGCTCGGCATCGCCGAGTTCAAGCGTCAAGTGGAAGCGGAGTGGGAATTCGGCAAGAACGGCCCGAACACCCTCACCGAAGCCGAAGTCGCCCGCGTCGCCGGCCACTTCACCACCCCGGCCTACGAAAGCCTGCCCGCCGAGGACGCCGGCTACGCCGCCCAGCGCAGCGCCAACCCGGCCTTCGCCGCCTGGGCCCGCCGCAACGTGCTGGCCCACAAGGTGCCCGGCTACGCCATCGTGGTGCTGTCCCTGAAGGACCCGAAGCGCGCCCCTGGCGACGTGACCGCCGAACAGCTCGACCTCGTCGCCGAACTGGCCGACGCCTACAGCTTCGGTGAAGTCCGCGCCACCCACGAGCAGAACCTCGTGCTGGCCGACGTGCCACAGTCGGCGCTGTTCGCGGTCTGGGAGAAGGCCCGCGCCGCCGGCCTCGCCACGCCGACCTTCGGCCTCCTGACCGACATCATCTGCTGCCCGGGCGGCGATTTCTGCGCCCTCGCCAACGCCAAGTCGATCCCCATCGCCAACGCCGTCCAGGCCCGCTTCGACGACCTCGACTACCTCTACGACATCGGCGACATCGAGCTCAACATCTCCGGCTGCATGAACTCCTGCGGCCATCACCACGTCGGCCACATCGGCATCCTCGGCGTCGACAAGAACGGCGAGGAGTGGTACCAGGTCAGCCTCGGCGGCAGCCAGGGCAACGCCACCAGCATCGGCAAAGTGATCGGCCGCTCCTTCGCCGCCGCCGAAATGCCCGATGTCATTGCCCGGATCATCGACGTCTACCTGGCCCAGCGCCAGTCGGGCGAGCGCTTCATCGAAACTGTCCGCCGCATCGGCCTCGACCCGTTCAAGCTCGGCGTGTATGGCGAAGCCGCCGTCAAGGAAAGGAAGCACAATGCCTAAGCTCATCAAGAACGGCCAGCTCGTCGACGACGCGGCCCAGATCCTCGTCCTCGACGAAACCCAGGCGCCCGAGGCGCTCACCCTGCCCGAAGGCCCGCTGTTCGTCCCGCTGGCCGTCTGGCAGGCCCACAAGGGCCAGCTCTCCGGTCGCGCCGATGTCGGCGTGTGGCTCGACAGCCACGAGAACGTGGACGAGCTCGCCGAAGATCTCGACGGCATCACCGCCATCGCCCTCAACTTCCCCAAGT
The DNA here is from genome assembly GCF_041911615.1 of Zoogloea sp. Classification (GTDB taxonomy): domain Bacteria; phylum Pseudomonadota; class Gammaproteobacteria; order Burkholderiales; family Rhodocyclaceae; genus Zoogloea. The sequence continues at coordinate 3,858 of NZ_JAYROR010000048.1, read as the reverse complement.
TCACCGACGGTCGTGCCTACTCCGCCGCCGCGCTGCTGCGCAGCCGCCACGGCTTCAAGGGCGAGATCCGCGCCATCGGCGACGTGCTGCGCGACCAGTTCTTCTTCATGCGACGCTGCGGCTTCGACGCGATCCAGCCCAAGGCCGGCAAGTACTCCGACGCCCAGCTCGAAGAAGCCCTGGCCAGCCTGAAGGATTTCTCGACCCCTTACCAGGCCGCCATCGACCAGCCGGAACCGCTGTTCCGCCGCGCCCAGCGCGCCGCCTGAGCCCGGAGACGCCATGCATCCGAACCAGAACCCCAAGCTCGACGATCCCACGCTGATCGCCAGCCTCGACGCCAAGGTCGCCCAGCTCAAGGCTGATCTCGCCGCCTGGGCCGCCGAACTGCCGGCCATCACCATGGCCAACAGCCTCGGCGCCGAGGACATGGTCCTCACCGACGTCATCTGCATCGGCAAGCTGCCCATCGAGATCTTCTCGCTGGATACCGGCCGCCTGCCGCTGGAAACCTACGACCTGATGGCCAAGGTGCAGCAGCACTACGGCCTCAAGCTCAAGTTCTTCTATCCCAACCACGACGCCATCGAAGCCTTCACGCGCGACAACGGCATCAACGCCTTCTACGACAGCGTCGAGCTGCGCAAGGCCTGCTGTCAAGCCCGCAAGGTCGAGCCCCTCGGCCGCGCCCTCGCCGGCAAGCAGGCGTGGATCACCGGCCTGCGTGCCCAGCAATCCACCACCCGCACCGACCTTCCCAAGCGCGAATTCGACGCCGGCAACGGTCTCGTCAAGTTCAACCCGCTCGCCGACTGGACCGAAAAGGAAGTCTGGGCCTACATCCGCCTCAACCAGGTGCCGTACAACCAGCTCCACGACAAGTTCTACCCGAGCATCGGCTGTGCGCCGTGCACCCGCCCGGTTTCCATCGGCGAAGACGTGCGCGCCGGGCGCTGGTGGTGGGAGAATCCGGAATCCAAGGAATGCGGCCTGCACGTCAAGAAGTGACGCGCACCCACGAACCCTCAACCGAGTAAAGCAATGTCGACGCTCACCAAACAAACCCTGAGCCACCTGGACTGGCTCGAATCCGAAGCCATCCACATCATGCGCGAGGTGGCCGGCCAGTGCAGCAATCCGGTGCTGCTGTTCTCCGGCGGCAAGGACTCCATCTGCATGCTGCGGCTCGCCGAGAAGGCCTTCCGCCCGGGCAAGTTCCCCTTCCCGCTGATGCACATCGACACCGGCCACAATTACCGTGAAGTGGTCGAATTCCGCGACAAGCGTGCCGCCGAGCTGGGCGAACGCCTGATCGTCCGCTCGGTCGAGGATTCCATGAAGCGCGGCACCGTCGTCCTCAAGCACGAGAACGAATCGCGCAACAAGCATCAGTCGGTCACCCTGCTCGAAGCCATCGAAGAGTTCGGCTTCGACGCCTGCATCGGCGGCGCCCGTCGCGACGAAGAAAAGGCCCGCGCCAAGGAGCGGATCATGAGCTTCCGCGACGAGTTCGGCCAATGGGACCCGAAGAACCAGCGCCCCGAGCTGTGGAACCTCTACAACGCCCGCAGCCACAAGGGCGAGAACATCCGCGCCTTCCCGATCTCCAACTGGACCGAGATGGACGTGTGGCAATACATCCAGCGCGAACAGCTCGAGCTGCCGTCGATCTACTTCGCCCACACCCGTCCGGTGGTGATGCGCCAGGGCGCCATCGTCCCAGTCAATGTGCCACTGATGACCGGCGAGCTCACCAACCTGCCGAAGGCCGGCGAAGAGATCATCGACCTGCAGGTGCGCTTCCGCACCGTGGGCGACATCTCCTGCACCGCCCCGGTCGAATCCGCTGCCGACACGGTCGAGAAGATCGTCGTTGAAACCGCCACCACCACGATTACCGAGCGCGGCGCCACCCGCCTCGACGACCAGACTTCCGACGCCTCCATGGAGCAGCGCAAGAAGGAAGGCTACTTCTGATCGACGCCCCGGAACCCAAGGAATACAGAACCATGTCCGCACCCGAAAAACTGCCCGACGTCGACAACGGCCTGCTGCGCTTCCTCACCTGCGGCTCCGTCGATGACGGCAAGAGCACCCTGATCGGCCGCCTGCTGTTCGACACCAAGGCCATCCTGGCCGACACCCTCACCGCCATCGAGAAGACCTCCAACAAGCGCGGCCTGACCGCAGTCGATCTGTCGCTGCTTACCGACGGTCTGCAGGCCGAGCGCGAGCAGGGCATCACCATCGACGTGGCCTACCGCTACTTCTCGACCGGCACCCGCAAGTACATCATCGCCGACGCGCCGGGCCACGAGCAGTACACCCGCAACATGGTGACCGCCGCATCCACCGCCAACGTCGCGATCATCCTGATCGACGCGCGCAAGGGCGTGCTCACCCAGACCCGTCGTCACAGCTACCTGGCCAAGCTCGTGGGCATCCCCCACGTGGTGGTCGCCGTGAACAAGATGGATCTCGTGGATTACGACCATGCCACCTACGACAAGATCGTCGCCGAGTACAAGGCCTTCGCCGATCAGATCGGCCTCACCGACGTGCGCTTCATCCCGCTGTCGGCGCTGGTCGGCGACATGATCGTGGATCGTGGCGAAAGCCTGAACTGGTATGACGGCCCGACGATGATCGAGATCCTTGAAGCCGCTCCGGCCGCCCACACCGAACAGGCCGAGAGCTTCCGCTTCCCGGTCCAGTACGTGTGCCGCCCGCAGGCCTCCGACGACCCCGAGCTGCACGACTACCGCGGTTTCATGGGCCGCGTCGAGTCCGGCGAGATCAAGGTGGGCGACAGCGTCACCGTGTTGCCCAACGGCCTCACCACCAAGGTCAAGGACATCCAGCTTTACGGCGAATCCCTGCCCAAGGCCATCCACGAGCAATCGGTAACCCTCCTGCTCGAAGACGAGATCGACATCTCCCGTGGCGACATGATCGTCAATAGCGACGAAGTACCGGCCCAGACCAAGCAGGTCGAGGCCATTGTCTGCTGGCTCTCCGAAACCCCGCTGTCCCCCGCCCGCACCTACTGGCTGCGTCACACGACGCGCGAAGTGAAAGCCAAGGTCGCCGGCATCGCCCATCGCGTGGACATCAACACCCTGGCCAACGAAGGGGCCTCCACGCTGTCCATGAACGACATCGCACGGCTCAGCCTCAAGCTGGCACAACCGATCTTCGCCGACAACTACACCGACTCCCGCGCTACCGGTGCGTTCATCCTGATCGACGAATCGACCAATAACACGGTCGGCGCCGGCATGATCGTCGGCTGAGCATACGTCTCGAATCAGACAGGCCGGCCATCGCCGGGGCCGCTTCGGGGCCCCGGCGATGGCCGGTTTTTTTCATTTGGAGCACCCCAACAATCAATGCCGGAAGGCCTTCGCCTACTCAGCAGCGCCCCGACTCACGAAACGAGAAGCAGACGCCTAATGACAACAACACGCCGCCTCCCGTCTTGAATTACCGCAGAAATAGCACGAACCAAGCCTGATGAGCGGGACCGAATGATGCTCTTTGCTGCCCGCCCCACAACGTCCATCGTAACCCCCCGGCGATCCCCTCTTGACCGAGCCTCAGGCTGAATCCGGCCTCCACCGATGCGGCAGCAACTCCCCGATCCGACTCTGCTGCTGCGTCGGCAGACGGGTGAGGACGTCCTTCAGATAGGCGAACGGCTCATGCCCATTGAGCCGCGCCGACTGGATCAGGCTCATGATCGCCGCGGCCCGCTTGCCGGCGCGCAGCGAGCCGGCAAAGAGCCAGTTCTTGCGGCCGATGGCAATCGGCCGGATCTGGTTCTCGATCCAGTTGTTATCGATGGGCACGCGCCCATCC
>NZ_JAYROR010000047.1:0-5273 GCF_041911615.1 Zoogloea sp. | reverse complement strand
CGAGGGCGCGCTCGCCGGCGCCGTCGAGGGCACGGGCGAGCTGCCGGTCGGCAAGCTGGCGCACCTGGCTGGCGAGGGCCTGGGCGCGGGCCGCGTCGTCGCTGCGGATGCGGGTGGACAGCCGGCCGATGTCGAGGGGGGCGCGCATGGCGGGGCGTTCAGGTGCGTTTGACGTACTTGAGGAAGCCCGCCTGGCCGCCGGTGATGCGCAGCAGATTGGCGGTCTGGTCGATGAGCGGGCGGGTGGCGGCGCCGGTGGCGGTCTCGGTCTTGAGCTTGTCGATGACGACGGTGGCCGAGGTACCGGCCTGGATGCCGGTTTCGACTTCGTCGGCCAGCGCGCCGGGCACGCCCTTGGCGAGGACTTCGGCGCCGGCGATGGCGGCTTCCCGGTCGGCCTGGACGGCCTTGCGGAAGGCGGCGTAGTTGTCGGCGCCGAGGCGTTGCTCGGCCTCGGCGGGGGATTGGGCCAGGATGTCCTTGACGGTGAGGCCGGCGTCGGCACCGCTTACGTAGTCGGCCACCTTGCGCTGGTCGAGGCTGGCGCGCAGGTCGGCGTAGATCGGCCGGGCGTCGTCGTCCTGGAACACCGTCGGGCCGCTGCCGGCGAGCTCGTCGGCGACGGTGCGGGTGAGTTCGGTGACGCGGCCGACGGCGAGCTTGTTCACCACCGCGAGGGTCTGCTGCGGCTGCTGTACGGCGGCGAGGGTCTGGACGAGCTGGTAGTCGGGGTATTCGGCGGCGTAGGCGTCGGCGACTTGATCCACGGCCAGGCGGCGCCGCTCGGCGGGGTCGGTCACGGTGGCGGCGAGGGCGGCGTCGGCACGATCCACCTGGGCGATGAAGGCCTGGTTGCGGGTGGTGACGGCGATGCCCGAGCCGCTCTGGTCGGCGGCCTGGACGAAAGCGGCCTGCACGTCGGGCTGGGCAAGCAGCGCTTCGGCGAGGGCGCGCTTTTCGGCGGGCTGGGTGAGGTACTGGGCGCGCAGCTCGCGGGTGGTGATCGCCTTGTGCTGCAGGCCGCCGGCGATGCGTCGGATCTCGGTGAAGAAGGCGAGCAGGAACTGCAGCACTTCGAGCACGTAGAACAGGGCGTCGAGCAGCACCAGACGCTGCTTGACGTAGGCGACGAAGTGGCGCGGCAGCATGTCGAGGCCGAGCTTGGAGACGAGCCCGGCGAGGGCTTCGGCCTGGGGATTGAGGCTGCCGAGCTGGCCGAGGGCGTTGCCGGCGGTGAGCAGTGGGTCGATGCCCCAGGCGCGGGTCTGGTCGAGGGCGTCCTCGGCGAGGGCGCCGAGCAGCGGGTGGCGCCGGGTGAGGCCTTGTAGCGGTACCACCAGCTTGACGATCTCGGTGCGGCGGTTGACCAGGTCGTCGAGCCCCATGCGCTCGAAAATCCGGGCGAGTACGGCGATGAAGCCGGAGTAGGTGGTGGCGGTGGCGCGGGTGTCGAGGCCGACCTTGTAGAAGTTGGTGCGGTGGGTGAGGGCGCCGGCGGCCGCGGTGCCGCCGGTGGCGTCGCTGGGCTGCGGGTCGGGGGCGACGTAACGGGCGATCTGGATCGGGTCCTTGTCGAAGACGTGGCCCAGATCTTCGAGCAGATCGTCGTCGTGGAGGGCGACCACGCTGTAGGTGATGACGCTGGTGCGGACGAAGTAACGCTCGGCCTGTTCGATGGCGTTCTGCACCAGCGGCGAGACGAGCCAGCGGCCGCCCTGCTTGGTGACGGCGAGCACGGTGTCGAGGGCGGGGATGCCGGAATGAAAGTCGCCGTCGACGGGGTGCTGCCGGATCGGCAGGAAGCCCATCGGCGGGATGTGGCGGAAGCCGCGGGTGAACAGGTCGGTGCCGTCGGAATTGGACGGGCGCTGGGCCAGGCTCTCGGCGAGCATGCACTGGAACTGGTGGATGCGGGCCCAGGCGGCGGCCCGCGGCGGGGCGCCGAAGCGGGTGCGGTGCCAGTCCTCGGCGGGGGTGTCGCAGATGCCGCGGCGGGGAATCCACTGGTCGAGGAACAGCACGGTGCCGTCCTCGCCGAGGTAGAGCATGGCCAGCGCGATGGCGCCGGCGTCGTGGCGGCCGGGGCCGGTGTCGGCGCAGAAGGGGCCGTCGGTGGCGAAGTCCGGGTCCCAGCGTTTCCAGAGGGCGTGCTCGAAGACGTCGAAGAAGTAGGCCGACAGGGTGCCGCGCAGATCCCAGGCGGACTGCAGATCCTGGCGCTGGGGCAGTTCGACCGGGAAGCGCACCAGCGACAGGCCGAAGCCGCCGCGCCAGGTGTCGGCGCGGCAGGCGGCCGAGGCGGCGCCGCCGCAGATTTCGCCCATGACCTTGGCGCCGCCTTCCTCGCTTTCGCCGGGCTGGATCACCAGCAGGTAGGGGCCGGCGGGCAAGGCGGCGCTGCCGCCGGTGGGGCCGGCGGGGTCGCTGGCGAGGCACACGCAGGGCATGAAGTCGACGCCGCCACCGACCACCCGCTGGGGCGTTTTGCGGTAGGTGCCGAGGAGTTGTTCGACGGTGAAGCGGAACGGCGCGGCGACCAGGATCGGCCGCCCGAGGTGGTCGAAGGCGAGGCCGCGGCGCAGGGTCAGCGGGCGGTCGGCCGGAAAGCCGCCGCCGCGCCATTCGCTGCTCACCGGGGTGGTGTTGAGTCCGTCGCCGGCGAGGCCGAGACCCCAGGCGATGCCGGGCATCAGGGCGTGGGCGCCGAGGCGGTGGCGAGTGTCGAAATAGACGTCCTGGCGCGACAGGGCCTCGGCGGTGAGGTAGCGCCCGTTGAACCAGTTGGTGCGGCGCAGGTTGTTGTTGCCGCGCACGTCGCCGGCGGGGCCGGTGGGGAAGCCGTCGTCGTCGGCGAGGCGGCCGCGATCCTTGAGGAAGTCGGCGATGACGCGTTCCTCGGCGGCGCTGAGGGCTTCGTTGCGGGCGACCTTGGCCACCATGGTTAGCAGGCCGGCGTCCATGTTCTTCCAGGTGTTGATGCTCATGACGGCCTCCGGCTCAGGCGGTTGCAGGGTGGGTGACGAACAGGGTGGCGTCGCGTCCGACGCCCGCCGGCACGACTTCGCCGAGGCTGCCGGCGAGGGGGCGTTTGTCGGTGTCGAGCAGTGCGCCCGGTCCGGTGCCGGCGAGGATGACCTGCACGCAGGTGCCGGTCGTGAAATCCCGGTCGACGCTGAGGGCGAGCCCGGCGGCGCTGGCGCTGCGGGCGAGGATCGGGGCGTCGGCCCAGGCGCCGGCGCCGTCGTCGAAGTACAGCACCCGGGCCGAGGCGATGGCGAGGCTGGCCGGCAGCGGCGGGCGGGTGGTGGCGATGTCGATCAGGGTGTGGCCGGCGTCGGCGCCGTCGCCGCCACGGGTGGTGACGCGGGCGGCCTGGAAGCGCGGCGTGCCGGCGCTGCTTTCGAGGTGGAGGCCGAGGGCGAGGTCGGCCACCGCCTGGACGTGGGGGAGCAGGGCGCGCACGGCGTTGTCGATGGGGCCATTGAGCTTGACGCGCTCGGCGGGCGTGCCGATCGGCTCCAGGTCGAGCACCGCCAGCAGCAGCGGGGCGTCGTCGGCGCCGCTCCACAGGCGGGCCAGTTCGGTGGGCGGGGTGAGGATGGCGTCGAGCAGGCGGGCGCGGGCGTCGCCGCCGGCGGTGGCCGCCAGCGTGATGTCGCGGACCGGCAGGCCGGTGAGGTCGGGGGCGGCGGCTTCGAGGCACAGGCGGTAGCCGTCCGTCACCCGCGAGGCGGCGAGGGCGGCGTCCTGGTCGGCGCAGGGCGGGACGATGGCGGGCGCGGGGTCGGTGAGGCAGGCCCGGTAGCGCAGCACGACGTACACCCGGCGGCGGGCGTCGCCTTCGGTGGCGCCCGGGGGGGCGGCGAGGTCGGCCCAGAAGCGGGTGGCGGCGAGGCCGGTGACGTCGAGGCAGATTTTTTGCGGCACCCGGATTTCGCGTCCGAGGGGGTCGATGGCGAGGCCGGGTTCGCAGGTGAGGGCGAGGTCGGCATCGCGCTCGATCTTGTCCACCTTGAGCCCCCACACCGTGCCGAAGCCGTGCAGGGCGGCGTTGTGGAGGCGGCTGCGGAGCAGGAAGTAGCGCTGCTCGGCGGTGAAGTCCTCGGCCCCGAGGAGCTGGCCGTAGTTGTAGCGCAGCCGGGTGAAGGGGTCGCCCGGGGTGGCCGGGTCGAGGTCGTCGAGCGGGGTGAAGATCGCGGCGGAGGTGGGGGTGCTCATGGCGATGCCTCCCATGGGTTCATGGGTTTGAAGTACGGGTAGCGGTCGCCGTCGTCGCGAAAGCGGCCGCGGTGGAGGGTGGTGAAGGGGGACAGCACGGCGCCGCCGAGCACCGCCGGGCGGGGCCGATCCACCGGCCCGAGGTGGGAGATGCCCACCAGGCTGGCGCTGCCGACCCGGAAGCCGGCATCCAGCCAGCACAGCTGGTGCAGGGTGTGGGCGGGCTTGGCGGCGTCGAGGGCCTGTTCGAGCACGGCGGCGAGGCGGTCGTCGCGTTCGCGCGGGACGATCACCGTGAAGCGGTGGGCGTGACGGCGGTAGAAGGCGATCAGCGCGTCGTCGGGCAGCGGGTCGTCGGGTTCGCGGGCCGGGCAGGGGCGGTCGGCCAGGCGGCGGCGCAGGCGCAGGGCGGCGTGGGCGGCGGCGAGTTCGGCCTCCCAGGCGTCCGGGGTGCCGGCGGCGAGCAGGCTCTCGTTGCCACCCAGTTCGAGGCCGGGCCCGAGCAGCGCGTCGCCGACGAAGGCGGCGGTGGGCCGGCGCAGGCGGAAGCCCTCGACGATCTGCACCGGCGCTTCGGCAAGGATCGACAGCAGCCGGGTGAGGCCCGGCACCGTGCCGCGGGCGCGGTACAGCTCGGCGGCGTTTTCGAGCAGTTGCCGGCGCACGCCTTCGCGCAGCCGGGCGTCGAAGCCGAGGGCGAGGAAACCGCCGAGCCAGGGCAGGGCGTCGACCGGAACGAGGCGCGGGTCCACGAGCCGGGTCAGCACGTCGATGCGCTGGTCGAGCTCGGTGGTCCAGCCTTCGAACAGCGCCAGGGCGCGCTCGGTGGCGTCGCCGCCTTCCGGGTCGGCACGCCAGTAGGCGGGCAGGTAGTCGAGCAGCGAGGGGCGCGGGAAGGTGGCGCGCAGGGCGAACAGGCTGGGCCCCTGGCGGGCGGTGCCGGCGAGGCGGATGCGCAGCCACAGGTAGCGCCCCGGCGGCGGGGTGAGCAGGTATTCGAGGGTGACCATGCCGGCCGGGAGTGCGTCGGCGGGCGCCCGCGCGGCGGCGAGCGG
>NZ_JAYROR010000046.1:0-2937 GCF_041911615.1 Zoogloea sp. | reverse complement strand
TTGCGCACGCCGGCCGCCACGTCCAGCCCCTCGATGTCGCGCAGGGTGGGCAGCGCGCCGGCCGGCGCGGGGGCGGCCGGCGGGCGCATCGGCGCGGGAACCTGCCGGGGTGCGATCCAGCGACGCAGCACCGACCACAACTGCGCCGGGTCGATGGGCTTGGCGATGTGGTCCTGCATCCCGGCCGCCAGGCAGCGGTCGCGGTCGCCGCTCATCGCGTTGGCGGTCATCGCCACGATGGGCAGCCAGGCCAGATCGGGCTGGCGGCGAATTTCCCGGGTCGCGGTCAGGCCGTCCATCACCGGCATCTGCATGTCCATCAGCACCAGCGCGTAGTCGTGGCGAGCCACCTGCTCGAGCGCCACCGCGCCGTTTTCAGCCACGTCCACCTCTAAGCCCGCCTGGCTCAGCATTTCGGTGGCGACGTGCTGGTTCAGCTCGTTGTCCTCCACCAGCAGGATGCGGGCCCCGGCGATGGGGGCGAGGTCGGCGGCCAGCGGAGCCGGCTCCACCGCGCCCGGGCGCGGCATGTCCGCCCCGGCGTCGCTGAGCAGACGCACCACCGTGTCGAAGAGCTGCGACGCCGTGACCGGCTTGATCAGCACGTCGCGGATCTGCGCGTGCTCGGCGGCGTCGATGAGCTCGTCGCGACCGTAGGCGGTGACGATCACCAGCGCGGGCGGCTGGAGCAGGCCCAGCGCGCGGATGTCGCCGGCGGTGGCGATGCCGTCCCGCTCCGGCATCTGCCAGTCGAGGAAAACCACCGCGAAGGGGGCGCCGGCCCGCTCGGCGCGGACGATCTCGTCGAGCGCCGCAGCGCCGGACTCGACCGCGGTGACCGCGAAGCTCATGCGCCGCAGCATCTCACCGAGCACGTCGCGGGCGTGGGCGTTGTCGTCCACCACCAGCATTCGCCGCCCGACCAGATCGGCATGGGGCACGAAGCGCCGGGGCTGGGCGGCACCGCGGCCGAGGCGCACGGTGAACCAGAAGGTCGAGCCGAACCCGAGGGTGCTGTCGAAGCCCACTTCCCCGCCCATCAGCTCGGCCAGGCGCTTGCTGATCGCCAGCCCCAGCCCGGTGCCGCCGTACTTGCGGGTGGTCGAGGTGTCGGCCTGCTCGAAGCTGCGGAACAGGCGCCCCCGCTGATCGTCGGCGATGCCGATGCCGGTGTCGCTCACCGCGAAGCGCAGCATCACGTCGCCGGCGCAGTCGGCCACCCGGGTGACGCGGATCGCCACCTCGCCGCGCGCGGTGAACTTGACCGCGTTGTTGGCGAAGTTGATCAGGATCTGCCCCACCCGCAGGGGGTCGCCCACCAGCGCGTTGGGCACCTCGTCGGCCACATCGACGATCAGTTCCAGCTCCTTCTCGGCGGTTTTCCCGGCGATCAGGCCGGCCACGTTGTCGAGCACCCGGTCGAGGGTGAAGGGCACATGCTCGACCACCAGCTTGCCGGCCTCGATCTTCGAAAAATCCAGGATGTCGTTGATGATGCCCAGCAGGTGCTGGCTGGCCACCTGGATCTTCTCGACGTAGCCGCGCTGGCGCTCGGTAAGCCCGGTGCGCAGGGTCAGGTAGGCCATGCCGACGATGGCGTTCATCGGGGTACGGATCTCGTGGCTCATGTTGGCGAGGAAATCCGCCTTGACCCGCGCGGCCTCCTCGGCGAGCTGGCGGGCACGCTGCATTTCCTCGGCGGCGGCACGCTCGGCGGTGATGTCCTCGATGATGCCGACCATGCCCTTCTCGGGCTGCGCCAGATCGATCGCCCGACCCGACATGCGCACCCAGAAGCGGCTGCCGTCGCGGCGCTGCACTTCCAGCTCGCGGCGATGGGTGCGGCCGGCCCACACCAGGCTGGCCACCTCCTCGCCCACCGCCGCCCAGTCCGCGTCGCTGGCATACCAGATGCGCGTGGCCTGGCCCACCTGGGCGCCCGCCGGGTAACCGAACATCTCGTCCATGCGCCGGTTGGTGCGCACGATGCGGCGCGCCTTCAGCAGCACGATGCCGACGCTGGCGGAATCGAAGATGGCCTCCTGCTCCTCGATCGCCGCCGCCAGATCGGCGGTGCGGCGGGCCACCTCCTCCTCGAGGTGGCTACGGTAGCGGGCCCGGTCGAGGTCGGCCTGCTTGCGCACGCTGATGTCGCGGGACAGCACGATGAAGCGCGCGGGCAAGTCGGGGCGGGCCCGCGCGCGGGTCACCGAGAGTTCGAACCAGTGCTCGGCGCCGGCCATGTCGAGCGCGAAACAACGGCCGTAATCGCTGCCCCGGCAGGCGGCCGCCGCCAGCGCCTCATGCACCGTCCGGGCCGCCTCGGGGGGCAGCACCTCGTCCACCCGGCGACCGGCGAGCGTCTGACGGGGAGCCGCCAGCAACCCGTCCTGACCGGTGTGCACGTCGAGGTAGAGGCCGTCGGCGTCGAGTTCGAAATACAGGTCGGGCAGCGCGTCGAGGGTTTCCGCCAGCTGCTCGCGGGCGGCTTCGGCGGTGCGCCGGGCGGCGGCGGCTTCGTCGCAGGCCTGGCGCAAGGCGGCGGCATCGGCGGCGCGCAACCGTCGCCAGCGGTGCGCCGCCAGCACCCCGAACGCAACGAACGTGGCACCGGCGGCCAGCATCGGCCACGCCGCGGCATCGGTGGCCCCGTCGGCCGCCAGCGCCACCCCGGCCCGCGGGGCGGCGATCAGCAGGGCGACGGCCCAGCGGGTCAGCCTGACATCGTGCATGTTTGCCTACCTTCAGTTCGGCGCGGGCCATGCCTCCATTGCGGCGCGCAGGGTCGATAAGGCCTGGTCGAAATCGAACTGGGCGATCTGCCGCGTCAGCACGTCGGCCTGGGCGCCGAGCGCCGGCTCCAGGACCGCGGCGTGGCGGGCGTGGCAGGTGGTGCAGTCCAGGTCGTAGTCGGCCAGCAGGGGTTCGAGTTCTGCC
>NZ_JAYROR010000045.1:0-46352 GCF_041911615.1 Zoogloea sp. | reverse complement strand
CGGCCCGGATACCGCGCCCGCCGGCTTCGGCGCCGTGGATGCCGCGCTGCGGGTGGTCGGGATCGACGCCCGTAAGCTCGACCGCCGCGCCGTCGCCACCCGCATCGCCGGTCGCATCGACGCCGAGGCCGATGCCGACGCCCAGACCGTCAGCGCCGACCTGCGCGACCCGCAGCTCGCCCTGCGCCTCGAAGCCCGCCACGCCGCCGGCGTCGTCACCCTCGACAAACTCGTCGCCAGCGCCCGCGCGGCCCGCCTCGAAGCCCGCGGCACGGTCGCCCTGGCCGAGCCGGGCGCCTTCGAGGCCAGCGGCCGGCTGAGCCGCTTCGATCCCCGCGCTTTCGTCGCCACCGCGCCGCCGGCCGATCTCAACACCCGATTCAGCATCCAGGGCCAGCGCGCGCCGCAGTTCAAGGGCGCGCTCGATTTCGACCTCGCCCCCAGCACCCTCGAAGGCAAGCCGCTCGAAGGCGGCGGCCGGCTCGTCGTCGACGGCCGGCGTCTCGCCGACGCCCGCCTCGCCCTCGCGCTCGCCGGCAACCGGGTCAGCGCCAAGGGGCGCTACGGCAAGCCTGGCGACGCCCTCGACATCGCAGTCGATGCGCCGGCCCTGGCCGCCCTCGGCCATGGCCTCGGCGGTCGGCTGCGGCTCAGCGGCGTGCTACGGGGCAGCCCCGATCACCCGGCCGGCGAATTCGACCTGGGCGCCGAGCAGCTCAGCGTCGGCGGGCTGCGGGTGGATGCGGTCAATGGCCGCGGGCGCGTCGCCGAAGGGCGCAGCGGCCCCATCGCCCTGACGGTCGGGCTTGCCGGCCTGCGTCAGTCCGGCCCGGCGGGCAGCGGCAATGGCAATGGCAATGGCAATGGCGATGCGCTGGTGCGCCGCGCCAGCCTGGTGTTCGACGGCACGCGGGCGGCCAACACCGCGCGGCTCGACATCCAGGCCCGTGGCGACAACGCGCTGCAGGTCGCGCTCGCCGGCGCGCTCGGCGACGGGCCGCGCTGGCAGGGGCGCCTCGAAAGCCTCCAGGTCCGTGGCGACTACCCGATCGCGCTGCTGGCGCCGGCCACGCTGTTGCTCTCGCGCGACAGCGTCCAGCTCGGCACCGCCGAACTGCGCGGCCCCAGCGGCGGCCGCTACCGCCTCGACGAGACCCGCTGGGATGCCCGCCATCTGGTGGCGCGTGGCAGCGTCAGCGGCGTGCAGGTCGGGGTGATGCTCGATCCGTCCACCCGCAAGGTGCAGTCGCGGGGCGATTCGCTCCAGGTGGGCGGCGAATGGAATGTGAACATCGGCGAGCAGGTGAATGGGCTGGTGCGCTTCTACCGCGAAAAGGGCGATCTCGAACTGCAGGGCGATTCGCCGGTGCGGCTGGGGCTGGACGAGCTGCAGCTCACCATCAACGCGGTCGCCAACCGCATCGCCTTCGGCTTCTCGGCCCACGGCAGCCGGCTGGGCAGCGCCTCCGGGGCGGGTACCGCGCTGGCCGAACGCACCGCCGACGGCACCGTGCGTCTGGTGCCGGGCGCGCCGCTGCTGGGCTCGGCGCGCCTCGACATCCCGTCCATCGCCTGGGCCGGCCCGCTGGCCGACCAGAACCTGAAAACCGACGGCAGCCTGAAGGGCGAATTCACCCTCGCCGGGACGCCGGCCCATCCTGAGGCCGCCGGCCGCATTCGCGGCGAGCAGCTCTCCTTCGTGATGGCCGATCAGGGCCTTCATCTGTCGGGCGGCACGCTGCAGGCCGACTTCAACCGCGACCGCCTGCGCCTGGAGGATTTCAGCTTCGTCTCGCCCAATCGGGTCAAGCCCCGCGAAGGGCGCATCGACGTGGCCCGCCTCACCGCGACGCCCGGCACCCTCAAGGCGAAGGGCGAGATCCAGCTGGCTAGCGGCGAGGGCAGCTTCGATTTCCGCGCCGAGCGTCTGCCGCTGCTGCAGCGGGTGGACCAGTGGCTGATCCTCAGCGGCGAAGGCGAGGTCAAGACCGGCTGGAACTCCGCCTACCTCAAGGGGCGGCTGGTTGCCGACGCGGGCTTCGTCGAGCTGTCGCGCACGCCGCCGCCGAGCCTTGGCGAGGACGTGGTGGTGCTCGACCCGGCGAAAACCGGCAAGCCCGCCGCCAGCCCGTTCAAGATGGGCGTCGATCTCACCATCGGGCTCGGCAACGCGCTCTACGTGAAGGCCCTTGGCCTCGACACCCGTCTGGCCGGCAACCTGCACCTCACCGCCAGCGAAGGCCGGCCGCTTGCCGCCAGCGGCACCATCAACACCGTCGGCGGCGTCTTCGAGGGGTACGGCCAGAAGCTCTCCATCGAGCGGGGCATCGTCACCTTCAACGGTCCGGTGTCCAACCCGGGGCTCAACGTGGTGGCGCTGCGCAAGGGGCTGGCCGTGGAGGCCGGGGTGGGGATCAGCGGCACCGCGCGGCGGCCGGTGGTGCGGCTGGTATCCGAACCGAACGTGCCCGACCCGGAAAAGCTCGGCTGGATCGTGCTCGGCCGTCCGCCCGATCAGGGCTCGGGCGGGGAAATGGCGCTGCTGCTGCCGGCCGCCCAGGCGCTGCTGGGCGGCACCGGTGGCGGCCTGTCGGCCAGCGTCGCCAGCGCCCTCGGCTTCGACGAGATTTCCTTTGGTTCGAGCATCGACAGCCGCAGCCGCGTGCAGACCAGCAGTGTCGCCACCGGCAGCGTCACCGGCACCGCGTCCAGCGCCTCGGCGAGCAACATCGACAGCGTGCCGGGGCAGGTGGTGACGATCGGCAAGCGCCTGTCGTCCCAGGCGATGCTGAGCTTCGAGCAGAGCATCGCGGGCACCTCGAGCATCGTCAAGCTCACCTACCAGCTGACGCGCCGCATCGCCGTGATCGGGCGGGCCGGCAGCGAGAACGCGCTCGATGCGATGTTCTCGCTGTCGTTCCGCTGAGCGTCGCTCAGGCGACGTTCAGCACCACCTCGATGTTGTCCCGCGTGGCGTTGGAGTACGGGCATACCTGGTGCGCGGCCTGGACCAGATCGAGGGCGAAGCCGCGCGCCATGCCGGGCAGGTGCACCGTCAACTCGACCCGCAGGCCGAAGCCCTGGGGGATCGGGCCGAGCTCCACCACCGCGTCGATGTTCGCGTCGGCGGGCACGGCGATCTTGCTCTGGCCGGCGACGTACTTCACCGCGCTCAGGAAGCAGGCGGAATAGCCGGCGGCGAACAGTTGTTCCGGGTTGGTGGCGCCGCCGGTGCCGCCCAGGCCCTTGGGTGGGTTGAGCTTCACGTCGAGCAGGCCATCGTCGGAGACGGCGCGTCCATCGCGGCCGCTGGTGGTGTGGGTGCGGGCGGTGTAGCGCACCTGGTCGAGCTGGACTGCCATGATTTCGTCCTTTGCCTTGGCGTAGGGCGCCACGTGGGGCGCGCGTCGGGGGAGGCGAGCGCCGCGAGGGGCGGGCGGCGACTCGATGGCTGCAGTCTAGGCAGCGCCCTCCGTCACGCCCAATGAATTGTCGGCATGGATTCGATTGGCGAACGCTATCCGCCCGCCATGGCCGCCCGGCACGCGGAATCAGGGCGGGGCGATGAAGTCGCCGATGGCGGCGATGACGCCTTCGGGCGCGCTGACGTGGGGCAGATGCCCCTCGGCGTCCACGAACACCAGCGTGCTGGCGGGAATGTGGGCGTGGAGGTATTCGGCCACCGCCGTCGGCACGAAGTCATCGTCCCGCGAATGGAGCAGCAGCGTCGGCACGCGGACGCGGGCGAGCTGGTCGCGGTGGTCGGTCTGCAGCACCGAGCACAGGATGGTGAGCATCATGTCTGGCGGAATGCCGAGGATCGAGTCGGCAAAGCGCTGGGTCAGCAGCGGGCGGTCCGGGTTGCCCATGGCCGCGGCGGCCAGCCTGGTGGACCACTGGGCGTAATCCTGGTTCACCGCGCTGTAGATGGTCTTGATGTCCTCGGCCGTGAAACCGCCTCGGTAATCCGCCGTGTCGGTGTAGCGGGGCGAGGCGCCGATCAGCACCAGACGCCGGAACTGGGCGGGGTGATCGATGGAGGCCAGCAGGCCGGCCATGGCGCCCAGGGAGTGCCCGATCACCACCGTCTCGCCGTTCAGGCCAAGGGCCGAGTGCAGAGCTCGAGCAAATCGTTGGCGTAGCCCTTGACGTTCAGGTAGCGCAGCTGCTTCTCGCGGAAATAGGCCTGATTCGCCTGCGTCGTGCCGACGTGGTCGAAGAGCACCAGCCGGTAGTCGTCCGCGAAGGCCGGTGTCAGCCGGCTCCAGTAGCCCTGGTCGGTGCCCAGGCCATTGACGAAAACGATCGTCCTCGCCGCGGCCGGCGGGGCTTGATTCAAATCATGGACGCCGCCGTCGCCGGGCCAGATATTCCGTCCGATTCCCGTGGAGGTCGTCCATGTCCGAACCGCTCGTTCCCCGCCGCGTCGCCGTTGCCACCGTCCTGTCGTCCATCGCCGGTGGCTGGCGGACGTATCGTCGCTGCGCGATGCCCGCGCTGGCCTTCGCCGCCGTGTTCGCGGCGCTGGGGGTGGGGATATTCGTCGCGCTGGCGCATTTCGGGCTCGCGGCGATGATGCTGCCCTTCGCCGGCGGCTTCCTGCTGGTCGGGCCGGCGGTGCTGGCGGGCTTCTTCGGCCTCCGGCGGGCCGTCGCGGCGGCGCGGCGGCCGGGCTGGGGCGACGTGTTCGCCGGCTTCCGCCGTGCGCCGCGCGGGCTGTGGGTGCTGGCCGGGGTGTGCAGCCTGCTGCTGCTGATCTGGCTCACCGATGCGGCGACGGTGTACAGCTTCATGATCGGCGCCGCGACCCCCGACGTGGCGCAGGTGGCGCGCTTCCACTTCTGGACCAGCCTGATGGGCGCCGTGCTGGCGTTCATCGTCTTCAACGTCACGGCCTTCGCGGTGCCGTTGCTGTTCGACGGGCGCGCCCAGCTGGTGACGGCGGTCACCGCGAGCGTGCGGGCGGTGTTCGCCAATCCCGGGGCGATGCTGGCCTGGGGCCTGATCCTGGCGGTGGCGATCATCGCGACGATCCTGTTCCCGCCGCTGCTCCTGGTGTCCCTGCCGTGCCTCGCGTTTGCCAGCGATCTGCTTTATCTTGAGGTCTTTCCGCCGGCCTGAGCCGGGCCGGCCCGACCCGGAGAGACGAGATGACGGATAACACGAGCGAGGTCGCCATCCTGGCCGGCGGCTGCTTCTGGTGCATCGAGGCGGTGTTCCTCGAAGTGAAGGGCGTGCGCGCCGCCCAGTCGGGCTACATCGGCGGGCACGTGGACGCGCCGAGCTACGAGCGGGTCTGCCAAGGCGAGACCGGCCACGCCGAGGCGGTGCGCATCGAGTTCGATCCGGCGGTCGTCGGCTACGACGACCTGCTCGAGATCTTCTTCGCGATCCACGACCCGACCACCCCCAACCGCCAGGGCCACGACGTCGGCACCCAGTACCGCTCGGCGATCTTCACGACCACGGACGCCCAGGCCGAGACGGCCCGGGCGAAGATCGCGCAGCTCGCCTTCGAGGGCGAATTCGACGCCCCGATCGTCACCGAGGTGACGCCCGCCGGCACCTTCTGGCCCGCCGAGGCGTATCACGACAATTACTTTGCCCGCAACGGCGGCCAGCCCTACTGCCGGATGGTGGTGGCGCCCAAGGTGGCTAAGTTCCGCAGTGCCTTTGCCGGCCGTCGCAAGGCGAATTGACTTAGAATCGCGCGGTCTTTCATCAGGAGCATTTCATGACCCAAACCACCACGGCGAGCGGCCTCGTCATCGAAGATCTGGAAGTGGGCAGCGGCACCGAAGCGGTCGCCGGAAAGCACGTCCAGGTGCATTACACTGGCTGGCTCACCGACGGCCGCAAGTTCGATTCCAGCAAGGATCGCAACGACCCCTTCGTGTTTCCCCTCGGCGCACGCCACGTGATCGCCGGCTGGGACGAAGGCGTGCAGGGCATGAAGGTCGGCGGCAAGCGCAAGCTGACGATTCCGCCCAACCTGGGCTACGGCGCCCGTGGCGCCGGCGGCGTGATTCCCCCCAACGCCACCCTGGTGTTCGAGGTGGAGCTGCTGGCCGTGCAGTAAGCGGGGCTGCGCTTCGCGGTTCCAGGCAGGACGGGCGCCCGAGGGCGCCCGTTTTCATGGCGGTGACGACCGCGCCTCAGTTCATGCCGGGCGGGCGGTAGCCCGGCGGCGGCGGGGGCGGGGGATAGGCGGAGGAGGGTGTCGAATAGCCTGGCGCCTGGCGGACGGGCAACTGGCCCTGCGGCACCGGCACCTGATGCCCCTTGGCATACATGCACTGGATGTAGGCGTTGTCGTACTGCCGCTGGCTGCCATAGGCCGAACTCTGCGCGGCACCCGAGCCGGCGGCGCTGCCGAACAGCAATCCCGCGCCGGCGCCCACGCCGGCCCCGTTGTGTCCGCCCATCGCCGCGCCGGCTGCGGCGCCGACCACCGTGCCGATCGCGGCGGAGCGCACGCCGGCGTCCACGGCGGCCTGGTCGGCCGTCCTGCCGCCGATCTGGTACTGCGCGTACTGACGGCAGTCCATGTCGTCGGAGCGGAATTGGTCGAAGTTCTTGCCGGTGCCCGGGAGCACCATCGCGGTCGGTCCGGTGGGGGCGACCGCGCAGCCGGCGAGCACGACGAGGGGGAGCGCGGCGAGCAGAGCGGTGCGAGCGATCTTCATGGTGGTTCCTCCGGTTCAGCGCGGTGCCGACGGCGGCGGCTGAGGTGTGACGCGCTGCCATGGGCCGGCGCATTCCTTGACGTAGGGGTAATACGTCTTCGATTCGGCGCAGTAATACCAGTAGTTTTCGGCCGGGGCGGGCGCGGCGGCGGCCGGCGGTGCGGCCACCGGTTGCTGTTCGACGTAGACCTGCGGCACCGGGCGCTCGACGACCACCGGCGGGTAGTAATACGGGTAAGGCGGGTAGGCGTAGGGGCCCCAGTAGGGGCCGATCACCGGGGCGCCGATCACCACGCCGAAACGGGTGTGGCCGTGACCGTGGTCGGCATGGGCAGTGCCCGCACCGGCGAGGCCCAGCGCGGCGGCGACGAGGAGGGTCGGGAGAATTTTCATGGCATGCCTCCGCAGGCGGTGGAGTGGCCGGCCCGGCGCCGGTCCTTCATCCACTGCATGATCGGCGATCTGCCGGTAAAGGGGCGTTCGTCGGGTGTAAAGGGAGGGATGTAACGCCCTGCCGGACTCAGGCGGCGCCGGCAAGAAGCGCCAGGATGTCCTCGCCGTAGGCGTCGAGCTTGCGGTCGCCGACCCCGGAAATGGTGGCGAGTTCGTCGATGCTGGTGGGGCGGCGGTGGGCGATGTCGCGCAGGGTGGCGTCGTGGAAGATCACGTAGGCCGGCACGTTGCGTTCCTTTGCGGTGCTGGCGCGCCAGGCCCGCAGGCGGTCAAGGCGCTCGGCTTCCTCGCCGGTGGCCTCGGGCCAGTCGGCGGCCTTGCGGGCGCTGCCCACGTTGCGGCCCTTCTTGGCGGCGGCCATGTCGAGGCGCATCGTGAAGGCGGCTTCGCCGCGCAGGAGCGGCCGGGCGGCTTCGGTGAGGGTGAGCGCGCCGTAGCGTTCGTGGTCGACGGCCAGGGCGCCGTGGGCGACGAGCTGGCGGATCAGGGTGCGCCAGCCCTTGTCGTCGAGCTCGGTGCCGATGCCGAAGGTGCTCACCTGGTCGTGCTGCCACTTCTTGACGTTGTCGGTGGCCTTGCCGATCAGCACGTCCACCACGTGGGCGGCGCCGAAGCGGCTGCCGGTGCGGAACACGCAGGACAGCGCCTTGCGGGCCGATTCGCTGGCGTCGCGGGTTTGCGGCGGGTTGAGGCAGGTGTCGCAGTTGCCGCAGGGCTCGGAGTCTTCGTCGAAATAGCCGAGCAGGCGCTGGCGCCGGCAGCCGGTGGTCTCGCACAGGCCAAGCAGGGCGTCGAGCTTGGCGGTGGCAACGCGCTTGACCTCGGCGTTGGCCTCGCCCTGGTCGATGAAGCGGCGTTGCTGCACCAGATCGGCCACGCTGTAGGCCATCCAGGCTTCGGCGGGCTGGCCGTCGCGGCCGGCGCGGCCGGTTTCCTGGTAGTAGCCCTCGATGGAGCGGGGCAGGTCCAGGTGGGCGACGAAGCGCACGTCGGGCTTGTCGATGCCCATGCCGAAGGCGATGGTGGCGACCATCACGATGCCGTCCTCGCGCAGGAAGCGGTCCTGGTTGATCGCCCGCTCGTCGGCGCCCATGCCAGCGTGGTAGGGCAGGGCGGCGATGCCTTTTTCCTGCAGCCAGGCGGCGGTTTCGTCCACCTTCTTGCGCGAGCTGCAGTACACGATGCCGGCTTCGCCCAGGTGGCCGTCGCGGATGAAGGCGAGGAGCTGGGCGCGCGGGTTGTCCTTGGGAACGATGGTGTAGCGGATGTTGGGCCGGTCGAAGCTCGAGACGAACTCGCGGGCGTCGACGAGGCGCAGGCGCTCGGCGATCTCGCGGCGGGTCTGGGCGTCGGCGGTGGCGGTGAGGGCGATCCGCGGCACCTGCGGGTAGCGCTCGGGCAGGATCGACAGTTGCAGGTATTCGGGCCGGAAGTCGTGGCCCCATTGCGACACGCAGTGGGCTTCGTCGATGGCGAACAGGGCGAGCTGGCCGGCTTCGTGGAGGTGGTCGAGCAGGTCGAGGAAGCGCGGCGTGACGAGGCGCTCCGGCGCCACGTAGAGTAGATCGAGCGCACCGGCGAGCATCGCCCGCTCGATTTCCATGGCCCGCTCGAAGCTCAGGCTGGAGTTGAGGAAATCCGCCGCCGCGCCGACTTCCTTGAGCGCGGAGACCTGGTCCTGCATCAGCGCGATGAGCGGCGACACGACGATCGCCACGCCGGGGCGCAGCAGCGCGGGGATCTGGTAACACAGCGACTTGCCGCCGCCGGTGGGCATCAGCACCAGGGCGTCGCCACCGGCGCTTACGTGTTCGACGATGTCTTCCTGCGTTCCGCGGAACTGCGTGTAGCCGAAGACGTGGAAAAGGGTTTCGCGGGCGCGGCTCATAGACCCGTGATTTTAACCCGGCCAGGCTCAGAGCAGCCGGGCAAGATGGTCGGACAGGCCCTGCGGAGTGACGAAAGTGAGCTCGTAGGTGCTCGATAGACCGGCCGCCTGCTCGTCGCTGAGGCCGGTGGCGCAGAGGATGAACTGGCTGCGGTCGATGCCCAGGCGCTTGCGCAGGCGCAGGTATTTGTCGATGTCCTGGCGGAACTCGCCGGTCTTGCATTCGATGCAGATCGGCGTGCTGCCGTCGACGAGGAAGAACACGTCGAGTTCGTGGAGGTCTTCGTTCGGGAAGATCACCGACAGCTGGCGGGCGCACGAAAAGTGCTGCCTGCGCTCGCGCAGCAAGGCCAGCACCTTCATGAAGGCGTACCACTCAAGCCACTCGCCGGCGAAGAAGTTGCGGATGGCGGGGGCCGACTGGATGGTGGCGCGGCCGATCTTCTCCTGCTTCTGGTAGAAATATTTGGCGAGGAAAGCGCAGTCGTAGAGCCGCTTGCAGAAGGCGTTCACGGCCTGGCCGTCCTTCTGGCTGAGCTTGCCGAGGTTGAGGCTGAAGTTGGGCACGTCCTTCTGCTGGCCCCAGCGGATCTTGTCGACGACCTCGCGGAGCAGGTCGTAGTTGTCGCCCAGTTCGATGGCGATCTCGTCGAAGAAGCCGGTGGTGTCCACCGCGTCGTGGTTGGCGCGGATCTGGATCTGCCGGCGCTCGAACCATTGCAGCACCGCCGCGTGCTGCGCTGCGCTCGCGAGGTGGGACGAGTTGTGGATGTCCACGGCCAGATCGGGCGTGGCCGCAGCGTCGTTCAGCGTGGGCAGCGGGGTGCGCTGCGCCGCCTTGAGCGTGTTGAGTTCGTCGCGCTGGCTGAAATACTGCTGGAGCACCTTGCGGACGAACAGCACGGTGTCGTAGACCGCGACCGGCTGCGTGCATTGCGGGCAGGCGATCTGCTGGCCGGTAAGTTCGCCGGGGACTTCGGCGACGTGGCCGCATTTGTTGCAACGGAGAATGGCCATGACGGGGAACGCACGAAAACGAATTGGCGGATTATGCCAACCCGTCCGGCGTCTGGCGATATGCCGAAAGAACTAGGCGGCGAGCGTCTGGTGCGCGGCGACGTAGTGTTTGAGCACGCTCTTGAGCAGCGCGGCGTGGGCGGCGTCGCCTTTTTCGCGGGCGTGGGCGAGGTCGTCGACGATCATGCGGCGGATGCGCTTTTCGCCGCTGGGCGTGTGGCAGAGATAGCAGCCCATCTCGACGGCGGCCATCTCGGGAATGTGTTCGTGTTCGGCGATGGCGAGGATTTCGTCTTCGGTCAGATCGGACAGTTCGATGCAGTCTTGAAGCGTCAACATTGGATTCTCCCCCGTCGTGTGTCAGCGTGTTTGTAAGTCTTTTTCTTACTTGACATTAGGCGCTTTTTTGGTGAAGGAAATGTTGATGTAACGCAAGGCGACTCCGTTCAGCGCGAATGGATAGAATCGAGTCTTTTTGCTGGGGACGGTCATGCAGGGCTTGAAGGCGTTCGGAAACGGGATTTACGCGGTCGATTCGGGCTACACGGGGCCGGATGTGGCGGCCATTCACCTGATCGAGCAGGGCGGCCGGGTGGCGCTGGTGGATACCGGCAACAACGAATCCCTGGGCCCCGTTCGCGAGGCGCTGGCCGAGCTCGGGTTGGGCGCCGAGGCGGTGGATTTCGTGCTGCTGACCCATATCCACCTCGATCACGCGGGGGGCGCCGGTGCCTTTATGGCGGCGTTTCCCAATGCGCAGCTGGTGGTCCACCCGCGCGGCGCCCGCCACATGGCGGAGCCGTCGAAGCTCTTCGCCGGCGTGTCGGCGGTGTATGGCCCGCAGCGCGCGCGGGAGCTCTACGGCGAACTGATCCCGGTGCCGACCGAACGCATCGTCGAGGCCACCGACGGGCGGGTTCTCGATCTGGGCGGGCGGGCCATCCGCGTCTTCGATACGCCGGGCCACGCGCGGCATCACGTGTGCTACTTCGACACCCTGAGCCGCAGCTTCTTCACGGGCGACACCTTCGGCCTATCGTACCGGCAGTTCGACGTGGCGGGCCGGCCGAGCATCTTCCCCACCACGACGCCGGTGCAGTTCGAGCCGGAGGCGATGCACGATTCGATCCGCCGCATGGAGGCCGAGCAGCCCGCGGCGATGTACCTGACCCATTACGCCCAGGTCACCGACGTGCCGCGCCTCGCCGCCGACCTGCATCGCCTGATCGATGCTCACGTGGCGATCGCGAAGCGCCACGCCGGCGCGGGCGACGCGCGCAAGTTGCTGATCGAGAACGATATCTGGGCTTTGGTCGGCGAGGAGGCGCAGCGCCAGGGGTGGACGCTGCCGGAGGCCGAGTGGCGGCGCATCCTGGCCCTCGATGTGGAGCTCAACGCCCAGGGGCTCGACGTGTGGCTGCAGGCGCACTGAGGCGTCCGCGCGCCGCCGCCGCCGGGCGTTGAACGGCAGCGGCGGTCAGGCGGTCGGCGGCGTGGCTTCCGGACGGGTGGCGACGAAACAGGCCGCGGCGAACTGCGGCAGCCCGGCCACCGCGAGGATCGTGGCGTTGTCGTGGAGGGCGAAGGTGGTCACGGCGAGCCCGAAGGCCAGCCCGCCCAGGGCGAAGTGCTTGCCGCGGCGGCTGATGGTGCCGTCCTCGATCCAGGCCCGCACGTGGAGGCCGACTCCGGGCAGGCCGTAGAGCCAGTGCTGCAGGCGCGGACAGCTCTTGCTCCAGGCCCAGGCGGCGACGATCCAGAAAATGGTGGTGGGCAGGAGCGGCAGGACCAGGCCGACGGCGCCGACGGCGAAGCTCAGCGTGCCGAGCACGAACAGGCCGTGACGGCTCGCGCTGGCGAGCAGGCCGACCGACGGCGGGGCGGTGTCGGGGGCGGCGGGGATGCCGGCTTGATGGCACGGGGGCATGACGGCGCTCCTTTCTTGTTGTTGTGGGCGATGCCCGGCGGGTCTTGCTTCGACGCCCGGCGGGAGCGCAGGTTCGTTCGGCGTGGGCCGCCGGCCGGATGATCCGACCGGCGGTGGCCGGGCTTACTTGCCGAGGGCTTTCCTCACGCCCGCGCCGTAGGCCGGATCGGCCTTGTCGAAGTGGGCGAGCTGGCGCTCGACGATGTCGTCGGGCACGCCCTTCATGGCCGCGGCGATGTTGGCGAAGAGGCGCTGCCGCTGGCCTTCGTCGAAGAGCCGGAACAGGTCGCCGGGCTGCTTGTAGTCGTCGTTGCCGTCGCGGTGGTTCCAGCGGGCCGCGTCACCGCTGATGCGCAGCGGCGGTTCGGCGTAGCTCGGGTCCTGGGTCGGGCCGCCGAAGGAGTTCGGCTCGTAGTAGAAGTCGCCGGGCATGTTGGGGGTGAAGCGCATCGCGCCGTCCTTGTGGTAGTGATGCACCGGACACCTGGGGGCGTTCACCGGGAGCGACTCGTAGTGCGTGCCGAGGCGGTAGCGGTGGGCATCGGCGTAGCTGAAGATGCGCGCCTGGAGCATCTTGTCGGGGCTCGCGCCGATGCCCGGCACCATGTTGCTGGGCGACATGGCGACCTGCTCGATCTCGGCAAAGTAGTTGTCGGCGTTGCGGTTGAGTTCGAGCACGCCCACTTCGATGAGCGGGTAGTCGCCGTGGGGCCACACCTTGGTGAGGTCGAAGGGGTTGTACCAGTGCTTGTCGGCGTCGAGCTCCGGCATGATCTGCACGTACATCGTCCACCGCGGGAAGTCGCCGCGGGCGATGGCGTCGTACAAGTCTTCCTGGGTCGATTCGCGGGTCTTGCCGACCACGGCCTCGGCCTCGGCGTTGGTCCAGTGCTTGTGGCCCTGCTGGGTCTTGAAGTGGAACTTGACCCAGAAACGCTCGCCGTTCGTGTTCCAGAACGAATAGGTGTGGCTGCCGTAGCCGTTGATGTGGCGCACGTCGGTGGGCAGGCCGCGATCCGACATGAGGATCGTGACCTGGTGGAGCGACTCGGGCGAGAGGCTCCAGAAATCCCACATCGCGGTGGGCGAGCGCAGGTTGGTGCGCGGGTGGCGCTTCTGGGTGTGGATGAAGTCCGGGAACTTGAGCGGGTCGCGGATGAAGAACACCGGCGTGTTGTTGCCGACCAAGTCCCAGTTGCCTTCCTCGGTGTAGAACTTGAGGGCGAAGCCGCGCACGTCGCGCTCGGCGTCGGCCGCGCCCATCTCGCCGGCGACGGTGGAGAAGCGGGCGATCATCGGGGTGGTCTTGCCGACCTCGCTGAAGATCTTCGCGCGGGTGTACTTGCTGATGTCGTGGGTGACGGTGAGGGTGCCGTGGGCGCCCCAGCCCTTGGCGTGGACGACGCGTTCGGGGATGCGCTCGCGGTTCTGATGGGCGAGCTTTTCGAGCAGCTGCCAGTCCTGCATCAACACCGGACCGCGCGGGCCGGCGGTGAGGGTGTTCTGGTTGTCGGCAATCGGCGAACCGGCGCTGGTGGTCATGATCGGGCATTTGCTCATGATTTTTCTCCTGATGGCGGGTGGTGGGCAAGGCCGTGTGGCTTGTTGGACTTAGTATCGGCCGGGAGATTTGATAAGACAAGTTGAATGATTTTCTGGTTTTGATAGCTTTGGTCTATGATCCGATAGCTGGCGCCCGGCCGGACGCCACGCCGTGGGGGCGTCGGGTTTGTGATGGCGGTCGCGGTGGGGTAAAGTACGTTTCGTTATATACCTGAATATATAGGTTGTCCCATGTGCCCTCGCGGCCCCGTTCCCCACAAGCTCGTCGGCAAGCTCAGCGTGGATACCGAATCCGGCGCCTTTCTCGGCGATACCCGCATCCGCCTGCTCGAGGCCATCGACCGCCACGGTTCGATTTCCCGGGCGGCAAAGGCGGTGCCGCTGTCGTACAAGGCGGCCTGGGACGCGGTCGATGCGATGAACAACCTGGCCGATGCGCCGCTGGTCGAGCGGTCGGTGGGCGGGCGGCAGGGCGGCGGCACGGCATTGACCGCCTACGGGCGCCAGATGATCGCCCTGTACCGGGCCGTGGAGCAGGAATACCAGGGCGCCATCGACCGCCTGGTGGAACGCCTGGGCGACGCGGACCCGGGCAGCGTGCGCCAGTTCCAGACCCTGCTGCGCCGCATGTCGATGCGCACCAGCGCCCGCAATCAGTTCGTCGGAACGGTCGTCGAGCTGCGCGCGGGCGACGTGGATGTGGAGGTCGCCCTGCGCCTCGACGACGCCAACCTGCTGCGGGCGCGGATCACCCGCGCCAGCGTCGAGAACCTGGCGCTGACCGTGGGCAAATCGGTGCACGCCTTCGTCAAGGCGCCGTCGGTGGACATCGTCACCGACGGGCTGCGGCCCGCCACTGCCGACAACCTGTGGTGGGGCGAGGTCGGCGCGATCCACCACGGCGCGGTCAGTGCCGAGGTGACGCTCGTGCTGCCCGGCGGCCGCAGCGTCACCGCGCTGGTGAGCGACGCGCGTGTCGCGGCGCTCGGCCTCGCGGTGGGCGGCCGGGCCGGCGCGGTGTGCTCGGCCAACGCGGTGATCCTCGCCGTCTTCGATTGATGTCCAACTCACGGAGCGCCTCATGAAGCCTTTCCTTCGCGCCTTTGCCGCGACTTTCGCCCTGCTCGCCGCGCCGTTGGCCGCGCGGGCCGACGAGGTGTCGGTGGCCGTCGCCGCCAACTTCACCGCGCCGATGAAGCAGATCGCCGCCGACTTCGAACGGGCCACCGGCCACAAGGCGCAGCTGGCCTTCGGCTCGACCGGCAAGTTCTACGCCCAGATCAAGGCCGGCGCGCCCTTTCAGGTGCTGCTCGCGGCCGACGACGAAACTCCGACGCGGCTGGTGAAGGAGGGCGACGGAGTGGCCGGCAGCCAGTTCACCTACGCCATCGGCAAGCTGGTGCTGTGGTCGCCGAAGCCCGGCCTGGTGGACGACAAGGGTGAGGTGCTGCGCTCGCAGCGCTTCGCGCACCTCGCCGTCGCCAATCCCAGGCTCGCGCCCTACGGCCTGGCGGCGCTCGAGACGATGAAGGCCCTCGGCCTGGCCGACGCGCTGCAACCGCGGCTGGTGGTCGGCGAGAGCATCGGGCAGGCCCTGCAGTTCGTCAGCTCCGGCAACGCCGAGCTGGGCTTCGTGGCCTTCGCGCAGATCCACCAGGACGGCAAGCTGATCGACGGCTCCCACTGGCTGGTGCCCGACGCCTACCACAGCCCGATCCGCCAGGACGCGGTGCTGCTCGACAAGGGCAAGGCCAGCGCCGCCGCGACGGCGCTGCTGGGCTACCTGAAGTCCGACGCGGCCCGGGCGGTGATCCGCGCCTACGGCTACGCGCGCTGAGCCGCCATGGAACTCGGCCCCGCCGACTGGTCGGCGATCCGCCTGACGGCCGCGCTCGCCACCCTGGTGACCGGGCTGCTGCTCGTCGTCGGCACGCCGCTGGCGTGGTGGCTGGCGCGCACCTGTTCGCCCCTGCGCGGGGTGGTCGCGGCGGTGGTGTCGCTGCCCATCGTGCTGCCGCCCACGGTGCTCGGCTTCTACCTGCTGGTGGCGATGGCGCCGGACGGGCCGGTCGGCCGGCTTACCGCCGCGCTGGGCATCGGCGGGTTGCCCTTCACCTTCGCCGGGCTGGTGGTGGCCTCGGTGATCTATTCGCTGCCCTTCGTCGTGCAGCCGATCCAGAACGCCTTCGCGGCGATGGGCGAGCGCCCGCTGGAAGTGGCGGCCACCCTGCGCGCCTCGCCGCTGGCGGCCTTCTTCACGGTGGCGCTACCGCTGGCGCGACCGGGCTTCGTCACCGCGGCGATCCTCGGTTTCGCCCACACCGTGGGGGAGTTCGGGGTGGTGCTGATGATCGGCGGCAACATTCCCGGCAAGACCCAGGTGCTGTCGATGCAGATCTACAACCACGTGGAGGCGCTGGAGTACGCCCAGGCCCACGGGCTGGCCGCCGGGCTGCTGGTGTTTTCCTTCGTGGTGCTGCTGGGGCTCCACGCCCTGGGCGGCGGGCGCCGCGGCGTGGGCGTCGGCGCATGAGCGCGCTGACGATCCAGGCGCGGCTGCCGCTGGCGGATTTCGCGCTGGACGTGGATCTGCACCTGCCGGGACGCGGCGTGACGGCGCTGTTCGGCGCCTCGGGCTCGGGCAAGACCACGCTGCTGCGCTGCGTCGCCGGGCTCAGCCGGGCGGCGGGGCGGGTCGAGGTGAATGGCGAGCGGTGGCAGGACGACGGCCGCGGCGTCTTCGTGCCGACCCATCGCCGCGCCCTCGGCTACGTGTTCCAGGAGGCCAGCCTGTTCGCCCACCTTTCGGTGCGCGACAACCTGTTCTTCGGCCAGCGCCGGGTGCCGCCCGGCGAGCGGCGGATTGCCGCCGACACGGCGATCGGGCTGCTCGGCATCGGTCACCTGCTCGACCGGCGCAGCGCGACCCTCTCCGGCGGCGAGCGCCAGCGGGTGGCGATCGCCCGGGCGCTGCTCACCAGCCCGCGCCTGCTGCTGATGGACGAGCCCCTGGCGGCCCTCGACGCGGCGCGCAAGCTCGAGATCCTGCCCTACCTCGAACGCCTCCACGACGAGCTGGCGATCCCAGTGCTGTACGTGAGCCACGCCCTCGACGAGGTGATGCGGCTGGCCGATCACCTGGTGCTGCTCGAAGCCGGCCGGGTGCGCGCCAGCGGACCCTGCGCCGAACTGCTGGCGCGGGTGGACCTGCCGCTGGCCCAGGGCGAGGATGCCGCGGTGCGGATCGAAACCACCGTCGCCGGCCACGACGAGGCCTACCAGCTCACCCGCCTCGATTTTGCCGGTGGCAGCATCCGGGTGACGCGCATGGCGCGGGCGCCCGGCGAGCGGGTGCGGCTGCGCATCCACGCCCGCGACGTGAGTCTGGCGTTGTCTGCCGAGGCGCCGTCGAGCATCGTCAATCGCCTGCCGGCGCGGATCGCCGGTTTCTCGGCGGCGGCCCATCCGGCCCACTGCCTGGTCAGCCTCGACGCGGGCGGCGTGCCCTTGCTGGCGCGGATCACGCGCCTGTCGAAGGATCAGCTGGGGCTCGCGGCGGGCATGGCGGTGGTGGCGCAGATCAAGTCGGTGGCGCTGCTGGGCTGAACGTCGCCCGTCGGCTTCAGGAGGCCGGGCCCGCTGCCGTTAAGCGGAGGTCTGCGACCGTGGTCGCGCCCACCTGCCGTGATTCGCCCGATGTCCTCTCCCGCCAGTCCTGCCGCGGTCGGCCCCCGATCCATTCCCCATGTCGTGCGCGAGCGGCGCTGGTGGCTGCTGCCGCTGGTGGTGTGGGGTGTGGTGGTGGCCTTTTCCCTCGAGATCCAGATCGCGAAGATCCGCGAGCAGTCGATGATGCGCCGGGCTCGTTCGAGCCACAGGGTGACCATCTGCTTGATGCCGTCGGAAAGCATCGGCAGACGGCGTTCCAGGTCACGCAGGACCCGGCCCAGGATCGTCCGCTGGCGCCTGAGCACCCGGCGCAGCCGCCGGTATTGTCTGGCGTGGGCATAGCCACCGGCTCGCCGCTTGAGGCTGCGGCCTTCCTTCTCGAAGGTCTGGCGCAGCACCAGGCCAGACCGTTTGGCGATGAGCACCCGTTTGCGCCGGGCCACGTCGAGCAGCCGGCTGTCGGTGGGAAAAGGGAAAAGTGGGCGATGGCTTTCATCGACACGGCGGCCTCGATGGTCTTGGCCAGGCGTTCTTCCACGCCCGCGTCCCCCAGCGCGCGACGGAAGCGTGTCAGGCCACTCGGGTCGCAGGGCAGCCGGGTCTCGAAATACTCACCGCCGCAAAAGAACTGCCAATACGGATTCTCCGCCCATCGTTGCACGACCGTTTCATCGCTCTCGCCGAACGCGTGCTTGAGGTACAGCAGCCCGACCATCAACCGGATCGGAAGGCGTCGCCGCCCTGCCGGGCTCGTACCCGCTCCGGCTACCTGCAAGCTCGGGCCGAACAGATCCAAACCCTCAATCGGACGCCCTTGGCGGTCCTGGCGGGCAAAGCATGGCGCCAGCGCCGATTCGATCTCGGCCCACGGCATGCGGGTGGCCAATACCGCCAGCGGGTGACGCAGATCGATCATCGCGTCCAGCCGGGCGCGGAAAAAGTCCGGGGTCGTCATCGAAAATCTGCGCTCCAAATCTTCCAGAAAGTGAGTGTGATTGCACTGGAAACTGGAGGATTCGGCAAGGCCTCAGGGGTGCTCAGCCCGCGTGGGGAAAGGGGCGGGATGGTTGTTCAGGGCCGACTCAATACTCGCCGCCAGCGGCTCCACGCTTTTGCGCGCAAGCGGCAGCATCAGGCCACGGCAATAGCCCCGCAGGCCTTCGCGTCGGTCCGCGTGTCCGAGGGCGGAACACAGGTGCTCAAGGTACGCATCGAAACGCATTTCCATCATTCCGCTCGGGGTCAATGACAAGTTCTGAAGGAACGAATAATGCGCTTATTTTTGTGACACAGTAAGAATAGCAGGTCGATGCAAAACCCAGTGAACGATCCCGCCACCCACCTGTCCTAACCGTACCCTTCAAACCCCAGGCACAGCAACGATGCGCGGCGAAGTCGATCCTCAGTCCTCGATGTTCCACTATTTCTCGGTCGAATCCCGGATTCCGGCCGATCACCCGCTGCGTCCGGTGAAGAAACTGGCTGACTCGGCGCTGTCGGCCATTTCGACAGAGCTGGATGGGCTTTATGCCGAGGGTGGCCGACCGTCGATTCCGCCGGAGCGGCTGCTCAAGGCCCAATTGCTGATCGCCTTCTACTCGGTGCGCTCGGATCGGCAATTCTGTGAGCAACTCGATTACAACCTGCTGTTTCGCTGGTTCCTCGATCTGGACCTGGAATCGGGCGGTCTGGACCAATCCAATTTCAGCCGTTTGCGCGAGCGCCTGGTGCAGACCGACATCGCCCGGCGCTTCTTCGACGAAGTCGTGCGCCTGGCCCGCAAGGGCAAGCTGCTGTCCTCCGATCACTTCACCGTGGACGGCACCTTGATCGACGCCTGGGCCTCTTTCAAGAGCTTCAAGCGCAAGGGCGATGACGAACCACCCAAGCCCGGCGACGGCACCGGGATAGTGGATTTCAAGGGCGAGAAGCGTTCCAACGCCCCCCACCAGAGCACCACCGATCCCGACGCAAAGCTCATGAGGAAAGGCAACGGGCAGCCGGCCAAGCTCAGCTACGGGGGTCATGCGCTCATGGAGAATCGCAGCGGCCTGTGCGTCGATCTGCTGATCACCGATGCCACCCAGGCCGAGCACAAAGCCGCCCGCCAACTGCTCACCCGCGCCCGGCGCCGCAGGATTCATCCCAAGACCCTGGGGGCCGACAAGGGCTACCACGTGAAGGACTTCGTGAAACATCTTCGCGATCACGACATCCGGCCGCACATTGCGCGCATTGAAGGACGCAAGACACCGGGGCTCGATGCTGGGTTCGGGCTTCTCCGATGAAGCGGGTCTTTCTCATTGCGCCCACCGTCTTCAGCCAGCCGAAGATCTCCTCGATCCGCTTTCGTTTGCGCTGACTGACCTCGTAGCCCTCAGTGCGTGTCGTGCGTCATCACCGCCTACCTGTCGACGGCCGCATACAACCTGCTGCGGATTGCCAAATTGCAAGCCGCGGGGAGCGCGGCATGATGCGGGCCCCGGAATCGGGTGAAAACCCATTTATCTACCCATTCAATGGGCATCAAAACGGGATTGGAAATCCAATTCCGGGAATGAAGTCATGAGAGATCAAACAACGGGCATCAGGCTGAACGTGGAGTCTGAGCTTTTTGCATCGGCCTGCTAGCTACAATGTAGAAGAGTAGCGTAGTATGTAAACTTAGCAGGGTGATGCAAAAGTAAAAAACCAGCCCCGGAAAAATATGACGACCCGTCAGAACGGTCTACACGCAATTTTTTCGGGGGTGGCGGAGGTGAAGAGACCCCTTAAAACAACGTTTATGACGACTCGAAATAGTTTTGCATCAGCCTGTTAGGGGAAACGCTGATTTATTCCACTCTCACTCGGGCGTAGTACTGTAAATCGACAAGTTGCAATCGCCCGCTTCGACAAAATACGATTTAATCAGCACTCCCCTAAGGGGGGATCGTAGAAGCCCCTCGGAAGGTGCGGTTGCTCTGGCTGAGGGGATGCATGCAGCGAGGATGATATGAAAGTTATGCAGGAGCACGCGCGTCACAAAAAATCCCCCCGGCGCTATCGACTCTGGATCGGAGCAGCCTCGCTGATGCTGTCAGCGTGCGCGGCGCCCCTGCCATTGGTAAGGTACGAGGAGTATCAGATGGGATACGCCAAGACACCATTGTTCTCCTTGAAGGACGGCAACGAGGTCTTCCTCCTCGTTGATTGCTATCAAAAGGATGCATGGGGGTCCTCCGGCACATTGGAGTCCTCCGACAGATTGGCATGCAGTGAGGGTCAGGGCGTGGTAAGTCGTCAGTTGGTCATCCGTCCTACAAATTGGAATCTGTTCGATGAAATCACGTCGAAGCTTGAGAAGGATGACAGCCCTTACTACGCTAGCGATGCCCGCCGGCTTCCAGAAAATCTGGAGTTTCCATATGGTGGCGGTGAGGCTGTTGCTTTTCAGCGACCGGCTAGCGGTCTGCATGGAACCACGGCGGAGTTCGTTGGGTATGTTGTAGGGCTTGGTCTCGTCTGGGTTGACTCACAGAGCCAATTGGATGCGTCGTCAGGGCGCAGTTATAAATACGAAGTCATCAAGGCGCATTCATCTCGGTATTATCCATTCCTTCCAAGGCTGGTCTTGCGCGACGGAAACGATGTGTGGGTGTTTGCGGAACGCGGGGGAGAGTGTCCCGACACAGTTTGTTTTCCGGTTGTGGAAACTCTGGGACTTTCCGTGGCAGACATTCCCGAATCTCTGCAGCGGAAGTTCATGCTCTATCATGCGACTATTGGTGGCGACAGTTCATTTGAACGTGTCCTGCCCGCTCGCTGGAATGTCGATGCGCGAGGTCCTCGCCCCGTTCCTCCTTCGGCAAGTATTCCGTTCAACTTCGATACGCAGCGCATAGTTCCCCGGAGCAATCTTTCGGCTTTTACCCCTGATGTAAATTGCGTTTCCAGGAGCCGCTCGGGCGAGTACTTGGGCGTTGTCTTTGTACCGATACCTGTCCCCATCGGTACAATGGGGAATATGAAAAATAAAAAGATTTACGAGCATTGCATGATCCCCGAAGTGGCCTCAAAAAGCGCCACAGGGCGAAACGAACTGGTTCCGGCGCCTGACGTCGTCGTGCCGGCTTCGGCTCCGCCCTTGTTCCCCGATCCTATCCCACCTGTTCCATCTTCTTACGAGTGCTGGCCTGACGCGATAAAGGGACAGCAACAGGTTGGCTCCGGTAAAAATGGCTGCTACTACGTCTTGCGAGAGCCCAAGACGGGTGCGCCGATGCCTAACACTCCTTATCTCGTAGCGTGGCAAGGAGTAACGGATACGGCGTGGAGAGGGTACAGTGGAATAACGGACAACATGGGGCGTACTGCATTCCTGCGCCCAAACGCACCGATTCGCGTGGAGAGTTCACAAGTGGTTCGACGCTTGGTTTCGCGTAAGGATTTTTCTGCGCCCGGTTCTTCTCTTGCACGAAGCGCCACCGAGCCGATGAAGTTCGGGGGGCCTGTGCGGTTCTTAAGCCCCGTTGGGGCAAAAGTCAGGTACCGCGTAACCCTATGCTCCGGCGCAGTCTTTGAAGGCTATACGGACCCACACGGCTGGACAGTGGATATCGAGCCAGGCCTCAATAAAGAGTGCCCGGCGACGATAGAAGGAATTTGGTAAGTGATGGTTTGGCGGCGAGCCGGGGGACGTAACGCAGGGCTGTCGAAACCTAAGGAGAGGCTGATTTATTCCATCCTCACTGGGGCGTGTCCATATAAATCAACAGGTTGCAAGCGCTCGCTTCGAAAAACGATTTAATCAGCACTTCCTGAAAGCCCGCGTAAGTCGTCGGCCCTGAAATATTCAATTCGCCACCTCCAGCCGCCTGCCCACCGGCCAGGAACGCTCGTCGCCGGCTACTCGCCCAAGCATCCCGAGCAGAAACCAGAGCGCAAAAAGCGCCCTCAGCCCCAAGCGGGCAATGGCCCGCAGCAACCAGCGCAGGTTGTAGCCCGCCGCACAGAGCACGGGGTGCAGCACATCGCCTTCCGATCCTTTAAGCCAATTGCGCCGTAGTCCGCAGTCGTCCTTCAGGTGCCCGATCACCGGCTCCACCGCCTGACGGCGTTTGAGCAGTCGGCGCGCCTTGGCGCTCAGACTCTTGATCCGGCCGCGGTGGATGATCTCGATCCCGGGCACCTCCACACCCCGATAGCCCAGATCGACGATGGCGGTATGAGGCTTCGGGGCACCTTGGACGTCCTGCATCAGGATCGTCGCCTGCTCGATCTGCTCGGCGAGGGTGTGGCCGTCGTAGGGATTGCCGGGAAAGGCCCGGGCGCCGACGATCAGGTTGCCTTTCTCGGTGGTGGCAATGCCCACCTTGACCCCGAATTCGTAAGGCTGGCGGGCCTTGCCCTTGCCGATGCATTCGACTTCCGGCGCGTGCAGGGCGTACAGCTTGTGCTTGTCCTTGGGCCGCTGGGTGTGGATGCGCCGGGCCCGTTCGAGCCACAGGGTGGCAATCTCCTTCATCCTCTCCGCCAGCGTCGGCAGACGGCGTTCCAGGTCACGCAGGACCCGGCCCAGGATCGTGCGCTGACGCTTGAGCACCCGGTGCAGGCGCCGGTACTGTCTGGCGTGGGCGTAGCCGCCGGCCCGCCGCTTGAGGCTGCGGCCTTCCTTCTCGAAGGTCTGGCGCAGCACCAGGCCAGCCCGCCTGGCGATGAGCACCCGTTTGCGCCGGGCCACGTCGAGCAGCCGGCTGTCGGTGGGAAAGGCGATGGCCTTCTCCTGCACCGTGGAATCGACGATGACCCGCTCCAGGTCCTTCGGGGCAATGGCCTTCATCGACACGGCGGCTTCGATGGTCTTGGCCAGGAGTTCCTCCACCCCCGCATCCCCCAGCGCGCGACGGAAGCGGGTGAGGTTGCTCGGGTCGCAGGGCAGGCGGGTCTCGAAGTACTCGCCGCCGCAGAAGAACTGCCAATACGGATTCTCCGCCCATCGTTGCACGACGCTCTCATCGCTCTCGCCGAAGGCGTGCTTGAGGTACAGCAGCCCGACCATCAGGCGGATCGGCAGGCGCGGGCGACCTGCTGCGCTGGTGCCTGCGCCCGCCACCCGCAAGGTCGGGCCGAACAGATCCAGGCCTTCGATCGGGCGTCCCTGGCGATCCTGGCGGGCAAAGCATGGCGCCAGCGCCGATTCGATCTCGGCCCACGGCATGCGCGTTGCCAATACCGCCAGCGGGTGGCGCAGGTCGATCATCGCATCGAGCCGGGCGCGGAAAAAGTCCGGGGTCGTCATTGAAAATCTGCGCTCCAAATCTTCCAGAAAGTGAGTGTGATTGCACTGGAAACTGGAGGATTCGGCAAGGCCTCAGGGGCCCTCAGCCCGCGCGGGGAAAGCGGCGGGCGAGTTGTTCAGGACCGACTACATGGCGCCGCTCAAGGTGCAGGAGAGCTGCCTCGCCTGCCACGCCAGCCAGGGCTACAAGGTGGGCGACATCCGCGGCGGGATCAGCGTGACCCAGCGCTTCGCGCCCATCGAGGCGGCGACCCGCGACGGCATCCGCCAGACCACCCTGGCCCACGCGGCGGCCTTCGCGGTGGTGTTCCTGGGGGGCTGGGGGCTGCTCGAGGTGCTGCGGCGGCGCTGGCTCGAACTGGCCGGCAAGATCGCCGAGGTGGAGGAGGCCCACGGCCAGCTCCTGCAGTCGGAGAAGATGGCCTCGATCGGCGTGCTGGCGGCGGGCATCGCCCACGAGATCAACAACCCGGTGGGCTTCGTCAATTCGAACATGGGCACCCTGAAGGGCTACAACGAGACGATGATCGGCCTGCTCGAGGCCTGCCGTGCCGGCCGCGCGACCGAGGCCGACTTCGCCGATGCGGAGTTCGACTTCCTGAAGGAGGACATCCCCGACCTGCTGCGCGAATCCCGCGAGGGGCTGGAGCGGGTGCGCAAGATCGTCGCCGACCTGAAGGATTTCTCCCGCGTGGATCAAGCCGAGTGGCAGGAGGCCGACCTCAATGCCGGCATCGAATGCACCCTCAACGTGGTGTGGAACGAACTCAAGTACAAGGCCGAGGTGATCCGCGACTACGCGCCGGCGTTGCCGCGGGTGGCCTGTCTGCCGGCGCAGATCAACCAGGTGGTGATGAATCTGCTGGTCAATGCGGCCCATGCCATCGTGCAGCGGGGCACCATCACCGTGCGGACCGGCTTCGACGACGCGCAGGTGTGGATCGAGGTGAGCGACACCGGGCAGGGCATGCCGCCAGCGGTGCAGAAGCGCATCTTCGATCCGTTCTACACCACCAAGCCGGCGGGCAAGGGCACCGGCCTGGGCCTGTCGATCTCGTACGACATCGTGACCAAGCACGGCGGGCGCATCGAGGTGAGCAGCGCGCCGGGCGCGGGCTCGACCTTCCGGGTGTGCCTGCCGCGCCAGGGGCTGACCCCGCGGGCGGACCCGCCGCCCCCGGCGAGCGGGGGCTGAGCGTCCGGCGGGTCAGCGCAGCGCGAAGTTGGCCTTCAGCCAGAAGGTGCGGCCGGGCTCGTTCACCCGCGTGGTCTGGGTGAAGCCGCCGATGCTGGCGCCGCCACGGCTGATGAACTCGGCGTAGGTCTTGTCGAACAGGTTGTCCACGCCGGCGGAGATCAGCGTGTCCTTGGCCGGGCGGTAGCCGGCGTTCAGCGAGAAGATCGCAAAGCCGGCCGAGCTGCCGATGTCCTGACCGACGATGTTGCCGGAGTTGATGTCGTAGCGCTTCTGGCCCTGCACCAGGCGCAGCAGCGCGCCGCCGCTCCAGGTGCGGTCGTCGTAGGCGGTGCCGAGGCGCGCTTCGAGCGGCGCGATCTGCGCCAGCGGACGGCCGGTGCTGTCGTTCTCGCCGTGGGTCCAGGCCAGCGTCGCGTAGCTCTGCCAGTGGCTGGCGAAGCGGTAGCTCAGGTCGCCTTCGAGCCCGTAGGTGGTGGCGTCGATGTTGAGGGCGTCGGTGGCGTAGGCGTTGAGCTTCTGGATCTGGATGAAATCCTTGTGCTTGGCGTAGAAGGCC
Source organism: Zoogloea sp. (assembly GCF_041911615.1). Lineage (GTDB taxonomy): Bacteria > Pseudomonadota > Gammaproteobacteria > Burkholderiales > Rhodocyclaceae > Zoogloea. The sequence goes on along the minus strand of NZ_JAYROR010000045.1, from coordinate 21,115 downwards.
GATGCCGAGGCGCGCAGCGGGCCGGCGGCGTAGATCACGCCGGAGTCGAGCTGGGTGGTCTTTTCGGGCTTCAGGAAGAAGGTGCTGGCGACGCCGTTGCCGCTGGCGGTGGCTTCCGGCGCCTTGCTGCGTTCCCAGTAGTCGGCGGCCCGTTCGCTGTGGCCGAGGCCGGCGAACACGGTGGCGGTGGGGGCGAGGGCGCTTTCCCAGCGCACGAAGCCGGCCTTGAGGGTGTCCCTGTCGGTCTGCCCCGAGCTGCTGCGGCCGGTGCGCTGGTCCTGCGCTTCGCTGAAATCGACGCGCAGGCCGCCGATCAGGCGGTGGGCGGCGTTGAGTTCGTGGGCCAGTTCGCCGAACACGCCCCAGCTGTTGAAGCGCATGTCGGCGATCCGCGGCTTGCCGTCGTAGCCGGCCGCGGCGGCGCCGCTGGCGGTGCGCAGGGTGTGGTCGTTGGTCTGGAAATCGAGGCCGGTCTCGAGGGTGGTGCGCGGCGAGAGGTCGAGGGTGGCGGCGAGGCGGCCGCCCTTGGTCTCGCGGTCGGGGTTGCTGACCATCTTCATCATCGGGGCCGCGCGCAGGCTGTAGTTGTCCATCACGTGGTCCACGTAGTTGTAGTAGACCTGCGCCTCGAGCTTGGCCAACAGCGGGCTGATGCGGGATTTCTCGAACTTGAGCCCGACGTTGCTGCGGTCGAAGCGCACGCCGTCCATGCTGCGGTCGGCGTAGGCGGCCTGGCCGTCGCTCTTGGCGAAGCTGAGTTCGACGCGGGTGTCGGCGTCGGGCGTCCAGCCGACGGCGCCGTTGGCGCTCCAGCGGTCGTAGGACGAATGCACGCTGCGGCCCTTGCCGTCGCGGTAGTCCTGGGCATGGGCGTGGGTGCCGGTGATCTCGCCGTAGAAACGCTCGTTGCCGACGCCGGCCTCGAACATCTGGTCGTTGCGCCCGAAATTGCCGGCCAGCAGGCTGGCGTCGGCGTAGGCCGAGAAGCCGGTGCGGGCCTTCGGCTTGCGCTCGAACAGCACCACGCCGGCGCTGTTGCCCGGGCCGTACTTGACGGTCTGCGGGCCCTTCAGCACGGTGATGCGGTCGTAGGCCTCGGGAAAGACGTAGGCGGTGGGCGGGTCCATGCGCATCCCGCAGCCGCCGAGGATCATCTCGCCGTCGAGCAGGATGCCGAGGCGCGAGGCGGCCATGCCGCGGAACACCGGGTCGCCGTCGGTGCCACCCTTGCGGATCACCGAGAAGCCGGGAATGGTCTTGAGGTAATCGGCGCCGTCATGGGCGGGCACCGGCTGGCGCGGCGCGCGCGGGTCGGTGGTGACGGTGAGCGGCGCGTCCATCGCCGGGGCGGTGACGACCACCTGGCCGAGGGATGGCGTGTCGTCGGCGGCGCCAGCGGGCGCCCAGGCAAAGACACTGGCAATGGCCAGCGGAAGGATGGCGTGTCGGCTCGGAACACGTTGATTCATGGTGACGCTCCCTGTTTCGCAAGAGCGCGCACCTTAAATCGACGGAGACGGGGTGCGGATTGATGGAACGCAAAATCTTGCACCAAGATGGTGCGACATGGTGTCGCACGGGCCGTCGCGGCGGCCCGGCGGCTTTACATCCGGAAGCGTTCGACGCTGTTGCGCAAGCTGTCCGAGACACGTACCAGGCGGTTTGCGGTGTCGGCCACCGAGGCGACGGCGGCGGCGTTTTCCTCGGACATCTGGGCGATGGCCTCGACGTTGCGGGCCAGTTCGGTCGAGGCCACGCGCTGCTCGCGCAGGGCATCGCTGATGCTCTCGATGGTCGACTGCATGGTGTCGGCGGAGCTGCGGATATGGCCCATCGAGGCGCTGGCGGCGTTCGAGGCGCCGACCACCTCGCCGACCAGTTCGCGGCTCGACTTCATGCTGCTCACGGCGTCCACGGCGCCCTGCTGGATGGTGCCGATGACGGTGCTGATCTCCTGCACCGAGGTGGTGGTGCGTTCGGCGAGCTTGCGCACCTCGTCGGCGACGACCGCGAAGCCGCGGCCCTGCTCGCCGGCGCGGGCGGCCTCGATGGCGGCGTTGAGGGCCAGCAGGTTGGTCTGGTCGGCCACTTCGCGGATCACCACGGTGATGGTGTCGATGTGCTTGACCTGCTCGGAGAGCTGCTGAATCCGCTGGGAGGTGTGCTCGACCTGGGAGGCGACCCGGCCGATCTTGTCGGCGGCGGCATCGACCCCGTGGGCGCTGGCGGCAGCCTGCTGACCGGCCTCGAGGGCGCGCTGACGGGCCTCGTCGGCATTGCCGCCGACGTGGTCGATGCTCACCGTCAGCTCCTCGACGGCGGCGGCGGCGGTCGCGGTGGCGCCCGATTGCTGGTCGGTGCTCACCGACACCTGGTTGGCGGCGGTGGACAGGCCGGTGGCGGAACTGTTCACGTCGCCGGCGTTGCCGAGGATGTGGGCGATCGTCGCGGCCAGGTCCACCCGCATTCGCTCCAGCGCGTGCAGCAGCTGGGCGATCTCGTCGGTGCCGCTGACGGGCTTGTCGCCGCGGGTCAGATCGCCGCCGGCGATGCGGTCGGCCATCCGGTTGGCTTCGGTGAGGCGCGAGGTGATGCCCCGCACGAGGGTGAAGCCGAACACCGCGAAGATCAGGCCGGCGACGGCGGTGAGGCCCACGGCGACCCACACGGCGTGCTGCTGTGTTTCGGTGCCGACGGCGGCGGCGTCCTTGCCGATCTGCTCGTTGAAGCGGGTGTGGGCGGTGAGCTGGTCCTCGAAGCGCAGGGCGTCCGGCACGTGCTTGAGGAGCAGTTGCTGGGCTTCTTCGTTGCGTCCGGCGCGGGCCAGGGCCAGGGCAGCGTCCACCGAGCGGTTGTAGTGGGCGAGGGATTCGCGCTCGGCTTCGAGCAGGCGCCGGTCCTCATCGTTGGAGATCAGGCCGGTGTAGTCGGCGAGGGCCTTCTCCATGCTGCCGCGGGCTTCCTGCAGCAGCTTGTCGAGCTCGGCGCGCTGGGCGGGGTCGGTCTGGATCAGGTAGCGGTAGGCGCGCACGCGGGCGCGCCCGAATTCGGCGGTGACGTGGTTGAGGCGTTCGATACTCGGCACCACGTTTTCGTTGGCGTAGTTGGCTGCCGAATAGACGCGCTGCATCTGGTAGAGATTGAGCCCGGACAAGGCCAACAGGCTGACGATGGCGCCCGCGACGAGGGCGAGCAGGCGGTTGGCGATGGTCATGGTGGTCGTACCGGAAGGAAGGTCGTTGATCGAGGGGCGCCGCAGAATCCGCGATGGAGTACGGCGGCCGGCGGACGAACTTGACCCGGTTAACCCGACATTCTCTTCGGCTACCTCTTTGGGGGTAGAGGGCCCCGCAAGACTGTTCAGGTAAACGAAAGCAGCCGCCCGTGGGCGGCTGTCGGCGAGGGTGCGCGCGGCGTCAGACGCGGAACCGGGCGACGCTCGACTTGAGGTTGTCGGACACGCCCACCAGGCGATGGGCGGTGTCGGCCACCGACGAGACGGCGGCGGCGTTTTCCTCTGACATCTGGGCGATGGCCTCGACGTTGCGGGCCAGTTCGGTCGAGGCACCGCGTTGTTCGCGCAGGGCGTCGCTGATGTTCTCGATGGTCGACTGCATGGTGTCGGCCGAGGCGCGGATGTGGCTCATCGAATCGCTGGCGGCGCTGGCCGAGGTGACCACCTCGCCCACCAGGCTGCGGCTGGACTGCATGCTGTGCACCGCGCCGACCGCGCCCTGCTGGATGGTGCTGATGACGTTGCTGATCTCCTGCACCGAGCTGGTGGTGCGTTCGGCGAGCTTGCGCACCTCGTCGGCGACGACCGCGAAGCCGCGGCCCTGCTCGCCGGCGCGGGCGGCCTCGATGGCGGCGTTGAGGGCCAGCAGGTTGGTCTGGTCGGCCACCTCGCGGATCACCACGGTGATCTTGTCGATCTGCTGGACCTGCTCGGAGAGCTGCTGGATCTGACCCGCGGTGGACTCGACCTGCTGCGCCACCTTGCTGATCTTGTCGGCCGCGTCGGCCACCCCGTTGCCGCTGCGTGCCGCTTGACTGCCGGCCTCGGCGGCGCGGTGGTTGGCCTCGTCGGCGCTCTGGCCCACGTGGTCGATGCTGACGGTGAGCTCCTCGACGGCCGCCGCGGCGGCCGAGGTGCTGGACGACTGCTGTTCGGAACTGGTGGAGACCTGCTGGGCGGTGGCCGACAGCTCGGTGGCGGAATGGGCCACCGCTTCGGAGTTCTCGACGATCTGGCCGATGGTGCGGGCGAGCTCGCCGCGCATGTTCTCGAGGGCGTTCAGCATCTGGCCGATCTCGTCGTTGCCGAGCCCGACGTTCTGGGTCCGGCGCAGATCGCCGTCGGCGATGCGGGCTGTCACGGCGTTGGCCTCGGCGATGCGGGCGGCGATGCTGCGGATCGTCACCAGGCTGGTGACCACCAGTGCCAGCGCGCAGGCGCCGAAGATGCCCAGCCCGATCCAGGTCGCGCTGTCCTTGGTGGCAGCGGCTTCGTCGGACGCGCGCTTGGCGATCTCGCGGTTGTAAGCCATGTGGGCTTCGAGTTCCTCGTTGAACTTGACGCCCAGCGACTGGCGCTGCTGGAGGATGCTCCGGGCTTCGTCCTGCTTGCCCTGACGCGAGGCCACCAGGACGTCTTCGAAGGATTTGACGTAGGCCGCCAGCGTGGTGCGTTCGTTGTCGAGCAGGCGCCTGTCCTCGTCGTCGGCGAGGTAGCCTTCGTAGCTCTTTATCGAATCCTCGAGCCACTTCCTGGCCTGGAGGATGCTCCGGTCGACCTCCGCCATTTCCTTGGCATCGGTGGCCAGCACGTGGCGATAGACGCGCAGACGCAGGCGGCCGAACTCCACCGCCATCTTGTTGAGGATCTCGAGGCTCGGCACCACGTTGATCGTCGCGAAGTTGGTCCGCTCGTAGACCTTGTTCATCTGCAGGTAGCTGACGGTGGTCAGCGCGAGCAGGCTCGTCAGGGCGATGGCCACCAGCAGCAGCAGGCGTTTGGCGATGGTCATGGGCGATCCTCGTTGTGTATTTTGAACGACATGCCGGACAGCCCCCCCCTCGGGCAATTCAGCCGGCGCTGATGCAGCTAACGACCCCGGGGGCGTCAACTTTAGGTGCCGGCCCGCGCCGGTGTCCGCGGGGGCGCCGGCGTACAATGGCGCTCCCCCTTGTCCTGGCATCGCCCGTGTCGTCTTCTTCGCCGCACATCCTGGTCCTGCCCAGCCCCTTCCTGTCGGATACCGACACCATCCGGCTCCTCGAGCCCGCAGACGCCGACAGCCAGTGGCTGCTCCACAAGGTACGCAGCGGCGACTACGACAAGCCCTTCGTCATCGATGACGGCACCACCCGCAGCCTGCATTTCTCGCTGTCGCTGATCCAGAGCACCATGAATCTCAAGGAGCCCTTCGAGCTGGCGCTGGACTACACCCAGGCCATGATGAGCTTCCTGCTGTTCCTGCCGCGCCCCCAGCACATCCTGATGCTCGGGCTGGGGGGCGGTTCGCTGGCCAAGTTCTGCCACCGCCACGTGGGGTCGGCGCGCATCACGGTGGTCGAGATCGACCCCCACGTGATCGCCTTTCGCGACGCGTTCGCGGTGCCGCCCGACGATGCCCGCCTGACCGTCGTGGAAGGCGACGGCGCCGACTGGGTCGTGCGCAGCCGCGGCTGGGAGACGCGGCCCGACGTCGTCATGATGGACGCCTTCGACCGCCACGGCCTGTCGGGTTCGGTCAGCTCGACCGATTTCTACCGCAGCGTCCTCGACGCCCTCGCCGGGCGCGGCGTGATGGTCGCCAACCTCGCCGGCGACAAGGACAGCCGCGAGGACCATCTGGCGATGATCGCCGAGGTGTTCGACGAGCGCCTGCTGACCCTGTCGCTGCCCGACGGCAACGACATCGTGCTGGCCTTTCGCAACCCGGCCTTCGCGCCCCGCTGGCGGGAGGTCGGCAATCTCGCCAAGGCGCTGCGCACCCGCACCGGGCTCGATTTTCCGCGCTTCGCCCAGCGCCTCGAGCGCAGCCGTCGCCTGCGTTACCTGTGACGCGCCCCCGAGTTGGTGTTTTTGACAAATTTTGAACATTGCGCGCTGAATTCTTCGCCGCCGACGCCGTAAACCCCTCATGCGCCCGCTGTCTTTCGCCGACACCGGGCGAGCGTGACGCCCGGCGCGGTCGGAGGCTGCCCGTTCGGGCATCCCGCCTGCCGTGAGCGGCACGACGCCAGACCCGCCGAAATTGAGGAGCGTGCATGTTCTGTAAGAAACACCTGTTGAGGATCGAGGCGCTGGAAGCCGAGCTTCGCCAGGGCCAGGCCCTGCTGAGCGCCATCGATCGATCCATCGCGATCATCGAGCTGACGCCCGAAGGCGAGGTCGTAGCCGCCAACGCCGCCTTCTGCACCCTCGTCGGCTATACCGCGGAGCAGCTCGCCGGCCAGTCCCACCGCCTGCTGTGCGATCCGGACTACGCCGAGAGCCGCGACTACGCGGCGTTCTGGTCGCGCCTGCGCGGTGGCGAGTTCTTCCGCGGGATGGTCAAGCGGCGCCACCGCGACGGCCACGATCTGTGGATGGAGGCGACTTACAACCCCGTGTGCGACGACAGCGGCCGGGTGGTCAAGGTGGTCAAGCTCGCCGCCGACGTCACCGCCCAGGTCGAGGACGCCGCCCGCACCCGGGCGATGATCGAGGCCATCGAGCGCTCCACGGCGGTCATCGAATTCTCGACCGACGGCATCGTGCTGCGCGCCAACGACACCTTCCTGCGCACCATGGGCTACGCCGCCCGCGACGTCGTCGGCAAGCACCACCGCATGTTCTGCCCGGCGGACTTCGGCCAGAGCGTCGAATACGCCGATTTCTGGGGGGCGCTGGCGCGGGGCGAGTTCATCAAGGGCCAGTTCGCGCGGGTGGACCGGCATGGCCGCGAGGTGTGGCTGGAGGCCAGCTACAACCCGGTGTTCTCGCCCGACGGCTCGGTCGTCAAGGTCGTCAAGTTCGCCGCCGACGTGACCGAGCAGGTGCTGCGCCATCAGGCCGAGAAACTGGGCACCAACACCGCCTACGAGGTCGCCCTGGAGACTCGCAGCATCTCCCAGAGCGGCGAAGCGATCATCCTCGAGACGGTGGCCAAGATGGGGGCCATCGCCGGCATCGTCGAGGAATCGGCAGCGCTGGTGGACAAGCTCGGCACCCAGACCACCCAGATCACCACCATCGTCAATACCATCCGCGAGATCGCCGACCAGACCAACCTGCTGGCGCTCAATGCCGCCATCGAAGCGGCCCGCGCCGGCGAGAGCGGCCGTGGCTTCGCGGTGGTGGCCGACGAGGTGCGCAAGCTCGCCGAGCGCACCAGCACCGCCACCGGCGAGATCGGCGGAATGATCCACGCCATCCAGTCCGAGTCCAATTCGGTGACCGCGAGCATGAACGCCGGCCTCAACGAAGTGAAGCTCGGCGTCGGCCTCGCCGGCGATGCGGGCGAGGCGATCAAGAAGATGCGCGACGGCGCCACCCGGGTGGTGGACGTGATCTACGACCTGTCCAAGACCGTCGCCAAGTGAGCCCGGCGCGGCCCGCGATGGGCCACGACGGGGCGCGCGCGCCTAGCGGTGCGCCAGTCTGGTGCGCTTGAAGGCCGACCACGCGGCGATCAGCGTCAGCGGCGAATAGGCGCCCAGCGTCGCCATCAGTACGATTTCCGTCAGACCCATGTCCATGGCACGTATCCTTGAGCAGAAGGGGGTAAGCCGTTTCATGCAGGCTTCGTGCCAGGTTTGCTGCGGTGCAGCAGCGGCGGCCCGGTGGCACAATCGGGTCTTTCCGGTCTCGAGAAGGCCCACTCGTGGAGTTGCTCCGCCTGAGTTTCCTGTTCGCCGCGACCGCGCTGGCCGAAATCGTCGGCTGCTACCTGCCCTGGCTCGTGCTCCGGCAAGGCCGGACAGCCTTGCTGCTCCTGCCGGCGGCGGCGTCGCTGGCGCTCTTCGCGTGGCTGCTGACCCTGCATCCCAGCGCGGCCGGCCGTACCTACGCGGCCTACGGCGGCATGTACATCGCCGTGGCATTGGGCTGGCTGCGCGTCGTCGAAGGCGTCGCGCTCACCCGCTGGGACGTCGGCGGCGCGGCTATCGCCCTGGTCGGCATGGCGGTGATCGCCCTCCAGCCCCCGGCGTGAGGCCCGCCGGTTGCCGGCCCCACCCCCGCTCATCGTGTCCCGTCGGGAGTCCCCGTGAAGCACTGGCTTTTCCTGTTCGTCGCGATCGTCTCGGAGACCATCGCCACTTCGGCCCTCAAGTCGAGCGAGGGCTTCAGCCGGCTGTGGCCGTCGCTGCTGGTGGTGGCCGGCTACGCCACCGCGTTCTACTTCCTGGCCCTCACCCTGCGGGTCATCCCGGTCGGCGTGGCCTACGCGATCTGGTCGGGCGTCGGCATCGTGTTGATCGCGCTCGCGGGCTGGTTCATCTACGGCCAGCGGCTCGACGCGCCGGCGCTGTTCGGCATGGGGCTGATCGTCGCCGGGGTGGTGGTGATGAACGTTTTCTCGCGCACCGGCGGGCATTGAGCCCCCCGTTGCGCCAAGAAAAAACGGCGACCTCGCGGTCGCCGTCGAATCGCCGCCGCGCGCGGTGGCGTGGGCTGGATCAGGCGGTCTTGCGACGCTGCGCCAGCAGCCCGGCGGCGCCCAGGCCCAGCAGGGCCAGCGCGCCCGGCTCGGGAATCGGCGCGGCCCCGGCGGGCAGGTCGATGAACGCGGTGATCGCGCTCAGTGCGTCGTTGAAGCCGTCGTCGAGGGTGATGTGCAGCGAATTGCTGCCCGGCACCAGCAGGCTGGTGATGTCGTAGGACTTGATGTCGAACAGGTTGCCGTTGCCCACCGAGGTGCCCGGCAGCGAATCGCCCTGGAACAGGCCACCGCTGGCGATGGGCACGCCATTGACTTTGAGCGTGCCGTCGTCGTTGGCGCTGAAATTCTGGCCGTCGGACACGAACAGGCGCAGGAAGGCCTGACCGCCGGAGTAGTTGATGCCGTTCAGGGTGATGTCCCAGCCGGCGGGGTCGTAGGTGGTGGCGAAGTTCGAGTCGTTGCCGTTGAAGATCACCACGTCGCGGTTGTTGGTGGTGTCCGCGTCCTTGAAGAACAACGCGGCGCCGGCGCCGTTGCCGGTGGTGGTGCTGGTGTTGAAGCCCGACAGGGTGTAGGCGCCGTTGCCGTTGATGGTGGCGGTGGTGTCGGCGCGGTAGGCCTGGCCGTTGAGGCGGCCCCAGAAGTTGTCCGACGAGAAGCCGATGTTCGTGCCGGTGATCGGGCTGCCGTTGACCTGGATGTTGGCCATCGCGTTGGGGTCGGTGGTGTTGGTGGGCCCCTGCCAGTACAGGAGCGACTGGTTGACCGTGCCGGTCACCCCGCTCACGGTGATCGTTCCGCTGCCGCCACGCAGGCCGCCGGTGCCGGCGGTGGCCCAGTCGGTATCGAAGACGGTGCTGTAGTAGCCGATCACGTTGGCCTGGGCCGGTGCGGCAGCGATGAAAGCGGTGCTGGCGATCAGCGCCAGGCCGCATGTGCGCATCTTGCTCTCGAACATGGCAACTCCTTTGATCTCGGGGTGAAGGCTTGCGGGGAAATTCGGCGCCGAGGCCCGATGGGCTTCATGGGCAACCAGAAGGCATGTAGCAATTCCGGTGCCTGACAAAAAAACACAATTGTTTTAAATGGTTACACCCGTTTTGGGATGGCGCTGTAAAAAATCCCGACAGCGCGCAGCGGCGAATGCCGGCGGAATGATCCGCCGCGGTGGTGGAGGCGCGGCCGATGGGGCGTGCCTCCGCGACATCGGCCACCCGGAAACGCCGTCGGACACTGTAAGAAATGCCGCCTCCCGTGGTGCGACGCCCATCGCGTAGCCGCGCAGGGGGCTCGACGGGGTGGAAGCCCGGCTCGGGGGCGGCCCGGGCCGCCCGGCGGAATGGCGCTGCGGCGTGGGCGCCACCATCCGCGGTTGTCGTGAAACCCTGACACATTAAAGGTTTATGCAATGCCCCCTATGACTAAAGGTGTATAGTTTTTGCGATTAGACCAGCCATCGTGGGGTTACCCATGCCAGCCAAGACGCAGCTGTTGGACATCATCGCCATCCAGGCCGACATCGCCCGGCTCGGGCTGGATCTGAGCGGCACCATGAGCCTGGTGGTCGAGCGTACCTTGCCGTTGATCGGTGCGGACGGCGCGGCCATCGAGCTGGCCGATGGCGAGGAGATGGTCTATCGCGCCGTCGCGGGGCTGGCCGAAAAGCAGCTCGGGCTGCGCCTGCGGCTGGGCGAAAGCCTCTCCGGACTGTGCGTGCGGACGGGCGAGATCCTGTACTGCCGGGATGCGGAAGACGACCCGCGGGTTGATCGGGAGGCCTGCCGCAAGATGGGGCTGCGCTCGATGATCGTGGTGCCGCTGCGCCACAAGGGTGAGAACGTCGGGGTGCTCAAGGCGATGTCCCGGGTGCCCGACCAGTTCGACGATGCCGACGTGCGGGCCCTGCGCCTGCTGTCGGACGTGGTGGCGGCGGCCCTGTACTTCGCCGCGAAATACAACGCCGACGCGCTGTTCTACAAAGCCACCCACGATGCGATGACGGGGCTGGCGAACCGGGCCTTCTACATCGAGCGACTGCGCAACGCGCTGGCGCTGCACCGGCGCGACAAGCGGCCCGCCAGCGTGCTGATGATCGACATGGACGGGCTGAAGCACCTCAACGACTCCTTCGGGCACCGGGTCGGCGATGCCGCGATCAAGGAGATGGCCCGGCGGCTGGCGGCCTGTGCCCGCGAGTCCGACACCGTCGCGCGGCTCGGCGGGGACGAGTTCGGCATGATCTTCTCGCCGGTGGATCAGCCCATGAATGGCGCGTTGCTGGTGCACCGCATCGAGGACGAGATTGCGCAGCCGCTGAGCTTCGAGGGGCACACCTACCCGCTTCGCGCGAGCATCGGTCTGGCGGAATATCCGGCCGACGGGCTGGACGTGGACAGCCTGCTCGAGACGGCCGACCGGCGGATGTACCGGGTGAAGCGCCTGCATCACGGCGGCGTGGAGCACGGCGGGGTGTCGGAGCGCGCTCAGTAGCCCTGGCCCGGGCGGGCCCGGAGGAGGCTCCGCCGCATAAAAAAACGGCGACCGGATCACCGGCCGCCGTCGAGGCTCCCAGGGGAACGCAATCCCCGTCCAGAAAGCGGTGCTGCGTGGCTTACGGGATCATCCAGGTGAACACGTAGGCCTGCAGGGTGGTGATGATGCCGACCATCGTCGCGAACAGCAGGCTGTGCTTGACGGTGAAGCGGAACAGGTCGGATTCCTTGCCCACCAGGCCGACCGCCGCGCAGGCCACGGCGATGGACTGCGGGGAGATCATCTTGCCGGTGACGCCGCCGGTGGTGTTGGCCGCCACCAGCAGGGTGTCGGAGACGCCGACCTGGTGGGCGGTGGTGGCCTGCAGCGAGCAGAACAGCGCGTTCGACGAGGTGTCGGAGCCGGTGAGGAACACGCCCAGCCAGCCCAGGAACGGCGAGAAGAACGGGAACAGCGCGCCGGTGCCGGCCAGCAGCAGCGCCAGGGTGGCCGACAGCCCCGAGTAGTTGGCGACGAAGGCGAAGGCCAGCACCATGCCGATGGAGTAGATCGGGCGCTTCAGCTCGAACACGGTCTCCTTCAGGGTCTTGGCGGCTTCGCTGGTGCGCATACCGAGCACGACCATGGTGATCAGCGCGGCGATGAAGATCGCGGTGCCGGTGGCCGACAGGATGTCGAGCTTGTACACCGCGGCGTACGGGGTGGCCTTGGCGACGATCGGCTCCATCTTGATGACCAGCTTGTCGAGCATCGGCACCGGGAACTGGAACACCAGCGCGTACAGCGGGCCGTCCTTGGCGAACAGGGCCTTGAAGGGCTTGAGGCTCCAGATGGTGACCATGATGGTCAGGATCAGGAACGGCGACCAGGCCTTGGCGATCTGGCCGAAGGCGTAGTGCTTCTCGGCGGGGCGCTCGGCGTGGGCCTGCTTGTCGAAGCGGAAGATGTTCTTCGGCTTCCAGTTCTTCAGGAACACGGTGAGGCAGATCAGGCTGACCAGCGCCGAGGTGATGTCCGGCAGCTCGGGTCCGATGTAGTTGGCGGTGAAGTACTGGGTGACGGCGAAGGAACCGCCGGCCACGATGATCGCCGGCCAGGTCTCCTTGATGCCGCGCCAGCCGTCCATCATGGCGACGAGCCAGAACGGGACGATCACCGACAGCAGCGGCAGCTGGCGGCCGGCCATCTGGCCGATCTTGAACGGGTCGATGCCGGTCACCTGGCCGCCGACGATGATGGGAATGCCCATCGCGCCGAAGGCCACCGGGGCGGTGTTGGCGATCAGGCACAGGCCGGCCGCGTACAGCGGGTTGAAGCCCAGGCCCACCAGCAGCGCGGCGGTGATCGCCACCGGCGCGCCGAAGCCCGCCGCACCTTCCAGGAAGGCGCCGAACGAGAAGCCGACGAGCAGCATCTGCAGCCGCTGGTCATCGGTGATCGACACCACCGAGGCGCGGATGATGTCGAACTGCCCGGTTTTGACGGTGATCTTGTAAAGGAACACCGCCGCGATGATGATCCAGGCGATCGGCCACAGGCCGTACAGGAAGCCGTAGCCGGCCGACGCGAGCGCCATCGGCACCGGCATCTTGTAGAAGAAGATGGCCACCGCCAGGGCGATGGTGACGGTGATGGTGCCGGCGACATGCCCCTTCATGCGCAGCACCGCGAGGGCCACGAAGAAGAAGATGATCGGCAGCGCGGCGACCAGCGAGGACAGCCAGAGGTTGCCCAGCGGGTCGTAAATCTGCATCCAGGGTTGCATTCGGTATTCCTCCTTTGAGAATGCGGGTGTGGTCTTTGATGAGGCTTTTTGTGCCGGTCGGGCCGGCGGATGTCCGCGGGGGCGGGGGGTGCCCGCCCCCGCGGGGGCTAACAGGTCGCGATGCGCGCCGCTTCGGCGCTGCACTCGTCGAGCAGATGCACGATCGAGCGGTAGGGCAGGCCGGTGGCGTTGGTGAGGCCGATCTCGCAGGTCTGGTTGCTCGAATAGCCGCCGCAGCAGCCGGCCGGCACCTCCAGCTTGCGCAGGGCGTGCGCGTTGAGCTCCGGCACCACGAAGCCCCGGTCGCCGCCGAAGCCGCAGCACTTCACTTCGGGCGGCAGCACCGGCTGCTCGGCGCAGGCGGCGGCGAGCTGCTTAAACTTGCCCTCGAAGCCCATGCGGCGCGCCGAGCAGTTGAGGTGGATCAGCACCGGGTCGGACTTCTTCTGGAGCATCAGGCGCGGCAGCAGGGCGTCGTGGGCGAACTCCACCAGATCGAACACCGGCAGGCGTTCGGTGAGATAGGTCTTCATGCGCAGGCTGCAGGCGCTGGCGTCGAGCACGATGGGGTACTTGCCGTTGTCGCTGGCCTTGCGGAGCACGGCTTCAAGCTGGGCCGACTTGGCGTCGGCCTCGGCGGCCATGCCCTTGCTGGCGAAGGACTGGCCGCAGCACAGCGCATCGACGCCTTCGGGGACGACCGGGGCGTAGCCGGCGCACTCCAGCACCCGGATGACGGTGGCCGACAGGGCATGTTCCGGCGTGTCGGCGCCGAACATGCGGCCGGCACAGGTGGGAAAGTAGACGACTTTGTCGCCCTGGCTGCGGGTGGCGCGGCCCAGGGGCTGCGGCCTGGGCATGCCTTCCTTCCAGGCGCCGCCGGTGAGGCGCGACAGGGCCTTGGGCCCGATCACTGCCTCGGCCAGGTGGCCGGCCTTGAGGGCGGTGCGGGCCAGCGCCTGGGTGGCGCCGAAGTGCTTGGCGGCCAGGCTGCCGAGGCTGCGCGCGACGCCGGAGAGCTGCTCGCCGCGCACCGCGCGGGTCAGCGCGCCGGTCTCGATGCCCACCGGGCAGGCGGTGGCGCACAGGCCGCAGGTGGCGCAAGTGTCGAGGCCCATGTAAAGGTAGTCCTCGCCGAGCTGGCCGGGGGCCTCGCCAGCAGCGTCGCGGCGGGACAGCTCGCGCCAGCCGACGATGCGCTGGCGCGGCAACAGGGTGAGGCCGTGGGACGGGCATTGCGGTTCGCAGAAGCCGCACTCGATGCAGCGGTCCACCGGCGCGTAGAGCTGGCCGGCGGCGGGCATCGGCTTGAGGTGCTTGAGGTGCGCGGCCGGGTCGTCGTTGATGATGACGCCCGGGTTGAGCAGGCCTTCGGGGTCGAAGAGCTGCTTGATCTCCTTCATCAGCCCGTAGGCCTGGGTGCCCCATTCCAGCTCGACGAAGGGCGCCATGTTGCGGCCGGTGCCGTGCTCGGCCTTGAGTGAGCCGTCGTACTTCTCCACCAGCATCGCGCACACGTCGTCCATGAAGGCGGCGTAGCGGGCGACTTCGGATTCGATGCCGAAATCCTGGGTGAACACGAAATGGACGTTCCCCTCCAGCGCATGGCCGAAGATGATCGCCTCGAAGTAGCCGTGCTTGGCGAACAGCTTCTGCAGGTCGAGGCAGGCGGCGGCGAGCATCGGCACGGCCACCGCGACGTCCTCGATGATGACCGTGGTGCCGGGCTTCCTCACCGCGCCCACGGCCGGGAAGGTGCCCTTGCGCACGTTCCACAGGCGCTCGATCTCGGTCGGGTCGGTGGTGAAGGCGGGCGCCTCGATGAGCGGGTGGCGGTTCAGTTCGGCCAGCACCGCGGCGATGCGGGCCGCGAGCTGCGGGGCGTCGGGGGCGCGGGTTTCGATGAGCAGCGCGGTGGCGCCGTCGGCGAGGGTCTTGAGCAGCGGTGGCATGCCCGGCTTGTCGGCCACGGCGCGCAGCGAGGCGCGGTCGAGCAGTTCGACCGCGTCCACCGGCTGCTGCTTGAGGCCGACCACCGCGCGGCAGGCGCTCTCCATGTCCGGGAAGAACACCAGCGCGCTGGCCTTGTGGGCGTACTCGGGCACGGTGTGGTAGGTGACCTCGGCGATGAAGCCGAGGGTGCCTTCCGAGCCGATCATCAGGTGGGCGAGGATGTCGATCGGGTCGGTGAAATCCACCAGCGCGTTGAGGCTGTAGCCGGTGGTGTTCTTGATCTTGTACTTGGTGCGGATGCGCTCGGCGAGGGCCACGTCGCCGCGCACCGCGTCGGCGAGGCGGGCGAGGCCGTCGAGCAGGCTGGCGTGGTGCGCCCGGAAGGCGGCGACGCTGGCGGCATCGGCGGTGTCGAGCACGGTGCCGTCGGCCAGCATCACGCGCAGGCTGGCGAGGGTGCGGTAGCTGTTCTGGGCGGTGCCGCAGCACATGCCGGAGCTGTTGTTGGCGGCGATCCCGCCGATCTTGGCGGCGTTGATGGAGGCCGGGTCGGGCCCGATCTTGCGGCCCAGGGGGGCGAGGCGGCGGTTCACCTCGGCGCCGACGATGGCCGGGCCGACGCTGACGGTGGCGCCGTCCGGGGCGATGCGGCAGGTGGCGAGGCCCTCGCCCAGCAGCACCAGCACCCCGTCGGTGACGGCCTGGCCGCACAGGCTGGTGCCGGCCGCGCGGAAGGTGACCGGGCGGCCGTGCCGGCGGGCCAGGTCGATCACGTCGCGCACTTCCGCTTCGTCGTTCGCCACGGCGACGACTTCGGGGATCAGGCGGTAGAAGCTGCCGTCGGTGCCGTAGGCAAGGCGGCGCAGTTCGTCGATGATGACGCGATCGGCGGGCAGCCGTTGGCGCAGGGCGTCGATGAGCGCGGACACAGGGGTTACTCCCGTCAGGGATTGGATTGGATGCTGGGGGTTGGCGGGGCGGCGCGGTGGCCGCCCGGAGGCGTTACGCGGCCGCTATCTGCGGTCGCGCAGCATGTCTCTGAGCCGGCGCGGGGCGGGCTGCAGCGGCAGGCGCGCGGCGGTCCAGCCGGACTGCTTCCTCGGGGTGAGGAAGCGCAGGCGGGTGGCCAGCCAGCTGAAGGCCCGGTAGCTGCCCGGCCGGCCGTAGACCCGCGCCCACATCCGCCAGACGAAGGTGGTGAGGCGGTCGAAGCCGGCGCCCTGGCCGACCATCGCCGGGTTGGCGTGGGGTTCGCTGTTGGCTTCGCCGCGCAGGCGGATCAGCAGCTCGGGGATCGGGATCTTCACCGGGCAGACTTCGCCGCAGGCGCCGCACAGGCTCGACGCGGTGGGCAGCAGGTGGGTCTGCTCGAGGCCCATCATGTGCGGCGAGACGATCTTGCCGATGGGGCCGGGGTAGGTGGTGCCGTAGGCGTGGCCGCCGATGCGGGTGTACACCGGGCAGTGGTTCATGCAGGCGCCGCAGCGGATGCACTGTAGCGTCTTGCGCAGCTGCTCGTCGGCGTAGGCCTGGGAGCGGCCGTTGTCGAGGAGTACGAGGTGCACCTCCTCGGGGCCGTCCTTCTCGTGGGGCTTGCGCGGCCCGGAGATCATGTTGAAGTAGGTGGACACCGCCTGGCCGGTGGCCGAGCGGGTCAGGATGGAGAACAGCGGGGCGACGTGCTCCAGCTTCTCGACGACCTTCTCGATGCCGGTGATGGCGATATGGACCTTGGGCACGGTGGTGCACATGCGGCCGTTGCCTTCGTTCTCGACGAGGCACAAGGTGCCGGTCTCGGCCACCGCGAAGTTGACGCCGGACAGGCCGATGTCGGCGATCTCGAACTTCTCGCGCAGCACGCGGCGGCCGATCTGGATCAGCGCGTCCACGTTGTCGGTGTAGCTCACGCCGGGGATGTGCTCGGCGAACAGCTTGGCGATCTGCTGCTTGGTCTGGTGGATCGCCGGCATGATGATGTGCGACGGCTTCTCGCCGGCGAGCTGGACGATGTATTCGCCCATGTCGGATTCGAGGGCGCCCACGCCGGCGGCTTCCATGGCGTGGTTGAACTCGATCTCCTCGCTCACCATCGACTTGCCCTTGACGATCAGCTTGGCCTGATGCTGCTTGGCGATGCCGAGCATGATGGCATTGGCTTCTTCGGGCGTTTCGGCCCAGTGCACCTTCACGCCGTTGGCGGTGAGCTTGGCTTCGAGCTGCTCCAGCAGGTCCGGCAGCTTCGACAGGCTGTACTGGCGGATGCTTTCGGAGAGGCTGCGCAGCGAGTCGAGCTCGCCTTCGTCGGGGAACTGGGCGGCCCGCTTGGCCATCAGGAAGTCCATCGCGCCGCGGAAGCTGCTGCGCAGGTGGGCGTCGTTCACCGCGTCGTGCATCCGCTCCCGAAGCTGCTTGGCGGAGACGAAGGCGATCGGCTTTTCGGTGGCGGCGCTGACGTGGGTGGTGCTCATTGCGGCGCTCCTTCGGCGTGGGTGACGATCACGATCAGCTCCTTCGGGCCGTGGGCGCCGTAGGCCAGGGTCTGCTGGATGTCGGCGGTCTTGGACGGGCCGGAGATCAAGAGCGCGTTGGTGGGCATGTCGGCGGACCAGTCCTCAAAGCGGATCGCGTCGAAGAAGGTGGGCTGGATGGTGCGCGCGTCGAGCAGCGCAAAGTGCACCGGTGGCACCAGCGACAGGGTGCGCGGCTCGGCGTCGGACGGCCACAGGATCAGGCTGCCGGTTTCGGCGATGGCGCCGCGGGCCTGGGTGAAGCCGGCGCCGACGCGGTGGAAGAGGTCTGCCTTGATGTCCTCGACCTGGCCAGCCCACGGGCGGAGCGTGGTGCCGGAAAAGGTGGCGGCATCCAGGCGGCGGCCGGCGGGCGTGGCGTCGCCGTAGAGCAGGGTGCCGACGGCCTTTTCGACGCACAGCCGGGCCAGCAGCGCGGGCCAGTCGGCGTCGGTGGCGAGATGCACTTCGGCGTGGAAGGCCTCGATGCCGGCCTTGAAGCGGGCGGCGCGCTGGGCGACGGATTCGCCGCGGGCGCGGGGCGCGTAGTGTTCGTCGAGGCTGGGCAGCGGGTTTGCCGCCGCGGGCTGGGCGCCGCGCAGCTTGGCGAGGATGCGGTCGCGGGCGCTCATCAGACTTTTCCTCCGGTGCGGCGCAGCAGGAAGGTGGCGAGGTGCTCGCCCGGCAGCGACGGCGTGGCGCGGCCGGCTTCCTGGTCCTGCAGCGCGGCGCGCTTGGTGATGTTGAGCATGCAGCCGCAGTCGGCGGTGACCATCTGCTTGGCGCCGGTGGCCTTGATGGAGGCCACCTTGTCGGTGACCATCGCGGTGGAAATGTCCGGGTGCTTGAGCGAGAAGGTGCCGCCGAAGCCGCAGCATTCCGATTCGTGGTCCTGCACCGCGAGGGTGACGTTGCCCAGGCGCGCCAGCAGCTCGCGGCCGACCAGCAGGGTGCCCATCTCGCGGCGGGCCGAACACGAGGTGTGCAGCGCGACGGTGGTCGGGGCACCCTGATCGGGCCGCTTGAAGTCGAGCACATGCACCAGGAACTCGGCCAGCTCGTAGGTGCGCGCGCCGATGGCGGCGGCCCGGGCCTTGAGGCCGGCGTCGTCGCCGACGGCTTTCTCCCAGTGCCAGCGGATCATGCCCGCGCAGGAGCCGGAGGGCACCACGATGGGGTAGTCCTCGGGAAACAGGTCGAGCTGGGCGGCCACCACGTCCCGCGCTTCGGCCGGGAAACCGCTGGTGAAGGCCGGCTGGCCGCAGCAGGTCTGGTTGTCCGGGAAGATCACCCGCACGCCTTCGCGTTCGAGCAGGGTGATGGCATCCATGCCCGCCTCGGGCACGAACATGTCCACCAGGCAGGTGGCGTAGAAATAGACCGCCTGCGGGCGCAGGGGGTAGGTTCGGGCGCCGTGTCCGGTGCCGGTCGAGATGGTGCTCATTCGTCTCCTCCAGTCCTGCCGCTTGGAGACGGAATTCTGATCCGTCGTCGCGGCCATTGGCCAGATGATTCTGGGTATTTCCGGTAAATTGGTAAGACCAATTGATCGGCTGAGGAAAAATTTACCCGGCTCCCATCGTCAAGTCAATCCTCTAAAAGAGTCAAACCTCTGATTTTTTGAGTTTCTAAGGGTAAACGCGGAGCTTTTGCGGCGTTTCGTCTTGAGGTCCGTCAAGTTCGTCGGGTAGTATTTTGGTCAGACCAATTTCAGGGGCTACCATGACCATCGGAAAAATCGCCGTCCAGCGCCTCTCCGACACCATCGCCCACGAGCTCGAACGGCGCATCCTCGAAGGGGCGCTCAAACCGGGCGACCGCCTGCAGCCCGAGCGCGAACTGGCCGCCGAGCTGGGCGTGTCGCGCCCGTCGCTGCGCGAGGCGATCCAGAAGCTGGTGTCCAAGGGCCTGCTGCACAGCCGCCAGGGCGGCGGCACCTTTGTCACCGATCGCCTCGACGCGGGCTTCACCGACCCCTGGGGCGAGATGCTGCGACAGCACCCCAACGTGCAGGCCGATCTGCTGGAGTTTCGCGGGATGCTCGAATCCGAAGCCGCCAGCCTGGCCGCCAGCCGTGCCACCGACATCGATCTGCAGCGCATCGGCGAGGCGTATGCGCGGGTCGAGGGGCTGTTCGCCGAGGGGCCGTCGGCCAGCGTCTTCGAGGAGCAGGTGAAGGCCGACCTGGCCTTTCATCAGGCGATCGCCGAGGCGGCCCACAATGTGATGTTCGGTCACCTCACCGCCAGCCTGTTCCGCGTCACCCACGATCACATCGACCGCAACCTGCGCCACCTGCGCCGTCGCGACGACGACTGGCTCGAACTGCGCGACCAGCACCGCGCCATCTGGGATGCCGTGCAGGGCTGCGATCCGCTGGCCGCGCAGATGGCGGTACGCCGCCACATCGCCTTCGTCCAGGAAAGCATGCTGGCCCGCGCCCAGCTCGAGGAGCGCGAATTGCGCGCCCGTAACCGGATCGGGTAGTCCGGGCGTCCCACGGGGCATCGGATGAGGACTTTGTCGGCAAGGCGAAACATGCGCGCCGGCTAGAATCGGCCATCTTCCGCAAGGCTCGTCGCGATGCACACCCTCGAACAACTCCGCTCGGGCGCCCTGGCCGGCGCGCGCCACCTCAAGCTCGCCGCCGGGCTCACCGAATTCCCGCGCGAGATTTTCGCGCTGGCCGATTCCCTGGAGATCCTCGATCTCTCGGGCAACCGCCTCGCCGCGCTGCCGGACGATCTGCCGCGCCTGCACCGCCTGCGGGTGCTGTTCTGCTCGGGCAATCCCTTCGAAGTGCTGCCCGCGGTGCTGGGCGCCTGCCCGCGGCTCGAGATGATCGGTTTCAAGTCATGCCGGCTGCGCAGCGTGCCGGAGGCGTCGCTGCCGCCCGGGCTGCGCTGGCTGATCCTCACCGACAACCGCATCGAGGCCCTGCCGGCGCGCATCGGGCGCTGCGCCCGGCTGCAGAAGCTCGCCCTGGCCGGCAACCGGCTGGTCCGCCTGCCGCCCGAGATGGCCGCCTGTACCGGGCTCGAACTGCTGCGCATCTCGGCCAACCGCCTGGAGGCGCTGCCCGACTGGCTGCCGGCATTGCCGCGCCTCACCTGGCTGGCCTACGCCGGCAATCCCTTCTGCGCCGAACTCGACGCCGCGTGGCAGCAGCGTGCCTGCGCCCGCCCGGTGGCGTGGCGCGACGTGGCCCTCGAACGGGTGCTCGGCGAGGGCGCATCGGGCGTCATCCATCGGGCCGAATGGCGGGCGGACGGCGTCCGCCGCGACGTGGCCGTGAAGCTCTTCAAGGGCGCGGTGACCAGCGACGGGCTGCCCCTCAACGAACTCGCGGCCTGCCTCGGCGCCGGCGCCCACCCGCACCTGATCCCGGTGCTGGGTCGGCTGGCGGACCACCCGGACGGCACCGACGGCCTGGTGATGGCGCTGATCGACCCGGCCTTCCGTCCCCTTGCGGGCCCGCCGAGTCTGGATTCGTGCACCCGCGACGTCTATACCGCCGAGGTACGCTTCACCCCGGCCGGTGTGCTGCGGATCGCCCGCGCCATCGCCGCCGCGGCCGCCCACCTGCACGGGCGCGGCATCCTCCACGGCGACCTGTACGCCCACAACATCCTGCACGGCGGCGAGGGGCGGGCGCTGCTGGGCGACTTTGGCGCGGCGTCGTTCTTCGCGCCCGACGGCGTGCACGCCCCGCGGCTGGCGCGGGTCGAGGTGCGCGCCTTCGGCTG